>JAWXBL010000008.1:0-61250 GCA_034440075.1 Cytophagales bacterium
GCCTACTGCTTTCCGGCGTGTCACTAAGCAACGCGCTAAGCCCCCTGCCAAGTCCTTTCTTTTTCATCATTTGCTCAGCCCGTTTTTGTCGATTATTTCATGAGCCAGGTTCAGGTAAGCAACCGCTCCCTTGCTTTCCGCATCGTGCACGATGACCGGCAGCCCGAAACTCGGCGCTTCACTCAACTTGACATTCCGCGGGATGATGGTCTTGAAGGAGATATTCTTAAAGTGGGTCCGTACCTCTTCCACAACCTGGTTGCCCAGCGATGTCCTCGAGTCATACAAGGTAAGAAGGATTCCTTCGATTTCGAGTTGTGGATTCAGTCGGGTCTGGATGATCTTGATGGTATTGAGAAGCTTACCAAGTCCTTCCAGGGCAAAGTACTCGCACTGCACCGGGATGATGATGGAATCTGCTGCTGTCAGCGAGTTGATAGTAATAAGGCCGAGTGAAGGGGAGCAGTCGATAATGATGAAGTCGTATTCGTCCTTGATCTGTTCCAGCGCGTTGCGCATGCGTTCCTCCCGGTGTTCAATGTTTACCATCTCTACTTCGGCTCCCACCAGGTCAATGTGCGAGGGGAGGACGCTGAGGAAAGCCAACTCATTGGGGACGATGGCCTCGTGAATGTTGCCATTGTCCACCATGCATTCGTAGATGCTCAATTTTACCGTCTTGGGATCAATGCCCAATCCCGACGAGGAATTGGCCTGCGGATCGGCATCCAGGAGGAGCGTTTTCTTTTCCAGTACGGCCAGGCTCGCAGCCAGGTTGATGGCCGTGGTCGTCTTTCCTACGCCTCCTTTTTGGTTTGCTATCGCAATAATTTTGCCCATTCGCAGGTAAGTGGTTGTGATTCAGATAAAAAAAATTCCGTACTACTAACTGGACATCCGCACTGAATGCCTTTTGCCACTGATTACTCAGATTAGCACAGATGATTTGTTCATAAATCTGTGCAATCCCCGCCTGAATGAATTCATTCGGGCAGGTGTGGCTTTTAACAAACCCATCACGTAACTCCAGCTGTTTTGCCGCCGACAAATATAAGGAGCCCATTCTTAATTCGGTGATACCTCGGCAGCCCTCACTGCCTCACCGATTTACGCATCAGCCTTTCTTTTTCCGGGACTCTTCACCGGCCTTCATGGCCTCTTCGAGTTTGGTCATGAATTTTGATTTTTTGCCCGTGCCGGTGGCCATTTTTTTCTTGTGGTCGTCCATCACAGCCAGGATCTTGTCTTCGTCTACAAACCGCTTGATAATAGCCTGTTGCGCAAAGGTTACCAGGTTGGAAACGAAATAGTAGAAACTCAACCCGGATGAGAATGAATTCAACACAAACATGAATATCACCGGCATGAAATACGAGAGGGACTTCATGGGGCCGGTTACCGAGGTGAGCTGGTTGTTTTGCCACGTATAAATGAGAGTAGATGCCGTCATGAGGAGCACGAAGAGACTGACGTGGCTTCCGTAGAACGGAATGGCAAACGGCAGGCTCATGATGGAATCGTAGGTAGAAAGGTCATCGGCCCAGAGAAACGGCTGCTGCCGCAACTCCACAGAAACCGGGAAGAAATAGAACATGGCAAAGAGAATGGGCATCTGCAGAATAAGCGGGATGCATCCGCTGAACGGATTGACACCCGCCTGCTGGTACAGCTTCATCTGGTCCTGCTGCGTCTGCGTCTGGTTGTCGCCGTTCTTTTCCTTGATGAGATCAAGTTCAGGTTTCAGCAAGCGCATCTTTGCCATCCCTAAATACGAAGTGTAGGAGAGCGGCGCCAGCAGCAGCTTGATGATAATCACCAGGATCATGATGATGATCCCGTAGCTGCTGACAAATTTTTCCAAAAAGTGGAAAATGGGGATAATCAGGAACTGGTTCACCCACAGCACGGGCGGCCATCCCAGGTAAAGGTTGCGGGAGAAACCGTCCGTTATGCCGGAAAGAATCTTGTGGTCGTTGGGGCCAAAGAAGTAGGTGAAACGGGCCTGGTTGGCGATAAGGTCAGCTTTGGGGATGAGCAGTTTTACACTGGCGGACTTCACGACAGTGGTGTCGGCCACGTTCACATGCGTACTGATTTCCCCGCCTGAAAAACTCCTATTGGCAATGATGGCGCTCGTAAAGAATTTCTGCCGGATGCCAACCCATTTGATAGGCTCAGCGAGGGCTTCCATTTCCGGATCCTGCGATGTTTCGCTGAGTCCGTCGAAATCACCGCTGGTTGTGAAGTAGTTGACGGTGGTCTTGGTGCGGCTGTCCGCAATGTCTTTCTCCTGGGTGGGAATAAGGTCTGTCCAGAGGTACGTCAGGTGGTCGCCGTTCAGAGAAGCGCCAAGCTGCTGGGATTCTATCCGATACCGGATTTGATACCCTTCAGACGGAATGGAGTATATGTTCTTTAGTGACTTTCCATCCCCCAGGGTGGTAGTAAACGTAACGATGGTGCTGTCACCGGAAGGACGACTTTCGGTTGTGTAGGGGAGGGAGTACAGATCCACTTCCTTTCCTTCCAGGGTGGCATTCAGTTTCACGGAATTGAAAGACGAGGATGCCAGGAGGAGCGGTTGCTTGTAGTACGTCTTGAATTTTTTCAGCTCAACCTCTTTGATGACGCCGCCGCGGCTCGAAAAAGTGAGAACGAGGTCTTTGGTTTCAATCCGCGTAAGCTTCTCCTCCCGGGGCGCGACCGC
This sequence comes from Cytophagales bacterium, assembly GCA_034440075.1. GTDB lineage: Bacteria > Bacteroidota > Bacteroidia > Cytophagales > Cyclobacteriaceae > ELB16-189. Next base: position 2,708 of record JAWXBL010000008.1, read on the forward strand.
AGCTATTGCTACGGAGGTATCCGTTGGCGAGGCTTTCTGAGAAGCGGCCGGATCCTGTGTGAGTGCGTCAGCGGTTTCGCTCCGTGTGATCGGCGCCGGGGTCTCTTTGGGAGGCTCCGGAGCGAAAAACGTAAAGTACGCGTAAAGAAGTACGGCAATTAAAGTTAGCCCAATGGCTGAGTTACGGTCCATAATGATTTAGAAGTATCAGGGATTCAATTTCTTATAGTTGATTCCAGCCTCGATGAATTTGACAAAGAGGGGATGGGGATTAAGCACGGTACTCTTCAGCTCCGGATGAAACTGGACGCCTACAAACCAGGGATGATCTTTCAGTTCGACAACTTCCACCAGCCCGGATTCCGGGTTGATGCCCACGGCCTTGAGTCCGGCTTCTTCGATTTGTTCCAGATATTTGTTGTTGAACTCGTATCGGTGACGATGCCGTTCCTGGATCATTCCCTCCTCGTACGCGGCGGCAGTCTTCGATCCTTTTTTCAGCTTGCACTCGTACGAGCCCAGGCGCATGGTGCCTCCCTTGGTGGTGATTTTTTTCTGGTCTTCCATCATATCGATGACCGGATGCTTCGTCTTGGGATCCAGCTCGGTGGTGCTGGCGGCGAGTCCGAGCACATTTCGACTGAATTCAACGACCGCGCATTGCATGCCCAGGCAGATGCCCAGGAAAGGAATCTTATTTTCGCGCACGTACTTGATCGCTTCGATTTTCCCTTCCAGCCCGCGTTCTCCAAAACCAGGCGCAACCAGCACCCCGTGAAGCCCGTTCAGGATGGTGGCGACGTTCTCTTTTGTTATTTCTTCAGAAGAGATCCATTTGAGATTGACCTTGCAGTCATTGGCGGAGCCGCCGTGGATAAAGGCTTCCGCAATGGATTTGTAGGCGTCGGGGAGGGAGACGTATTTTCCAACGAGTCCGATGCGGATCTCGTCGGCAGGATTTTTAAGTTTTCCGAGAAAGGTTTTCCATTCCTCCAGTTCAGGATCGTGTTTGGAGGTGACCTTCATCTTGGCCATGACGCGTTCATCGAGTTTCTCCTTGCGCATGAGCAGGGGTACGTCATATATCGTATCCACATCGATGGCTTCGATTACGGAATTGAGCTGCACGTTGCAGAAGAGGCCCACTTTCTTGCGGATCTCCATGGGAAGCGGCATTTCCGTACGGCAGACAAGAATATCGGGCTGCACCCCTTCCTCGAGAAGTTTCTTGACGGAATGCTGGGTGGGCTTCGTCTTGAGTTCTTTGGCGGCCTTCAGGTAGGGGATGAGCGTGAGGTGAATCACTAAGGAGTGGTTTGAGCCCAGATCCCACCGCACCTGGCGGACAGCTTCAATAAAGGGCAGCGACTCGATGTCACCTACCGAACCGCCAATTTCGGTGATAATGAAGTCATACAGGCCCGTTTCGCCCAATAAATAGATGTTTCGCTTGATTTCGTCGGTGATATGGGGGATCACTTGCACCGTTTTGCCGAGGAATTCGCCTTTTCGTTCTCGGGTGATGACATTATTATAGATGCGGCCGGTGGTGATGTTGTTGGCCTGGGAGGTGCGGATGTTCAAAAACCGCTCATAATGACCCAAATCGAGGTCTGTTTCCGCCCCGTCGTCGGTTACGAAGCATTCCCCGTGCTCGTATGGGTTGAGGGTTCCCGGGTCTATATTAATATAGGGATCAAACTTCTGGATGGTGACAGTAAAGCCGCGGGCCTGGAGGAGCATACCCAGGGAGGCGGAGATGATGCCTTTGCCGAGGGAGGAAGTGACGCCTCCGGTAACGAATATGTATCTGGCATTGGAAGTCATGGATGGCCCTGAAATTTGGCTGCAAAGGTAGATTATTTGGGTTTGCGAGGGAGGGCTCCTTTGAATTTATTTCAAATTTGAGGAGTTTAGGCAAAGTTTGAAAATTGGCCGAAATCGGTTACTATTAATAATGTATAAAGGATATACTCTTTGAATGCGTCAACTTATTTCATGAGAAGCCTTTCCTCCTTAGTCTTTGTTGCTTTCTGTTATCTATTTTCATTTTCAACCTATGGGGCGAACTCTTTTCCCTTTCGGTTAACAGATACCACCCCGGGCAACTCGGATGTATGCGTTGATTCGGATGTATGCGTTGATATAGCGCCCGCACCTCAAACCTTTGCACATGGGCCCTTTGCAGCGGAAGTGAATCCACCACCACCTTCCCCTGCGATAGGCTTTGTTGGGGGTTCTCAGTTTATTGGTGCAGGGATTTTTTCATTGTGGATCAGGGGTGCCCTAAACGAGGCGGGAACCATGTATGTTGCCATCTATACTACGGATCCAGGCGCGATGACAGCGGCCGAAATTAGGACAGCGGCAATTACGCCAGGAGTACAAAATTCACCTGTTAATGGTGCTGTCGAGGTCCCAGGGACTCCAGTCGGTTCAATACTTTCTCAGGTGCAGGGATTTACTGCGGCTTCAACCCCATCATTTCCATCTTTCGCAGGCACCCCATATGCAGGTTCCAGGTTTGCTGGTCTTGCGGCAGGAACAACTTATTTTATTAGAGTTGTTGCTGGAGACGTCGGCGACGTTAATTTCTCTGCACCCTTTGCTACATCATTTTCCACTTTAGGAGGAAACGTATACAGTGCCACTTCACCTGGTAGTGACCAGACGGGTACAAATCCAAACGTTTGTGGAGCCAGGCCGGTCGTCATGAATACCAGTTTTACAGGTATTCCCTATGGAGATCCATACCTCCTTCAGTTTAGAACGTACTTCTATTACAGTATAAGTGCTCAAACTGGACTTTCAATATTTATCACGCCAACGCTAACAAACCCCGCCCAATTTAACAGGGCGCTTCAAGTTTGGTCGGCATCAGCGGGGACCACCTATCCTGATAACGGCACTGTGTGTACCTATCAAGCCAGAACCTTTCTGGCGTACACCGATGAAGGTACCGGTTCAGTTTTTCAAAATCAGACCTATGAAGTATACGATGATCTAGCCAATGCGGCACTTGGATCAATTGGTTTGGCACCGGTTCCTAACATAAAAGTTTGTGAAGGTCAGGATGTTACGGTGAATTTTACCAACTCGTCGGTAATCAACTGTGTTGCTCCTATTGAAACAAGTATTAAGAACAGTCAGCAACGCTGGTACCAATACGTCTACGGTGAAAATGCGGCGAACCCGGATTTTATGGATAAAGTGGAAGTTATCATTCCTCCCGGGACAAACAACTGGCCTCCCGGAGCTAACACATTTGGTGCAGGCGGCGGGCTCCAGATTACTTTCCCATATAATGGCCCTATTACCATGCTGGCCGGGCCTAACACAGAGTTGACAGCGTTACCTCCCAGTTTTCAAATACATGTATTAAACACAAACGTATTTGGACCTGACAACACGTTTACTGTTAGGTTGAGAATGTGGAACATTTGTAACCCGTATGACAACCAGGTGGGCGTTCCATTTGGTGATGGCGGTTTAATACCAACCGGCTCTCCGGCTGCAGATGCCAACGGAGACTCCGCACCCATTACGGTCACGGATGATATCATTCTGGTTCAGCGGCCATTACCTCCGACGGTTTTGCCTTCACCGGCAACTTTCTGCGTCAACATGGCCGACCCAAGCTATAATCTAACTGCCGCTGGAGTAGGGGGCGCAACCTTCAAGTGGTATAAAGATGCTGCGCTCACAATACTTTTAAAAACTGCCGCGGGGTTTAATCCCGTGCTCGATGATGCACCGGTGGTCAACAAAACGATAGCAAATAATATTACCTACTACGTTACACAGACCGTAACTACAAGTGCTACTTGTGAGAGTCTACCAAGGACCGTAACTTTTATCATCCAGAATGTTGTAGTTCCTGGAGTTATAGCTCACCCCCTTGGAGCCACACCCATATCTGTGTGCTTAAATACTGACCCAGCTGCTTTTACAAGCACTACAGATGCATCGGGCGGTGCGGGTGGTCCATATACCTATCAGTGGCAAACTTCCCCCGACGGAACTTTCGCCCCGCCAACTAACGTGGGGGTAAATTCAAATGTTTTTGATCCGCCTGCGGTGGCTGCAGGAATTTATTACAGAAGGCAAGCATCCTCCGGCGTTTGCCCAACGACCAATTCCAATGTTATTCAATTCACAACTCGCCCTATACCCACGCTGAGCAGCAGCCTGACGCCGCCAGCTATCTGCAGTGGCACCGTGTTTAACTACACGGCAACAAGTGTTACACCAGGAACAACATTTGCCTGGAGCAGGGCACTGGTTGCTGGAATTACGGAGGCAGCTTCAGCAGGAGCAGGCAACGTAAGCGAGACGCTTACAAACACCACGACTGCAGCCATTCCGGTTACCTATGTGTACATATCAACAGCTGCTGGATGTAGCAATGCGCCAGGACAAAATGTGGTGGTCAATGTGAATCCAACGCCTTCATTGAGCAGTTCACTTACGCCGCCTGCCATTTGTAGTGCAACGTTGTTTAGTTATGTGCCGACAAGTGTCACCGGAGGAGCAACATTTCCATGGACCCGCGCTACAATTGTTGGGATAACCCCTGCTGGCCCTACTTCTGGTACTGGAAATCCCAGCGAAACGTTGACGAACTCAACCACAGCTCCAATTAACGTAACCTACGTGTTTAGGGCGCTGGCCGCAGGATGTCAGCATCCCGGACAAAACGTTGTTGTTACCGTGAATCCGATTCCGGCGCTTAGTTCATCGTTAACGCCTCCGGCCATATGCAGTGGAAGTTTGTTTACCTATACGCCTACCAGTGCGACAGCCGGAGCAACTTTCCCGTGGACCCGTGCTTTTCAAGCCAACATAACCCCTGCAGGGCCAACTTCCGGGATGGGTGATCCCAATGAGACATTAACCAACTCGAGCACCGCCCCAATAACTGTTACCTATGTGTTTCGCCCGTTGGCGAATGCATGTCAGCACGCAGGACAAAATGTGCAGGTTATAGTAAATCCAATCCCGGCATTTACAAGTTCATTGACGCCACCGGCGATTTGCAGTGGCTCCAATTTTAGCTACACACCAACCAGCAGTACAGCGGGAGCAACATTCCCCTGGACGCGGGCATCTATAGCAGGAATAACACCTGTTGGTCCTACGGGTGGGACGGGGAACCCAAATGAGGCGTTAACCAATACCACCACGGCGCCGATCAGCGTAACTTATGTGTTCACCGTCACCGCCAATGGTTGCCCGAATCCGGCTGGAAATAATGTTGTGGTTGTTGTTAATCCAATTCCGGTTTTGACCAGCACATTGACTCCACCTGCGATATGCAGCGGAACCTTGTTCAGCTATGTGCCGACAAGTGCTACAGCAGGCAGTACATTCCCTTGGACCAGAGCTACGATCGCGGGTATTACCCCAGTGGGTCCCACATCGGGTACAGGAAATCCAAGTGAGACATTAGGTAATACAACAACGGCTCCTATCAATGTAACTTATATTTTCAGACCTCTCGCCAATGCCTGTCAGCATGCTGGTCAAAGCGTAGTTGTTACGGTAAACCCAATTCCGGTATTGTCGTCATCACTCGCACCACCCGCATTTTGCAGTGGGGCTACATTTAGCTATGTGCCTACCAGCGCCACCGCGGGTGCCACCTTCCCCTGGTCGCGTGCTACAATTGCAGGCATAGCACCAGCTGGTCCGACAGCAGGTGCAGGAAATCCTATGGAGGCCCTGACAAATTCAACCCTGGCGCCAATTAGCGTTACGTATGTTTATACAACGACAGCAAATGGATGTGTAAACCCCGGACAGAATGTTGTAGTAACAGTAAATCCGATACCAAACTTTACGAGTACTTTGACACCAATTGCGATATGCAGTGGAACAAACTTTAGCTACACACCAACCAGCGGAGTTGCTGGTGCTACATTCGCCTGGAGCCGGGCAGCAGTGGTAGGAATTACGCAAGGTGCAAGTGCAGGCGCTGGAAATCCGAATGAACTTCTCAATAATACGACAGCTGCAGCGATCCCGGTAACTTACGCCTATTCAGTTACAGCCAATGGTTGTACGAATGCCGGGCCGTTCAATGTGGTAGTGAATGTGAATCCTGTAGCGGTCCTCAGCAGTTCCCTCACACCACCGGGTATATGCAGCGGATCAACATTTAATTATACAGGTAATAGCGCAACAGGCGGAGCCACTTTCTCATGGACTCGCGCAACCATCGCGGGAATCACAGAACCTGGAGTTGGCCCGATAGCCAGCAATCTCATTAGTGAAACGCTGACAAACACAACGACGGCGCCCATCAATGTAACCTATGCGTTTATCTTAACATCCGGCGGTTGCAGCAACCCGCAAAATGTGGTGGTGGCAGTAAACCCGATTCCGGTGTTAACCAGTACTCTTGCGCCAACCGGAATCTGTACAGCCAATGTATTCAGTTATACCCCCACCAGTGCTACAGCAGGGGCGACCTTTGCATGGACCAGGGCTGTAGTTGGTGGTATTAGTGAGGGGGCTTCAGCAGGTGCCGGCAACGTTGCGGAAGTGCTCACGAATGTGACCGCAGCACCAATAAACGTAACGTATATATACATCACCAGCGCGAACGGTTGTAACAACAGCCCGGGACAAAGTGTGGTAGTCTCTGTGAATCCGCTTCCGCTCCTCAGCAGTACACTAACACCTGCCGCAATTTGTAGCGGGACGACATTCAGCTACGTTCCTACGAGTGCTACCGGAGGAACGACGTTTAACTGGAACAGGGCAGTGGTTGCAAATATTTTGCCACTTGGACCTACATCTGGGGCAAACAATCCTAACGAGATTTTAACCAACACATCTGCCGCTATAGTAAACGTAACATATGCATACACCGTAAGCGCCAATGGGTGTAATAATGTCCAAAACGTTGTGGTGCCGGTAAATCCAACGCCGACGTTAAGTAGTTCACTTACCGGGGCCATTTGCAGCGGAGTAATCTTCAATTATACTGGAACCAGTGCAACCGGAGGCACTGCATTTTCATGGACAAGGGCAGCAGTAGGGGGCATCACGGAGCCGGGCGTTGGCCCCATCGCCAGCAACATGATCAGCGAATCGCTTACCAACACGACTACATTTCCTATCAACGTAACCTACGCATTTACCCTTACTGCCAACGGCTGCAGCAACCCTCAAAATGTTGTATTGACAGTAAATCCGGTACCCGTATTTACCAGTACGTTGACACCACCTGCCATCTGCAGCGGGACAATATTCAGCTATGTCCCGGCGAGTAGCACACCAGGTGCCAGCTTTGCATGGACCAGAGCTGTGGTGGTAGGTATTGCGGAAGCCGCATCGAGCGGCAGTGGTTTGCCCGGTGCCGGAGGGAACCCCAATGAAATACTGACGAATATCACTACTGCCCCAATCAATGTTACCTATGTGTATACGGTTAGTGCGAACGGCTGTAATAATCCAGTGCCAAACTCCGTGGTAGTAGTTGTTAATCCCATACCGGTTTTATCGAGTACACTTACACCTCCAGCCATCTGCAGTGGATCGGTATTTAATTATGTGCCTACAAGCGCCACCGGAGGAGCTGTATTTCCATGGAACCGCGCTACGATTGCCGGCATTTTGCCGGCCGGTCCGACACTGGGATTTGGAGATCCTGCTGAAGCATTAACCAATACGACGACCGCGCCAATAAACGTGACGTATGTTTACACAACGTCTGCGAATGGATGTACGAATCCAGGGCAAAACGTTGTAGTTACCGTAAACCCAATACCGGTACTTAGCAGCACATTGACGCCACCTGCGATTTGCAGTGGCTCTACTTTTTCCTACACTGCCACGAGCGCAACAGCCGGAGCAACGTTTGCATGGAGCAGACCTCTAACGGTTGGTATTTCTGAAGCAGCTTCGGCTGGAGCCGGTAATGTAAGCGAGACGCTCACAAATACGACTCCGCTACCAATTGTAGTAACGTATACTTACATCACTTCCGCCAATGGCTGCAACAATGCACCGGGCCAAAGTGTCCCGGTGACAGTGAATCCAATCCCGGCATTTACAAGTACGTTGACACCACCAGCCATATGTAGCGGCGTAGCCTTCATATATACTGCCACAAGTTCAACACCTGGGGCGACCTTCAACTGGGGAAGGGCCGTTGTTGTAGGAATCAGCCAGGCAGCGTCTGCAGGTGCAGGCAATGTGAATGAAGTCCTTACCAACATTACGGCGGCACCTATAGCAGTCACCTACATTTATACAGTAACTGCCAATGGATGCCCCAACCCAGGTCCGTTTAATGTAGTGGTAAATGTAAATCCGACGCCTTCTTTGAGCAGCGGATTGTCTCCCCCTGCAATTTGCAGCAGCGGTGTTGCTGTAAACTTTAACTACACGGCAACAAGTGCTACAGTCGGCGCAACTTTCCAATGGACCCGCGCGGGGGTAGCTGGAATATCGCAAGTTGGTGTAGGCCCGATTGCAAGTGGGGTAGTTGCTGAAATGCTTACAAACACGACGACGGCTCCTGTCAATGTAACCTACGCATTTGTTTCAAGTTTTGCGGGTTGCAATAACCCGCAAAATGTTGTAGTAACCGTCAATCCTACCCCGATATTAAGCAGTTCGCTGACGCCTCCGGCGATTTGCAGCTCAACAGCATTTATTTATACGCCTACAAGTGCTACAGTAGGTGCAGCATTTACCTGGAGCAGGGCAGCAGTAGTTGGAATCACAGAAGCAGCAACCGCCGGCGCCTCCAATGTGAACGAGACACTTACAAATACAACCACAGCGCCGATTAATGTCACTTACTTTTATACAACCACCGCAAACGGCTGCCCCAATGCTGGACAAAATGTAGTTGTTGTAGTAAACCCTATTCCTGTTCTCAGCAGCACGCTGTCACCGCCAGACATATGTAGTGCAACGGTTTTTAACTATGCGCCAACGAGCGCAACAGCAGGGGCTACATTTGCATGGACAAGAGCCGTAGTAGCCGGCATATCACAAGGTGCAAGTTTAGGATCAACTGGAGGCGGCAATGCTGATCCAAATGAACTGCTAACCAACACCACGACTGCGCCTATTTCTGTTACCTATGTATATATCACCACCGCAAATGGATGTAGCAACCTGGGACAAAATGTTGCAGTAAATGTCAACCCGCTTCCGGTCTTGAATAGCACACTGACACCGCCAGCGGTTTGTAGTTTGTCAAACTTCAATTATGTGCCAACAAGTGCTACCATTGGCGCCACGTTTGCATGGACCCGGGCGGCAGTTGCGGGTATTAGCGAACCTGCAGGAGCAGGAGCAGGAACTATCAATGAAGTTCTTACCAATACCACGACACTATTCAAGACTGTAACTTATATCTATACCACCACGGCCGCTGGATGTAGTGGCGCTCCTCAAAATGTGGTCGTACAGGTAAATCCTACACCAGAAATTTTTGACAGGATTATTTCTGTTTGCAGCGGATCTGCATTCACAATAAGTCCCTCCAACGGAGTTCCAACGGCAGCAACAATTGTTCCTGGCGGTACGACATACGCATGGGGTGCACCTGTTGTAACTGGAGGAATAACGGGTGGAAGCGCTCAGGCAGGCCAGGCCTCCATCAGTCAGGTGTTGACTAATCCAACGAATGTGCCACAGACAGCGACTTATGTGGTGATACCAACTTCAGGCGCTTCAGGTTTATGTGCTGGTCCCAGCTTCCAGGTTTTTGTAACCGTAAATCCGAAACCAGTAATACCTAATCAGACACCTGCGGCTATATGTAGCGGCACGGCCTTCACGGTAAGCCCTGTCGATGGGGTTCCGACGGCAGCCACTATTGTTCCTGGCGGAACAACTTATACATGGGCCCCTCCAGTTGTGACGGGAGGAATCACTGGGTCAAGTGGTCAGGCAGGGCAGCCTTCGATAAGTCAAACATTGACAAATCCTTCCACATCGCTGGCAACGGCCACCTACACAGTAACGCCAACCTCTGGTGCTGCAGGATCCTGCGTGGGTGCGAATTTTCAAATTGTAGTAACGGTTAACCCGACGCCCATACTTAGCAGCACATTGGCCCCTGCCGGCATGTGCAATGGCACTTTTAACTACGTACCTACAAGTGCTACAGTGGGATCAACATTTACATGGAGTCGGGCCGCCGTTGCAGGAATATTAGAAGGAGCAACTGCGGGAGCTGGCAACGTTAGCGAACCGCTGACAAATGTTACTACCAGCCCCATCAATGTCACCTACGTATATATAACAACTGCAAATGGGTGTAATAATGCCCCAGGAGAAAGTGTTGTTGTAACCGTGAATCCGACTCCTGGAGCAAACCCGGTAACCGGCTTCACTTTGGTGTGCGAAAATAATACGGCCAATGTATTTTATTCTGTAACTGCCAATGGGGCAAACACCTATTCATGGACAGTGCCCGCCGGGTTCACTATTGTTGCTGGCGGAGGCGGAGCTACAGCAGGAGGGGGCCTAGGCCCATTCACAAGCGTATTCTTTCTCGTGCTGCGTTTCCCTGTCGGTACGTTGCCAGGAACTCCTTCAGGCGTCCTGTCTGTGACAGAAAAGAGCACGTCAGGATGTAATGGGTTGCCAAACAACCTGACTGTAAACATTATTGCAAATCCGGGACCGGTAGCATTCCAAAGTAACCCTGGACCTTCAACGATATTCTGTAAAGGTCAGAATCTGGTAAAGTTCGAAGTTACATCACCTAACGCCGGATCCTCCTACACGTGGGCCTTGCCCCTTGGAGGAGCAACCTTTAACGGACCAAGTGGTGGCCCTTCCGTGTTTATTGATTTCTCTTCCGTGCAGAATTTTGCGCGGATAACTGTCTTTGAAACAAACAGCGCAGGGTGTGCTGGAACGTTGGGAACATTGGATGTCACGCTGTCAGATCCTCCGGTGATGGTTGCGCCTTTCGCCGCCGCAATTTGCAGCGGCGAAGCACCCTTTACCGCTGCCACACCTTTTACGCTGGCAGCGGACCAGCCAAGTACTTTCTCCTGGACAGTATCCAGCGTATCACCTGGGATCATCGGTGTGTTTGTCGGCCAACCTCCAACTGCGGGCCAGCTAACTACACCTCTTAATAATACCACCACATCGCCGGGCACGGTCACCTTCAGTGTGACTCCTACTGCAACTGCTGCACCGAATTGCGCCGGACCTGCTCAGAGTTATACCATTACAGTAAACCCTACGCCTGTTCTAAGCAGCACATTGACACCAGCGGCAATATGCAGTGGCGCGGCATTTACTTATACGGCAACGAGTGCAACTGGCGGAGCTACTTTTGCGTGGAGCCGTGCTTTGGTACCTGGGATCGCAGAGGCAGCTTCTGCAGGAGTTGCAAATGTGAATGAGACGTTAACCAATTCGACTACTGCGCCAATCAATGTGACTTACGTTTACGTAACAACAGCGAATAGTTGCAGCAGCCCCCCTCAGAATGTGGTTGTAGCAGTTAATCCAATCCCTGTATTAAGCAGTACGCTGGCACCTCCGGCAATCTGTAGTGGATCGACGTTTAGCTATACAGCTACCAGTGCAACTGCGGGAGCTACCTTTGCATGGAGTCGCGCAGCGGTAGGTGGCATCAGCCAGGGCGCATCAGCAGGGGCAGGCAATGTGAATGAGACGTTGACCAATATTACGACCGCACCTATTAACGTGACCTACGTTTACGTTACTTCTGCTAATGGTTGTGTCAGCCCGCCTCAGAATGTGGTGGTCGCTGTTAATCCCATTCCGGTTTTGAGCAGCACCCTGACACCGCCAGCGATATGCAGTGCTTCCGTATTTAATTATACAGCGACAAGCGCGACAGGGGGAGCAACATTCGCGTGGAGCCGATCAGCGATAGGAGGGATTACAGAAGCAGCGACAGCTGGTGCAGGCAATGTGAGCGAGACATTGACCAACACGACAACGGCACCTATCAGTGTTACCTATGTTTATGTGACTACTGCAAATGGTTGCCCCAGCGCCCCACAGAATGTGGCAGTAGTTGTCAATCCGATTCCCACACTTAGCAGCACACTGACTCCACCTGCTATATGCAGTGGCGCTACATTTAATTATACCGCAACCAGCGCAACAGCGGGATCAGCATTTGCGTGGAGTCGTGCGGCCGTGGTGGGAATTACCGAAGCAGCAAGCGCCGGCGCAGGAAATGTGAGTGAAGTGTTGACAAACACAACGACGGCGCCAATTAATGTGACTTATGTGTATATAACTACGGCCAATGGTTGCCCTAGCGTGCCTCAGAATGTGGTTGTAACAGTTAATCCGATTCCTGTTTTGAGCAGCACATTGGCGCCACCCGGAATCTGCAGTGCAACAACGTTCAGTTATACAGCTACGAGCGCCACTGCCGGGGCAACTTTTGCTTGGAGTCGCGCAGCAGTAGCCGGTATCAGCCAGGGAGCTTCAGCCGGAATTGGAGGCGTAAGTGAAACACTTACCAATACGACGACGGCATCAATTAATGTGGCCTACGTTTATATAACTTCAGCAAACGGCTGTTTCAGCGGACCGCAAAATGTGGTCGTTGCAGTTAACCCGACTCCAGTGTTGAGCAGCACATTGACGCCGCCGGCTATTTGCAGCGGGGCTACATTTATTTATACGGCCACGAGCGCAACAGCAGGAACTGCATTTTCATGGAGTCGCGCAGCAGTTGTGGGAATTACCGAAGCGGCAACTGCAGGTGCAGGAAACGTGAGCGAAACACTGACTAACACGACGACAGCATCGATTGTCGTAACGTATGTTTATATAACGTCGGCCAACGGTTGTATCAGCGCCCCGCAGAATGTGGTGGTGACAGTTAATCCGATTCCTGCATTGAGCAGCACCTTGACGCCACCGGCCATCTGCAGCGGATCAACATTTGCCTACACTGCGACTAGTGCCACCGCCGGAGCAACCTTTGCATGGAGCAGGGCTGTTGTTGCTGGTATCAGCCAGGGAGCATCAGCAGGTGTCGGGAATGTTAGTGAGACGCTGACCAATATTACGACGTCGCCGATCAATGTGACTTATGTATATGTTACAACTGCCAACGGATGCCCGAGTGCGCCTCAGAATGTGGTAGTTGCCGTTAACCCGCTTCCTACTTTGAGCAGTACACTTGCGCCACCCGGCATTTGCAGCGGAGCGACCTTTACCTACACAGCGACAAGTGCTACAGCGCTGGCAACTTTTGCGTGGAGCAGAGCGGCTGTACCAGGAATTACAGAGGCTGCAACCGCTGGTGCAGGCAATGTGAGCGAGACGCTGACCAATACAACGACAGCATCGATCAATGTTACCTACGTTTATGTGACCACCGCCAACGGTTGCCCAAGCATTCCACAGAATGTGGTTGTGGCAGTTAACCCGATACCGACACTCACCAGCACATTAGCGCCTCCTGCCATATGCAGCGCGGCAACATTTAACTATACAGCGACGACCGCGACGGCGGGAGCGACCTTTGCGTGGAGTCGCGCGGCAGTTGCAGGCATAACCGAAGGAGCTACTGCGGGTCCGGGAAATGTGAGTGAGACCCTGACCAATACAACAACGGCGCCGATCAATGTTACCTATGTTTATATAACAACAGCCAATGGTTGCCCGAGTGCCCCTCAGAATGTGGTGGTAACGGTTAATCCATTCCCTTCATTGAGTAGCTCGCTCACACCTCCGGCAATCTGCAGCGGGTCAACGTTTGCATACATGGCAACAAGCGCCACGGCAGGTGCGACTTTCTCGTGGAGCCGGTCCGTTGTGGGCGGAATCAGTCAAGGAGCTTCAGCGGGTATAGCTAATGTGAGTGAAACGTTAACAAACACAACGACGGCACCTATTAATGTGACGTATGCGTATGTAACTACCGCAAACGGTTGTGTAAGCGCACCGCAAAATGTGGTGGTGGTTGTTAACCCGATCCCTGTATTGAGCAGCACACTTACGCCTGCAGCCATATGCAGTGGAGCAACTTTCACATACAATGCATTGAGTGGCACTGCGGGAGCAACGTTTGCCTGGAGTCGCGCAGCGATAGCTGGGATTACCGAGGCTGCTACTGCGGGTATTGCCAATGTGAGTGAAACGCTGACAAATACTACGACGGCGCCGATCAATGTTATTTATGCTTACGTAACAACCGCAAACGGATGCGTTAGCCCTACGCAGAACGTGGTGGTAACTGTAAACCCTGTTCCTGTTTTGAGCAGCACATTGACTCCACCTTCAATATGTAGTGGATCAACATTTTCTTATACAGCAACCAGTGCTACAGCCGGGGCTTCATTTGCATGGAGCCGTGCTCTTGTTGCAGGTATCACACAGGCGGCCTCTGCCGGCGCTGGTAACGTAAGTGAAATCCTAACGAATACAACCACGGCGCCTATAAACGTTACGTATATTTATATAACTACCGCCAATGGCTGCCCAAGTGCTCCGCAGAATGTAGTTGTCACGGTTAATCCGATACCAACGCTGAGCAGCACACTCACACCATTACCGATATGCAGTGGTACAATATTCTCTTACAACGCAACAAGCGCCACAGTTGGAGCAACATTTGCCTGGAGCAGGTCTTTCATAGTTGGGATAAGCGAAGGTCCCGTCAGCAGTACTGGGAATGTGAATGAAACATTGACGAATACAACTTCAGCGCCAATAGTTGTGACGTACGTGTATGTAACTACGGCAAACAGTTGCAGCAACGCGCCGCAAAATGTTACGGTAACCGTTAATCCTATTCCTGCATTAAGCAGTACGTTAACTCCTCCATCGATTTGCAGCGGAGCCCCGTTTAATTATACCGCAACAAGCCCCACGGGTGGCGCGACCTTTGCGTGGAGCCGCGCGGCCGTAGCTGGCATATCAGAAGCAGCCTCAGCGGGTGCAGGCAACGTGAGCGAAATATTGACAAATACTACCACGGCGCCAATCTCGGTAACCTATGTGTACGTAGTTTCCGCAAACAGTTGCAGCAGTCTGCCGCAAAACGTAGTGGTGGTAGTGAATCCAATTCCCGTTTTGACCAGCACCTTGGCGCCAGCAGGCATTTGCAGCGGAGCCACATTTACATACACGGCTACAAGTGCCACAGCAGGAGCAACCTTCGCATGGAGCAGGGCTGGAGTTGCCGGAATTAGTCAAGCGGCATCCAGCGGGACGGGTAATATTAGTGAGACATTGACCAATACAACATCAGGAGCAATCAATGTTACCTATGTATACGTTACCACCGCCAATGGCTGTGCCAGCCCACCGCAGAATATTGTTGTTTCCGTTGGCCCGTTGGTCGTAGTTAACCCGGTTCCTAATGTCGTGGTCTGCTCTGGATTGGCCGTAGGCCCGATTAATTTCACCTCGAGTTTGGATCCAGCAGTTACATATAATTGGACCAACGACAATACGGCCATTGGTATTCTGGGTTCTGGTGCCGGGGCCATTAGTTTCGTCGCGGCTATCAATACCGGAAGTGTTCCATTTATTGCGAACCTCAGCGTCACCGGGACTACCGGAGGAAGTTGTGTAGGGGCTCCAACGAACTTTACCATCACCGTGAATCCAGAACCCGTATTGGCGAATCCTGGATTTCCCGATATATGCAGTACCAATGCAAATACTAGCAACCCGGTCAATATTGTCTTAGGCACGAATGGGACGTCTGTAAACGTAGGACCGGGTGGATATCAATTTGTGCAACTCTTGTATGACGCCGGATCCGGGTTCAATGATTTCACAACTCCAGTAGCAAACTTTACTAGAAACTCAGGCCCCGCTCCAGGTGGATCAGGAGGCATTAATCATGTGAAGAATGATACGTACACGAGTACAAGGCCGACGCCAGTAACCGTTCGGTACGTAATCCGGGGTACTAGCAGCGCCGGTTGTTCGAGCGCCTTGCTAAACTATGATGTAGTGATTAACCCGCAGCCCACGCTTGCAGCCACAGCGCCTCCTCCGCTTTGCAGTGGAGTAGCGCTAGGGATAACTATCAACAAGGCCGCGACACCTACTTCGCCTGCAATAAATCAATTTGAGTATAAGAATGTTTTGTTTCCTGGTTTGGGCGCTTCGATTGTAAATGCAAGCTATGGATTATATACACCTGGAAATTTCCTGGCAGGAGATATCTACACCAACACAACAAATGGTCCGCTAAATGTTACCTATACCATTGCGCCCATTAGTATTGATGGTTGCAAGGGCCCTGATCAAACCATCGTGTTTACAGTAAACCCGGCGCCCGGTATGCCTAATCTGAACGCGACGGTATGCACTGGAATTATTTCTGGAATCGTTCTGGCAGATAATTCCCCTACCAGTGTGGCAGCCGTTAGCTATGATTACAATACCAACATGCCAATCCCTGCCGGTCTTACTCCAGGTGGAGGTAATGCTGGTGTTGGAAATACGGCCGATGTTAATGTCATTAGGAATGACGTGTTTACAAACACGACCAACACGATACAAACGGTTACCTACCAAATTAAGCCAGTTGCTCTATCAGGCTGCAAAGGTCCAACCACACTAATTGTGCTTACCGTGGAGCCACCGATCGTAGCGGCTCCCGTTAATAATAAGCCCGGTGTGAGCCTTTGTAGCTTCAGTTCTTCCTCGAATGATCCAACGGATATCGATTTGCTTTCGCCCACCATTCCTTCCGCGGGCGGAATTACATTCAATTATACAGCTTCGGCTTTACCGGCCGGGTCCATAACAGGATTTTTTCCGGCCCTTTCTAACCTGGCAGCTGGCTACAAGATTACAGACAACCTGATAAACAATACCAATTCACCGGCCACCGTTACGTATAACATCACCGCAGTTGCCAACGGGGCCCGCGGAGGAGCAGGCTGTTCAGGAACAGCTGTTCCAGTTACCGTGACGGTTGAGCCAAGACCGCGGTTGGTACCATCGACTTCACTGGTAACAGTTTGCGAACAAGTATCGCCCAACATCGCCCTGAATTCACCTACACTTCCTTCGGTAGGAGGTATTGACTTCCTCCTGTTCTCGGTGACCCCGTCCAATAATTCAGGAATAGTGTCCAATTTTTCTCCTGCTGGAACTGTATTCGCCAATGGATCTTCGCTGGTGGACTTGCTCAACAGTACGTCAACAAGCGCCGAATTTGTAACCTACATATTCCGTCCCCGGATGACAGGAGGGGCGCTTTGTATTGGGAATGATGTAACGGTAACTGTCAATGTGAATCCGCGACCGAACCTCACCACAGTTCCGCCGGTGACGACCGCGATTTGCAGCTGCGATATCTTCAATGTATTGTTTACATCGGATGTGGCCAATACCGTTTCGACTTGGCCCGCACCGTCCACTTCGCCCACCGCTGGATCTGTTACCGGTGCTGGACCTGGCGCTGGCGATCAGATTTTTCAGATTCTGTTTAACAATACATCGCCGCTGCTGCAAACGGTTACATACACCGTCACACCCCAGGCCAGTGGATGTACGGGAACACCGCTGGTAATTCCGGTTCAGGTTTATCCGGTGCCGGATGTGCTGGGCACTTCCAACCAAACGGTTTGTCATGGCACTACACTGAATGTTCCACTTTCCAGCAAGGTGACAGCTGGAGTTACATTTGCCTGGACGGTGAGCGACCCAAGCGGAATTGGAGCGCCAGGGGCCTTTGACGGCTCTGGGACTACTATTAACCAGCCAATGAGCAACACAACGGGAGCTCAGGCCACACTTACTTATACCATTGTGCCCACCTTGAATGCACCGGGTACTTCTGGTGGATCGTGTACAGGCCCATCGAAGATCATGGTAGTCACGGTAGCTCCGCAGATTTCTGCCGCTTTCCTGAATACCCCTTCTCCCGATTTCATCTGTCTGGGTAGTTCGGAGTACCTCGTATTCCAGTTTGGCGGACAGGCACCGTTTGATTTCACCTATACAATTACGACTGCCTCACCGCCATCGACGACTACTGTAAATGTGGTGAACAAGGGCCCCGTAGTAGTGATCCAGGAAACACCCACCATTGCTACGGCTTACACGTATAGAATCACCTCCGTGACATCACGAATCAACGGTGTCTTCTGTACGCAGCCGGTCAACGTTCCGTTCATCGTCAACGTAGGGGATACGGATCCTACGTTCAGTATAATCGGACCGGCTGCTAAATGTAGCCCCAACCAGGTTTCTTTCCAGTACAACCAGGTGGCGGGAACCATCTATACCTGGCGCTTTGGTGAATCGGCAGACTCAATTTATCAGGCTACTACAAACGTCCCTGCCAAGGTGATCAAGCATACCTATACAAACCTGAGTCCGAACAGCACGCTGAACTATCCGGCTTCCATGCAGACCGAGCTGCCTCCTCCATATCCTGGCTGCTTCAAGACTACGCCGCCTAAAACAGTGACGATTTACCCCAATCCGATTGTTAATGTGATCCCCAACAAGACTGATATTTGCAGTGGGGAGTCGATCACCTTCATGAACTCCAGCGTGGGTACCAATTCACAGCAATGGTCCTATCGCGTTAAAGGACCGCCTCCGGGTCCGGAGATCGTCATGGGCACGTCGTTTAATATCAACTACACGTTCACAAATACGACGACCAACAACCCGATCATCTACGAGGTGATCTTCCGTTCAAACAATACGGCCAACTGCCCGCCGCCGGATGTGACTATGGATATCCAGGTGTTCCGGAGTTCGGTGGCCTCATTCAACGAGGGCACGGTGCCAACCTTCCTGAACGGAGAGTCGCTGGTGACATTTACAAACACCTCGAGCATCATTGATCCGGGATCATTTACCTATGACTGGGTGTTCGGCGTCGATTCACAGCCGCCTTCTTTCTCCGGCACAGCACCGGGTACAATAAGGTATGTAAGTCCCGGACCGAAGGATATTACACTTAACGTAACCAATACAGCACGTGCGGCGTGTAAGACGATGTTCACCAAGAGCATCAACATTATCCTGGCGCCGCTGGTAGCCACCTTTACGGCAACACCCCCGGAGGCATGTTTCCCTTCCAAGATCGTCATCACCCAAACGAACATCACGGGTGACGTGATTGAATGGAAAGTGTTTGATCAGAATGGCCGGATCGTTGCCACTTCGAGCGCCGTACAGCCCACGTTCAACATACCGTCGGACGGGGAGTATACTATTACCCTGAAGACTTCCAGCTCACAAACCGGACAGTTTGCAAATGCGCCGAATCAAATTGTTAAGATCTATCCGAAGCCGTTTGCTTCGTTCGATGCACGACCCAGCATCGTGTTTGTTCCGGACACCGAGCTTATCACGTTTAACTTCAGCACGGGTGCCAACAAGTATGGATGGGATTTTGGAGACGGCATAACCTCTACCGACGAGGAGCCCAAGCACATTTATAAAATTGAGGGGATTTATACTATATCGCTCTTTGCAAAATTTGATCATGGCAACGGCTTGGTTTGTGCAGACACGCTGAAGAAGCAGATTCAGGCCCGTCAGGGGGGAGTCACTAAAGTGCCTAATGCCTTCACGCCGAGCCTTAATGGCCCGAGCGGAGGACAGGCTGGCAACGGTTCATTCAATGATGTGTTCCTGCCTATCGTTAAAGGTGCTGACGAATTTAACTTGCAGATCTATGACCGCTGGGGTAACCTGGTGTTTGAAAGCAACAGCTCGCGGATTGGATGGGACGGATACAACCTCGATGGTATTCTCCTGCCTGCCGGCGTCTACGTCTATAAACTGACCATACGACTGTCAGACGGTCAACGATCCACGCAAATTGGTGATGTCACGATGATCAGGTAATTTTAGGGATATGCGTCGCCACGGGATTCTTATTGGATTATTGCTGATGCTGACGGGAAGCGCGTTTGCGCAGGACCCGCAGTTCTCACAATACTATCAATCGCCCCTGTATCTAAATCCCGGGTTTACGGGCATCACTCCCCAGCAGCGGCTTGCTGCCAACCACCGCCTGCAGTGGCCCAACCTGCCACAGGCCTTTGCTACGTTTGCCTTTTCATACGATATCTGGGTAGATGAATTGAAGAGCGGGTTTGGCATTCTGGCAACGACGGACAAAATGGGTTCCGCAGGCTGGAGGACCACCACGGTAAACATGCTCTACAGCTACAAGATCCGGTTGAATGATAAATTGGTTTTCTCTCCGGGCCTCTCGTTCGGGTATGGAATCAACGGCCTCGACCGGAGCAAACTCAATATGGGTGATGGGTTGGAGTTTAACGGACAGTCCCTCGACCCGGACCTGAACCGGCTGGGGAACCAGCAGTATTTTGATTTCAGCGCGGGCTTCATGATTTATTCGGAGATCTATTGGATTGGCGGATCATTCAATCATATGAATGAACCGAATATGTCCGTGCTCAACGATATAACAAGGCTCCCGATGAAAATAACCGTTCATGGCGGTGCAAGAATTCCTTTGACGGCCGGATTGCGCACTACAGCCCGTGCTTCTTACCTCACGCCTTCCATCATCTATCAGACGCAGGGGAGCATCTCGCAATTCAACATCGGTGTGAATTACCACATCGACCCGGTCTTTGTTGGATTTTGGTATCGCGGTAAGCCGTGGCAGGAGAGTGCGATTGGAACAATCAACCAGGATGCCTTGATTTTGCAATTGGGAATGTATCTCGATCGGATGACCATCGGATACAGTTATGACTTCAATATTTCGCCCCTGGCTGCCGCTTCCGGAGGTGCCCATGAAATTTCACTCATCTATGAGTTTACTGCCAAACCCATTAGCAGAGGAGTGAAGAAACGGAACCGTCTCATCCCTTGCCCTACGGGCGGAAGAAACGCAGGTTTCTGGGGTAAGTAATCCAATCGTCGTTTACCGGAAGCACTTCGTCGACACGTAGTGCACTTTGACTATTCCATAGGTTTCTTTCTTTCGCGGCACACAATCCATCTCTGGTAAACAGGCATTTGGGCCACTTGCCGGGATATGATCTGGAGCAGAAAGTTATTTAACGTACTTGTTTTTCTTGCCTTAATCCTTGGCTATTCACGGGCCTCCGGTCAATGTGGCGGAACTCTGGAGCCGGGCTTTGCTTTCCTCACGAGCAGCCGTGGATGCGCGCCGTTTACGGTAAGCATTCAGACGATTTATTTGTCCTCCGTACCAGGGACCCAGTATTTTGTGCGGTGGGGGGATGGTACGCCCGAGCAGACATACGTTCAGGCGGGACCCACCGGTGTGACGATGACCCATACCTATCCGTTGGCATCCGTTGCCTGCGGATATGATATCATCATTGATGCCTCCAATGCATGTAACCCACGGGGCAGCGTGGTGCCTATCAACACACAGGTGATCGTGTGGACCAGCGACGTAGTATCCGTCAATCCGGCAACATTCAGGGTCTGCGCCGGATTTGCCGCCAATCTTCAGTTTAGAGACAACAGCACGTGGAACTGTTTTCCACGCGCCACGCGCGAGAACAATGAACCGCGGTGGATTCAATGGCTATATGGAACCGGGCCTGCTGGAAACCAGATTCCCGGAATGCAGGTGAA
Source organism: Cytophagales bacterium (assembly GCA_034440075.1). Taxonomy (GTDB): domain Bacteria; phylum Bacteroidota; class Bacteroidia; order Cytophagales; family Cyclobacteriaceae; genus ELB16-189. Next base: position 24,269 of record JAWXBL010000008.1, read on the forward strand.
CGGACTATCGCCCGGAGCCTATCCGTATCTGGATCCTGCCCCGGGGAGAAATCCAAGATACCCGGTGGTCGCACCTGGCCAGATGAGTTTGCTCGTGAATATCCCGGTCACGACCACGGCAGAGATCGGAAAGGAATTTGTCGTTACACTGAAGAACTGGAACCAATGTAATCCGTACGACAACAACCTGGCTGACGGCAATGCATTCAACCCGGTGGGTGGTGACCTGGTCAACGGCGATAATCCGGCACGGGTCACGACGGCACGGGTGGTCATCGTGGCTGCGCCCCAGCCGAACTACGTCACCCGCCTGGGTAGCGCCGGGGGCCCCGTGCAGACCGTTTTTTGTATCAACGATCTGATCTACTTTGCTAACAATACGCCACCAATCGGAGGCGCTTCCTTCCAGTACCAGTGGCGGTTTTTTGATAACCCCACGGGCGCAGGAGTGCCGTTGGGTACGTCGACCAGCACCAACCCGACGTTCTCGTATGCAAGCTCCGGTCAGAAGCTGATCCGCTTGTCGGTAACGGATGCAAATGCAGCCGGTGGTTGTACCGCCGTTTACGACGCCGTTATCACCATATCGCCTTCACTGGTTGCACGGATTTCTACAACAGATAACAGCAATATTCCAATCGTCCCGCAATTCTGCCAGGCTGCCAGTCCGCCTACATCAAACTTTCAGGTTCGCTTTTACGACTCATCCGTTGGCACCGTCATTCCTTCAACACAATGGCGGTGGGAGTTTTATAATGAGAGCAATGTCCTCGTCTTCGAAGCCCCCGCCGCCGGGGCATTCTCGTCATCACCGCTTGGACCCTTCGACAGGTTTTTTACCAACCGCGGTATCTACCGAACCCGGTTGATCGTCAGGGATAATGTTACTTCCTGTCAAACGGTAGACGAAGTGCGGACCTATGTTTATGAAAAACCGGTTCCGCAGTTTACCGCAACCCGGGTATGTCAGGGGAATGCAACCTCCTTTGTGGGAAACTCTACGCTTAATGCCATCAATGGAGAAGCCATTGTGATGCGAGAGTGGGACTTCAACTACGATGGGGTAACGTTCACGAAAGATCCTGCTTTCGATAACCAGTCAACATTTACACGATCATTGGGAGGGCCTGGATCGTACGCGGTTGCCTTGCGGGTGACCACCAACCAGAATGCGTGCAGCGATATCCTGGTGCAGACCGTTGTTGTGGATCCGTTGCCCAATGCAATGTTTACACCGAGTGTTACTTCCGGGTGCAGTGTACTACGAGTTACTTATACAAACACTTCGGTAGGGGGGCAACCTGATATCACCGACCGTTTTGAGTGGGAAGAAGATTCCGGAGCAGGGTTTGTTCTCGTAGGAACACAGCGTGTAAGCGATCCAGGGTTTACCAATCAATTTGTTCGGGCGTACTCCAACACGACTCCGGCAAACCGGACGCTTTCCATTCGCATGCGGGCCGTCACCGTGAATGGCTGCTCCCGCGTTTCGTTGCCGGTGACCATCACCATCTTTCCCGGAACGAATGCCGGATTTTCTTCGACCAACTATTCACCGTTCAATGATAACTGTTCTCCCGTAAGCGTAAACTTTGCGGTTGATGCGGCCACGCAGTCGTTGAATCCAATCGATTACCGGTGGATGGTTAGTGACCCTTCCGGACCGCTTTCTGATGTCAGCACCGGCACGACGCCGAATTATTCCTACGTATTTAGCAATAGCACGGTCCTCATCCGCGATTTCAGTGTGCGGCTGACGGCGACGCTTTCGGGCGGCTGCTCGGGAGACTCCACACGCATTATCCGCGTAAGCCCTGTACCGGTATCCTCGTTCAGGATTGACACACTTCTTTTTAATTGTGTCAAAATGAGGGTGCGACTGACTGCATCGCAAAAGGGTCTTACGTATCACTGGGTGATCGCAGAAAATGGGGTGACAATGATAAATACTACCGGAACAAGCGACGTGCTGGAGTATGAAGTGAACCGGTCGACGATGGATATCAACCTCTCCATAAGACTTGATACACGCAATTTTGCCAATTGCCTCAGTCTTGTAACAACGCAGAGTATTGTCGTTCCCAAGCGCGATGTTATCAATGCAGGGTTTACCGCCAGCCCCCTCAACCAGCCACTTCCTGCCTCCACGGTCTTCATCACCAATACAACTTCCCCGGGACCGTGGTCGTACTCCTGGGATTTTGGGGACGGTACAACCTCTTCCAGCTCATCCGCGAACCTTCAACATACCTATGCGACCTACGGTACCTACGTCATCACTCTTCGGGTGATCAATAATGTGTGTATGGAAGAACAAACGGAGACGATCGTCATTCAGGCCATTCCTCCGGTGATTGACTTTAGTTATGATCTGGCATCTGGCTGTGCACCACTCACCGTAAACTTTACTAATCTATCCCGGTACGCGGAGTCTAACACATATGTATGGCGATTTGGAGATGGTCAGGCGACATCGAATGCCGTCAATCCCAGCTACACGTACTTTGAGGCGGGAACCTACACGGTATCCCTTTCAGGATCGAATACCACCAACCAGGTGGTGACGGAAACGAAAACGATGATCATCAACGTATACCGCAAGCCGAAAGCTCAGTTTGAGGTGAAGCCGACACTGCTTTATATCCCCGGTGGTGTTTTGTACGCCAGGAACAACAGCTTTTATGCCGGTCGCTTTCTCTGGGACTTTGGAGATGGTAGTACATCGGATCTTACAGAACCAACCCACGTCTATGCGGCGGTCGGGACGTATGACATATCCTTGATTGCTATCAGCCCGGACAACTGCACAGATACCGCCCGAGTGAAAAAAGCGGTACAGGTTCAAAATGGTGGGACCATTCTTGTGCCCAATGCTTTTTCTCCCGCGACATCCGGCCCATCGGGCGGCTTGGGGGGAGGGGTAGGGACGAAGAACGATGTGTTCATCCCCATCATGATCGGTGTCACTCAGTTTGAAATGCTGGTCTTCAACCGCTGGGGAGAGTTGATGTTCAGGTCCAATGACCCGCAGATCGGGTGGGATGGATACTACCAGGGAAATCTGTGTGCTCAGGATGTATACATGTATAAAATCACCGCGCTCTACGACAGCGGTCAAAACATCGTGCGAACGGGAGACATAAATCTGATCCGATGAAACGTTCATTGACCATCCTGGGCATCATGATGACGGTCCTCGCGATCGGACAGGATCCTGAATTCTCCCAATACTACGCAGCGCCGCTATACCTCAATCCGGCGTTTACCGGCACAACCAATGATCACCGATTTATCGCCAACTACCGAAACCAGTGGCCCAACATTGCCAAAGGATATGTTACCACCGCCTTGTCCTACGACTACAACATGCAGAACGCCAACAGTGGTGTTGGATTCCTAGTAACCATGGATCAGGCCGGAACCGCTGGTATGAAGTCTTCTCAATTTAGTTTCCTGTATTCCTACCGCGTTGTAGTGGCCAACAAATGGGTTATAGCTTCCGGATTAAGTTTTGGTTATGCCTTCCGGAGCATCGATTACAACCGGTTGATATTTGGGGATCAGCTTCAATTTGATTCCAAGGCCCAGGTTCCCAGCGATGATCCGGCGCTGTTCAATCTCGGGATGTCAAACTATTTTGATTTCAACTCCGGTGTTCTGGCATACAACAAGACGTTTTGGGTTGGATTTTCAGCCAGTCACCTGAATCAGCCTAATCGGTCCCTTCTTAATCAGGAGGCGATCCTTCCAATCAAGGCCAGTCTCCATGGAGGCATCCGGTTGCCCTTGAATTCGGGCCCCTTGAAGCGCGGGCAAGGAGCAGTCTTGTCTCCTTCATTTGTCTATAAACGACAGGGGAAATTCGACCAGTTGGACCTGGGAGTTTACTTCCTTTACCAGCCCATCGTAGTTGGTCTTTGGTATCGTGGAATCCCAATTAAGCAGGATATCCCGGACAATATGAGCCAGGATGCCGTGGTGGTCATTCTCGGTTTCCAGCTGGCCAGCATGGAAATCATGTACAGCTATGATTTTACCGTGTCCCGACTTGGCAGCATGTCCGGCGGTACGCACGAGTTGGCGTTGAAATACAAGTTTGAGATCCAACGCAATTCACGGACAAAAAGGAAGGAGAAATTTATCCCATGTCCGACCTTTACACATCACAGGTAGCCACCGTTTCTTAACCACCTTTCTGAGGCTTATCTTTGTCGAAAAGAAGGACCCGGGTGGCGAAGAAATTTAATTTTTCATCGGATTTAGACAGTAATCCCATTTTCAGGATTGTCGCAGATGCGGCAAAGGAATTGAATTTGGAAGGATATGTTGTGGGGGGCTACGTCCGGGACCTTGTCCTTAAACGGGCATCCAAGGACATCGATTTTGTCTGCGTGGGTAGTGGAATTACCTGGGCGGAACGTGTAGGCGAAGTGCTCGGGCACCCGGTCACTGTTTTCAAGAATTTTGGGACCGCGATGATCAAGCACGAAGGCTTTGAGATCGAATTTGTAGGCGCCCGCAAGGAGTCGTACCGGCACGATTCCAGGAAGCCCCACGTCGAAGATGGTACCCTCATGGAGGATCTGCAGCGGCGTGACTTCACAATGAATGCCATGGCCGTTAGTCTTAACGATGCGGATTACGGCGCTCTGTTGGACCCGATGGATGGGATGGAGCACATCCGCGAGGGCATGATCCGGACGCCGCTCGATCCGGCCATCACTTTCTCCGATGACCCCCTGAGGATGATGCGTGCCATCCGCTTTGCGTCCCAACTTACGTTTGATATTGATCCGGACACATTCCAGGCGATCATCGATCATCAGGAACGACTGAAGATCGTGTCGATGGAGCGCGTCATGGATGAGACAAACCGGATTATCCTGTCGCCCGTTCCATCCTATGGGTTCAAGTTGCTCTTTCACAGCGGACTGTTGAAGCAATTTTTTCCCGAAATGATTGCCCTGCACGGTGTGGAATATGTTGACAACAAGGCACACAAGGATAATTTCTACCACACGTTGCAAGTGCTCGACAATCTCTCGCAGGTTTCAGACGATTTGTGGCTGCGGTGGGCAGCTATCCTTCATGACATTGCAAAACCCTTGACCAAACGGTTTGAACCCGGCCATGGCTGGACGTTTCACGGCCACGAGGACAAGGGCGCGCGCATGGTTCCCGGGATCTTCCGACGGATGAAACTTCCCATGAATGAGAAGATGATTTTTGTCCAAAAACTGGTTCGGCTGCATTTGCGCCCCATTGTGCTCGCGTATGACGTGACGGACTCTGCGGTGCGGCGCCTGCTCTTTGAAGCAGGGGAGGAGACAGAGGCGTTGATGAAATTGTGCCGTGCGGACATTACCTCCAAGAACCCGGAGAAAGTGAAGAAGTACCTCCGTAATTTTGAGCGGGTGGAGGCCAAGATGGCAGAAGTGGAGGCGAAGGACCATGTCCGGAACTTTCAACCGCCGGTTACCGGTGACGAGATCATCCGGATGCTTAACTTGCCCCCGGGACCGATTATAGGGGAGATCAAAGAACGGATCAAGGATGCCATCCTTGAAGGTGAAATAAAAAATGACCGGGAAGAAGCGCTTGCCCTCTTGTTGAAAATAGCGCAGAGTAAAGGAATTAATACATTAGCAATTAACAAATGAAAAAAAGTATCCTGTTCATTATGATTATGTCTGTGGCTGTGACGATGACTTTCGCACAACGCAAGAACAAACCTGCTGAAACGAAACCTGTTGAGCCCGCACCAGCCGCTCAGCCGGCTCCGGAAAAGGAACCCGCTGCGAAAACGGCACAGAGTATTCTCGGAGAACACTATGCGCGGAAATATTCGATTGCGCAACGCTGGGGCGATTATGATGTTGCCAAGGATGCTTTGTATGATTTGATTATCGAATATCCGGGAAACGATTCCATTATTTTTACACTGGCCTATTTCTATTATGAGAACCAGAAGTATCCTTCGTCTGCCATGATCTGTAAAGATTTGCTTACCAGAGATTCCAAGAATGTCCCTGCGTTAGAGTTGGCGGGGATGAGTTATGAGAATCTAAACATCAAGGACCGTGCCTTGCAGAGCTATGAAAGCCTGTTTCTGCTTACGAATAATAATTCCACGCTTTATAAGATGGCTTCCCTGCAGTATGACCTGAAGCGCTACAAGGAGTCGCTGACCAACGCGGATATTCTTCTTGGGAAACCGGAAGCTGATTCCTTAAAGGTAATATTCAATGATGCCAAGGATTTGCCGAAAGAGTACAGTATCAGGGCGGCCCTGCTGAATCTGAAAGGCCTGGTTTACAAGGCGCAGGAAGATAAAGTCAACGCCCGGAAGTCCTTCGAGGAGTCGCTTAAAGTGGCCCCTGACTTCGATGCGGCCAAAAAGAACCTGGCGTCCCTGAAGTGATGCAACCTCCTGGGTGGGGCTGGTGTCTATAGGGTGTAGAACGTGATTTGAAGGCTTCGACGCAACATATTCATTCTGAGCTAGTTGAACTGTGCCGTCGTGGTGATCGGGAGGCGTTCTACAAGCTATATAAGCTTTACGCCAAGGGGATGTACAACGTTGGATATCGAATCGTAAACAACACGGGAGAGGCCGAAGATGTGCTTCAGGAGGCATTTATCAGCGCTTTCCGAAATCTACATTACTACCGCGGTGATGCCACCTTTGGCTCCTGGCTGAAGCGAATAGTCGTCAACAAGGCTATCAACGCCCTCAAGAAGCGTAGAACAGAACAACTTCCGGAGGATGAGCGCTTTGATGTAGCAGACGCCGTGTGGCCCGAAGAGTCTGAGTTCCCATTTTCCATCGAGGCCGTCAAAAAGGCCATAACGCGCTTGCCGGACGGATATCGGTCTGTGCTCTCCTTGTATTTGCTGGAAGGATATGACCATGCAGAAATTGCCGAAATATTGGGGATTTCAGAATCGACTTCTAAATCCCAATTTAACAGATCGAAAAAGAAACTCCGGGAGATCCTGGAAGGAGGTAAACTATGAACAACGACAGCTTTGAAAAATTCGTTAACAGCAACCGTGATGCTTTTGACGATAAGGTTCCGTCAACAGGGGTTTGGTCGCGCATCGAGAAAGCACTGTTCGGTAGAACACCCGTTTCGCTATGGAATTCACTGCCGGTGTGGAGGCTGGCAGCGGTGCTGCTCCTGGGGTTGTCAATAGTCCAGTTTTTTGGAGGCCGCGCACCCGCAATCGAATTGGACGCTTCCAATCAGCAGGAATTTGTAGCGGTTGAGTCCTATTATTCAGCGCAGATCCTGGAGAAGGTATCGATGCTTCGCAACGATGAGTCGTTCGTCGATGATCCGCTGGCTCAGGATTTTGAAAAACTGGATGCAATGTATGCGGTTCTCGCCGAGGAGCTCAGGCAGCGCCCGTCGGAGAAAGTCAAGGATGCGATGGTTCTGAATATGCTGGTACGCATTGACTTGCTCAATCGACAACTGCAGAAACTGGAGGATTCGAGGCGCCAAAAGGAAGTAGCCAAGTCGGTCTAATCAGAAATCCTCCTCACTTTTTAGTTCGATAGGATCTTTGTTGGAATCCAGCACTTTTCCGTCTTCACACTTCAGTACGCGATTTGGGAATTTTCGGATCAGGCCATAGCTGTGCGTGGCCATAAGCACGGCTGTCCCGCTGCGGTTAATTTGCTGAAAGAGTTTGAGGATACCAGAGGATACTTCCGGATCCAGGTTCCCGGTAGGCTCATCTGCAATTAAGATCTGAGGCTCGTTCAGCAACGCGCGGGCAATAACCACCCGTTGTTGCTCCCCGCCAGAGAGTTGGTGCGGCATTTTCTTTTCGACAGACCCCAGCCCAACCTGCATCAATACATCGACCAACCTGCTTTTCATCTTGATTGTGTCGCGCCAGCCGGTGGCCCGCATGACGAACTGGAGGTTATCAGAAACGGATCGGTCTGGAAATAACTGGAAATCCTGAAAGATGATGCCAATTTTCCTACGGAGCAGGGGTACTTCCTTAGTCTTGAGCCCCCGGATGTTGTATCCGGCAACGACCATGTCGCCCGCACGCAAGGGGAGGTCGGCATACAGTGTTTTTAGTAACGACGATTTTCCGGAACCGGTTCGGCCCACGAGAAATACAAAGTCACCTTTTTCAATATTGAAATTCAAATGCTGCAGAACGGGCTCTGGTCCCTGGTAAATGGTGACATCATGTAACCGGACGACGGGATCGGTGTTGAACATTACCCGTTTACCTTTTTATGGTCGGCCAGGAATTTCGCCAGTCCCGAATCGGTGAGCGGGTGATTGAGCAGGTCGGTAATTACTTTTAGCGGGCAGGTGGCCACATCGGCCCCGATTTCTGCGCACTTGATCAGGTGAATGGTGTGCCGGATGCTGGCGGCGAGTATTTCGGTTCCGAAGCCGTAGTTATCATAAATGACACGAAGTTGGGCAATCAGGTTGATGCCGTCCTCGGAGATATCATCCAGCCGGCCGATGAACGGAGAGACGTAGGCAGCTCCGGCCTTGGCAGCCAAAATTGCCTGACCCGGGGAAAAGACAAGGGTACAGTTCGTGCGGATGCCTTCGCTCGTAAACTTCTTGATCGCCTTCACGCCATCTTTTATCATGGGGACTTTTACAACGATTTTGCTGTCAATTTTAGCAAGTTCCCGGCCTTCTTTGAGGATCGCTTCGTATTCCGTGGCAATAACCTCTGCGCTCACGTTGTTGTCGACAATGCCGCAAATGGCCTTGTAATGAGCGCGGATATTGTCAGCACCTTTAATGCCTTCCTTGGCCATCAGGGAAGGGTTGGTGGTAACCCCATCGAGCACACCCAAGTCGTAGGCTTCTTGTATTTCCTTGAGATTGGCAGTATCGATAAAGAATTTCATGCGCGCTGTGGGTTTTGGGCAAATTTACGCGATTGCGTTGATTCAGGGTCTTTTTTCTACGTGGAACTGTGAAATGCGGCGTCCAGGAAGAAGCCGGGTGAGAATCAGGATGTAAGATGCAGAATCAGAGAAGATTAAACTGCAATACCTGAGTTAGTAGTTGAACAAAAAAATAGCAAACCGAACATCGCACCGCTACAACTGCCTACCCTTGCTACCTTCCGGTCCTGGGGGAGTTCAGCAGGAGCTGGTCGTGCCGGTTTGCCGGGACAAAGATATATAAACGTCCCGATCCGGATGACATTTCGAACTGATTACTGATTACAGCCAACCGTCCACTCACGGACATCATCGTTCACTCGGGGACCCCATGCATGCCACATCTTGCTCTTTTGACTGCAATATTGTTGTGGACCTGATGGCCAGTTGTGTACCATTTCTAATTGACGACTCGGCAAAACTCCTTCTGTATGAATAGTCCAGACCTGGAAGGCCGCTTCAACCAACCCGGTGAAGTTTTTTCGCTACGAATAACCGGATCTGTCAGTAATTTGATTATTAACCACTTAGTGGCTGTCATCGAACAGATTACTTGAAATTTGGTAGCCGTTCATCGAATGGACATGGACGAAATGTGAATAACTTCGTTGAAAAGTTGTGCAGTTCTTTTAGATGAATTTATTGGTAGGTATATGGTCCAAATATATCTTCACATCACTAAGTCGATAAAAAGAAATTAGTCACGCAGTCCGATAAACAAAAGTCATTTTCTACGGGAAGTGATTATAAAAAATTCGGGAGGTGTGGTTACGTGAGCGGAAAGGGCCTTCGGGAAACTGGCGCGAGCGTGGAGTTGAGAACGGGCATCGCAAGGTGGTCGGGGCAGATTTCAGTTTTAATGGTTGACGTAGGGTTGTGCACTGGCTACGGCTGCTGTGCAGCGAGACGGGAACAGTCAAGCAATTGATACGTTCCCGTTTTTTTATGCCCAATTTGTCCGATGGCGGTCATTTATTCCCGAAATCGCGCAATACGCGTGGTTCATGTTTTAGGGAATTGCCTGTTCGTTGCAACTAAATGACGGTTCAACGCATCCCAAGCGTAATCTGGTCTTGATCGGCAGGATATCACAAAAAATGGCCCGATAATTACAGGATCGTACAAAACTGCTGCCTATGTTCCGAAGCTACCTGACCATTGCCCTCCGCACGCTCTGGCGGAACAAGATCCAATCTTCGATCAATATCCTCGGCCTGAGCCTGGGTGTACTGTGCTGCCTACTCATCACCCTCTACGTCCACGATGAATGGTCATTCGATACATTCCACACCAAGGTAGACCGGATTTACCGGGTCTATGCGACCGAGGACTGGGGCGAAAACCAGCAATTTGCAAGCGCCACGACGCCTTTCCCCATGGGCCCGGCACTGAAAGACAATTTTCCCGAGGTAGTCAGCCAGGTCCGTGTTAATACCATTGGGTCACAGGTGAAGGTTGGAGATCAGACTTTCAGTGAGCAGGTGACCCTGGGAGGTCAGGATTTCTTTGATGTGTTTGATTTCAGCCTGGAGACGGGCAATCGCCCAACCGCGCTGAGAAGCCAGAACGCGGTGGTCCTGAGCAAGCAGACAGCTATCAAGTATTTTGGCACAGCCAACCCGATGGATAAAGTCATTTCCATCCAGCTTGGAGAGCGGTATGAGGATTTCCTGGTAAAGGGAGTGTCGCGGGTACCTACCAATTCAAGCATCACGTTTGGGATTCTCATTTCTGATTTGAATTATCCAAGATTGTACCCGGAACAGGTTCTGACTTCCGCCTGGTTCAACATCAATCCGGAGACGTACGTGCTGCTGGGACCAGGTGTCGATCCGAAGGCGCTGGAAGCTAAATTCCCATCGGTGTTCCGAACAATCCTGGGAGAGGAGGAGTACACAAAGAGCAAGTATAGTCCGGGGCTTCAACCGATGGCATCGATCCACCTGGATAATTCGTATCCCTCGGGGAATGCTCCCGTAGGCAATCCAAAATACAGTTATATCCTGGCTGCCATTGCGCTGCTGATCCTGGTAGTAGCCTGTATAAACTTCGTTACGCTATCGGTAGGCCAATCCATCTATCGGTCGAAGGAAGTTGGAATACGAAAAGTAGTAGGCGCGGCACGGAAGCAGTTGATCGTCCAATTCATTGGTGAGTCTGTTGTATTGACGATTATCTCTGTTCTAATCGGGTTGGCTGCAGCACGGATCTCCTTGCCGGTATTTAACGAGCTGGCAGGGAAGCAGCTGGAATTGCCCATGAACCTTTTCGTCGTGGGGACACTGTTCGCCCTCCTTGCTATTATCGGAGTGGTTACCGGAAGTTATCCCGCGTTCATTCTCTCGGCGTTGCGTCCGCTTACTATCATGAAAGGTGCGCTTCCTTCTATGGGAAGGCAGCGGCTTCGCAGCGTATTGGTCGGCGTCCAGTTAGTCCTGTCCATATTTCTGATTTCCAGCACGCTCATTATGCGGCAACAGCTTCGTTTTCTTCAGGACAAAAACCTCGGATTTAACAAGGAGCAACTGGCCGTGGTGCAGCTGAACGTTGTACGGGGTTTACGCCTGGGGGAACGAATCAAACAAGGCTTCGAACAGGTGGAGCAATTCAAGGCGGAGTTGGCCAAGTATCCATCACTGGATGGCGTATGTGGATCGGCGCATGACTTTGGCAATGGATCCTGGACCAGCATTGGGTATACCGATGACCTGGGGGTCTACAGAAACTTCGACATGAATGTCATCGATGACGACTACGTACCCACGCTCAAGATGGAGGTTGTGAATGGGAGGAACTTTTCTGATGATAATCTATCTGACAAGCGGAGATCGGTGCTGGTAAACGAAGCCTTTGTAAAGGAATATGGCTGGACGGACCCGATCGGAAAGCGTATACCCGGCAAGGGGTTCGACGATCACGAGATTATTGGCGTCATAAAGGACTTCAATTACAATTCGCTCTACACCCGGGTTACCCCGTTGGTGATGGTTGAAAACCCTTCCGTTATTTTGAGTGGAACGGAAAATATCAATATTGGAAATTCACCGGTCCCCAAATTGTTGGTTCGCATCAAGGCAGGTGCTACGGCGGAAGGGATTGATCAGCTAAAGGCTGCCTGGGAGAAGATAAGCGGTAAGGAGGAGTTTGCCTTCAGTTTTGTCGATCAGGCATTGGACAAGCAGTACCGGAGTGATCAAAACCTGGGACGGATCGTTACCCTTGCGACCCTGTTGTCCATACTTATCGGAAGCATGGGGCTCTACGCCCTCGCCTCACTTTCCATGCAGAACCGGACGAAGGAGATCAGCATCCGGAAGGTGATGGGAGCCACGGAGCAATCCCTACTTGTCCTCCTTACCAGGGACTACGTGGGGTTAATCCTCATCAGCCTTATGCTTTCCGTGCCCATGACGTTCCTGACCATGCAGCGATGGCTTTTATCTTTTGAATACCGGATTGGGATTGACTGGAAAACGTTTTTGGTAGCAGGAGGTATATCGATGGTGATCGCGTTAGTATCCATTGGGTATCAGACGCTAAAGACGGCATGGACGGAACCTGCTGAAACTTTGCGAAGTGAATGACGTTCTGGTAGCGTTATGGCGCGACGTCTGTGACGCGTGCCGGTGAGCGCTAGGATCGAAGGAGTAGGAGGAGTATCTAAGATTCATGGCATGAGTGTAGTTGATAACTTGCTTCGAGTTTAAATGAAGGACTTAGACCTTCGAAATAAGTTTGCAACGGTCACGCGTTGCAAACGCGCGCCATAGATGTGGGAGATACCCAGTCGTAAATTGTACTACCCCGCCTTCTTCGGCCAGGCCCCCAGAATAAATCCGGAAACAGCCATGCCCACCAAACTGAAGCCGCCGGTAATCCAGGCCAACCTGTAAGGCATCATCGCGAACCCGTTGCCGTTCATTTCCGTGAGATGATGAAAAGTAAAGGATAGAAGGAATCCCATCACGGCACCACGAACACCCGATGTAACATTCATCTTTGCCAACACCCACGCCAGCATGTACACCGATGCCACGGAGGAGATAAGGTTTGTAATCCATACACCTGCTCCAGGCGGGTTCGCCTCCAGGGCAGCCATATCGAGCCCAACCATCGCCATCCACGGCTCGCCGAACAACGGGCCGTACCAGACAAACCCCAGGGCGTGGAGAAATACGACGCATGCAAGCACCGCGAGGTAGTTGATCTTTAATTCGTTCATTACCCAGGGTTTAGTGTTTCGTTATGCCAATTCTCTCAAATCAACAGGCACCACACGGGAGATTCCCTTTTCAACCATGGTGATGCCGTAGATCACATCGGTCGTAGTCATCGTGCGCTTGTTGTGCGTAACAATGATAAACTGTGAATCCTTGCTGAAGCTGCGGATGATGGTATTGAACTTGTCAATGTTGGCGTCGTCAAGGGGAGCATCCACCTCATCAAAAATACAGAACGGCGCTGGCTTCAACAGATACATGGAAAAGAGGAGGGCCGTTGCGGTCAGTGTTTTCTCTCCGCCGCTCAGCTGGTTGATTGTCAATGGACGCTTGCCCTTAGGCTTGGCAATGATTTCAATTTCCGATTCCAGCGGTCTGGAGGGATCAGCCAGGCGCAGGTCGCAGTCGTCGCCTTCGTTGAACAGGGACCGGAACACACCCACGAAGTGTTCTTTGATCTTCTGGAAAGCATCCATGAACGTCTGGCTCGCTACCAGTTCAATCTCGTGGATGGTGCTAAACAGCGATTCCTTGGCTTTGACGAGGTCGTCTTTTTGTGCGATGATAAAGTCATTGCGCTCCTTGATTTCGTTGTATGCCTCCATGGCCATAGGATTAATCGGCCCCATATTGTCAAGCCGCTCGCGCAACCGCGCTACATCGCTGCGAAGCTTCTCGATATCTTCAGCAGCCAGCGACGCACTCTCTTCGGATGATATCTGGGTCATGATGTCATCCATAGCGACGTTGAATTCAACCGACAGTCTTTCCTTGACCGAGTTGAGTTCGAGTTTGCTCTCGTTCAATTCATTCTGCAGTTGAAGAAGCATGGCGTCAATATTTTCGCGCTGATGCTGGACACCGCGGAGGTCTTTTTCCACCTGATCAATGTCGCCTCGGCTGGCATAGTAGGCGCGTTCGGCCTCGTTCACTTCCTGCTCCATTTCGTCCTTACGCGCATAGAGTTTGATCAACTCCTCGTCGCCCGAGTGTGTCGATTCCATGATGGTTCTGATTTCACCATCGTTGTGCGCCGATTCCGTTGAGCCCGCAGTTATCCGTGCATTGCTCTGCTCCACGGCTTCCTGCTTGAACCGGATCTCCTGTTCTAGGCTTTTGACCCGGTTGGTCTGCTGATGGAAGAAGATGTTTTGCTCGTTCAAGGCGTTTGACTTCTGAGCCAGCAATTCATTCTGTGCCGTCAGGTCCGCTCCCAGGGTCGTGGTGCGGAGGTCAAACTCGGAAAGTTCTGTGCCGATTCGTTCGGAATGGGGGGTGAGTTCCTCCAGCTCTTTTGCGAGCACCTCAATTTTTTCCAGAATGTCCTCGCGGCGCAGATCGGCGTTACTGATCATTTCCGCGAATTGCTCTTTCTTGGTCTTTACCGAGATGTATTCGTCGTTGACCTGTTTGATAGCATTCTGGGCCTCTTCCAGCGAGCGCTTGAGATTGTGGTTGCGAAGGCGTTCCAGTTCGCGCTGCCTGTCCAGGAGGGAGTGCCGTATGCCTTCGAGTTTAACATTCAGGTCCTTAATCTCCCGATCAAGTTTCTCGAGGTTTTTGGCCCTTCCGATTTTCTTGCCCTCGAAGAGTCCTACAGAACCTCCCGACCGGCTAAAACGACGACGGGTATACTTCCCGCTTTTGGTGATAAAGATATTGTCGTCACTTAATGGGACCTGTTTGATGTCCCCATCAAAGAAATACACACGGTCGAGGATGAACGACATGAGCTTTCCGTACTTGGGATCGAACTCAATGATTTGCGTGGCCGGGTACGCGTTGGAATAGATCTGCGTATCGTGCGATGTGAAGCGGTCGAAGGCATCGAGGATAAAGAAGTTGGCTTTGCCTTTGCCGGCATCACTGAGGATGTTGATGGCCTCGTACGCTTCGGCTTCGTGGTTAACAATGTAGTAGTTGAGGTACGGCTCCAGGTAGTTCTCGATAGCCACCCGATACTCTTCCGGGCACGTGAGGATGTCTGACAGGAGGGGTGCATTTTTGGTCCACTCCACTTTTTTCTTCAAAAATTTGATGGCCTCGGGAAATCCCTCCAGGTTTTCAACGAGGGACTTTGTCAGCTGATACTCATTTTGTCTGGCGTCAAGTTTCCGGCTGGTCTCTGTCATTTCCTCGCGAATCAGCTCAATGGTTTTTTCCAGAGAACTGATGCGGGCAATGACATCGTTTTCCTGCTCCTTGATCTTGTCCAGGGCCTGATTTTTTTCCTGTATCTCCTGCTGGAGGATGACCAGCTTGTTTTCAAATTCCACCAGGCTTTCGCTTCGCTGGTGCGTGTCTGTCGTGGCACGGTCGATCTCCTGCTTCAGGGAAGCAATCTGGATCTGACGGATTTCAACCGCCTTGTTTGTCTGGTAATGCTCCTCCTGCTTGGCACGCTGCAGTTGTCGGAAGGCATCGACATCCTGCTGTAGTTGATGGGTCGTTTGCTGCTGCGTTTCATGTTCAGCCTTTATCAGGTCTGCTTTGGCCTGTACTTCTACCAGGGCAGCCTGGGCTGTCAATTCTTCCTCGCGAAGGCTTGAAATGGCAAAATGCGCGCGTTCGTTGCTCTTCTTGTCCTGATCAATCTGCTCGCGCAGGCTTGACCCACGGTCATTGAGGAACCGCAGCCGTTCATTGTTGATCTGCTTTTCACTTTCCTGCTGCCGGATGGTTGTAACGTGGTCGTTGATGGCCTTCTGCTTGACGGCCAGTGTCTTTTCCTTAACGATCAAGTCTGTTTTCTCTTTCTCTATGGATGCCTCTTTTTCGGCAATACTCGTCGTCAGCGCCACCTTGCGGGTGCTTTCCTCCTCCATGTTGCGGCTGAGGCTGTTGAACTTTTCTTTTTGGTTGTTGACCACCACTTTAGCCAGGTGAATGCTCTTCTCCTTGTATACTTCCTTGGCCTTGTAATAGGATTCCGTCTGCTTCGCCTGCTTTTCCAGGCTCTTCATATTCTTTTCAATCTCAAAGAGCAGGTCTTCAACACGCTCCAGGTCTGCGTCTGTGTCTTCCAGCTTCTTGAGCGTCTCTTTCTTTCGTTTTTTGAACTTGGAAATGCCGGCGGCCTCTTCAAACAAGGTTCTGCGGGAACTGTCGCGGTCGTTGAGGATGTCGTCGACCATGCCCAGCTCAATGATGGCATAGCTGTTGGAGGCTACTCCTGTGTCGAGAAACAAGTTGGTGATGTCTTTGAGCCTGCACGTAACGCCGTTGAGCATATACTCACTCTCTCCCGAACGGTACAAACGGCGTGAAATGGTTACCTGTGAATATTCGGTGGGCAACAGGTTCTTGGTATTATTAATAGTGAGCGACACCTCTGCCATTTGCAACGGGGAGCGCTGATTGGTTCCGTTGAAGATGATGTTTTCCATCTTCTCCGACCGGAGTGCGCTGGTCTTCTGCTCGCCCAGCACCCAGCGGATGGCATCCACGACATTCGATTTTCCGCATCCGTTGGGCCCCACGATCCCGGTTACCCCTTCATCAAAATTTATTACGATTTTATCGGCAAAGCTCTTGAATCCTTTGATCTCTAATTTGGCTAACTGCATGCTCTAAAAAATGATTATTCGGTTGTATAAAGTTGGCAAAGATAGAAGGATTTATGTATCGCCGGGGCTGTTTTTTTGTACTTAAACCGTTGGTTTAAGTTCCCATTCCCGGAAGGGTTGAAGACCAACTGGGTCGGGTCTGCGGCACCTAGATTTGCCCCTGGAAAAGATGGTTAAACCTGATTATTTGATACATTTGATTCAGCATGGACGACTTAAAAATTTTATTTTGGATCATTTTGGGATTGATCTACATCTTCGCCCGGAAAAAGAAGAAAGACATCCCGCCCCCTTCCAGCACAGCGCAACGCGATACACAGCGGGAGGAAGCACCTGAGCCTGCCCCGAAATCCTTTGACGAGATGCTCCGCGAAATTCAGCAAATGAAAGCCCCTGCCCGCGAGCCGGTCTCAACGACCTTGCCCACTCCACGTAGGGAACCGGAGTATGTGGACTATGATGACGACATTGAGGAGGAGAAAACAGATCAGGATAAGTACATCCCCGATTACCGTAAACAAGATAAGATTTATCAGATTTATGACGACGCCAAGAACCAGGCGTTCGAGCGCCCTTCTCTGGAGGAAACGTCGAATTTGAGCGATACCATTGTGCGGTTCAAGCAGTTCAAAGAATATGAAATTGAGGAAAAGGAAAAATTCGGCGAGGAACTCAGGAAGGAGTTAACGAATCCGCGGAGTTTCAAGAAGGCCTTCTTGCTCAAAGAGATTCTGGACCGCAAGTATTAGCGCGGTTTCCCCACCCTGCGTAGAAAATGCAGCGTATCCACACGGTCAGCATAGTCTGTAACCAGCGGTAGTTGTGCCGTTCCAAACGGAATACTTTCTTCAAACCATCCGTTCGCAGAAACACTGACCTGGAGTTTAGGAGCCAGGCTTTCCAACCGTGCCTTTAGCGCGCTTTCCTCCCCATAGGTTTCATAATACAGGGTGGCTACCGGCGATACCAGCGTTGAGTTTTCTTTCAGGAGAACGAATCCGTTGTCAAGAATTCGCTCCTTGTTGAGATGTGCCAGTGTCTTCTGATAGAGGTAGTTGTTTGCATACTTGTGGTTTTCCATCACCGCCTTATGCGCCTGGAGAGAGGCCAGAAAATGCTGCATATCATAGCCTTGCGGAACAAAAACAGAAGACACATTTCGGCACCCCAGTCCGTAATAGCTGAATATGTCCGTGCCTAATTGGTCGAGGTCGGCACCACTTTCATCGCCTCGGAGGATGGCGCAGGAGACCCTGTTCTTGCGGATGAGGTGGGGAATGTTTCTGAAATAGTACTCAAAGTAACGGGCAGTGTTGTCACTGCCAGTAGCTATCAGGGCGTCAACTCCGTGAAGGGTATCGCTGCTCTCGATGGCATCGTCGAATCGCGGTTCAATTTCAAGGAGCCTTTCCTGGATATAGCCAAGGAGTACCGAGTCGCGCGAACTCGGCTTGTACTTCAAGCGGTGCCCGGAAATCAAGACCGTAAGGAAATCATGAAACCCGACCAGCGGAATGTTGCCTGCCATGGCCACCCCGATCTGCCTGGAGACGTTTTGATCGGGGGCACCTTCAAGGGCCCAGGACCGCAGTTTTTCTTCCTCCAGCATTCGGTCGACCCCGTTGAGGGCCAGGGTTACGCTTGCCTCGCTGAACCAACCGTTCTCAGCCGTTGCCCGCCTTGCCAGCTGCTCAAAGTCACTGTGGGGAAGCTGCCGCAGGTCATTGCCAAGATAGGCAAAGGCGCTAAGTCGGTCGGGCAGCGTCATGGGATTCTAAACTTTTGGATGGTCTTTGGTGTTTTGACAAGCGTACAAAGGAGCGTATTTTTGCAACGAAAATAGAGGAAAGCGGAAAAATGGCCATCAAAATTACCGAAGAGTGTATTAACTGCGGCGCTTGTGAGCCCGAATGTCCTAACACAGCCATCTACGAAGGCGGCCGTGAATGGAGTTGGGCGGGGGGCACCAAGTTGACGGAAGTATCGGGGGAAGACGCCAAGAAAACCCAGGCGCCTGTATCCGACGAGTTTTACTATATCGTATCGGGCAAGTGCACGGAATGCACGGGCTTTCATGAGGAGCCTCAGTGCGCCGCCGTATGTCCCGTAGATTGCTGCGTTCCGGATCCGGATCACGTGGAAACCAAGGAAGTTCTTGGTGCACGTAAGGCGTATCTTCACAACGAGCAATTGACGTCCTGATTTTCAGGTCGCCCTTGCTTATTTCATTTTCGAGCGCTTGATCAGGTAGGATTGCAACACGGCAAAATAATCTGACCGCGCATGGGCAGAGACAAAGTCCATCCGCAGTTGGTTGCAACGTAGTTTCAGGTTCTTGTGAAACTCGGAGAGGGCGGCGGTGTATTGTGTCTTTATCTCCGCCGGGTTCAATTTCAGTTTGTCGCCACTCTCCAGGTCTACAAATTCATAAGGTCGATCCTCAAAATTAAAGTCGAGCTCAGTATCATGGTCGCTCACATGAAAGAGCAGCACTTCGTGCTTGTTGTGTTTCAGATGCTGCAGCGATTTGAAAATTTCTTCCTGATCTTCTCCCGCTCCGCTGAACATGTCGCTGAAGATGATGACCAGGGAGCGCTTGTGTGTTTTTTCTGCTATTTCGTGCAGCACGTCCGCCACCCGGGTGTTTCTGTTGACATCACCGGCTTTGGCAATTACATTTTCCAGCAACCGAAAGAGTTTGTTCAGGTGCGACGACGTTGACTTTACCGGGGTGAGTTCATCAATCTTGTCGGAGAACAGGCATAGCCCTACAGCGTCGCGCTGTTTGTGGAGCAGGTAGGCGAGGGCCGAAGCGCACTGGACGCTGAACCGAAGCTTGGCGTTGGTGTCGGCCGGATAGCACATGGAGGAGGAGCAGTCGATAACAATCTGGCACCTCAGGTTGGTCTCTTCCTCGTATTGTTTAGTGTACAGCCTATCAGTGCGCGCAAAGACCTTCCAATCAATGTGCCGTGTACTTTGCCCTTCGTTGTACAACCGGTGCTCCGCAAATTCAACGGAAAAGCCGTGATAGGGCGACTTATGAAGCCCGGTGATAAAGCCTTCTACCAGCTGCTTGGCAAGCAATTCAAGGCTTGCGCTTTGTTGGATTTCATTGAAATGTTTGATCACGAATCAAGGATATAGCGTGGCATTGCCTTCAGGGTGCGTTTTTGAGCTGGATTCGAAGGGTTTGCTCCCTGAAATTGTTAAACCCTGTTTGCAAATTTTTTCGAAACCATTATCTTCGGTCACACCTAAGCCCTAAAATTAACCTAAACCCTTGATTTGTGGAAGAGAATAAGAACGGCAGAGACGAGATATTCTCTGAAAAAGTGAAGGCCGGAAAGCGCACCTATTTCTTCGACGTGAAGACCACACGGTCCAACGATTACTACCTCACCATCACGGAAAGCAAGAAGCGGTACAACAAGGACGATGAGGGGTTTACCTATGAGAAGCACAAGATTTTCCTCTATAAAGAAGATTTTAACAAATTCGTAGATGCGCTGAATAATACCGTCAATCACGTGAAGAATGAATTGATGCCAGGGGTTGATTTCAGCCAGTTTGACCATGTGCGGGAAGAGCGCGAGGAGGTAGGGGAGGCAAAACCTGCCAGCGTGGATTCGGAACTGAAGTGGGATTAATTATATTTACTAACCTATACCTAAATCGAAAACCCTGCTGCCCCGGAAACCGGAACGCGGCAGGGTTTTTTCATGGTCTTTTGTGAAAGAACACCAAGGAAAGTCCCCGCAACTCCACAGGATTCCCATCATCGCTTATATTTGCGGACTTTTTGCAGGCATGCCCTGTAATTCAATAAAAGCTATCAGGTACTATGGGACTTAAATGCGGAATTGTAGGATTGCCCAACGTCGGTAAGTCGACGCTGTTCAATGCGTTGTCGAACAACAAAGCGGAGGCGGCCAACTTCCCCTTTTGCACGATTGAACCGAACGTGGGGGTCATTTCAGTGGCCGACGAACGGCTGAATATCCTGGCTTCGCTGGTCAACCCGCAGCGGGTGCTCCCCACTGCCTTTGAATTTGTTGATATCGCGGGCCTCGTCAAGGGGGCCTCCAAAGGAGAAGGATTGGGAAATCAGTTTCTGGCCAACATCCGCGAGGTGGATGCCATTGCTCATGTAATCCGGTGCTTTGAAAATGACAACATCATTCACGTGGATGGAAAGGTCAACCCCGTTGCGGACAAGGAGATAATCGATACCGAACTCCAGTTGAAAGACCTGGAGTCCGTTGAAAAGAAGATTCAAAAGGTAGAGCGTACGGCTAAAAGCGGAGATCTCAAGGCTAAAAAAGAACTTGCTGTGCTTCAGTCGTTTGCGAGCGCCCTGCTGGAAGGAAAGAATGCCCGGGCGGTGAAGACCGACGCCGAAGACCGGGACGCCATTGAAGACCTCCAGTTACTCACCGACAAACCGGTGATTTATGTTGCCAACGTGGAGGAGGAGTCTATCCATACGGGAAATAAGCACGTAGAGGCGTTGAAGAACCTGATCAAAGATGAAGGAGCGGAAGTGGTGGTCGTATGCGCAGCCATTGAGGCGCAGATTGCGGAATTGGAGAGCATGGAGGACCGGGACGCATTCCTGAGCGAATACGGCCTTAAGGAATCAGGGCTCAGCAAGCTGGTTTATGCTGCCTATCACCTTCTCAAGCTCATTACCTACTTCACCGCCGGGGAGAAGGAGGTTCGCGCCTGGACCATTCACCGGGGATGGAAGGCCCCCCAGGCGGCCGGGGTTATTCATAGTGATTTTGAAATGGGATTTATCCGGGCAGAAGTCATCAAGATCCCTGATTATCAGAAATATAAGACAGAAGCAGCCATCCGGGAGGCAGGCAAGCTGGCCGTGGAAGGGAAGGATTACGTGGTCCAGGACGGTGACGTCATGCATTTTAGATTTAATGTTTAACTCTGTTACCTGGATATTAATTAATTGATTTACAGCGATTTATATATGAATTGAAATATTCTTATCGAAGGCAATTTATTACGATCTGATTTTTAGTACTTTAGCTATCCGCACAAATTTTTTGCGGCATTTGGTTTGATTTTTTCTTCAAACGCTAATTCACGTGAGAGTACGGATCGTTTTTTCGCTCAAGAATAAAGGTGCCTTCGTCCCCTTCCACCATCAATATTTGCTGGCGCAAACGGTGAAAGGCTTGGTCGTGGCGGGAAAAGACCCCCGGTTTCAGCAGTTTACCCACTTCAATTTCTCTGGCCTGAAAGGTCAAACCAAGATCAGCCGCAAAGGCCTCCATTTCTATTCGTCCAGGGTGACACTGGTGTTCTCCACCTCCGACAAAGCGTTTCTGGATTACTTCCTGGGCATCCTCTTCGAGCACAAGGAGATCCTTATCGGCATGTTGCAACTGGTGCCTGAGGTGGTGGAGCATGAAGAGCCGATTGCTGTATCTGACCACGTTAAGTTCCTGTGCATTTCACCCATCGTGTTGCTGCCTGCCAGCTTCAACGATGAATCCGGCAAGCGTTTCATTTCCCCGGAGGCAGACGAATTTTCCGATCTTCTGTATGAGGCGACTATAGCACAAATGCAGAGCTCGGGAAAGTTTACTGCAGCGCAACTGGCAGACTTCTACAAGTTCCAACTGGTACCCGATAGGGACTACCTGCATCGGATTCAAAGTACGCACAAGAAGTTTGCACGAATCTATCCGTTGTATGATTCCGATATCAAGTATGAGGTGCGGGGTTATACATTTCCATTCACCCTCTTTGCGCCCGCGACCGTCCAGCAATTCATATACGAACACGGCCTGGGACATTTTTCACACAAAGGCTTTGGAATGGTCGACATGTCAAACAATGACTCCATCCGCAAGGAAGCGGACCTGGAAGTCATCTACGCCTAACAAAATCTGCTACCTGGGATTAACGGGCAGCATGAAATAGCCCACCAGCAAGTCGGCGTTGGGCTGAAAGGGGCGGTAATACACAAGCACATCGTACAAGTTTTCGGTCTGGAAGTGATTCCCCTCCAGTTGGTTGCCATTGGTGGAGGCGGATGGCCTGACCCAATACTGATAATTGTAGAACCCCTGCTTTAGCAGAATACGCTGCGTGTAGTGCCCGTCTTCATACCGCAGTTTGTTTTCAGGGCCGAGTGCCCACTGGTTGAATGCTCCCAGTACATAAACATCAGTGTCGATGGGGGCTGATCGAAGCGAGAAATTCACGTACACGTAGTTGGTGCTTATCCACGGTTCCTGTCGCGTGTCTTGATTTTCAATGGAGAAATTTCCATTCATGTCGGGATATTGGGCGTAGGCCTGGTAGCCCCGGGGTGCATCCTCCGCGACGAAAATGGTAACGGGTCGCTTGCTTCGATCGAGCCGATCGGTGTTTTGACCTGGAAAGTTCAGCGAGCGGAAATCGACGAAGCGGAATTCATTGCCCGCCGAAAAGGTATTATCCATATCAAAAAAACGGTATTCCAGCTGGCGGGTGTTTTCCCGGATAAAACTGGGCTGCACATCCTTCTTGGCATTATCCCACCGCTGATTTTGACGGATGATCACATGCACCGTGCCTGCCGGGTTTAGCAATTCCATCCGTCCGTAGTTTAACTGGAAGTTAAGGGCCTGGTTCGTACTCTTCAGGTTTCCCAGGCCGGACAGGTTATCGTTCTGGGACAGCGTCATTTGGTTGTCGAACACAAGGATGCGCCGTGTCAGGATGAGATCCCCCTTGTTGCCGTCTTTGTAAACGACGACAAGATAATTGCCGGGTAGCTTGACTGGCGGTAGCGGGATGCGGTAGTGGACGTAAGGGATGTCGGTATTGATGGAGAATGAATAGTCCTGTATGGGAAATTCATTGTAGTCGGAAAGGATTTCAAGATCCCGAAGCCCGGACTTGGTCCAATCATAATTGCAATGAATAAAGCGCACATAATAGTTTGCCTTCTCCTCCTGGAGATCGTCAAATTCAAGTACAAGTTGTTGGTTTCTTAGCGGTGCAATGGAAGCAGGCAGCCCGTTTGATGGGTTTTGAGCGTAACTGAGTACCGTTTTTATCCGGGGGTCATAGATCACATCGCTGAACTGAAGTGTCTTTTGCGCCACCACGGTAATGGAAACGCTGAAATAGAGGAGGGAAAAGGCCGCCAGCGGGGTTACACTTCCCGTCAAAATGCGATTAAGGTTAAAGAACGCTATTTTATGCAAGTCCATTCCACATTTGTTAAGCGGCGCATAGCACAAACGATCGATGCGATCTTGTTCGTGTGCGGACTCCTGCTTATAAGCACGGTATTGGAGATCATCAGCCTGTAGGTAGCTTCAGCTCCTCCATTTCGTCCACCAATTTGTCCCATCGATCATTCTGTTCTTCAATTTCTTTATTGATGGCTGCTAATTTCGATTGGGACTCGGCCAGTATCTGTTCGGAAGAATAGGTCTCTGGATTTCCCAGAACCAATTCAATGGCTGTCTTGTCGGCCTGAAGCGTTTCAATCCGGGCTTCCGCCTCCTTGAGTTCCTTGGTTAACCGTTTGCGCGATTGATCGGCCTGATCGGTGGGGGTCTCCTGTTTTTTGGGAGCCGGAGGAACTGCTTTCACCGGGGGAGGCAGTTGCAACGGGTTGTGGGACCTCCAGTACTCATACTCCTCGTACGTACCTGGGTATTCTTTAATTTGATGCTGGTCGATATACCAGATTTTGTTGGCAATCTGGTTGATAAAATACCGGTTGTGCGACACTACCACAAAGCTGCCCAGGTATTGCTGCAGCGCCTGGATAAGAATGTTTTCAGATATAAAATCAAGGTGGTTCGTTGGCTCATCCAGAAGCAGGAAGTTTGCCTCCGAAATCAGCGTCTTCGCAAGAGCCACCCGGGATTTTTCACCCCCGGACAGTACTTTTATTTTTTTGAACTGGTCTTCGTCAGAGAACAGGAAGCAACCCAGAACTCCTCTGAGTTCCTGTTCCAATTTGCCGCTCCCTGCCTGCTTGAGTTCCTCCAGAATTTCGTTTTCCAGATGCAGTGCCTCGAGCTGATGCTGCGCAAAAAATCCCTTGATAACATTGTATCCGATCGTCCGCTCGCCCGAAACAGGCTCGGCGCCAGACAATATTCGCAGCAGCGTTGACTTCCCTTTTCCGTTGGCACCTATTAAAGCGATCTTATCTCCGCGTTCAATCGCGGCATTGGTATGCTTCAGGATCTGAACTTCACCGTAGGATTTGGATACATCCGCCAACGTCACCACGTGCCTTCCCGACGGCTGCTTGAACTTGAATTTGAAATTGACGGCCGCGGTATCCGACACCACTTCTTCAATGAGATCCATCCGGCCGATGGCTTTCTCTTTGGATTTTACCTGCTTGGCTTTGGAGGCCTTGGCCTTAAACCGTTCGATGAACCGTTCTGCCTGGCGAATTTTCGCCTGCTGGTTGTCGAACGCATTTTGCTGTATCTCTTCGCGCTGTTCCTTTTCGCGGAGGTAGAAGCTGTAATTGCCTTCGTATGTTACCAGCTGCTGCTGCGTGACGTCGACGGTTTTTGAAACAACGTTGTCGATGAACTGCCGGTCGTGGGATACGATGACGACGGCACCATCGTAGTTGCGTAGATAATTTTCTACCCATTCAATCGAAGGCAGGTCGAGGTGGTTGGTGGGCTCATCGAGCATGAGCAGCGACGGCTTTTCCAGGAGCAGTTTAGCCAGCATCACGCGCATCCGCCACCCGCCGGAGAATTCCTTGAGGGGCCGGTGAAGATCGGCGGTGGAGAATCCAATGCCTTCCAGGACCTCTTCGGCCTTGGCCTGCATGGTGTATCCGTCCAGTTGCTCAAATTTCTCCTGAAGGTGTGTCAGCTTGTCGACGAGGTCATCGGCATATTCCGCTTCCAGCTTGTGCAGAACCTTTTCGATCTGACGCTGGGTTTCGACTGCATCCTTGAAGGCTTCCATGGCGACGGTGAGGATAGCGTCTTCGCTTTGGAAGGAGAGGAGATCCTGGTTCAGAAATCCAATGGTGCACTCCTTGGGCATGCTGATGCTGCCCTCATCCACCTTCATTTCGGCGTTGATCAGCTTGAGCAGGGTGGATTTCCCCCTGCCGTTCAATCCGATAAGCCCGATCTTGTCGTCAGGCTTGATAAACATGGAGGCGTCCAGGTACAGGGCCCTGCCGCCGATATAGTACGATATGTTGGAGATAGAAATCATGTCAGTTCAGCGCATTCTCGAAAAATGCCACAAAGATACGACTACAGGGTCAAAATAATTCATGTTCCGGCCAGTTCTGTTCTGAAAGGAGCATTGCTTCTTGGGCAATTCTTTCCATTTTTGATGCCCGGTCAGATCCGTTCATTTATGAAACACACCAAAAGCATCCTCTTTCTACTCGCTGTGGTATTCAGTTGCAACCAGGCACCCAAGGACTCACAGACGTCCACCGACGCAGACACCTCCGTGCCTGCCATAACCTCGGCAAGCGCCAGCCTCCCATTGAATACTATCAAATTACCGGCCGGGTTTTCAATCGCCGTGTACGCGGAGGTGGACAACGCCCGTTCAATGGCGATGGGACCAGGGGGCACCTTGTTTGTGGGCAACCGAAACGAGGACAAAGTATATGCGGTTAAAGATACCAATGGTGATTTTGTTGCCGACAAGAAATGGGTGCTGGCCAGCGGCATGAACATGCCCAACGGTGTCGCCATCAAGGATGGTACACTCTACATTGCTGAGAACAGCAAAGTATCCAAGCTGGAAAATATTGAGTCACGTCTGAACAACCCCGGAAAACCAACGGTAGTGTATGACAAATACCCTACCGAATCGCATCACGGATGGAAGTACATTGCTTTCGGACCGGATGGGAAGCTTTACATCCCCGTCGGTGCACCCTGCAATATTTGTGAATCCAAAGAGCCCATCTATGCGAGCATCACGCGCATGAATGCAGATGGCTCAGGGATGGAGGTTTTTGCCAGCGGCGTTCGGAATACGGTCGGCTTCACCTGGCACCCTACAACCGGCGAGTTGTGGTTTACCGACAACAACCGGGACAGCATGGGCGATGATCTACCGCCATGCGAATTGAATACGGCACCCAGAGCAGGGATGCATTTTGGCTATCCCTATTGTCACGGCGGCACGGTTAAGGATCCGCAATTCGGCGATCGCAGGCCGTGCTCCGATTTTACAGTTCCAGCACAAAACCTCGGCCCTCATGTGGCTCCACTGGGCCTGAAGTTCTACCAGGCGGGCATGTTTCCCTCCGCATACCAGGGCAGTCTGTTTATCGCAGAACACGGATCCTGGGATCGGAGCAAGAAAGTTGGGTTCCGCGTAAGCCTGGTAACCGTCAAAGACAACAAGGCGGTAGGCTACGAAGCATTTGCCACTGGATGGCTTGACGAGGCCTCTCAGAAGGCGTGGGGACGTCCCGTGGATGTGCTGGTACTGGCGGATGGCTCCATGCTGGTAAGCGACGACCGCGCGGGAGTGATCTACCGGATCAGCTATAAGGGGTAATCAAAAGTCTTCAGCGATCTCGTCGATCTTCTTTCCCTTGTCGATCTGCATCTTACGCAACACCGGGTAGTAGCGGTAGGTGAGGCGCAACTCCCTTCTTGATTCATCTTTGAATGTCAGGCTGAGGCTGTCCGTCTTCCAGTTGTAGGTGTCCGTTGGGAGAATATAGGTCGGTTTACCGAATGACTTCTCCATTCCTTTCATCAGCCGTGTATCCTTGCTGGTAATGACGATGATCTCGTACACCTCGTCCTTGTACGTTTTTACCTCTATCTTCTTCACTTTTACTTCCCCGATGGATGCATAGTCGTCGTGACGAATGCTATAGAGCCTCACGGGGAATTCATTCTTTTCCAGGAGGTCTTTTCGATACTGGGCTCCGCGAAGGCTGTCTATCAGGCTTCCCAGTTTGATGTCTTTGAATCCTTTGCGTCGGTTCAGTTCGTTCAGGTCCTGGCCTGCAGAGGGGAAAACGACGAGGACCAACAGGGTAAACAGCAGTGCTTTCATGGGGTGGGTTCTTGAAACTGAAGGGGGATAATCACTTTGGTTCTGTCCCAGGCCAGGATCAGATCCGCCTTTGCATTTCGGGGATCGATCAGGATGCTGAACGCTTCATATACGAATTCGCTTACCGGTGTGACCGGAACGTCAAACTTGAGGATATCCAATTTCGGGTTGTAGTTGTAAGAACCCCATAGACCCACATCGCTGTTGATGAGGATAGTCCAGGAATCCTTCTGGGGAATGGTGTAAAGCGTGTAGGTTCCCGCTTTCAGGTCAAGCCCGTTGATCTTGATGTCCCTGGAAACAGTGATCTCGGTGGCTTCGTTGGCCCCGGTTCTCCAAACCTGGCCGAAGGGGACAAGGGAACCGAAAATCTCACGCCCGTTCTTATTGGGCCGGGAAAATGTAACCTTGATGTAGGTATCCTTGTACCGGCCCGACACCATGGCCAGCGGACTGGGACGGGGCTTGGCCGGATCCTGTGCCGGCACCGACCAGGAGAGGAGAATAAAACCAACTAAAAGGGCAACTTTCATCAGCAAAGTTTCAGGTAAAAGTAAGAATTTTGAAGTCAATCTTTATTTTGCGGGATGGATCGACCGGCATTTGATGACATATACATGGAGTTGGCAGTGAATCTTGCCAAGCGATCGCATTGCATCAAGCGACACGTCGGTGCGGTACTCACCAAAGATACGCGCATCATTTCCATCGGATACAACGGGCCTCCCAGCGGAACGCACAACTGCGACGAAGAGTGGCCGGAACACGGATGCCCGCGGGATTCGAAGAACGGCTGCTCGCTGGCTATTCACGCAGAGCAGAATGCTATTCTCTATGCAGTGAAGAACAAGACCTCGGTGGAAGGGGCAACGCTCTATCTTACACTATCTCCCTGCCTGGCGTGCGCCCGGATGGTATTCAGCATGGGAATAGTAAAAGTGATCTATCTGAAGTCCTACGCGGAACATAAGGGACTTCCCGCCGACGAGGGCGTTGATTTCTTAAACAAATTCGGAGTATCCTGTGTGCGCTACAACGGGTCGCTGTCGAATGTGACCCTGATGAATTGAAATCAGCGTGTTTTTAGTGCCTTTTCGAGTTCTTTCACAAACGTTGCTGTAACCCCTTTCGTTTTCAACGCCAACTCGGCCTTGAAGATCGTCAATGCGCGTTGGGCCATCATGTAGAGACCGATGGGATTGCCGTCGTTTCGGAAACTCCCCAGGCACCAGTTGATTTCTGATTGGAGCTGATAGTCAAGTTCCAACTCCTGCAGTTTGGCGAGCGCCTTAACACACGCCTTCTCGATCTGTTGGCCGGGATGGATAGCGGTCTTCCTGGAAGGAGCCTTTTTCTTTTCAGCCTTGGGAGCTGCCTTGGAACTAGTCTTTGCCATGATTCATTTGGTTGGGGTGACAAAATTACGGCAACGGTAAACCGGGAAAAAGTAAAAAGGATCAATTATTTGGGCGTGCAGGGGCGGAAGCGTCAGATTTGCCCGGCCGTTTGGCGTCGGTGCATCGGTAGGACAGGATGCAGCGGAGACTTTTAGTAGCGGAAAAAGTAAAAGTGAAGTCAACAAAAAAGGGAAGCAATCCTAGATCGCTTCCCTTCGCAAAAAGTTATTAGGCTAACCTAATTACTTCTTTTTCTTGCCGGCCTTTTTCTTGGCCTTCTTGGCTTTCTTAGCTTTTTTTGCCATAGCGTTTAATTATTTAAGTTTACTAATGGTTAAACGTATTCGAAGGTATAATAATTTAATCATCCGCAAAAGTTTTTCGCATTTTTTTTTGAAGTGACCTAATTTTTTATAGAACCTCCGCTGAGTTTTTCGATCACGCGATGACTTCTTTACGATCAGATTACATTCACTTCTGTTGCCAGTGTAATTCCGAATTTCTTGATCACTGATTCCTGAATTTTCATCGCCAATTGAAAAATTTCTTCGCCTTTTCCATCACCAAAGTTCACCAATACGAGCGCTTGCTGTTCGTGAACGCCGACGTTGCCAATTGTTTTTCCTTTCCATCCGCACTGTTCGATCAACCACCCCGCAGCTATTTTAACATTTTGATTATCAACAGGATAGACGGGTAGTGATGGGTAGTCCTTTCGTAGCGAATCTACATGCAGTAGGGGTACGGTAGGGTTCTTGAAGAAGCTTCCTGCGTTGCCAAGCACAGCGGGATCGGGAAGTTTGCTTTGCCGGATCGAGATCACCGCGTCACTGATGTCCTGTATCGTGGGATGATCCACTTTATTGCGCTCGAGTACCTGTTGAAGCGCGCCGTAATGGGTATCGAGACGGTGTGATTTTCGGGACAGTCTTAAAGTAACACTTGAAATGAAAAATTTTTGCCGAAGGTCGTTCTTGAAGACACTTTCACGGTAACCGAACCGACAGTCGTCAACTTCGAAGCGTTGAGACCTACCGGTTTCGAGATGGATTCCATCGACATGTTGCAGCACCTGACGGATCTCCACACCGTAAGCGCCGATGTTCTGAATGGGGGCGGCACCGACCGTACCCGGGATAAGAGAGAGGTTCTCCACGCCACCCCATCCGTGCTCCACGCAGTACAAGACGAGCTGATGCCAGTTCTCCCCGGCGCCAACCTGAATGATTACGGACTGGTCCTTCTCTTCCACCACCTGTATCCCCCGCAAGTCCACCTTCAAAACGAGTCCTTCAAAATCCTTTGTGAAGAGGATGTTGCTCCCGCCACCCAGGATAAGCTGTTGGGATTCCCGGAATACCGGACTTTCAGAAACCTTCTTCAATGCTTGCTCCGATGCAATCCGCGCCAGGTATCGCGCTTTCACCCGAATACCAAATGTATTGAGGTCGTGAAGGGAGCTATTTTCCTGAATGAGGTTCATCGAATTGCTTTTCAAGGAAGAGAAAATTCCATCAATATTAAAATATCTTTACCCATTCGCCGGATGGAAGGCCTTTTGCTTTTGAGCCAAAGGGTTTATCTGGAGATTTAACGGAATGCTCAACGACATCTTCAGCCATGAAAATCATTGAATGCCCGAGGGATGCCATGCAGGGCCTGGAAGGGTTCATCCCCACGGAGGAAAAGGTACGCTATCTGAATCAGTTGCTGAAAGTAGGTTTCGACACCCTCGATGCCGGCAGCTTTGTATCACCCAAGGCCATTCCGCAGATGCGGGACACGGCATCCGTCTTCGACCAGCTGGAGATCGGCAGCAGCAAAACGAAAATACTGGCTATTGTGGCCAATACGCGGGGAGCCACGGAAGCGTGCGCCCATCCGGTGGTCAGCTATGTTGGGTTTCCGCTTTCCCTTTCTGAAACATTCCAGCAGCGCAATACAAACAAGTCCATTGCCGAAGCCCTCGACACGTTGAATGAAATCCAAGATACCTGCGTCCGCACGGGTCGCACGTTGGTGGCTTACCTGAGCATGGGTTTCGGTAATCCCTATGGAGATCCGTATGACGTGGACATCGTTGGCAAATTCGTGGACATTCTTTCCACGCTCGGCGTACGGATTGTGTCGCTGGCCGATACGATTGGAATTTCCACCCCGGAACAGATCATGTACTTGTTTACCAGCTTGTCAAAAGCGTACCCTTCCATTGAACTGGGCGCGCACCTTCATTCTCAGCCGGCTCGGGCCATCGAAAAAATTGAAGCTGCCGTTCGCGCTGGCTGTAAACGATTCGACGGAGCGCTGAAGGGGTTTGGGGGCTGTCCCATGGCCGAAGATCAATTGGTGGGCAACCTGGCTACCGAAACAATTCTGTCCTACCTCGATTCACAAGGCCTTGCACCGGTGCTGAACAAGGCTGCATTCGCGGAAGCGGAGATTCTGGCGGGAAGCGTATTTGCAGCCAGGTAACCGGTCAGCGTTCCTGATACCTCTTACCGGGCAGGGATACAACCAGGTTTTTGAATTCCAGGGAGAGCAGGTGGGAGGCCAGAAATCCCTGGGTGAATCCACTCAGCACACACAGCTCATCAATGGGTACCGGATCCTTCCTTTCGCGGAGCACCCGGATGATCGTTTGTTCAGCAGGTTCCAGCGAATCAAGCGAGAGGGTTAATTGAGAGGGGGGCGTCGCCGGTTGTGTTCCCCAGTTCATGATGTATTCAAGGTCTTTTGCCGTAGTCAACAAATGAGCTTTGTTGATCTTGATGAGCTTGTTGCATCCTGCCGAATAGGTGCTGTCGATATTTCCAGGTACAGCAAACACATCTTTATTATAGGAATTGGCAATTTCTGCGGTGATGAGTGCACCTCCTCTTTCTGCCGCCTCTACCACAATCACTGCATCGCACATTCCGGCAATGATTCTATTCCTTTCGGGAAAGTTGTGGGCATCCGGTTTGGTGCCAAAATGATTCTCCGTAATAAGCGCTCCGGAGTCTGTCATTTTACGGGCTGTTTCCAGATGTACTGCCGGGTAGATATTATCCAGCCCACTTCCCAGGATTCCCACCGTGGGCAGGTTGTGCTTCAACGCCTGCCGGTGGGCATGAATGTCGATGCCGTAGGCCAGCCCGCTGATGATGACCGGCTGCAGCGACACCATTTCTTCGACAATGGCCTCCACGCATTTCCTCCCGTAGGGGGTTGACTTTCGTGTTCCAACGATTCCAACGGTCCGCGGAACGTTGAGGTTCATATGTCCTTGTACATACAGCAGGGTGGGAGCATCGGCAATGCTTTTCAATCGATCTGGAAATGCCGGGTCGGTGTAGAAAAGCAGTTGGATCCCTGCTGCCTCGGCACGTTTGGCTGCCTCCTCCGCCTGGCGAAACGGTGTTCCCTGGCGGATTGACTCTGTAGTGATTTCTCCCACCCCAGGAATCCGGAGAAGCCTCGCCCTGGTTTGCCTGAATACTTCTTCTGCGGAACCGCAATAGCTGATCAGCTGGCGGATGAGAAAATCACCGACGCCAGGTACAAAGTGCAGGGCGAGAAAGGAAAGACGGTCCTGGTCCATGGGTTAGGCCAGGTAAATAAGAAAAATGAATTGGGAAGTGAGGGCCCGGGGTTACCGGAATACAGGACTAAAACGGTGCTACTTGAGCTTTTCCTTAATTTCAACGAGGAAATTGCGAATATTCCGCAGGGAATCGATCATTTCCATCTTGCCTTTGATGGCCATCGCATCATGTTTGAGCATTTCCTTGGCACCGCTTAGCGTAAACCCCTTTTCCTTTACAAGGTGATAAATGAGGTGGATCTGGTCGATATCCTCCTTGGTAAATTGACGGTTTCCCTTGCGGTTTTTCTTGGGCTGGAGGATGTCAAACTCGGTTTCCCAGAAGCGAATGAGTGAGGGGGCTACATTAAACTGCTCGGCTACTTCGCCGATCGAGTAATACAACTTTTCAATTTCCTTTTCTTTGTAAGCCATGCCCGGTTAAGAAGTTCTACGCATGCACATTCATGGTGCACATACGCAAAGTAGCAATTCTTTCATTCACCGTACAACGAAGTGAAATTTATTTAATCTACAAGATGTCAACATAGCAGATTGTAGTTTAAATTAGACTTATACCAAATACACCCCTGAAGGAATGGGGCCTGCCCCCCAAATTTGTTTCGTGCGGGAAGTCGGGTCGATTGAATCCGGCCGCCGGTGAGCGTTACTGATCGCTATGCCTCCGGGCACTGGAATAACCGGCTGGTCGCTCCCGGGAGTTGCCACGTCGTGCCTGCAAGCCAATGATTTTCAACTGTTTGTTTTCTTAATGAAGTCGAAGGGCTTAATTTCGCCCCTTGTAGTTACAGAAAATTCAAATTTCAGGCTTTCCAACTCATCTTCCCTGTTGCTTCATGGATTCATCGACCATCCGGAATAAGTTTCTTGAGTTTTTTAAGAACAAGGGGCATCAACTGGTGCCCTCGGCTCCGCTGGTATTGAAGAATGACCCGACGTTGCTCTTTACAAACTCCGGAATGGTGCAGTTCAAGGACTATTTCCTTGGAAACTCTTCCTCCCGATACAAGCGAATCGCAGATACACAGAAATGTCTCCGTGTAAGCGGCAAACACAATGACCTGGAGGATGTCGGGTTGGACACGTACCATCACACGATGTTTGAGATGCTCGGCAACTGGTCGTTTGGAGACTATTTCAAGGTAGAAGCCATTGCTTGGAGCTGGGAGTTATTGATTAAGGTATATGGACTGCCTGCCGATCGTATGTATGTCACCGTCTTCGGAGGAGATCAGAAAGATAATCTGCCTGTGGATGAAGAATCCATTAAGTTATGGAAACCCATTGTCGGGGAAGACCGCGTTGTCCACGGGTCTAAAAAAGATAATTTCTGGGAGATGGGCGAGGTGGGGCCGTGTGGACCATGTTCCGAAGTGCATATCGATATCCGAACAGAGGAAGAAATAAGAAAGATCCCGGGAAGGGATCTGATCAACCGCGATCACCCGCAGGTGATTGAAATATGGAACCTCGTATTCATTCAGTACAACCGCCTTGCCTCGGGTGTGCTCGAACCGCTGCCTGAAAAGCACGTCGACACCGGGATGGGCTTTGAGCGCCTGTGCATGGCGATCCAGGGCAAGACCTCAAGCTACGATACCGACGTTTTTCAGCCCCTTATTGAGTTCGTTTGTGCGCAGACCAACGTACGGTACGGAGACGACATCAAAACAGACGTTGCCATTCGTGTGCTTGTTGATCATGTACGCGCCGTTGCTTTCGCCATCGCCGACGGGCAGCTTCCTTCCAATACCGGAGCCGGTTACGTGATCCGCCGGATACTTAGAAGGGCTGTTCGCTATGGCTTCTCCTATTTGAACCGGAAGGAGCCCTTTATATACAAGCTTGTAGCGCTGCTGGCCGCTCAGTTCAAGGATGTGTTTCCGGAACTTGATCAACAGCGCGAATATGTTATTCGCGTGGTCCAGGAAGAGGAGCAGTCCTTTTTGCGGACGCTCGAGTTGGGCATGACGCGGTTTGAAAACTACCTGACAGGCGCCACGGGGAAAAAGATTCCGGGAGATTTTGCTTTTGAGCTCAACGATACGTTTGGTTTTCCGGTTGATCTTACCTCCTTGATTGCCCGGGAGCGGGGCTACACAGTAGACGAGGAGGGCTTTCAGGACGCCATGCTCCGGCAGAAAACACGCTCGCGGTCGGATGCCGCAAAAGAAACCGGCGACTGGACAACAATTGTAGACAGTGAGAAGGGAGAATTCGTGGGTTACGAAACCCTGGAGGAGACCGCACGGCTCATCAAATACCGACGTGTAAAACAGAAAGACAAGGAATTATACCAATTGGTTTTTAGCCAGACTCCTTTTTATGCCGAAAGCGGCGGACAGGTAGGCGACACCGGCGTCATTGTATCCGATTCGGAAACGCTTCAGGTGTTGGATACCCGGAAAGAAAACGAGTTGATTATACACATCACTCCGAAGTTGCCGGCCGATCCATCGGCTTCGTTCCGTCTCCAGGTTGACGGACAACGGAGAAGACGGATTGTGAGCAACCACTCCGCCACGCACCTTCTGCACGCGGCGCTCAGGAAAGTGTTGGGAAAACATGTCGAGCAGAAAGGCTCGCTTGTAAATGACCGGATGCTTCGCTTCGACTTCGCGCACTTTACAGCCGTCACCGAAAGCGAACTATCACGCGTTGAAACCATCGTCAACGAGAAGATCCGTGAAAACATCCGGCTCGAAGAGCAGCGGAATGTACCCCTTGAAAAAGCAAAAGCACTGGGGGCCATGGCGCTCTTTGGTGAAAAGTATGGTGAATTCGTCCGCGTGATCTGCTTTGACAAAGCGTTTTCGGTTGAATTGTGCGGAGGCACCCACGTAGGGGCCACAGGCAGTATCGGATTTTTTAAAATCGTTTCTGAAAGTTCAGTAGCAGCGGGTGTGCGCCGCATCGAAGCGGTCACCGGAGAAGGCGCCCAGGAATATGTCAACCATCTGCTCAACACCCTGGGTGAAGTCAAAACCCTCATGAAGAACCCTAAGGACCTCGCTGCGGCGATCGGATCGCTCCAGGAGGAAAAGCATGCCTTGGAAAAGGCGGTGGAGGCGAATAACCGGGAACGCGCCAATCAGGTTCAGAACCAGTTGGCTTCCACGGCAAAGCACGCTGACGGCTACACGCTGATTGTAGGCCGCGTGAGCCTGCCGGATGCAGAAGCAGTCAAGAGCATCGCCTACGGACTCCGCAATAAATTCGATGATTTGCTGATGATCCTGGCTGCCGAGGTGGAGTCAAAGCCGGTCGTTGCGGTGATGATTGGAGAATCCCTGGCCAAGACCGAACGTTTTCACGCCGGCAACATGGTCAAAGAGCTTGCCCGCGAAATTGACGGCGGCGGCGGCGGGCAGCCCTTCTATGCGACAGCCGGTGGAAAGAACCTGGAAGGCCTCGATCGTGTTATTGACAAGGCAAAGGCAATGATTCGTTAAAGATGGCCTCCGCTTCCGGTGCGTTGTTCATGAAAAAAGATATCAGTGATACGTACGAGGTAATTATCGGATTGGAAGTGCATGCCCAGTTGTTGACTGCGAGCAAGATTTATTCTTCCGAATCGGCCGCTTACGGAAATCCCCCCAATACCGCTGTGGGCGTTATCAGCTTGGGTCATCCGGGCACACTTCCCAGACTGAACAAGCGGGTGGTGGAACTTGCCGTCAAAATGGGACTGGCCTGCCACGCAGACATTGCCCGCGACCAGATTTTTGACCGGAAGAATTATTTCTATCCGGATCTCCCCAAAGGATATCAGATCACGCAGGACCAGACGCCGTTGTGTCGGAACGGATTTGTCCGCATTCGATCGGAAGGGTCCTGGAAGAATATTCATCTGACCAAAATTCACATCGAGGAGGATGCCGGCAAATCGCTGCACGGGGAGTCGGAGACGTTGCTGGATTTCAACCGGGCCGGCGTTCCCTTGATAGAGATTGTTACGAATCCGGAGATCCGTTCGGCAGCGGAGGCCACAGCGTTCGTCTCGGAAGTACGGAAATTGGTTCGCTACCTTGGCATTTGCGATGGCAACATGGAGGAAGGGTCACTCCGCTGCGATGCAAATGTTTCGGTAAGACTTTGTGGAGTAAGCAAGCTGGGTAAGAAGGTAGAGATAAAGAATCTGAATTCCATACGCAGCCTCGGCCGGGCGATTGCGTACGAGACCACACGTCAAAGTAAGCTGCTGCAGGAAGGGAAGGCAGTGA
>JAWXBL010000009.1:0-17528 GCA_034440075.1 Cytophagales bacterium
CCTTAGCACTTATACACCTTTGCACGTCAACACATCAACACAAGGCGCACATTATTAGAAATGTAAAATGTAAAACACTAAATGTAAAATGTAAAAGGAGGAACGGTGATGATTGAACGAATCGCGGCACCTCAGCACCTATACACCTTAGCACTTATCCACCTTTGCACCTAAACACTTTAGCACGTATACACTTTAGCACTTATACACCTTAGCACGTATCCACCTTAGCACGTATACACCTTAGCACCTATACACACATGCGCACTTTTTTCACAGATATTCAATACCTTTAACCTATACCCCCACTCCTTTGAAAAATCCGGCAACGTATTCCTGCCTCCTTCTCTTCCTGACCATCGGCTGCACCTCCCCGCCCGCTGATTTCGAAACCGTCACCAAAGACGAAGCCTTTCGCGCAGAGGTGAAACCGAGGCGGTTTGTAAAGCTGAGTCAGGGGTATACCTATTATCAATTTGAAAATCCGGAATCGGATACCTTGCTCGTCATGGTCCACGGATTCTCCGTGCCCGCCTACATCTGGGACTCCACATTCAATGCCGCAGCAACGCGGGGGTTCGGCGCGCTGCGCTACGATACGTACGGCCGCGGACTTTCCGATAACCCGGATGCGGTCTATGATGTGGCGATGGCCGCCCAACAGCTGCGGGAACTGCTGGATGTGCTGCGCATAAACAAAAAGGTTAATCTCCTGGGTCTCTCTTTCGGTGGCCGAACGATCAGCGCCTTCGCGGCCCAATACGCGGAGCGCGTCAAGAACCTCATCTATGTCGATGCCTCGGGCTTCGAAACCATAGAAAATACTAGTGAGCACCCGGCCATGGTGTCGGATGAAGAGATCAAGTCTTTTAAAGAGAGTGCAGCCTACGCCGGCATGGCCAAGGGCCAGATGTCTGATTTTCTGGATTCGGTCCCCTTCAAAGGATGGGATGCGAAATACAAAACGATGATGCGCTTTAAGGGATTTGTACGCGCCCTCCTGTCGAGCCGGAAAAACATGACCAGCCTGGAGAATGAACACCGTCGCATCGCTGCATCGGGCATTCCGGTCATCGCATTCTGGGGTGAACATGATACCGTGGTGAAACTCGAAGACATCCGCGCCAATATGACGAACCGCATCCCCAACGTGGAACTGTTTGTGATCCCCAAAGCGGGGCACCTGCCGCACATGGAACAGGCTGCGATGTTCAATTCGATATTATTTGATCAGGTGATCTGCTGCCACTGATCGGTGTCGCACGATACTAGCTGATTATCGGGTGTCGGAGCAAGGTTGGCACGATAGGGCGAAGAAACCGCAAAATGTAAAACACTAAATGTAAAACCTGCCGGCCGGACAGGCGGGTGTAAAAGTGGGAACGGTGATGGTTGAACGAATGCGGCACCTTAGCACTTATACACCTATACACCTAAGCACCTATCCACCTTAGCACTTATACACTTTAGCACCTACACACGTCAGCACCTAGCAAAGCTACTGTCTCACCTTCGCACGGGCGGCGGTGCGCTGGCGGACGAGGAAGTAGTAAACGATCAGGGCGCTGAGGGAGACGGAAATGAGGATGATCATGGTAATGTGGATTGGTTTTCGTTGCCTTCACTGGTCGTAACGCTGTGTTTATGGGAATAGTATGTGGGGCGGCGAATTTCACAGGAATCCCGTGGGAGGAGGGAGAGGGTTCGGGGTTCCCCTCCTTCGCGAGACGCTTACCCTTGCGCCGAAGCTTCAGCGTAGGAGCACGGCGGGCAGGAAGGTTCCGGGAAACGGTGATCGATAGTCAGAACATCAACACATCAACACCTCAACACATGTGCACATTACTAGAAATGTAAAATGTAAAACACTAAATGTAAAATGTAAAAGGAGGAACGGTGATCGATAGTCAGAACATCAACACATCAACACCTCAACACATGCGCACATTATTAGAAATGTAAAATGTAAAACACTAAATGTAAAACCTGCCGGCCGGACAGGCGGGTGTAAAAGTACGAACGGTGATGATTGAACGAATCGCAGCACCTTAGCACTTATACACCTATACACCTTAGCACCTTAGCACATCATCACATCGCACA
Source organism: Cytophagales bacterium (assembly GCA_034440075.1). Classification (GTDB taxonomy): domain Bacteria; phylum Bacteroidota; class Bacteroidia; order Cytophagales; family Cyclobacteriaceae; genus ELB16-189. Next base: position 2,104 of record JAWXBL010000009.1, read on the forward strand.
TGAGTAAGAACTGTGGACCACCTGCCAGCACCTTCAGCGCTTTTCTACTAAAGGCGGCACCCGATGTTTTGTTCCTTGCTCATAGGAATACACCAACTTGATTAGCGTCGGCTCCGAATACATTCTACCCAAAAATTCCAGTCCGGTAGGCAGGTTCCCATCCATGAAACCCATGGGAACAGTAAATGCCGGCTGACCCGTATGGGGTGCCACCACCGACGTATTTTCTCCCGTGTACGCTTCCACGATGGAGTCCATCCGGTATGGTTTAATATTCCATGTTGGATAAATCAGGGCATCCAATCTCCATACATCCATATAGTCTTCGATGGCTTTACGAAAAGCAATTCTCCTCCGATCGGTGTATGCATCCAAACATTCCATTTCCGGATTCTCAGGGCGGCCGATGTGGGCAGCATTTTCCGCCAGCACTTTTGTTGTAAAGGGGGATTTGGATCCGATTCGGATAATGTCATTCAACGTACTGATCGTATCATTCTTGACATGAACTTTGAGATAGCCCTCAATATCATTTTTAAAATTATCGCACCATTGATTTTTGCTTAGCTGAACAAAATTTGGAATGCTGACGGGGTCAACAAGTTGCGCTCCCATTGACCGTATGTCAACAATTGCTTTCTCGAATAATGCCAATATTTCAGGATCAGGATCTACCTCACTAATCTCACGAAGTACTCCAATACGCGCCCCTTTCAATCCATCGGCTTGAAGAAACTGACTATAGTTGGCTGGGATCTTTCCTTCCGAATAGCGTGTGAGGGTATCGTTGCTATCCTTTCCAGCAATAATTTCCAGCGCACGCACGGCATCCTCCACCGTTCTGCACATGGGCCCTGCTATATCGTTTCTGGGATCGCACGGAACAATCCCGGAACTGCTAACCAGGCCCATGGTTGGCCTGAACCCTACCAGGGCTCCGTGCGAGGACGGCAATCGTATGGATCCACCGGTGTCGGTACCCAGTCCGATCACACCAAAATTCGAAGCAATGGAAGCTCCCGTGCCGCCGCTTGAACCTGCAGCCGTATAGTTTTGATTATAGGCATTGGAAGTAGCACCGTTCGTAGAGCTAAATGACCCCCACGGTGTAAAGGCCCATTCAGCCATGTTTGATTTAGCTAAAACGACAGCCCCTGCGTTCACCAATCTATCAACGATAAAGGCGTTGCTGGCGGGAACGAAATTGCGCAGCGCCAGCGCGCCGGCTGTTGTGGCCAGTCCCCTGGTATCGATATTATCTTTGACAATGATGGGAATTCCATGCAAGGGCCGTAAGACTTTTGTTCGCCTGTACTCTTCATCCAATGCTTTCGCCATCGCGATTGCTTCCGGATTAATGACGGTTATGGAATTGATTTGCTTATCAAACTGGCCGATACGTGCGATATACGCAGTCACTAATTGTTCGCACGAAAACCGGCCCTCTTGGTATGCCGCATGAATCTCACGGATCGTTAGTTCATTCAGATCCAGTGGTTGTGATGGCTTTTCAGGTTGGCAGCCAACGCATAGTGAAATGAAGAGTATGATGAGGAACCAGTAGCTGAATGGCTTCATGTTCTAATCAATTTTTACGCCGAACGGAAGATACGCAAACGGGATGCATTTCTAAGCCTACGAGTTGCCAGCTTTCACCTTACCAGTTCCAATCACAAAGGTCACTTGAGAAGATTCGAACACATTCGGCCGGCATTGCAAATCCCGACCAACGTGGGAGATGGTTTAGAATGGAATGAACGCTGAAGCGAGTTATAAGTTACATAACTAGATAGTAGTCAATAAATTGCCAGAATAAGGGCCCTGCTGTCGTGACGTACAGAAGCCTATTTACTATTTCGCCTGACCTTCACTTTTTTACCAATTGCAAATAATACCTTATCAACATGATAAGCATAGTTTGGTTGCTCTCGTAACCGCTTTGTGAGATCATTCTGTAGCCACTTCTTATAGTTTTCAATAAGCCCATAATGCTCCTTCTTTACTGTCTTAAGCATTCTGCCCTTTTCAATCTCTGCCTTGTTATTTTTTGCCTGAAAAATACCGAATGCCCTAAGTACGTGTTGATCAACAATTGGCTCACCTTGCTCTCCGCTTAAATGCCGACCGAATTGATTAAACACGAGGCCACTTTCATTGTTCTGATTCTCATTCAAGCAAATACCCTGGACTATATGCCTAACCTTTTTTAAGTCCCCGTTTTTCCACGCCAAAGCATAAAGTAATTTTGTTAAAGGATCAGTCGCATCAAAATGTCCAATCAAATTGTCTTTGATCACACCAGTCGCTCGTAACCCTTTGATTTCGCTTCTTGTGATTTTGACTCTTAATTGAGGGTAAGACTCAGTCGATATTTTGTACTTATCCTCTACCTTCAGATTATTAAGAATGCCTTCAACTTCATCAATAGTCTCCGCTTTCAGTAGTAACTCAAATGCTTTATGCAATAACCTTATTGGATCATTCATAATTCTGCCTACTTATGGAACATTTATCATCATTTTGAAGGGGAATAGTTATCTTTTATAAACTGCTCCCAAGCATCACTTAGAACTTGACACCATTCTTGGGCCAAATCCTGAGTCTCAAAATTTATATTAATTGTGTCGTGGAGAATTTCTTTATCATCCCTATTACCATTCACAAAGAGAATTCTATCTTTTAACTGAATTTCAATCCTCCTCTTGGCTTTATCCCCATGTGTTGCATGGGCTATACGAAATGATTTTATTTGAGAGAGATCAACATAGTTATCACTGATCTTAACGACAAATTCATTAGCCATGGTTGAAACATTTATAAAAAAATAGTAACCTTTTACAATTTCAGAGAATCCCATTTATTCCACGCTGGTCGGGATTTCTAATCCCGTTCCTTTCACCCGCAGCAGAATACCCTCCCCGCTATTTCAGGCTCTGAATATACAGATTAGCGTATATTCCTCATGCTACCCGTACTGATGACAGAACATTTTTTCAGGATGGGGGCTGGTTAGCTGGGCTATTCCTCGCTGAAAGACTTTGCCGGGCCTGGAATACGCAGACCGGAATCTGGTCTTGGTGGGAGGCCGACCGCCCGAGGCCACGGAACACCAACCAGAGCGTAGCCTAACTGGTCTTTTACCTATCCTTCCAATTTCCCATTTAGTTGCGAATTGAATAGTCCTTGATGGCGTTCCAAGTACCCCTTATTATCCGAATTTAATTTAGCGATCCGCTCCGTTCCCAACACACCGACCTTTGCGTATTCTTCCGTCTCAACGCTATCGGACAAGATAATTTTTCCCGAGTTCTCAAAGGTGATAAGGTGCCGGTCAAACAGTGCATCGTAGGTGGGTGAAAGCAATATCCCGTTGTTAACATCCAACCGCTCTTCGGGTGTGGCGTCTTTCCATGGATGAATGTGTGATGCAATCAGAATACGGGAGTCTCTGAATCCTGTTACCGCACATTGATTCTCCCAGCGATTGATGACACTCTTCCTGTACGCTCCCTGCCCCACCCTAGATACCACCAACCCCGATCGCTCAGTAACGGTGGGGAGGAAAAAGGCGGTGCCTGGTTCGGTCACAAAATCAATTTTCTTCAGATCGTAACGCACTTCGGCCCCGGTGCGCTTGAAGAAGAACTTGATGCCTAGCCGGTCCTTTCCACTGGTGTCATGCGTAGGGTAATAATCACAGTCAAAGAAAGTAAGCTCTGACACAAACCTGACATATCCCCTGCGTGACTGTTCAAAAAGGAAAACGCTTTTTCCATTCTTCAGATGATCGCGCAGTGCCAGGTTGCCGCGCGTGAATGCCATGTCTCCACTTTGTCCTTCGCCCGTATAGGAGAAGACATTTTCATTTTCCCAGGCATCCTTGTAGCCATGCAAGTCACCAGATTTCCCCGTGAAAATAAAGATGAATGGATGGGTACCGGAAGGCGTGATCCCTCCCTGCCAATTCCCTCCATATTGGGCATGGATGGCCCGGCGTTGGTACTCCTGGTTCGGTATGAAAGGCAGAGTGGCCACGGGATGATTGGGTAGTTAAAGATAACGTATTTGGCAAAACGACACTATGAGGACGGGATTACAAATCCCGACCAACGGGAAATCCTTTATACATGAAGGCCGAGATGATGGTCTTGTTCGGTAGAGCAGAATGTGACGGCCCCGCAACCCCAATCAAGGGCGGAGAAACGTTATAGCCATTTCTCATATCCTCTAGTAAAAATCAAGTATTCACAATTTTTACTCAATTGATTGATTCCGACACTGCGCCAACTTGAAAATGGGTTGCTTCCTAGTAGTGCAACTTGAAATTCCTTCTCGAACCTTTCCGATTGACTCTTATGAACCAAATCCCAATAATGGAGAATCAAATCCTTGCTTTGTGAGATTAAATCCGGTGAAGGAATCTTGTCAGCCTTCTGGCCGTTGGTTGCCGGGCTGGAGGGAAGTAAGTTCCACAGATCGTTGTTCTTCCACACGGAAAACGGAATAACATGATCCACCGCGTAGCGTGTTATCCGCTTGCCTGTCCATACGCAATACACCTTCCCCTCCTTCTTTAAAAGGGAGTTGTAAATCTTCTTCGACTCAAGGACATCGCGCTCAGTTATTGGTTCCTTCAGTACATCATTCAACACCTCCTGGACTGATAGCCTCCCTCCTGAGGCATTCACAGAGAATTCTGCCCATTTAAAAAGAAGTGAATCCTGCCCGTTGATGAAACTCCCCAACAGCCGGAATGCCTGAAAATAATCAGCAGGAATTGAAAATGAACCAAACTGGTCTATGAGGTAAGCAACGTCAACTTCCCCGGAACTTCTTTTTGATCGTCCCGACTCAACTCGAAAAATAGAGTAGTACTGCTGTTCCAGTGACCGGCCAATATATTTCATCGGCATCCTAGTGATCGTATCCCTCATTTGTCCAGCCAGGACCAGCACATCGGCACGCAGGTGTTTCGGTATGCCTCTGTTGCGAAGATCGTTGTAGAACGCTGAGAATCCTCCAATGGAACGATATCCATCTATAACTTTCCGCAATGACTTGTCGAAGGCGAGATTTGTGTTTCCATGAATTTGCGGGATCGTGGTGTCTGATTCCATAATCGGATAATAATACTGCATCCATTTTTCAACCACCAGGCCGGTCGGGAAACTAACCCTTTCAGAAGAGACGTTGATAAAGGGAGAGTTGTCCTGGATAATATCAATTACCGCCCGAAGCAGTGCATACTTGTAAGTCGTTGACTTACTGTCCCGCTCAACAATGTTGCTGATATTTGAAAAGATTCTATCCTGCATTCCTGAGCTGCTTTATTAATTCATTCTTAACCTCCGGCGTTAAGAATACCCGCGAAGTACCTCCCGGTCTCTTTATCTGTAAAATATACATAACACCCTTTCATTCCCCGGCTCATCAATGTCCGGTAGGTATTCCTTATGATGCTATCCAGTCGTTGCTTTCCCTCATCGGGCGATGCGGCTAATAATTTTTTATATCCGGAAATCGACCTGTCAGACTTTGCCCGGGCTTCGGGTCGGGTAATCACCTTTCCCTCGCGGACAATGAAGTCAGGGCCTACTATTACTCCTACATAGTCAAGCTCGAGCCCCTGGCAGGTATGAATGCAGCCGATCTCATTAATAGATTCGTCACCAATGATCCAAAGACTGCCGTCCGTAGCGAGATTCCATTTCATTTTGAACCCATAATCGGAAATAAATACATCGTATTGTTCAGGGTGTGTTTTGCTTCGCCATTCCCAGCAATAGCCCGCTACCATCCGTGATTTGTTGTTGCCCTCATTTTTCACGGTTATTGCTTCCCTCAAATCGGTGGGTGAATCAAAAACCCTGAAGTCATATTCCACATCCTCCAGGGAGGTATTTGCTGTCTCCCGGATCTGCAGCAGGTTGTCGAGCCAGGCCAGGTAACCATCGGAACCGTTGCACCGGAACTGCGACGCCAGTTCCATCACCTTAACCTCCGCATCTGCTTTTGCTGCCCACCGGCGGATTTCATCCATTGTGCCAATATCATCCAACGTCACCCGCTGGTCTTCGTCAATAAAGAATATGGATGCCCTGGCCGCACGAATGATCTCTTTGACCTGGTTCTCGCCGAGGTTGCGGTAGAGCCCCGACAGAGCGTTTAACCGGTGTGCCTCATCAACAATGAGTGAATCAAACTCATTGGGTTGGGAAGAGATGAATGTGCCAGATCCACTGAAGAGATTGGAAATGACAGTCTTCTTGAAGCTCCCCACCAGTTTGCTTTCATACACTTTTCGGGGCGCAGCGTTTTTGGAAATGTATTTTGTCAACAATCCCCTTTTGGTGATCTCCACTAGTAGGTTTACTGCCACCACAGACTTGCCTGTTCCGGGGCCCCCTTTCACTATCAATACCTGCTTCCGCGTGTCGCTGGCTTTTCCAGTCAAAGCGAGTGCCGCCTCGTAGACCAGCTTCTGATCATCAATCATCACAAACTCCCTGTTGCCTTTCAGCATGCCAGCAACACTGTCCGCAAGCATTTTAGATGGCCGGATCTTTCCGCTATCAATGCGGTACATGATCCTTTTATGATCTCCCCGTTTAACATACTGGCGAATAAATTCGCGCAGCCTGACAGCATCACCGAGCAAAAAAACCGGTGCCTTCTCGAGGTATTCTTTGTAGTGATCATGCCGGATAACATCATCCAACTGATAGTTATGCAGGTAAGCACATGGATGAAGGCTGATTTTGTCCTCTTCTACAGTCTGGTTAAAATTCTGAAGGAGGCTGGCATAGGACCAGGCCTGATAGGAAGGATGCGTGTGCTCCCCCACGCGCTGTCCTACAAATGTGTTGACGATTCCATCCTTGTCAGATAGCGTTGCCTCCGACCATTGCTTCAACTCAATCAGGATGGCATATTCCACATCCCGCTCACCCATGCCCGTCAGAATGAAATCTACCCGCTTCGCAGACTGGGGCAATCTGTATTCAATGGCTACGCCGCAATCATCCGGAATTTCCGGATCGTTGAGCACGCGGTCCATGTATTGCAAAGAGTTCTTCCAGGATTTTATCTCTTGTTGGGAAACTCCATGATTGAGTTTCCTTCTGAAAGACTCTTCAATCTTTTTCTCAATGCAGTCGCTTAGTACGTCATCAGAGAACTGGATCTTAGAGGCCTCGTAAACGATCATGGTTAACCGATAAAATCGTAGCTATAATTCAGTGTATTTACGGGCATTTCCCTTTGCTTTCGCTACGGGATACCTTTCGCCGTTCTTCCTGATCTTTTCTTTCAAAATCTTTGGTACGTCAAATCCATGCTTATGTGCCAGCAGCAGTGCAAATGCGAAAACATCTGCCAGCTCGTCTTTGATCCTTTTTTTGTCTACCTGCTCGGACTCCTTTATCGTCTTCCACAGAAAAAGTTCATTCAACTCCGCAGCCTCTATGGAAATGGCTGCAGCCAGGTTCTTGGAATCATGGAACTGCGCCCAGTCCCGTTCGTCTCGGAACTTGACCAGGGTTTTCGTTATTTCTTTGAATTCGTTCATAAAAAGGAGGGAAATTTCCAAAAGGTTAATCTACGGAAATCCGGATAATTTCCATTCTGTCAACTGGTTGGTTAAATGGATCGGAACCATATGAACCAAGCCCAGTCGGATAGGCGGGCCAGCGAACCGGCTACCAGCTCCCGCACCCTTCCTGTCCGCTACCCGCCAAATCCCATGACCACCCGCATTCCCTGTATTAAAACAGCCCTTCTCACCCTATTCTCATCCCCATTTTCCGCCTGCATAAGTGGTTCCTGCTTCACCTTCGTCATAAAATATTTTGTAAATTTCTATACCACAGGATTTACAGATATAAAAAACATTACAAAACCATCACCTATGCGCGAATTCATGTTGGTTATTCATTTCATCGGGTTGTCCATGGCCCTGGGAACCGGATTTGCCAATATCTTCCTGGGCAGGGCAGCCGCCAAACTGGAACCGGCCGAACGCGGCAGCTTCCTGTTCAAAACACTCATCCTCATGCATATGGGACGAACGGGATTGGTGTTGCTTATTTCTTCCGGCCTTTATATGATCACCCCCTACTGGCAGATGCTGACGGATATGCCATTGCTCATGGCCAAACTCGGCTGCGTCGTGCTCCTGGTGACCATCGTCTTTCTGATTCAAAGGAAAACAACCCGCGCGGTGAAAGAAAATAATCCCGCCCTGCTGGCGAGCGTCAAGCCCTGGGGCATGCTCAACTTTGTGGTCGCCATCACCATCGTTGTGCTTTCGGTGCTGATCTTTCGTTGATTGATCGGTAAAATGTAAAAAGGGGAGCTGGTAACTGGTGGCTGGTAGCTGGTATCTGGTGGCTGGTGGTCCACGATACTAGCCGATTGTCGGGTGCCGGGACCAGGCTCGTACTATAGGGCGAAGAAAATGTAAAATGTAAAACGTCAAATGTAAAACCTGCCGGCCGGACAGGCGGGTGTAAAAGTGAGAACGGTGATCGATAGTAGAACATCAACACATCAACACCTAAACACGATGTGCACGTGATTAGAAATGTAAAATGTAAAACACTAAATGTAAAACCTGCCGGCCGGACAGGCGGGTGTAAAAGGAGGAACGGTGATGGTTGAACGAATCGCGGCACCTTAGCACTTATACACCTAAGCACTTCAACACCTCCACACTTCAACACTTCAGCAGCTCCACACATCAGAGTATCATTTCCAACCTTTTTTCCTAAATTTATCCCATGTCTGAAAGGGAAAAACTGCATCGCCTGCTGAAGTTCATTATAGAGAGCGGAAGGGAGACGTATTCGTACGACGAACTGATTCCGGCGTTCAAATACGGGCTTTTCAAGAAACCCAACGAAAAAGAGATCGAGCGGCTCTGCGCCCACCTGATCAGCGAAGGGCTGGTAGCCAATGCGCCGGCCCTGAAACCGGGAGGAATTACCCTCAAAGCACCGGGCCTGGAGGCGTTTTACGCAGGCAAGTATCATGATGAAGAGGAAGAAGCTCCGGGGTACTCCAGCGCGGCCGTGCTGGGCGCCCTTCTCATCGCCTTTCTGGTGATCGGCGGCGCAGGGTGGCTTTGGTATATCGGCCATCAACGAGGCCAACTACTCCAGGAAGCGGAAGGAAAAACCCGGGCGGCGGAGCAGATGTACATGCAGCAGATGCATCGGATGGATTCGCTGAAAATCGAAAAGGATTCGCTGCAGGGGGTGGTGAATAAACTCCGGAAGGAAGTGGAGGAGTTGAAGAAGCCGGCGACGAGTAAAAGGAGAAGCAGCCGGTGATGGGCAACCGGTAAGCTCCGCTTGCGGCGTTTAGCATTAACTCCTCTCCTTTGCATCAGCGTTTTACATTTTTCGGTTTCGTCTTGATATTCCAGATTGTCACTTTTCTTTTGCTTGTCCAAAAGAAAAAGACAGCACGAACGCTGCGCATCTCCGCGCTGCTGACCGCCTTGCCAACCCACATGCCCCGACTTGCGCCGCGCCGTTCGTGCACGCCCACCCGCCGGCTTCGGTCCAAAGGAAAGTTGATCATTAACCGCTCCCCCTTTTACACCTAGCACATCAGCACTTTTATCACTTCAACACCTCAACACCTCAGCACCTCAACACCTCAGCACATCAACACCTCCACACATCAACACATCAGCACCTCTACTCCTCCGTCGCTTCGTGGTGCCCTCTTCGGAAGATGTGCTTGGTTACGGTTGCAGAGGGGATGTAGGTGAATTCAATGACGAGGCTGTTGGCGCTGCTGCTGCCCTGGTTGGAAAACTGGTAGCCGCCGGAAAGGACCCAGTGGTGCGTGACGTGATAGGCCATACCAAGGGCGATCAACCCGTAGGCGTGCTTCCCGGAGATGCCTTCGGCGAGGAGCACCAGCTTTTCCTTTATCACTTCCTGCTCCAGCCCGATCTGAAATCCGATGGGATCGCTTTCGGATGGGAACAGCGGGTTCCGGTCGCCAGGCCCCAGGAAGCCGTCGCTGCCGTAGTACAACCCAGTGATGAGTTTGGATTGTATTTTCGGTATGACTGTAACCAGGTTGGAGTACGCGTAGCCTCCGAAATGAAATCCTTGCGAATAGCCGCTTTGTGTGCCCACGGCGAGCTTGAACGTTTTGTTCAACGTGAAGGCTTTCTGAAAATTCAGCGTATAAAATGGATAGACTGGCGGATTCTTTTTGTAGGTATTTGTGAGCAGTTGTCCTGACTGAAAGCTAACCCCGAGAATGTTGAAGCCGACCTCCGCCTCGCCCCCAAGTCCCCAGCTGAACGTGGTGTTTGACTGAAGCATTCCGTTACCGAAGTTGAACTGCTGTTGGAAAAAGGGGTGCGCTTTTAGCGTGATGTCGGAAGAAGGGACGTTGAAGAGGTTTTGCTGCGATAAAGCATCGAATGAAACACCTACCATGAAGAGAAAACACAGCAGGCGGGGCACGGGGTGGCAGGTTGATATTTGCGGAAAATTAGAATATAAAATGGTGAATGTAAAGTGGGGTGGGCAGGTTCCGGGTTCAAGGTTCCGGGTTCAAGGTTCAAAGTTCAAGGTTCAAGGTTCAAGGTTCAAGGTTCAAGCCTCCGCGAGACGCTCCGGCGGTTCTGGGTTCCGAGTTCCGGGAAGTGAGAACGGTGATGATTCAACTAATCTGAGTTCCATAGCACTTATACACCTCAACACTTCCACACATCAACACATGTTCACGTGATTAGAAATGTAAAATGTAAAACACTAAATGTAAAATGTAAAATGTAAAAGTGAGAACGGTGATCGATAGCAGAGCATCAACACGTCCACACCTCAACACATGTGAACGTGATTAGAAATGTAAAATGTAAAACACTAAATGTAAAATGTAAAAGTGAGAACGGTGATCGATAGCAGAACATCAATACATCTACACCTCAACACATGCGCACATTATTGGAAATGTAAAATGTAAAACACCAAATGTAAAATGTAAAAGTAGAGACGGTGATGATTCGACTAATCTGAGTTCCATAGCACTTATACACCTCAGCACATCCACACTTCAACACGTTTACACATCAAGCATACTCACCGATTATCCGTTTTGCCCATGGGGCTGGTCAGAATTCCAGAAAGCATGGCTACGCCTTGTTCGGTGAAGGCATACGGTGCGTACTTCGGTAGTCTCCTCCCCCTCACCTTAAAGGTCGCAAATTGCGTCCTTAAAGCTGACCACTCTGCCGTCGACAACCGAAACAAGAAGTCACCTGGGAATCGGCTATTGTTTCTACGAACGGCCTCCTTGAGTCTCTTTGCCTCAACCCCATAGAGAATAGCAAGATCCATATCCAAAAGAACTCGCTCACCTCTGACATAGTATATCTTGGCTGTCAATGAACTGGTGTCAATAATGATAGATGACATGAGAATCTTCCTGGCAATGTCGCATTAGGGCCAATCCTATACAATCTGGTTTTCAGGATTGCCTTCCTTGACACCTATTATTAAAACACCTCAACATGTGAATAGGATATAAAATGCAAATCCTGCCTGCTGGATAAACTTGAGGTCACAAATTGTGACCTCAAGTTGTCGAATTCAGCGTCATCCAGTTCGAACATGAAGTCGGCAGGAAAGCGCTCCCGATTGCGCCGCACGGCTTGCTTGAGGGCTTTCGTCTTTACTCGATCCTAGCACCTATAAGCATCAGCACATCCACGCATAACTTTGCGGCCTTTGCGTTTAAGAATGTAAAATGTAAAACACTAAATGTAAAACCTGCCGGCCGGACAGGCGGGTGTAAAAGTAGAGACGGTGATGATTCGACTAATCTGAGTTCCATAGCACCTATACCTAGCACATCAACACTTCAGCACATCCCCATATTCACAAGACAAACCGCAAAATGTAAAATACTTAATGTAAAATGTAAAAGTAGGGACGGTGATGATTCAACTAATCTGAGTTCCATAGCACCTATACACTTATACACCTCAGCACGTATACACCTATACACTTATACACTTCAACATCCCCTCACTTCCTCGTATCCACAATCCCCTTCATCTGCTTGTTCATCAGCATGGGGTTGAGGCCGTCGATGCCGGCTTTGAGGGTGTTGTCGAGTTTGGAGAGGTGGCCGTCGAGTTCTTTGCTCAGCTCGTCAAACACTTTGTACACACCCGCCGTGGGCTTGCCCTCCCCTGATTCGAGGCTGCGGCGTACGGCGGAAATGCGGTTGCCCAACTTGATCGGGAAGTTTAATGGATCCTGTCCGCTGCGGTTCCGCACCTGGTAGAGATCTTCTTCGATCACAGAAAGTTTTGCCAGCAGGTCTTTTGCGTACGCGGCGATGGTCTGGTCGGAGGTTTCTTTCAAACTTATCTCCATCTGCTTCCGTATGGCGCGGATGCGGATGACGGCTTCGTTGGCGGCGCTCTCGCGGTCGCGGATCTTCATCGCCACGTCAAACGTCTCTTTCAGATCGGCTTCACTCACGCCCTTCAGGTTGGGATTCATCTTGATCTGGAACGGGAACGTCTTGGTGTACGCGCCTGACGTCAGCCGCACCTGGTATTTTCCGATCGGCGCCTTCGGACCGTTCTTTGCGTTGGCGCCCCACAGAATCATTCCTTCAAAGACCGTGGCGCCGGGATAGCGCAGGTCCCAGTTGAATTGGTTCAGTCCTACTTTTGTCGTGGGTGGATTGGGGCTTCGCTCCCACCGCGGGATGCTGGGGTCGGATTTGTACTCGGGCTTGTCTCCCTTAAATGTCTTCACCACGTTTCCGCCCGCGTCGAGGATTTCAATTTTTACCGAGTCCATCTGCTTCTCCAGATAATACTGGAACACGGCGGGGTATACGCCGCGGATGGCGTCGCTGGGTTGGAACAGCGTCACCGGCTGCTTCATCACCTCAGCTGTCAGCTGCCGCAGCGGTCCGATGTCGTCGAGGATCCAAAATCCACGGCCGTGAGTACCGAGCACCACGTCGTCATTTTTTACCACCAGGTCGCGGATAGGCGTGTCGGGCAGGTTGAGCTGCAGCGGCTGCCAGCTGTCGCCGGCATTAAATGATACATACGCGCCATGCTCCGTTCCGAGAAACAGCAGTCCGGGGCGCACATGATCTTCGCGCACGGCGCGTGCAAAATGTCCGTCTTTGATTCCGCTAACAATTTTCGTCCACGTCTTGCCGTAGTCGCGGGTGCGGTAGACATAGGGCTGGCGGTCGTCGACCTGGTAGCGGAAGGCTGCCATGTACGCCGTGCCGGCCGTGTGCCGTGATTCGTCGATGATGGCCACCACGGAATGTTTCGGTAGGTCCTTGGGCGTGATGTTGGTCCAGTTCTTTCCGCCGTCGCGGGTGATGTGCATCTTCCCGTCGTCGGAGCCTGCCCAGATCGTATTGACGTCGTGGAACGACGGCGCCAGCGCAAACACCGTAGCATAGATCTCTGGGCCGTTCATGTCTTTGGTGATTTCACCGCCCGTGGGCCCGAGTGTTTCAGGCTCGGCATAGGTCAGGTCGGGACTGATAGCTGTCCAGCTCTGGCCGTCGTCGGTAGTTTTCCAAACATGCTGGGAACAGGTGTACAAAATTTTTGAATCCAGCGGGGAGAACACTATCGGGAACGTCCACTGCCACCGCTCGGGCAACGCACTTGCGGGTTCGCCGGAGAAGAACCGCGGGTACACCTGGATGTCGCGGATCTGTCCCGACGTGCGGTCGAGCTTGGTAAGGAGTGCGCCCTGGCTGCCGGCATAAAATACATCGGGGTTGTCGGGGTGTGAGGTGATGTAGCCCGACTCACCGCCGCCCACATCATAGCCCCATTCGCCCAATACGTCCATGTGCCCCCATCCGTCGCTGGGGACAGCGATCGTGGAGTTGTCCTGCTGGGCGCCCGCCACGTGATACGGCACATGGTTGGTCGTGGTGACGTGATAGAATTGTGTCGTGCAAAAATCTTCGTCGGTCCATGTCTTGCCGCCGTTCACCGACACGGAGCCTCCGCCGTCGTTGGCGGTGACCATGCGCATGGGATTGTTGGGGTCGATCCACAGATCGTGGTTGTCGCCGTGCGGCACGGTGATCTGCGTATCAAATTTTACGCCGCCGTCGGTGGACTTGTAGAAATCCACGTTGAGGCAGTAGACCGTCTCGCGGTCGAAGGGGTCGGCATAGATACGCGAATAATAAAATGCGCGCTGGCGCAACTTGCGTTCGTCGTTGGTTTTCTTCCAGGTGGCGCCCGCATCGTCGGAGCGGTACACGCCGCCGTCGTTGGCCTCGACGATGGCCCACAGCCGCTTGTTGTCGGCCGGTGAAACGGTGATACCGATTTTACCGATGGGCGGTGCCGGCATGCCGGGATTTTGGGTGAGGTCGATCCAGGTGTCGCCGCCGTTTTCCGATTTCCACAGCTTGCATTCCGGGCCGCCGCCCCACATCTTCCACGTCTTGCGGTATACCTGCCAGGTGGAGGCGTAAATGATTTTCGGATTGGTCCGGTCGATGATGAGATCGGCCGCGCCGGTCTTGGGGCTTACGTACAATACTTTCTTCCACGTGTTGCCGCCGTCGGTGCTGCGGAACACACCGCGCTCCTCGTTGTCGCCATACGGATGGCCGAGGGCAGCGACGTACACGATGTCAGGGTTGGTGGGGTGAATGCGGATGCGCGCAATCGCCTGCGTCTCTTTCAGGCCGAGGTGGCGCCAGGTTTTGCCTGCGTCGGTGGTTTTGTACACGCCATCACCCTGGGTGATGCTTCCGCGCAGCTGGGTCTCCCCGCCTCCTATATATACAATGTCGGGGTTGGTCTCTGCCACGGCCACGGCGCCGATGGAGGAGCTGGATATCTGCCCGTCGGTTACCGATGCCCACTCCTGTCCGCCGTCGGTGGTCTTCCACAGGCCGCCGCCGGTGGCTCCGAAGTAGTACTCATACGGTCTGCCCGGACTCCCTGTTGCTCCCAGCGACCGGCCGCCGCGCTGGGGGCCGATGTTGCGCCATTTCATGGCGTTGAAAAATTTTGGATCGGGGTTGGTGGTTGTGGGCTGTGCTTCCGCGGCAACACAAAGCACTAGAAAGAGGACAGAGGCAAACAGGCTTTTCATAGGATATATTTTAGGTTCGAAAAGGTAAGGAAATTGAGGGAGGGACAAAATGGAATTGTGGGGGACGGTAGGGGCCGCCTCCGCGAGACGCTTACGCTTGCGCCGAAGCTTCAGCGTAGGAGCACGGCGGGCAGGAAGGTTCCGGGTTCCGGGTTCAAGAGTCCAAGGTTCAAGGTTCAAGGTTCCGCGAGACGCTCCGGCGGTTCCGGGTTGGGAGTTCCGGGAAGTGAGAACGGTGATGATTCAACAAATCTGAGTTCCTTAGCACGTGTACACACCAAACAC
>JAWXBL010000010.1:0-33442 GCA_034440075.1 Cytophagales bacterium
GCTCTAGTCCAAAAGTGATTAAAGTCATTGTATGTCCTAATGCACGTCAGCCTCTTGACGGGCCATAGTATGGATATTGCACCTTGAAATCGAAACCCATTGAAAATGCAATCAACACGTGATAAGAGCAGTATTTTGGTAGCAGCCATCCGGCAGCACACGTCGGTGATTCATGATTTTGGCGAGCGAATTCGTCAGATGATGAGCACCAGCGGTAATGTGAATGAAGAGGAATACGACAGTCAGGAGCAATCCTTTAAGGCAGAAACAAGCGCCAAGGTTAATCTGCTCTCTGAGCAGTTGGCGTTTGCCAACAAAGAATTGGATGAACTAACGCGGATGAAGCAAAATATCGCTGTTAATCATACGCAGGTTGGCCTTGGTTCTGTGGTGACCACTGACCGGGACACGTTTTTTGTTTCAGCGAGTATTGAGCGGTTTCATGTTGATGGGGTACCCTATTTTGGACTATCCATCCACACTCCGCTTTACAAGGAGATGAAAGGTAAGAAGGCAGGGGAAACCTTTTCCTATAAGAAAACTACCTACACGATTAAAGAGATCTCTTAATGATGAACCGAAGCCGCCTGTACACCTTTTGCTCCCTGGTCATTTTGATTTTGATTAGTGCGGGCTGCAGCGATCACATCACCGTGAGAACGGATTATGATCGGGATATTGACATCCGCCAGTTCCCGTCGTTTGTCCTGATTGACAAGGAGGCGATTGAGGATAAGAACAATCCGCTCTATCAAAATGAATTGAATGACAAGCGAATTCGTTCGGCGGTGGTAGACCAGTTGGTTGGGAAAGGATACGTGCAGGACGAAGCCAGTCCTGCGCTCAAAGTTCACTATCACATTGTCATAGAGGATAAAACCCAGATTCGTGAAGATCCTTATACGCCGTACTGGATTGACAGGCAGCGGGATCTTTACAAGTACCGCGAGGGAACCTTGATTATCGATCTCATGGATGCCAGCAAGGAAGCACTGCTATGGCGCGGTTGGGCCACACGCGTATTAAATGACAGCGAGGCCATGTCGGAGGAGATGATTCAATCTGCGGTAGCTAAGATCTTCAGCTCACTACCTGCTGCGGGCAACCCTAAATAGACATTATGAAAAACAAACAATCAGACGATATGAAACGAATACTTGTTCCCTGCGATTTTTCCGAGCCCTCCGTGGAGGCTTTCAAGTTTGCCGTAGAGGTCGCTGCCCGCAGCGGAGGCACCATCCATTTGTTGAACGTGGTCGAATTGCCCGTGCTATATGATTCGGCAGCCGTCCTTTCCTTTGAACAGGCCTTTATGGACGACCGAAAGAAAGAAGTTGAAAAGAATTTTACAAAGATGAAATCCAAATGGGCAAAGGACATGCCCGTTATTGTTAAAACCCATATACAATATGGCAGCGCGGTATCTGTTATTCGACGGATGATCCAGGAGACCAAAGCGGATTTGGTGGTATTGGGAACCCATGGCGCGAAAGGAATGAAGGAATTCACGATCGGCTCGAATACAGAAAAGATCGTTCGGTCAAGTTCAGTGCCCGTAATCTCTATTAAGAAAGCTGGGAAGACCGTGAGGAACATTGTTTTTCCCACCACGCCCGACGTTGATCTGGAGGAAATCACGATGCATGTCAAGCGCCTGCAGAGCTTTTTTGATGCCACACTTCATGTCTTGTATGTAAACACGCCAGCCCGCTTCAAGACCGATGGAAAGACAAAGAAGATGATGAATGACTTTGCCAAGCGGTTCATGCTCAAGAACCATACACTCAATATCTTCAACGACATTTCAGAGGAGTCCGGGATCGCCAATTTTGCGAAGGAAGTAAATGCAGACATTATTGCCATGCGAACGCATGGTCGTCGGGGGATAAGCCACCTGACAACAGGCAGCATCGCGGAGGACGTTGTGAATCACATCGATTGTGCCATCTGGACGTATAAGATTGCCTAAGGCTGTGGTTAGGAGGATGTCGGGCATTAACCAGTTCCGGACATGAAGGAAGTATCTGCCAGCGAAGCGGTGGGGCTGATACAGTCCGGTAACCGCGTATTCATTCACGGCGGGGCCGCGACTCCACACCACTTACTTGCCAGCATGGTGGGTCGTGCATCCGAGCTGCGGGATGTGGAGTTGGTCAGTATCAGCTTACAGGGTGAGGCACCGTTCGCCGCCGAAAAGTATAAGGATAGTTTCCGAATCAATTCCCTTTTTGTTTCTGCCAACATCAGGGCGGCCGTCAACGAAGGTCGCGGCGATTATATTCCAGTTTTCTTTAGTGAGATTCCCGGCCTTTTTTCAAGGAACTTATTGCCCATCGATGTGGCTCTCGTCCAGGTTTCGGTGCCTGACAAACACGGTTATTGTTCCTTTGGTCCTTCCGTGGATATTGTGCCGGCAGCTGTGCGGTGCGCCAGGAAGGTTGTCGCCCAGGTGAATCCGCGAATGCCCCGTACCCACGGGGATGGGATTATTCACACGCGGGCGTTTGATGCCATGGTCTATCATGAGCAGGAACTGCCGGAGGTCAGGGATAGCGGAGGGAATTCAGCCGTCGCTGATAGAATCGGCGCTCATTGCGCAAATCTGATTGAAGATGGAGCGACGCTGCAGTTAGGAATTGGCTCGATACCGAATGCGGTATTAAGGAGTTTATCGGGTCATAGAGCTCTTGGGGTTCATACGGAAATGTTTTCCGATGGGCTGTTGCCCCTGGTTGATAAGGGTGTTATAACGAACGAGCACAAGAAGAAGCACCGCGGCAAGATTGTGACGTCCTTCGTCCTAGGATCGAGAAAAGTATATGATTTTGTGGATGACAACCCGTTGGTGGCCCTGCTGCAGGCCGATTATGTTAACGACACTTCTGTAATCCGTAAGAATCCGAAAGTGACAGCCATCAATGGAGCGCTGGAGGTAGATATTACAGGGCAGATTTGCTCCGATTCGATTGGCAGTTATCAATATTCGGGAGTAGGGGGGCAGATGGACTTCATGCGTGGGGCTGCCCTGTCGGAAGGAGGGAAACCCATTATTGCACTGCCCTCCAGCGCGAAAGGCATTTCACGGATTGTGCCGTTCCTGAATACCGGCGCCGGGGTTGTAACGACAAGAGCCCATGCGCATTATGTGGTGACGGAGCATGGGATTGCCAGCCTGTATGGGAAAAATATGAGGCAACGTGCGCGGGCATTGATCAGCATAGCGGATCCGATGTTTCGTGAAAGTCTTGAAGCCGCAGCCAGGGAGCGCTTTGGGGGTGAGTTTTAGGATGATGTAGATCGCCAGCGAGGCATAAATCACCCTTTTTAATGATAAAAGTCATGATCCGGGCCCCGGCCCGCGTTTAAATTTACTGTCAACTAATTAACACTGAGTAGTTCTCTTCCAACCAACAAAAAAACTATGAAATACTTTGTTCTATTTTTCTTGCTGACAGCGATCGCCTGCGCACCTGACAAGCCGAAAACAACTGAAGAATTCCCCGATCTGGCAAAGTCTGCCCCAGAAGCAATAATAACGGATCCAACAAAAGGGATCGGGGCCGTTAAGAACGTAACCTTAAAGACCCCCCTGGAACAGGAACGCGTCAGTCGTGGCCTTTCTGTTTATGAAATGAAATGCAGTGCATGTCACAAGTTGGATGATCAGCGCGTGGTAGGGCCAGGTTGGAAAAATGTCACCAAGAACCGCAAGCCCGAATGGATCATGAACATGGTCACCAACGTGGAGGTCATGCTGGAACGTGATGAAGAGGCTCAAAAATTATTGGAGCTGTGTCTGACCCGGATGCCCAACCAAAATGTATCGATCGGCGATGCACGCGACATCCTGGAGTTCATGAGGAAGAATGACGGAGAGAAATAACGAAGAATAATATAAGACCAAACCTAAAATAGATTAATACAAAACAAATGAAGACAATTACAAAATCCCTTTTCGCCCTGCTGGTCATCGCCGGCTTTGCAGCGGCCATGCATAGCTGTGCGCCCAAAGGACCCAAAGAGGCAGTTACTGGAAATGCTGCTTCCAAAGTTTACGTTGCGCCCGGCCAGTATGATGAATTCTACAATTTTGTTTCCGGTGGTTTCAACGGCCAGATCGGAGTGTATGGAATTCCTTCCGGCCGACTTCTTCGGATCGTCCCGGTATTTTCCCAGTTTCCTGAGAACGGATACGGTTACAGCGAGGAGAGCAAGCCGATGCTAAACACCTCTAACGGGTTTGTGCCATGGGATGACCTTCATCACATTGCATTGTCTGTGACGAATGCAATCCATGACGGCCGCTGGGTGTTTGCCAATGGAAACAATACCCCACGTATTGCGCGGGTGGATCTGAAGACGTTCCGCACGGCTGAAATACTCGAAATTCCTTTTAGTGCGGGTAACCACTCATCCCCGTTCATCACGGAGAATTCGGAGTATGTGGTTGCAGGTACGCGCTTCAGTATTCCTATTGGTGAGAACAGGGATGTTCCCATCAGCAGCTACAAGGAGAATTTCAAAGGCACGATCAGTTTTATCGGGATCGACAAGAAGTCCGGTGAAATGAACATTGCTTTTCAATTGCTGACTCCCGGTGTAAACTTTGACTTGGCTCGTGCCGGAAAAGGTCCTTCCGGAGGTTGGTTCTTTTTCTCCTGCTACAACACGGAGCAGGCGTATACCTTGCTGGAGGTGAATGCTTCCCAGAAGGATAAGGATTTTATCATGGCGGTGAACTGGAAGAAGGCGGAAGAATACATGAAGGCGGGGAAAGGTAAGAAAGTGAAAACGAGATATGCACACAACCTGCTGGATGAAAAGACGAATAGTACTGTTTCAACCATGATGGAAGAGGTTCTTCAGCTCGATCCAAAAGAATTAAAGGACCTCCTCTATTTTATCCCATGTCCGAAATCGCCCCATGGTTGTGATACGGATCCTACCGGCGAATACATCGTTGGAAGCGGGAAGCTTGCGGCCCTTGTTCCGGTATTCTCGTTCACGAAGATACAGGCAGCGATTGCCAATAAGGATTTTGAAGGAGAGTTTGCGGGGATCCCCGTGATCAAGTACGAATCGGCGCTTCATGGTGAAGTGAAAAAGCCGGGCTTGGGACCGCTTCACACAGAGTTTGATGATAAAGGCAACGCATACACCTCCATGTTCGTTTCCTCCGAAATTGTTAAGTGGAACGTGAAGACGTTGGAAGTACTGGATCGTGTTCCCACCTACTATTCCATCGGTCACCTTTCGGTTCCCGGTGGACCTACGGCAAAACCCTGGGGTAAGTACATTATCGCATACAACAAGATTACCAAGGACCGCTACCTCCCGACTGGTCCGGAACTCGCTCAATCTGCACAGTTGTATGACATTTCAGGCGACAAGATGCAGTTGCTGCTGGACTTCCCAACGACCGGTGAGCCGCACTATGCGGAGGCTATCCCTGCGGAATTGGTGAAGCCCAATTCGGTCAAGTTCTATAGAATTGAAGACAATGGTCACCCGTATGCTGCCAAGGGCGAAAAGGAAGCACGGGTGGAGCGTAAAGGGAATCAAGTTCATGTTTACATGACGGCTATCCGTTCTCACCTGACGCCAGATAATATCGAAGGTGTAAAGCTAGGTGATGAGGTGTACTTCCATGTCACCAACCTGGAGCAGGACTGGGATGTGCCGCATGGTTTTGCGATCAAGGGAGCGCTGAACGCCGAGTTGCTAGTCATGCCAGGCGAAACGCAAACCCTGAAGTGGAAGCCACTGAACGTAGGCGTGGTTCCTTACTACTGTACAGATTTTTGCTCCGCGTTACATCAGGAGATGCAAGGTTATGTCAGGGTTTCTCCTGCGTCCTCGAATGTACCGCTAAAGTTCTCTACCGGAGTTATTAAGCCGGAGGGGACCGGGGCAAATTAACCTGTTTTCATTCATAGTTTACAGGTACCCGTTGCGAAGCGGGGTAAGGTGTCTCCCGGTCTTTGACCGGGAGCGCCTTATATTTTAACAAGGCAAACAATACCATGAAAACGATCAAACCCATATCCAGAATTATACTCGCCATCGGTTCACTGTCGATGCTCGCCGCGTATTTTGTTCCCCTGTGGCGCATCCTTTTGTGGGCGCCTCAATATCCGGAAGGACTGGAGATGAAAATTTTTATCGACACCCTTGGAGGGGATGTGAAGATTATCAGTGCCCTTAATCACTATATCGGGATGAGGCACATCGAGGTAAGTATGTTTCCGGAGTTTAGTTATATGATATACATCGTTGGTGGCATGATTGCAACGGGTTTACTTACAGCCTTGTGGGGAAAGCGGTTCATGCTTGTCTCGTACTTCCTATTAATCATTGCCGTAGGGATGGCAGCGCTCCTTGATTTCTACCTTTGGGGATACGACTACGGGCATAACCTGGACCCGTCTGCGGCGATCAAAATCGAGGGCATGACGTATCAACCTCCGCTTATTGGCACAAAAGAACTCCTCAATTTTACGGCGTTCTCTGGACCGGATGTGGGGGGTTGGGTATTTATTGCGGTTGGCCTTGCAATCGGTGGGGTATTGATTTATGAGCTCATGAGCAATAAGAAATGAAGATGATTGGACTTGTACGATTGGGTTTGGCGCTTCTTCTGATGGCAGGGTTTCAGGGGTGTTCTACTGATCCTGAACCGCTGGAATATGGAAAAGATGTTTGTCATTTCTGCAAGATGACGTTGATGGATCACAAGTTTGGAGCCGAGTTGGTTACCAGGAAGGGAAAGATCTACAAGTTCGATGACATGAATTGCATGCTCAATTTCTATCATTCGGGGCAGGAAGCGACGGAGGATTTCAGGCATAAGCTGGTGGCTAATTATGAAGAGCCTGGCACCCTGATCAGCGCGGATGTAGCCTTCTTTGTGAAATCACCGGCAATCCGCAGTCCGATGGCCAGTGAAGTAGCAGCCTTTGACTCCTATGAGCACATGGGTGTCTTTCAACGCAAGATGGGAGGCGTCTATCTTGCCTGGGGAGAAATGTTAACCCAGTTCAAGTGATAAGGGGTTCCATCACGTATCCGAAGTTTGATACCGGCCGACGAACAAAATCCCTCCAGGGGAAGCGTAGCAACTTGCTGCTGATCCTGGGCGGTTGCCTCCTCGTATTCTATGCGTTCTTGGGTTCGGGGGCAACACTGACCGTGGATATCAACGGGAAGATCAAGTCCGTGAAGCAGGCCATCCAATTGGCCAATGCCGGTGACACAATCCTCGTGATGCCGGGGACCTACCGGGAGGGCAACTTACTTGTTCAAAAATCACTCACGATTCTTGGAAGGAACTTCCCGGTCCTGGATGGTGAAGGGAAGTACGAGATCTTCACGGTTACTGCCAACCATGTAACCATTTCAGGGTTTCGCCTTGTGGATACAGGCAGGGCCAGCATCAATGATTTGGCGGCTGTGAAGGGCCTTGATGTGACCCGTCTGCGGGTTATTAACAATAAATTTGAGAACGCATTCTTTGGGATCCATCTATCGAACTCCAACAACTGCACGGTCGAGGGGAATACGCTGGCAGGTGGTTCTGGCGTGAATGTCGAGCACGACACCGGTAATGGGATTCATTTTTGGAAATGTGACCATATGACCGTGCGCAGGAATGTTATAGAGCGGCACCGCGACGGAATCTATTTTGAATTTGTTACCAAGTCTATTGTAGATGAAAACCTAAGTCAGGGAAACTTGCGATACGGTCTTCATTTCATGTTTTCACACGATGATGATTATATCAACAATACGTTCCGGAACAACGGCTCTGGAGCAGCGGTCATGTACACCAAGGGGGTGAAAATGATCGGGAATCGTTTTGAAGACAACTGGGGTTCAGCGACGTATGCGTTGCTTCTAAAAGACATTGGGGATAGTCGGATTGAGAAATGTGTTTTCATCAGGAATACCGTGGCCATTTACATGGAAGGGTCAAGCCGTATCATGATCCAGGAAAACGAATTCCGACAGAATGGATGGGCCATGAAAATTCAGGCGAGTTGTGACGACAACGTGATCACACGGAATAATTTTGTTGCAAATACGTTTGATATTTCTACCAATGGATCAATTTCACTCAACAGCATTACGAGGAATTACTGGGACCGCTATGAGGGCTATGATCTCAATCGGGATGGTGTGGGGGACGTGCCGTTCCACCCGGTAAGCCTGTATGGGATGATCGTGGAAAAAATGCCTACCGCGGTTATGCTTTGGAGAAGTTTTCTCGTATTTCTATTGGATCGTACGGAGAGGGTGCTTCCGGTTGTTACGCCCGAAAACCTGAAAGACGACTTTCCTGCAATGAAGCTATTATGATTCAAGTTAAGGATGTAAGCAAACATTTTGGCAGTCTGGAGGTTCTGAAGAAGGTGAGTGCTGCCTTTGAACCAGGCAAGTCGTATGCGATCATTGGGCCTAATGGTTCAGGTAAAACGACGCTTATCAAGACCATCCTGGGCATGGTGTTGCCTGCTTCGGGAGAAATTGAGGTAGATGGCAAACGGATAGATGGGCAGTGGGAATACCGCAGGGGGATTGGCTACATGCCGCAAATTGGCCGCTATCCGGACAATATGAAGATCGGCCAGCTGTTTGAAATGATACGCGATTTGCGTCGGGTGGATACCGCTACCGATGATGAATTGATAGCCGGGCTGCGGTTGAACGAATTGTTTGACAAACGCATGCACACCCTTTCCGGTGGTACCCGTCAGAAGGTAAGCGCCGCCATAGCATTCCTGTTCAATCCGGCGATCCTGATCCTGGACGAACCGACTGCAGGACTGGATCCGTTGGCCGTCGAAATTCTAAAATCAAAAATTCTTCAGGAAAAAGAGAAAGGAAAGCTATTCCTTATCACCTCTCATATCATGAGCGATCTGGATGAACTCTGTTCCCATGTGATGTATATGGAGGATGGCGTTATTCGCTACTCCAATCGGATTGAAGTGTTGAAGCAGGAAACAGGGGAGGAGAAGTTGGGGAAGGCGATCGCCGCGATCATGCAGCAGAACTTAAGTTTGGAAACAGCATGATCCGGATAGCGAAACATGCCTTATACGATATTTTGCGGAACCGCTTTGTGTTGTTCTATGCCTTGTTCCTGCTGGTGATCAGTTTCAGCCTCTTCAGCCTCGACAGTGATCCGGGAAAGGTGGTGGTAAGCTTGCTGAATGTTGTACTGATGGTGGTGCCATTGGTGAGCATTATTTTCACAACCATTTATTTCTTCAATTCCTACGAGTTCATCGAATTGCTGCTGTCGCAGCCGATCGACCGTAAAGTCATTTTCTTCAGCGAGTTCATCGCGATCGCAGCAGCATTGTCGACCGCCTACCTGATAGGGATCGGCGTTCCGATTGTTTTGATGGGCGCGGGTGCTGGGGCACTTTACCTTCTTTTGGCGGGCCTGCTGCTCACCTGGGTATTTGTATCCCTGGCGTTTGCCGCTTCGGTGAGCACGCGTGACAAGGCCAAGGGGATTGGCATTGCCCTGCTTTTCTGGTTCTATTTTGGATTAATCTATGATGGGTTCATGCTTTACATCATCTATTCGTTCAGCGATTACCCATTGGAGAAGATCACGCTGGCTCTGGTTTCGTTGAATCCCATTGACCTTGCCCGCATTATCATCTTGCTGAAGCTGGATATTTCCGCGCTGATGGGCTATACCGGTGCCTTTTATAAGGACTTCTTTGGGACCAGTACGGGGATCATCTATTCTTTTTCGATGTTGCTGGTATGGACGGTCGTGCCGTTGCTTCTCGCGCTTCGAAAATTCATCAGGAAGGATATTTGAAAGTACCCGAATGAATCAGGAAGACGCCTGACAAAAGTCATATGCCCGGCAAGCCTACGCATAGTACCTTGGACTACCAAAACGTAATACCTAAAAAACCATTATGAAAACAATCAAGTCACTTTGCGCCGTATTTCTGGCGGCATCCATGTTCATATCCTGCTCATCTGGTGGAAACACAGAATCAGCTGCATCCGCGGTTAATGAACCCGTCGGCGGCGGGCAATCGACCGTTCAGGATGACGATTCTCAAAAAGATGTTGTACGGGTGGCCGTTGGTTCGGCCGATCATACCACGCTCGTCACCGCCCTCAAAACAGCGGAGTATGTGGATGTCCTGGCCAATGCCGGGCCGTTCACAGTATTCGCTCCAACCAACGCTGCCTTTGACAAACTGCCGGCAGGGACTGTAGAGGGTCTCCTGAAGCCCGAGTCGAAAGATGCACTACGGAATATCCTCGAGTACCATGTTTCTGTAGGTGTGTACAAACTTGAAAATATGCAGAATGGACAGAAGATCAACCAGGTTAACCTGGATGACGTAGTCATCGAAATGAAGGATGGGAAATACACGGTGAATGGTGCAAACATTTTGGGTACAGTCCCCGCCTCAAACGGTATCGTCTATGTCATCGACGGTGTCTTGCTGCCACCCCCGGTAAAGAAGTAATTCATCTGATGTGTAGTAATTGAAAAAGGATATTACATGCCGGGAAGATGTAGTTCAGTTGGTGAATTTGTTTTATACAAAAGTCAAGGCCGACGAACTCCTCTTTCCGGTATTTAAGCATGTCGATTGGCCAAGGCATCTGCCAACCATGTATGATTTCTGGTCTGGCCTCCTGCTGGGGGATGGGTCCTATCAGGGAAACCCGTTTCAGAAGCACAAGTGGTTAGCGATCGACTCCGCCCATTTTACCCGCTGGCTGTCCTTGTTTAAGGCCACCGTGGAGGAATGTTATGAAGGTGATAAGGCGGATGAGGCCATGGCCCGGGCCTCTACCATTGCCGATGTTTTTCAAAACAAAATGGGTCTGAAGAAACCCTGATCTGAAGGGGATGGTCGCGCAGTTTATTTAACGAGTTTCGATGTACCACCGGATACTGCATAAACCGTTTTCAGTTGGTTGAGCGATATGGCGACCTTGTGGTGTTCTTTGTCCTTACGCTGCTGGCCGAAATAATTGGCACGATTGGCGGATTCGGATCCTCCCTCTTCTTTGTTTCAATTTTTCAATTCATTTATGATTTCCAGTTGGTGCTGGCGCTCACGGGATTACTGCATGTATTCAGCAATACCGCAAAAGTATTTCTGTTCTGGAAAGCGATTGATTGGAAACTGACCCTTTGGATCGGCTCATCGAGTTTGCTGTTGGCGGTGGGAGGCGCTTACCTTACGCGCTACGTTGAATTGGAATACGCCCGCCTTGTCCTGGGTTGTTTCCTGTTGGTATTCAGCGTTTTCTTTTTTGTTAATCCTGATTTCTCCGCAAAGCCGGTTCTAAAAACATCGTTGTTAGGAGGTGGCGTAGCAGGGTTCCTCGCCGGATTTATCGGTACGGGCGGGGCCATCCGCGGGCTTGTCCTGGCTTCATTTAACCTCGAGAGAAACTTGTTTGTCGGGACTTCCGCTGCGATTGACTTTGGTGTAGACCTCAGTAGAACATGGATCTACATCGACGCTGGGTATTTTGGAAATGCCCCGCTCGTTTACATCCCGCTGCTGTTCGTTGCATCCTTACTGGGCAGCTACCTTGGGAAACTTGCATTGGCAAGAATCAGTCAGGAGCTTTTCAGAAAGGTGTTGCTCGGTCTGATCTTCCTTGTCGGGGTGAGCTTGATCCTGGAAACGTTGATCTGATAACGGGCGATGGGGCTACCGCACCATATTCCACAATACAATTTTTTCCAGCTTGCTGGGCTGTAATACCTTGATCTTCCCGCCTTCGATTTCAATCAGCGATTCTTCCTTGAAATCGGATAGAACGCGGATGACAGACTCAGAGGCTGTCCCAACAATCTTGGCAAGGTCGTCGCGGGAGATATTGATTTTTTCCCGTTCATCTTTTAACTGCGTCACTTTCAGCAGCGCCTCGGCCGTGCGCTGGCGTACGGAGCTATAGGCCAGATTTAATAGCTGCGCTTCCTTTTCGGCAACTTTCTTGCACAAGAGAGAAATAAATCCGGAGGCAACGTCCTGGTGACTGTAGAGGAGGGTAAGAAAGTCGTGTTTCGGGATGACAATGAGTTCGGATTCCTGCATGGCAACGGCAGAGGTCTTGTAATCTGTACCTTCCAGGATGGGTTCGAAACCAAAGAAGTCATTTTTGGTATGCAGGTTTGTTATCAGTTCCTTGCCGTCCTGGTGCGACTTGAAAGCTTTTACGTCGCCCGACTTCAGGAAGAAAACGGATTGCGGCATATCGCCCTCAGAAAATATTTCTGCTTTCTTCTTGTACTGTTTGATCTTCTTGTCTTTGCACAGGTCTTTCAGGTTGAGCGCTTTTTGAGCATCCTGGATGAACGTGTCAAGTCCCTCAGGCGTAGAGCTGTAAGAACTTTCGCGCAGCGCGTATTTGCGTAGGCGTGTGCCTATGGCGTTAAGAAGTTCGGTGTCGCTGAAGGGTTTGGTAAGGTAATCGTCAGCACCCAATTCCATGCCCTTGCGGATGTCTGATTTTTCTGTCTTGGCTGTAAGAAAAATAAAGGGAATTCGGGCAGTCTCATCGTTTTTGCTGAGGATATGTAGAACCCCGTATCCGTCGAGTTCGGGCATCATGATGTCGCAGATGATGAGATCAGGCTGGTTTTGCTGGGCCAGTTGCACGCCTACTTTACCGTTTTCAGCGACGCTCACCTCATAGCCAGCAAGCGAAAGAATCTCGCTGGTGTTTTCACGCAGATCTTCATTGTCTTCAATGAGCAGAATATTCTTCATAGTGGACTACCTGGGAAGGTTGATTGTAAATGTACTTCCTTTTCCAGAATCACTGGTATAGGAAATGGTACCATTTAGTAGTTCAAGGTAGCGCTTAACGATATTCAGTCCTAGGCCTGTTCCCTGAATATTGGTAGCGTTGCTGGCTCTGAAAAACCGGTCAAAAAGATGCTTTTGTTCCTCTTTAGGAATGCCAATCCCCTGGTCTTTGATGTTGATAATCAGGTGAGAGGGAGTTTCCTCACAATTCAGGACAATGAGTTGGTCGGGGCCCGAATACTTGCTGGCGTTGGAGAGAAGGTTGAATAGAATATTCCGCAACATCCGAACGTCGGTCAAGAGGGTGGACACGCTCTCGCTGCAGCCCAGCTCAATGTTTTGTCCGGATTTGAGAAGCAATTTTAGCTCTTCAGTGATTTCAAGAAAAAGCTCTCTTACGTCGACGGTTTCCCGCGCTATCTCTACTTTTCCTTCTTCCAGTTTCCCGACGGACAGGAAATCGTTGAGTATGGAGGTGAGATGATTTACGGAAGTCCGGGCTCGCTGGATATGCTTGTCAATTTTCTCGAGGTCACCGTTCTTGCGATACTGGTCGATGAGGGAGATGGAACTGAGGATGGCACTGAGGGGGGTACGGAATTCGTGGGAAGCGATGGAGACAAACTTGGTTTTCATC
The DNA here is from genome assembly GCA_034440075.1 of Cytophagales bacterium. GTDB lineage: Bacteria > Bacteroidota > Bacteroidia > Cytophagales > Cyclobacteriaceae > ELB16-189. The sequence goes on from JAWXBL010000010.1 coordinate 13,453, forward strand.
TCGTTGAGTTCCCGTTCTCGCTCCAGGGCTTTCTGCACTTCTTCTTCTGCTTTCTTCCGTTCAATCACCTCCCGCTCAAGCTTGGCAACGGATGCGTTCAAATCTTCGGTGCGGCTTTTTACTTTTTTCTCAAGTTCGCTGGCATATACGATCAGTTGCTCTTCGCTCTGCCGAAGGGCCTCCTCCGCATTCTTGCGAAGCGTGATGTCGCTGATGAAGGCGATAGCCATGAAGCTGTCTGTTCCTTTGGAATGACTGAGGCTGATTTCAACAGGAAACTCTTGTCCATTCTTGCGTAGCGCTGTCAGGTGACGGCCCAGTCCCATTTGTCGTGGAGTTGGTTTCGCATTGAACGATTCCCGATACTGGAGGTGTTTGCCCCGGTAGCGCTCCGGAACCAAATTCTCAAGGGATTTTCCGACCAATTCCCCCGGTTGATATCCAAACATTTCTTCGCCAATTGGATTGACAACAAGGATGGACCCCCGGGCGTTTACCACTACGATCCCTTCTGTCATGCTCTGGAATATTTCCCGGAATGCATCCTGTGGGATTTCCGGCAGGTTGAGAAAAGGGGGAGGGGATTCCATGGGGGTAAAAATATGACTTAAATCATTTCATCGTATGATAAACTTTCGGGTCTTCCGGCCCGGAGAGTAATATGTTTGTTGGGTGAAGAGTCTGCAGTTACCTGATTCCAGCCATCCTATCCTTTGTGTCATCGATCTCACGGATGGGTTGTTGCACGAATTGAAGTGGGCCATCGAGGAGGCCAAAAAGCACAATTGCCATATCTCAGTCCTGTATCCATACCGTCTCAACCAGGAGCGAAGGAACGGACTTAATATTCAATCGAAAAAGGAGCTGGACCGAATGGCGACGACCCGGTTTGAGGATGTGGCTGAAGGGTTGCTCCAGGAAAGTAAGATCTCTTTTGATTTCAGGTCCGAGGTTGGGTTTGTTCAAGACCGCATACGGCAGTTCACCAACAAGCACGATGTGGCTATGCTAGTCATGGGTAAGCGCATGGCTATGGAAAACACCGAATCGCTTCAGGAACTGATCGGGTGGCTCGATGTCCCGGTGGTCATGGTGCCCCAGGGTGAACCTGTGGCCTAATAAGGCCCTTACCACGTTTTTGACACGCCGCAGTTACCATTTTCATTTTTCTTCCATCCATGGTGGCGGAAAGGTCGTAATTACAAGGGCCTCATAGTGTAAGTTTTTTTATACTTTTGAAGAATTGCATGAGTTTGGGCGGAGTACCTTTACGCCAAATATTGGATTGGAGACCAGAAACCACAAACGGGGCGGAATCGAAAAGCCAAATGAGTAGAAAATTAAACTTATTATTTATGAAAATGATGATGCGGGGATTGATTCTGCTTATGATCGTCGGTGTCGTTGCCGGATGCTCAAAGAAGTGTAATAATGAAGCCCCAAGGGCACGGATTCTGAATAACGGCACTATGGCGGCAAGCGTTCAGATCAAGACGTCTGACGGCAGTACCGTAAACATTAACAATGTTGCTCCCGGAACTGCCTCGGCATACGCAAGCTATGCTGCCGGAGAAATCACTTTTACAATCACGGTAGATAAAGTGCCTTACGTGAAGGTCGTTGCGGCAGGAAATTGCTTTCAGTACGACATAGCCATTGATGCAAACAATGCCATTACGGTAGCGGCTTCCGACCGGAACAGCTAGCCGGTTACTTGTTCTTCCTTTTCGGATAGGTCATTTTGGGGATGGGGCTTGAATGCCTCTCCCTGAATTTTGGCTTCGTTGTGATGATGCGGGAAACCCCCAGGGTGAAGCATAGAAACACGTCACGTCTGCTTCCATTCAAATCAGGCGCTCCCGGTTTGCCAAAAAAATCGGCAGGACCCGATGGGTTGGCGAGCTTGTCGAGGTACTCACTGTTGCGGGAGTCAAACAGGGCGAAGTTGGCACGGCCGTCGGCCATCAAACTCCAGTCTTCATTCAGATCGAGGTCGGCACGCATTCCGACGCCTCCAAAAAGTTGGAAGAAGTTGAATTTATCCTTAGGTACGTGAACAAGGTCCGAAACAGCGGGAACAAATACGCCATCATACGCAATGGTGTAGCCGGGGTCGGTGGGAATGGAAACTCCCGCCGGGTATCGCAGCTTGGAAGCGGAGTGTGTATAGGTCTCTTTTCCGTCCACGAGAAAGCAAAAGTCGAGGGCGGCCACCATGCTGAGTCGAAAGAAGGCCAGGTTGTTGAGGTGAAACTTTAGCGCGATTGGCAAACTGATGTAGTTCATCGTGATGTCCCGGGTGCCTACATCCCCGCCCGTTGTATTCTTGATGATAAATGTCTGCCCAACCGTAAGGTAGCTGGGAGAAAACACATAGCCGAAACCGGGCCGGTCATACCCGTAGTGAAAGCCAAACGGTGTACCCACGATGGAGAATTTGGAAACGAACCGGGGATCATTCTCAAGACCCTTATCAATTGTGATGGGCACATTGATTCCTCCGAATACGCCGAATGACTCAATATTCTGAGCGTTCAGGAGTGGTACTAAGAGCAGCAGAAACGCGCCAAGTGCGTATTGCCTCATGCAACCAGTTTAAATACGTAGGTCAAAAGCATTCAGTTTTCTTCTTCCGCCAAGGGCGGACCCTACAAAACTAGCAGAAAATCGCTACTCGGGCGATAGTTATAACGATCCTTGAAGTATTTTGCGTCTTCTGGTTCTGAATTTTGTTTTACCCCATGACAAACTGGATTCGTAAAGCAGCCGACAGTCTCATCTGGAGGCAAAACATCTACGTGAAGCTGGCATGGTCTCTTTTCGTGTTGATGGTCCTGTACTCCGTCTGCCGGGTGGCCTTTTACTTTTACAACCGGGAGTTCTTTGCCGGCATGGAATGGTCGCGCTTTGTGCGGATCGCATGGGGCGGATTGCGTTTTGACCTGACAGCTATCCTGTATTTAAACGCTGTTTTTGTCCTTCTCCTGATTATCCCGTTCAGGTTCCGTTTTAACGACGGCTATCAACGGGCTGTTTCGTTCCTGTTCATGGGGGTCAATGCGCTGGGGCTTGCAGCGAATGTGATGGATACGGTGTATTATCGATTCACACTGCGTCGGACGACGTTGAGTGTTTTCAGGCAGTTTGAGAACGAGCAGAATGGGTGGACGTTGGCCTTTCAGTTTTTGATGGACTACTGGTACGCTTTGGTCTTCTGGATGCTGCTCGTACTAGCGATGCGTTTTCTGTACAAGCGTATTCGCGTTGGTACTCCCTACGTCGGCAATCACGCTTTGTTCTACGGAGGTGGAAGCATTACGATGGTGGTGATCATGGGATTGGTGGTGGCGGGAATACGCGGAGGATTTGGGGAGAGCACGCGCCCGATTACGCTCAGCAACGCCGCGCAATATGCGACGGTACCGAAGGATGTAAACCTTGTTCTAAATACACCCTTCGCGGTGCTCCGCACAGCGCGCACACCGATTGTGGAAAAGGTAAGTTATTTTCCGAGTGACGCTGAAGCTCAAAAAGTATTCTCTCCCATTCATATTCCCAATGACACGGCTGTGTTTGAAGCGAAGAACGTGGTTGTTATTATTCTGGAAAGTTTTTCGAAAGAGTTTTTTGGAATCTACAATCGCCAGGCCGAACAGGGTACCTACCGGGGTCATACACCCTTCCTGGATTCGCTGATTGCTCATTCATATGCTTACCAGTATTCGTTTGCCAACGGGCGCAAATCCATTGACGCCATGCCCAGTGTGATCAGCAGCATCCCGGCCATCGAAGTGCCTTTTGTGCTTTCCCATTATTCCGGGAATCGGATCAACAGTTTGAGCAGCCTCCTGAAAGACAAGGGGTATTACTCTGCTTTCTTCCACGGAGCTCCCAACGGGTCGATGGGGTTTCAGGCGTTTGCGAACACCTGCGGTTTTGATAACTACTTTGGAAAGGACGAGTATGGTAACGACGACGACTTCGACGGAATATGGGGGATTTGGGATCACAAGTTTCTCCAGTTCTATGCGGAGAAAATGAATTCGTTCCAACAGCCCTTTTATACCAATTTCTTTTCAGTTTCATCGCATCACCCGTACACGCTGCCAGCCGCGTTTAAGGAACGATTTCAGGAGGGAGAGCTTTCCATTTACAAGTGTATCGAGTATACCGACTTCGCCTTGAAAAAATTCTTTGAGCGCGCGGCCACCATGCCGTGGTACAAGAACACATTGTTCGTAATAACGGCCGATCATGCTTCGGCACAAATTCGTCTTAAAGAGTACAATACCGCCTGGGGTTATTTTGCGGTGCCGCTCTTCTTTTTTGAGCCGGGCAGTTCAGCACGTCCAATGGCCGCTCAGATTGCTCAACAAATTGACATCATGCCCACGGTTCTTGGGCGACTCCATTATGACAAACCCTTTGTTGCATTTGGCCGTGACCTGTTTAGCGGTGAGGGTGAGCCAATGGCATTTAATTACCTCGATAATGTGTACCAGTTGTTTGCTGGAAAGTTCCTTCTTCAATTTGATGGCACCAAGTCGATCGGCCTTTATGACTTCCGGAATGATCCGATGCTGACGCAAAACCTGGTTTCACAGTACCCCGACACGATTCGAATCATGGAACGTCAGTTGAAGGCATTTATTCAGCAGTATAATAATAGGATGGTGGATGATAACCTCACCATGGAAGGCTCGCTTGTTCCTTCCAGGAAATGAAGGGATTGCTCAGGCCAGGTTGTGGTAGACGGTCTGTACGTCCTCGTCTACTTCGAGCGCCGTAACACACTCCATTACTTCTTCGAACTCCTGCTCTGAAAGTTCTTTGGTCACTGTGGGAATGTACTGAAGTTCAGAACTCCGGGTATCAATGTTCTTTGATTCCAGAAATTTAAGCATCGGACCAAATTCAGTGAATTTGGTGTAGATCACGATTTCCTCTTCCTCCTTCTGAATCTCTTCGGCACCAGCATCGATGAGATCCAATTCGTAATCCGCGAGGTTGAGCGCGGCAGGATCAAACTTAAAGACTCCTTTGCGTTCAAACAGGAACGATACCGAGCCGGAATTGCCCATGCTGCCACCGTTCTTGGAGAAATGGAGCCGCACGTTGGCCACGGTACGGGTAGGATTGTCGGTAGCACACTCAACGATTACGGGTACGCCGTGTGGGGCATACCCTTCGTAGATCACTTCCTGGAAATCCTTCTCTTCTTTCGAGGAAGCCCTTTTGATGGCCGCATCGACGCGGTCCTTCGGCATGTTCACGCCCTTCGCATTCTGAATGTACATTCGAAGCCGGGGGTTGTGGTCCGGATTTGGGCCACTGGCTTTTACCGCCATGGCGATATCTTTTCCTATGCGCGTGAATGCTTTGGCCATGCGGTCAAAGCGTGCGAACATTTTGTGTTTTCTCTTCTCAAATATCCGACCCATGGATCCGGGATTAGGTGTTCAGGACTGTAAAAATAGGAGGGCTACCGAAAAGTTCAAACTTCGCCGGCCAGCCCGGACAGGTATAGATGGAATTCCAGCGGGCTGGTCTCGGTAAATCCATCCATCCGCAGATCTTCAAAAATAGCGGCGTCAAATTCCAATTCGCGACGGGATACGGACCCACGCGGTGCCACCGTCAGTTCTGTCCCTTTCAGATGGATGGGATTTACCTGAACAAGAATTATAAGTTCTTCATGTGCCTTTTTAAAATACTGATGTACGATATTTGAGGTCATTGTGAATCAGTTCATCTCCTGGCGCCATGAAGCTTCAAATTCCCGATCACTTTGAAACCAGCAGGCTCAATATGGTGCGGTTGAAGCACGAAGATGCGGAAGAAATCTTTTATACCTATGCCAGTAAGCCGGAAGCCACGAAATTTGTTTCGTGGAAGACGCATGATCGACTCGCGGATACACGTGCATACCTGGAAAATACGATTCGAGGGTGGAATGCCGGCGCAGAATACGGGTTTGCGGTTCGGCTCAGAAACAACCGCCTGATCGGAAGCTGTGGAATATTGAATGACGGAGGGAAAGTACAGTTTGGGTACATCCTTAGTCCATCGCAATGGGGAAAGGGATATGCTACCGAGGTGTGTATGAAGTTGATGGAGGTGTTACAATCTATCCCTGGGGTAGTTTCAATATGGACGTTTATCGATTCAGAAAATGAGGCGTCTGCCCGGGTGCTGCTCAAGGCCGGACTTGTGGTTGCTGACCGGCGGGAAGGTTGGTTTTCATTTGTGAACCAACTGCGGAAATCGAAAAATTGCATCCTGTTTACTTTGCCGCTGCCGCCACCGTAACCCTGGGTGCCCTTGATTACCGTCGGAGCGGAGTATTTTTTTGGGTGATTTCCCCCCTGGTAGAACCACGTATTTTGATTATTAACCGACCCTCGCTATACTTGCGACAAATTTTAAAAGATTTATGGGAAAAGGGGACAAGAAGTCGAAGAAAGGAAAGATTGCCATGGGATCGTACGGCGTATCCAGGAATAAGAAGGCAATAAAGGCGCGGTTAAGACGCGGCAACAGCAAGCCAGCGCCAGCGCCTGCGCCAGCGGTTGTTGTTGCACCGGTAGAGGTTAAGCCCAAGGCTAAACGTGCTCCCAAGAAGAAAGCAAGTACAGCCGAATAAGAGATATGATTGGATTTTCAAACTCAGCATGGTGGTGGTGCCGTTCGAATTTCGATCGGTGTAAGGCTGTGGTATGAGTTTTTGAAATAAAAATTTGTGCTTAAAAGCCCGCTCCGATTCTCGGGGCGGGTTTTTTTATTGTCTGGGAGTTGTAAAAGAAAAGAAGAAGGTATGAGCCTAAGTTTGATTTTAGAATCTAAAACAATGTTGGCCGACACGCTGACTCCGGTAAACATTTACCTGAAGCTTCGTGATGCGTACGCATACGGTGTTTTGCTGGAAAGTACCGACTATCACGGCCGGGAAAACAGCCGCTCCTATATTTGCTGTGATCCATTGGCTGAGTTCAAGGTTCAGGATGAACGAATTTCTGTGAGGTATCTGGGCAGCCAAGCCAGGATCACAATGATTGTAACGGGAGGTCAGGTAGTCAGGGCGCTTGATGAATTTCGTAAGTCTTTTGTATTGGAAGGTGAATCGTTGGATGCTGAGGGATCAGGACTTTTCGGCTATGTTGCCTACGATGCTGCTAGGTATTTTGATGAGGTTGAAATGGATGCCTCCAACAGGGAGGGGCCGGATATCCTGTATCGCGTATACCGGTTCGTAATTGTCATTGATCATTTTTCAAATGAGCTGACGATTCATGAATACCGTCCCAATACTGATGTGAAATCGGGTATGGAGCATATGGAAAAAACAATCTTCACAAACAGATTTTCCACGTTTTCTTTTTTGGCAGAGCCTGATGAAGAAGAGAGTCTGACTGAATTGGAGTTCATGGAAATGGTAGAACAAGGCAAGAAGCATTGCTTTAGGGGAGACGTTTTTCAACTTGTTCTTTCTCGCGGGTTTACACGGAGGTTTAGGGGGGATGAGTTTAATGTCTACCGGGCTCTTCGTTCCATCAACCCATCGCCGTACTTGTTCTATTTTGACTTTGGTGATTTCAGAATCTTTGGGTCCTCACCGGAAGCACAGTTGAAGATCCGGGGAAAGTATGCAACCATTAACCCCATTGCCGGCACCTTTAAGCGGACTGGAAACGAATCGGGAGATACTTTGCAGGCGTCAAAACTTGCCGCGGATGAAAAGGAGAATGCTGAGCACCTGATGTTGGTGGATCTGGCCCGGAATGACCTCAACCGCAACACGGACGAAGTCAGCGTAATAGCCTTCAAGCAGATTCAGTACTATTCTCACGTGATTCACCTGGTCTCACAAGTATCTGGTAAACTGCGTGAAGGGGTTTCACCCGTGCAACTCGCATGCGACACGTTCCCGGCCGGAACCCTTTCCGGCGCCCCGAAATTCAGAGCCATGCAGTTGATCAATTCGTATGAGAAAACGAGCAGGGGCTTTTATGGAGGAGCGATAGGTTTCATGGGTTTTAACGGCGACTACAACCATGCGATTATGATCAGGACATTTTTGAGTAGGAGGAATACGCTCACCTTCCGGGCGGGAGCAGGCGTAGTGGCTAAAAGTGATGCAATCAAGGAACTGGAGGAAGTAAACAACAAGTTGGAGGCGCTGAGAAGAGCAATCGTTCTAGCGGAGAAGATATGAGCGTACTGGTTTTGGATAATTACGATTCATTCACCTACAATCTTGTAGACATAATCCGCAGAGTCGGATTTAGCGTAGATGTTTTCAGGAACGATCAAATTTCAGTCGAAAGCGTCGCTGCCTATCAGAAGATTCTCCTTTCTCCAGGTCCAGGTATTCCGGAGGAGGCGGGTATCATGAAAAGCATTATTGGCCGATTTGGGGGAGATAGAAGTATCCTTGGTGTTTGCCTTGGACATCAGGGAATTGCCGAGGTATATGGTGCCAGATTATTCAATCTTGATTCAGTACTTCATGGTGTCTTGTCTACTGTGCTGGTTGGTGAGGGAGATGAGAAGTTGTTCCGCGGACTGCCGGCCACATTTGAGGCGGTTCACTATCACTCATGGGCTATCTCTCCGGAAACACTAGGGGATAGCCTCCAGGCAACGGCTACCAATGAGGCTGGCATCGTGATGGCAATCAGGCACAGGAAGCATGACGTTCGGGGAGTTCAGTTTCATCCTGAATCTATTCTGACGAAATATGGGTTTAATATTATTGAGAACTGGCTGACACAGAAATGAAGGAATTACTGACAGAAATGACTGAGCATCGGTCACTTGATCAAAAGAAGGCGATGGAGGTACTCCTCGATCTGGCATCGGGAAAGTACAATCCAAGCCAGGTGAGTGCATTCATGACCGTTTACCTGATGCGTGCCATCACCTTGAGTGAACTGAAAGGGTTTAGGGATGCGATGTTAGAACTTTGTGTCCCGGTTGCGTTTGACCGTCCTGTGATCGACCTGTGTGGTACGGGTGGAGACGGGAAGAACACCTTCAACATTTCAACAGCAGCGTCATTTGTGGTTGCCGGCGCAGGAGAGTCAGTCGCAAAGCATGGAAATTACGGGGTTTCGTCACTCAGTGGATCGTCGAATTTACTGGAGTATTTCGGGTACAGGTTCACAAACGATTGTGACTCTTTAAAGAAAAGCCTGGATGTGGCTGGCATTTGCTTCATGCATGCTCCCTTGTTTCACCCGGCTATGAAGAACGTGGCACCCATCCGAAAGGAGCTGGGTGTAAAGACATTCTTCAATATGCTGGGGCCCATGGTGAACCCTGCCCGGCCCGTGCATCAATTAGTCGGCGTATTTAACCTTGAGCTAGCCCGTCAATATGGTTACCTCTATCAACAAACGGACAAGAACTATGTTATAATACATGATTTGAACGGCTATGATGAAGTGTCGCTTACCGCCAGGTTCAAAATGTTTAGTAACACTGGGGAGACAATCGTAGACCCGGATGATATCGGGTTGGCTCGTATAAGTGAGTCTGCTTTGAGGGGCGGGTCAGGCGCAGGGGAGTCGTCAAAAGTGTTTCTCCATGTTCTTGAAGGGACCGCAACACCGGCGCAGGCAGCGGTTGTCATTGCCAATGCAGGGGCGGCGTTGTACTGTATGGACCAAAAGTCAGGATGGGGAGTTGCTTTGGCGCGGGCTGACGAATCACTTAGGTCGGGAAGGGCCCTTATGGCCTTCAGGAAATTATTAGCTGTTAAATGAAATGAATACGTTGAAAGAGATAGTGACGCACAAAAGGCATGAAGTCGATGAGCGACGGAGCCTTTATCCATTGAAATTGCTGGAGCAAAGCATCTTTTTTGAAACACCCACGGTTTCCCTCAAGGCGTATCTTTTGCGGAGTGGCTCTACTGGGATTATAGCGGAGATAAAAAGACGATCTCCATCAGAGGGTTTGTTAAACGGATTTGTTTCGGTTGAACGTACCTCCATCGGATACATGCAGGCAGGAGCAGCTGCGCTTTCTATCTTGACGGACAAAAAGTTCTTCGGAGGTAGCAGCGAGGATTTGTCAATAGCAAGAAAATTTAACTTCTGTCCCATTCTAAGAAAGGATTTCATAATTGATGAGTACCAGATTCTTGAATCGAAATCAATTGGCGCTGACGCAATCCTTCTAATTGCTGCCCTTTTGGATTCTCAGAAAATCAAAACGTTTACGAGTCTGGCTCATTCATTGGGACTGGAAGTTTTAGTCGAAGTGCGCAACAGGGAGGAATTAATCTCCAACACAGAAAGTGGCGGGGACCTGATGGGAATTAATAACCGGGACCTGAATACGATGCACGTGTCCGTTGAGACGAGTAGGGTTCTTGCTCAATACATCCCGCCGCATATGCTGCGGGTAGCGGAGAGTGGTATTCACTGTGCCGGCACTGTCAATGAACTGAGAACCTTTGGATTTGCAGGATTTCTGATTGGAACGGCGTTTATGCGGGCCGCTCGGCCGGAGCGGGCCGCCAGTACTTTCATGGAGGAGCTTAAAGGTGTGGGATCTGCAAATAATTCGGTTGAGAAATGACGAAGCGGAAAATTTGCGGGATGCGAGAAGCACGGAATATTCTGGACGTTGCAGGATTAATGCCAGATTATATGGGATTCATTTTTTATCCCGGCTCACCACGATTCGTGGGAAAGTCTTTTGCGATTCCCGAGGCGTTGCCTCGTACGATCGGGAGAGTGGGGGTATTTGCAGATCAGCCGGTTGGTGAAGTGATAGACCTCATAAGCCTTCATGAAATCGATGTTGTTCAACTCCATGGCGCTGAGAGGCCGGATGATTGTGAAGCGCTCAGGACGTTGGATGTAAAGGTAGTGAAGGCGATAGGCGTTTCAGATAAGAGTGACCTTGGCAGACTTCATGAATTCGAAAGTGTTGTTGATTACTTTCTTTTGGATGCCAAAGGAGTAAATCGTGGGGGTAACGGCGTCCCATTTGATTGGAATTTGCTTGTTGATTATTTGAGCGATAAGCCCTTCTGGCTCGCCGGAGGCATTTCCAAGGTTACCGTCAATGAGTTGAGGAACCTCGATCTGCCTAAGTTGCACACCTTGGATATTAATAGTGGGGTTGAATCTTTTCCCGGTCAAAAGGACATAGGCAAGATTACGGAGTTGTTTGATAAACTGGATTTAATGAGCCAAGAAAAGTCTTTATGAATTACAGCGTTGATGAGAATGGTTATTATGGGCAGTTCGGTGGGGCTTTTATCCCTGAAATGCTTTTTCCGAATGTAGAGGAGTTGCGTCAGCGCTACCTGGGGATTCTTGCAGAAGATGCCTTTCGCTCGGAGCAATTTGAGTTGCTCAGGGATTTCGCCGGCCGCCCGACTCCGCTTTATTTAGCCGCACGGTTGTCTCATAAGTACGAAGCAAGAATCTTTCTGAAGCGTGAAGATCTTTGCCATACGGGAGCTCACAAAATCAACAACACCATCGGGCAGATACTTTTGGCAAGGCGTCTGGGGAAAACCAAAATCATCGCAGAAACTGGAGCCGGACAGCACGGCGTGGCCACGGCCACGGTGTCGGCGAAGATGGGAATGGGGTGTACCATTTTCATGGGCAGCCAGGATATGAAACGTCAGCGGCCAAATGTCGAACGAATGAGAATCCTTGGGGCACAGGTGGTACCGGTAGAGACAGGCAGCATGACACTAAAGGATGCAACCAACGAAGCGATGCGGCATTGGATTCGTAACCCGGTAGACACACATTATATAATTGGTTCGGTCGTGGGCCCTCATCCGTACCCTGACCTGGTTGCCCGGTTTCAGTCGGTCATCAGCATGGAGATGAAGATGCAATTGGAAACATTGCACGGCAATCCGGATCCGGACTGCATTATTGCATGCGTTGGCGGCGGTAGCAATGCGGCCGGAGCATTTTACCATTATCTTGATTCAGCGGATGTGAGTTTGATTGGAGCTGAAGCGGCAGGGAGGGGAGTTCATTCTGGCGCCTCAGCGGCAACAACGGTTTTGGGAAGGCCTGGTATCCTTCACGGCAGCAGGACCTTGTTGATGCAGACAGAAGATGGCCAGGTAGTTGAGCCATATTCAATTTCAGCTGGGTTGGACTACCCGGGAATTGGCCCGTTGCACGCTCACTTGTCGGATACTGGCAGGGTGCAGTTCATGAATGCAACTGACGATGAAGCAATGGAGGCGGGACTTGAATTGGCGAGACTGGAAGGAATCATACCAGCTCTTGAGTCTGCTCACGCCCTGGCGCTGCTTAAGAAGAAGGAATTTGCGCCCAAAGAAGTGGTGGTAATAATTCTTTCGGGTAGAGGGGATAAAGATCTGGACACATACATAAACTATGGCAAACAGTAATTCTATGAAGCAATTATCAATTTCTGGATTCTTTACGTTTTTAGTAGCGTGCTTTCTGTTGGTGAAGTGCGCACCTAAGAAAGAGGCAGCAACTGACCTGGATGCTGCAGCCTACGAGAATGAGGTTGACACCTGGCACAAAAAGCGCGTTGACGGTCTTCTAGGTCCTTCAGGCTGGGTAAATGTCTCAGGACTGTTCTGGCTGAAAGAAGGAATCAACACCTTTGGGGCCGGGCCAGGAAATGATATGGTTTTTCCGGAGGGGAAGATCGCTGATCGGGGAGGGTCTTTCTTTGTGAAACAAGGGATAGTGGAAATGCATGTGGCGGCTGACGTTGATATTAAGGTCAACGGTAAGTTGGTGACAAGAGCCACCCTCTTTGATTCCGATTCATCCCGCAAGGCGCAATCAGGATCACTGGAGTGGTTCATTATCAAACGTGATACGAAGTATGGCATCCGGCTACGTGATTTCTCCAGCGATGCCCTCGCTCATTTCAGCGGCATTGAGCGATTTGATGTTGACATCGGCTGGAAGCTGAATGCCCGGGTGGAGGAAACGAAAGGTCGAACGATCGCAATAACAAATGTACTGGGACAAACGATGGACCAGCCTGCACCTGGAACGCTTGTGTTTGAGATCGAGGGAACTGAGCATAGACTGGATGGACTTGACGAGGGGGGCGACGATTTGTTTATCATCTTTGGCGATGAGACCAATGCGAAGGAAACGTATGGGGCAGGGCGCTACTTGTATGTGAAGAAGCCGGATCAGCTGGGAATGACAGTTATTGATTTTAACAAGGCATACAACCCACCCTGTGCCTTCACAGCGTTTGCTACGTGCCCGCTCCCGCCCAGGCAAAATATCCTGCCGATCCCAATCCGTGCAGGTGAGAAGAACTATGGAATTCACTAGTGTTGGTATGAGAAACCGAATTACTGACTTGTTTCAGGCGAAGACTGAAAATATTCTTTCAATTTTCTATACCGCAGGATTTCCTGAGCTTGATGATACGGTAGAAATCGCCGAGACTTTGTCGATGGCGGGCGTGGATATGATTGAACTGGGGATGCCGTTCTCAGATCCGATCGCAGATGGTCCTGTCATACAGAAGAGCTACATGGCAGCGCTTCAAAATGGGATGACGGTAAGTACATTGCTGGCCCAGGTTAAGGAAATCCGCAAGGAGGTTCAAGTGCCAATCCTTCTAATGGGCTATCTTAATCCGGTGCTTCAATTTGGCATCGAGAAATTTTGTAAAGAGGCATCCGTGGCAGGCGTGGACGGGGTAATCATCCCGGATATGCCTCTCCGTGAGTACGAGTTGGAATACGCTTCGTTGTTTGCGACGAACAATCTTCATGTAGTCTTCTTGATTACGCCTACCTCTTCAGAGGAACGCATCAGGCAGGTAGATAAAATGTCTGGCGGATTTATTTACGCGGTGTCGTCGCACGCAACCACAGGCGAACAGTTCGGTATTTCACCGGAAGGCCAGTTGTATCTTTCACGCCTGCAGACGATGAATTTGAAAAACAAGATCCTGGTTGGCTTTGGAATTTCCAATCGTGAAATGTTCGACCAGGTCTGCCGTACCGGGGCAGGAGCAATTGTAGGAAGTGCCTTTCTTTCAGTAGTTGGAGGTGGTGGCGACCGGAAAGAGCGTATTATTTCATTTATGAATGCATTTAGAGGATAGAATTATGATCATTCAACTTAAAAAGGAGATTGGGGAGGGGCCAAAGGCACTGATCGCAGCGCGTGTATTGGAACTTGGGTACAAAACCGTGGAAGTCAGAACGCAGTTGGGCCACTACCTTATTGGCGTTGGTAAACGTGAGTTTGACATCCGTTCTATTGGCCACCTGCCGGGTATCCATGACATTCACAGGGTATCGGATGACTTCAAACTGGTTTCGAGAAAGTGGAAAGTGTCGCGCACGGAGATTTCCCTGGGAGATGGAATCACGATAGGCAGCGAAAGTCTGGCCGTAATGGCGGGGCCATGTTCCATCGAAACTGAAGAGCAGGTGGAGTGCACGCTCAACCATTTGCTGAAAACCGGGGTAAAGATCATGCGGGGCGGTGTCTTCAAGCCACGCAGTTCTCCCTATGCGTTTCGGGGACTGGGAATTCAGGGATTAAAGATGTGGCATAAGGCAGCAAAGAAGGCTGGTGTGAAAATAATCAGCGAAGTCATGCAGGTTAGCCAGGTTGAATTGATGTATGATTATATTGACATCTATCAGGTCGGCGCACGAAACACACAAAACTTTAATTTGCTGGATGCATTGGGTGAAGTAGACAAGCCGGTAATGATCAAGCGCGGGATATCGGGGACCATTGATGAGTTGCTCTCGTCGGCAGAATATGTATTTAGCAGCGGGAATGAGAGGCTGATGCTTTGTGAGCGGGGGATAAGGACCTATGAGAGGGCCAGCAGGAATACACTGGATATCAACTCCATTCCCATATTAAAGGAAAAGAGTCACCTTCCTGTAGTTGTTGACCCTTCTCATGGAATAGGGATTCGGGACCATGTAGAGCCAGTCGCCCTGGCGGCTGTTATGGCAGGTGCAGATGGTATTCTTTATGAAACGCATCAGAACCCGGAAGAATCATATAGTGACGGGCAGCAAACTCTGGATTTTTCCGAATCGGAGGCAATGGTTCAAAAGCTCAGGAAAGTTTATGAATTTAGAAATTCCTTGTGAAGATTTGACCGTCCATTGAATGTTTTACTCCGGCAACTTTAGAATGGATTATACTTGGGCTGGTAAAAATAACGTCTTATGAGCAAGTTGATTCTGTTTGTTTTGGCACTTGGCCTGGCAGCATGTGGCACGGGTGGACAGATCACAAAAAGTGATGTGAAGGGAGCGGAAAAGCTGATTGGGATTAAGTTTTCGGATGCGGAGAAGGCTACCATGCTGGAGCATCTACAAAACAACAAGAAGGGGTATGACAGCATGCGCGCTATCAGGTTGGGCTACGATTTATCGCCGGCCTTCTACTTTGACCCGCGACCTGACCATTTTACGCCGCGTGTGCGTGAGAAAACATCGGACTGGAAAATAGAGACTGCGCCGGTCCCATCAACAGATGAAGAAATTGCTTTCCTGACTGTCGCCCAGCTGGGGTCGATGATCAAGGAACGAAAAATCACAAGTCAGACACTCACAAAAATCTACTTGCACCGTCTAAAAAAGTACAGCGACACCTTGTTGGCGGCTGTGACGATCACCGAGGACCTCGCCATGATGCAGGCAGCCAGGGCCGATCAAGAAATTGCGGCAGGAAAGTACAGGGGTCCGCTTCACGGCATACCCTACGGCATCAAGGATTTATTTGCCGTTCCCGGCTACAAGACAACCTGGGGTGCCACACCGTACAAGGATCAGGTGATCGAAGAAACGGCGTCGGTGGTCAGGAGACTCGAGGAAGCCGGCGCCGTGCTCGTGGCAAAGCTGACTTCTGGGGCACTTGCCCGCGGTGACGTTTGGTTTGGTGGAAGAACCCGGAACCCGTGGGATCTTAGCCAGGGAGCAAGCGGTTCTTCGGCTGGCTCTGCTTCCGCAACTGCGGCGGGCCTTGTTGCTTTCTCCATTGGCACAGAGACGCTGGGATCGATCCTTTCACCGTCCGCGCGGTGCGGTGCCACAGGGCTCCGGCCAACGTTTGGGAGTGTAAGCCGCGCGGGGGCCATGAGTTTGTCCTGGTCGATGGACAAAGCGGGACCGATATGCCGTTCGGCGCAGGACTGCGCCCTTGTGTTCAATGTCATCAGGGGATCCGACGGACTGGCGGAAAAGGACCGTGCGGTTGTCGACTATCCGTTTGCCTTTCACCCGCCAGGAGACCTGAAGGGATATAAAATCGGGTATTTCAAAACGCTCTTCGATAAGGACACGTCCCGCACCAAAGCGCCCAACACCGAAAGCCTGAACCTGTTGCGTGAGCTGGGTGCAGAGCTACACGAAGTGGTTTTGCCAGATTCGGTTTTTTACAATGCGTTTGATATCATCCTTCGTGCTGAGGCCGGTGCCTTCTTTGACGAACTGGTTCGGGAGCACAAAGATCGTTTGCTGGAGGAGCAGGATAAGGACTCCCGAGCCAATTCACTGCGTCAATCCCGATTTATTTCGGCTGTGGAGTACGTGCAGGCATACCGTCACCGAAAAGTCCTGATCGAGAAATTCAACAAGACAATTGGCGCTTACGATTTCCTGGTCGGTCCGGATAATGGGCGAAACCTGTCATTAATTACCAACCTTACAGGGCATCCGGCGATCTCCATTCCGAATGGTCTGGATAAGAAAGGCCGCCCTACGGCTTTTGTATTGATCGGCAACCTGTACGATGAAGGTCCTATACTGGAGGCGGCGTACCTTATTCAGCAGGCCAGTGATCACGAGGAAAAGCATCCACCTCTTTTTTCTGGCAAGCGCTGATCAGGGCGATTCTTGAAATGCCTTTTCCGGACGCTTGTGCACCATGGGTAGTTTTTCCATGCGGGATACTTCAATCATATACACACCGAAGTCGTCAACCACTTTGCCGGTAAGTTCATAGAATCCCCGTCCCCGAAACGGATACTTGCGGGTTGCATCTGGGAAGTGAACGGAGTCAAACACCTCACCGTGGGCATCGTAGAACGTTCCAAAGTGCATGGGCTCTCCTTTGAGGGTGCTGGTGTTTTTGGTAGTCACCACGTATCCCACAATGCGAACGTGCTTTTTGATTTGTTTCGCCAGATCGGCGGCCGTGATATTACCAAAATCAGCGGTTGCGAGAAGGTTGAAGGGGTCACACAATGGAAAACCCAGCAGCTCCATTTCATCGAAGGCGTCTTCGAGGTCGTTGCGCTCGAGCGCAGGCAGCGGATAATCGGTGGGTTCGGTATCGAAAAGATCGACGGTGGTTGTTGGCCGGGCCCGCGTGTTGCTGAAAAAGAGCATGGCTTCCCACAGGAGTTTTTGTTTTGTTTTTCCGGTGAACCGGAAAGCGCCGATGCGAATGAGGATGCGTATTTGCTCCAGCCCTATGCCGGGAATACGGCGAAGGAAGTTATCCAGGCTCTTGTAAGGGCCCTGGTGTTCCCGCTCCACCGGAATCCGCTGGGCAAGTTTCGTCTCCAGACTTTTCAGGTGGATGAATCCTATGTATATGCGCTTGTCGGTTATGGTAGTGAGGTGCTCGCTGTGATTGATGCATGGGGCTTCAATGACGCCACCGTTCATGCGGGCTTCATGAAAGTAGAATTCCGTCCGGTAGAAGCCGCCAAAGTTGTTGATGACGCCGACCATAAACTCCAGCGGGTAGTGGGCTTTTAGAAAAAGACTTTGATAACTCTCTACGGCATAACTGGCAGAGTGTCCTTTTGAGAAAGAATAGCCCGAAAAGCTTTCAATTTCATACCACACCCGATCGACCACATGTTTTTCATACCCTTTCTCCCGGCAGTTTTCAAAGAATCGGTCCTCCACACGTTTGAACTCCTCCCGGGAGCGATATTTTCCCGACATGCCCCTCCGCAATACGTCAGCTTCAGTCAGGGTGAGGCCTGCAAAGTGATGGGCCACCTTGATGACATCTTCCTGGTAGACCATCACCCCATAGGTCTCCTTCATCAGTTCGTCCATGGCCGGGTGAATGGATGCATAGCGTTGGCCGTTGCGGGTGGCATGGAACCGCTCGATGTAGGCCCGCATCATCCCCGACCGTGCCACGCCCGGGCGGATGATGGAACTGGCTGCCACGAGCGTGAGATAATCTTCACAGCGCAGCTTACCCAGCAGCATGCGCATGGCTGGCGACTCAACGTAGAAACATCCCATCGCACGGCTCCGACGAAGCAGTTCTTTTATCTTCTCGTCTTTCTTGAATTCGTGGAAGCGGTGGATATTGACGTCGATGCCTTGGTTTCGTTTGACGTGCCGTACAGTTTCTTTCAGGTGGCCCAGCCCGCGCTGGCTGAGAATGTCAAACTTGTATATGCCTATATCTTCCGCATTGTGCATCTCGAATTGGGAGACGGGGTATCCCTTGGGGGGAAGTTCGGTAGGCGTGTAGGCGTAAATCGGGTTTTCAGTGATCAGCACGCCGCCCGCGTGTATGGAGATATTGGCCGGCAGGTCTTTGATACGTTCGGCATATTTGAAGATGAGTTCGGTGATCTGGTCACGGTCTTTATGCGCGAGGGGCTCCTCCACGATCAGATCGATTTCCTCTTTGGGCAGCCCGAATACCTTTCCCAGTTCACGCAGCACGGACCGCTTCTGGTAGGTCACGTGCGTCGCCAGGAGGCAGACGTGGTCGCGCCCGTATGTGTCAAAGAAGTAGTCGTAGACGGCATCGCGGTTATCCCAGGAGAAGTCGATGTCGAAATCAGGGGGGGAGGTTCGTTCAGAATTCAGGAAGCGCTCGAAATACAGGTCGAGTTCAATAGGATCCACGTTGGTGATGCCGAGGCAGAAGGCTACGACGCTGTTGGCGCCGCTTCCCCGGCCCACGTAGTCAAATCCTTTTTCCCGGGCGAAGCGGATCAGGTCGTAGGCGATGAGGTAGTAGGCGATGAAACCTTTTTCACGGATGATGCGCAGTTCGCGCTGGATGCGTTCGCGGAGTTCCGGCTTGCTTACATCGTAGCGGCCCTGGAACCCCTCCCAGGATTTGGTGACGAGGTAGTCCCAGTCACCTTCCTCACTGCCGGTGACGTGCTTTTTGTTTTTGTCTTGACCCAGGCTAAAGTTGATGGTACACGCGTCGAGAATACAGCGGGTGTTTTCAATGAGCTCCGGGTAATGACGGAAGCGGTGTGCCAGCTCTTTTTCCGTCATCATGATTTCCCCCGGATGCGCCTGTTCGTGCGGCGGAAGTTTGCTCAGCAGCGTATTCTTATCGATGGCCCGGAGGAGCCGGTGGGTATTGAAATCAATTTTGTGGGCAAACGTGACGGGATGTAGGATAAGGAATTTATGGGGAAAGGTTTTGAAAGGTGAGTAAAGTGCGAACGTGCTGAGGTGCTGGAGCTGGACGCCGATGAATTCATTGTCACGTAGAATTTCGGGTGTCACTTTCCCAAACGGATAGATAACAAACGCGTTATCTATTTCCGGAGCTTGGGGGGGAAAGGGTTTGGCCGTGAGGTTATGGTGGGAGAGGAACCGGTTAATTTTTTCAAAGCCTTCGTTGTTCCGGGCAAGGAGAATGTACAGGAGTTCGTGTTCCTTTCGGAATTCAATGCCAAGGGCGATGTCCAGGGCATATCCTTCTTGTCCATAGGCTGTCATCGTGCTTCCGGGCAGCGGGGCGTTCTCTTTACAAAGCCGCAGCATCTCGATGTATGAGGCGACGTTGTTTATTTCCGTCATCACCAGCTTGTGTACCCCACAGCGCCTTGCCTCATTAAAGAGCGTAAGCACGGGCATGGTGCCGTATTTAAAGCTGAAGGCGGTGTGGCAGTTGAGGAACAAGGCGCGTAACTGGTAATCAGTGATCGGTGATCGGTAAGGTGGGGGGCTGTTGAGTTGCTGCAGAAGGCCGCGGCTTTGTTATTCATTGAATTCAACATTTTTCCAATAGAA
>JAWXBL010000011.1:0-176103 GCA_034440075.1 Cytophagales bacterium
ACATATGTACTTTGCTTATGTACTAGGAAGTTTAGGCAAGAAGTTTGTGTACAAAGGTCATTGTGAAGATTTACAGAAGCGCCTGAAGCAACATAATGCCTATGACAATGATTTGGCTTTTGCAGCTCACACAAAAGTAAATCAGTCGTTGGAAACCAAGTCATTTTTACCCATCCTTATACTTCACAGGAAAAAGGAACTGTGGAAAACAGGATCGGCGTACTCAGAAGATTCTTTCCCAAAAAAACAGATTTTACAAAAGTCACCAATCAACAGGTCAAAAAAGTAGAAAGGATGATCAATGAAAGGCCAGTGAGAAAATTCAATTATCAAACCACAAATGCTGTATTTTTACAAAAACTGAAAGTTGCACTTATCACTTGAACACAGCAAATAGTTATCTTCGTAATGCAAGCACGTTCGTGGAACTTGCAGAGTAGTCGGTCTTGCCATCCGCCAGCTGGCGGATTTAGCAAGTCCTCCTTCTCCCCACCACGGACATATACACAGACGTTGGCGGCAAACTTGTTTGCTAAGATTGGATGTGCGAAATTAGATACAAAAACAAAGCAGAATATGGGCACCATTGAACTGAGGAAGAGGATCATTGAACGCGTGAGCTCGATTGAAAACGAGGAAATACTGAAGGAAATATATGACATCATTGGAGCTGAAGCTGATTTGCAACCACTATATAAACTAACCAAGGAAGAAAAATTGGCAATTGAGGCAGGGTTGAAAGACCTTCGAGAGGGCAGAGTTGTCTCATCAGAAAAAGCAAATGACCTTATGAAGGAATGGCTAAAGAAATAGGCTGGACCGAAACTTCGCTCCGGGACCGACTTAAGATTTTTCAATTTTGGCTAGTTCACAATCAATCCCCGATCTATAGCGAAAAACTAGAGAACCTATTCAATGAATCAGTTAAGTTGCTAGCAGAGTTTCCACAAATGGGAACTGCTACTGATTATGTGGATATCAGAGTTAAGAATATCAGGAATTATAAACTCTTTTATCGAGACACGCCAGGAAGAATTGAAATTATAAGAGTATGGGACACTCGGCAAGACCCAGATGAACTAACGGTTGAATAAACAAGCCAGCCGCCAACAACGTGTATATGCCATGCTGGGGATTCACAGTTGAAGTAAATAGTTATCTTCGTAATGCAAAGCAAGTTCGTGGAACTTGCGGAGTTGTCGGTCTTGCCATCCGCCAGCTGGCGGATTTAGCAATCCCTCCCACTCCCCACCATGTTAGCAACTCTAAACTGAACCGCTGATCCTTCGTATGTCATGAAATTCTTCCATAGACTTGGATTAGTGAACCAACGGCCATGTTTGGTCTATATTGTAATCAAATAATCTGTTTTTTTTGACATAGCCCTCAACCGTATGCGTGCGAAAAACCTGTTGATCACGTTGCCTTCCATACTATACCTTTCCTGCTCTAGCCCCACGTTGTCGGAAGATGCCCTGCAAGCGTTGCGGGCAGAAGTGATGGAAACGGATCTGGCGTTTAGTGCGTATTCGCAAAAACACGGTTTCCCGAAAGCACTGGCTCTCTATGCAGCGGACGATGCCATAAAATTAAACCCGTCGGCATACCCCGCTGTCGGGAAGGCGCAGTTGGAGCGCGAAGCCAGCAACGATACGGTCGGTTCCCGCACCGGGTCGTTGACCTGGAAGCCGCTTCGTGTCCACGTAGGTTCGGCAGGAGATTTGGCTGCAGCTTTTGGTGATTGGACTCTCAAGACAAAATCTCCGCGCACATCCAATGACACAACGCTTTATGGAAATTACATCACCGTGTGGAAAAAACAGGACGATGCAACCTGGAAGTTTGTCATGGACGGCGGCAACCCGACACCAGGCCCTACAGCGGAGAACCTGCTGAATCAGTCCAGGTAACGTCGGGGAGAATGGGTTTCTTTCGAACATTGCCCGTTGTGTCGCTGCCGCACGGACCCAACATGCCTTATATTTGTTTCAATCAGGAATTGTGGATTCAGCTATTGAAATACAGAATGCGTCAGTCGCTTTTGGAGCGCAAACGGTCTTCCGTGACCTAACGGCATCTATCCGGAAGAACAGCGTCACGGCCGTCCTCGGCAAGAGCGGGAGCGGTAAGTCTACTTTTCTCCAGTTGATCAATGGGATGGTCAGGCCGGGCAGCGGCACAGTCCGGGTGAGTGGAAAACCAATTGATTACAACGCGTTAAGCGATCTGCGGCTTTCCATCGGATATGTTGTTCAGAACACCGGGTTGTTCCCACACCTGACGGTAGGGGAGAATATCATGCTGCTGGCCAGGGTAACGCGATGTGTTGATGAAAAAGTTTCGTTGCGCATCCAGCACCTGATGGACATGGCGCAGATTCCTCCCTCATTCCTGGGGAAATTCCCGCACGAGCTATCCGGCGGCGAGCAACAACGCGTGGGTCTGTGCAGGGCGCTGCTTCTGAATCCGCCCGTGGTGCTTATGGATGAACCCTTTGCTTCGCTGGACGGCTCTACGAAGCAGGGAATTTATTCCTACGTGCAGGCCTTCCAGCAAACTGAACCACGCACGATCGTACTCGTCACACACGACTGGGAAGAAGCCGGGCAGTTGGCTGATGATTTTATTTTGCTGGGATCTGGAAACATAGAGGCGAAAGGGAATAATGCGGAGTTGAAATCCATCAGACCAACCGTTGACTGAGCGCATGAGACTACTGGCCACCATCGTGTTGCTTTTGTTTCCTGTGATCGCAGGGGTTGCTCAGGAAGCGCCTATACGGGTGGGGGCAAAGCATTTTAACGAAGGATATATTCTAAGCGAAATGTTGGCCCTGTTGCTGGAAGACAACGGCTACCGGGTAGAGCGCCGCTTTAATCTCGGCGGCACGGCAGTCAGTTTTGAGGCATTGCGCACCGGGGCAATTGATGTGTATCCGGAATACACGGGTACGATTGCGCGCGAGGTACTTAAACGGTCTGAGAATCTTTCGATCGATACCCTGCGTGCACTGCTGGGCAGAAAGTATAACCTGGAAATCTCTCCGTCCTACGGCTTTCAAAACAAGTATGCCCTCGTCATGGATTCGGCACTGGCCACGTCATTGCGCATCCGTACCATAGGAGACTTGAGGGCTCACCAAAACCTGAAGGCCGGCTTGAGCTATGAGTTTATCAAACGGGTAGATGGATGGGAAAACCTGAGCCGTGCCTATCGCCTTTCAATCCAACCCGTCGCTCTCGAACACGGGTTGGCGTATCAGGCGCTGCGAAACGGGAGCATTGAACTCACCGACGCTTACACGACCGATGGAGAGATTCAAAAATACCAACTGGCTCTGCTGCAGGATGACCTTCAATTCTTCCCGGACTATCAGGCGGTGTCGTTTTATGGGTCTTCCCTGCCGCCAAACGCCCGGCAGGTGATTAACAAGCTGACGGATCTTATTTCCGAAATGGAAATGCAGGCGCTGAATGCGCGGGCACTTTTTGAAAAAAAAGATCACCGGACGATCGCCCAGGAATTCCTTGCGGAGAAGGACCTGATTCACGGGACTTCCAAAGCCCGCGGAAGAAATTTGGATCTGCTGGTAAAGACGGGCGAGCATCTTTTCCTCACCTTCGTCGCACTACTCGCCTCCATGGCTGTGGCACTTCCGCTGGGCGTTTTTATCTACTACAAGCCGCGTTTTGCCAACATGGTGCTGTATACGTCGGGGGTATTGCAGACCATCCCCTCCATCGCCTTGTTGGCCCTGATGATTCCGTTGTTCGGTATCGGAAAATTTCCTGCCATCCTGGCCCTGTTCTTATACGCCTTGCTACCCATTTTACGCAACACGATCACCGGCCTTCAAAATGTGTATCCGGGTTACAAGAAGGTTGCCGGCGCGATTGGACTTACGGCCTGGCAGCAATTGCGATGGGTTGAAATCCCGTTGGCGAAGCCCACCATCCTGGCGGGGATACGCACGGCAGCCGTGATCAATGTGGGTACGGCTACCCTGGCAGCATTCATCGGCGCCGGTGGCTTGGGAGAGTTTATTGTAACGGGCCTGGCGCTGAACAACACCGCATTGATTCTGCGCGGCGCCATTCCTTCCGCACTTCTGGCAGTAGTTGTGGAATTGACGTTTGAGTGGGTGGAACGGGTGCTCGTGTTAAAACACCTGCGGCAGAAACGGGAATCCTGATGGTGCAGGAACCGCACCTCTGCCGGCATCCGGTGACTACTCCTCCCGCAGATTTTTTATTGGATTTATGCTGGCTGCCCTATACGTTTGAGCGCCGGTTGTGACAATGAGGATCAGAAGCATCCCAAACGTCGGCAGGAGAAAATAAGAGGGGTGTAGTTCTGTTTTATAGGAAAATGAACTTAACCAGCGTTGCATCCAGTAATACCCAAGCGACCAGGAGAGGAGGATGGAAGCAAGGATAATTTTTGCGTACCCGGAGTAAAGCCACATCACTACCTGTAAAGAGGAACTTCCAAAAACTTTTCGAATACTTATCTCCTTGTGCTTTTGAGTTACAAAATAAGTTGTCAGGGCGATCAGGCCGATGCCGGCAATAAGGACGGCGATAATTGAAAATAATGTATAGGCGCGACTCAATTGAAATTCCGCCTTATACATCTGATTGATTTGATCATTCAGAAAAGAATACTCCAGGGGATAGCCTGGATACAGTTCTTGCCATTTCCTGCCTAAGGATGCGAGCTGTTCGGGTGTATTCCCGGGCCGGAGTTTTACAGAAACAAATCGAAAGGTCGGTATATACGCGTACATAATCACCGGTTCGATGCTGGCATGAAGCGAGGTGTGACTGAAATTCTCAACCACTCCCACAATTTTTCCCTTCACCTTTCCAGTGACCCGTTGCCCTATGGGATGGTCAAGGCCCAGCGACTGAACAGCGGCCTCATTCAACAGCACGTCCTGAAGAGTATCCGTTTCTTCGCCCTGGTTGAAGCGGCCTTCTTTTAGGTCGATGTGATAGAGGGTGAAGAAATTTTCGTCCACCAGAAAGGTTGCCATCGCCCGGTCTTTTGATTCAGTGCCAGGAAATGAATAGGAATACGTAAGTGAATTATTGTTCCCGGGCGTGCTGGAAGAAAAACTGACGGCCTCCACGTCCGGCAACTGGGTCAGTTCCCTCACCATTACCCGGTGCCGGTCATTTTGCGACCTGTCCTTTACAGGGATGATCACGATCCGCTCGCTCTCAAATCCTGGACGTTCGGATTTTAGAAAGGAAAACTGGGATGTGACGGTCAACGTAACTATGATGAGCAGGATCGAAATTGAAAACTGCGTCGTGGTTAGTATGGTACGAAGGCCAGACCGCCCGGCCGGATGCGCTTTGAGTTTCCCGGCCTCCACGATGTTTGATTTTTGCGCCTGCCTGGCAGGAATGATGCTGGAGAGAAACCCAAGGAAAGCGGCCACGGCAAACGATGGCAAGATTATCCACCCGCCATCTAGCAATGAAATTTGTTTTCCAATGGTGATGTTGAAGTAGGGGAGTGCCAGGGAAGCGAGGATCCAGGAAGCCATCCAGGCAATCACGCACACCAGCATCGACTCAATCCAAAAATAGCCTATCAGCTGGATTCTGCTTGCGCCAAGAATTTTCTGTATGGAGATGGTTTTGCTGCGGGAAAGCTGCATGGCTGTTGACAGCTTGACAAAGTTGGCGCTTGCCATCAGGAGAATAGCAAGAGCAATCGTACCCAGAATATGCGAGTAGCTCTCCTGGCTGTTGGGGGTGATCTCATCCTTTCGGTCTGAATGCAGGTGAATGGAGGTCAGCGGCTGGAGAAGAAACGTCTCTTTTTCAGAAACCCACGCAGGTGCGTGCCGCTTTAACAACTCTGGAAATTTCTCCTCCACCAGCTCGGGCTGTGCTCCTCTTGCCAGGAGGACGTACGTGTAGTGATCAAACTGGCCCCAGTGCTGAAGCCTTTTCTCGCCCAATAGGGTGGTAAGCGAAGAGAAGGTGATGAACGCATCGCTCACAAAGTGGGAATTTACCGGCATGTCTTCCATGACGCCGGTTACCTTGAGGTCCAGCTGATTGTTTAGCCGGAGGGTCTTGCCTTCGGCATCGGAGGATCCGAAGTATTTGCGGGCCAGGGATTCGGAAATAACGACGGAGTTGAGCTCGTGGAGAAGGCGGGCGGGATTTCCCTTTTTCAATTTTATATCGAAGACGCGCAGCAGCGTGCTATCGGCAAAGAAAATCCGTTCTTCATAGAATTGAGTTTGGCCGGTGCTGAGTAAATCAGTGCCTGGATTTTTCCGTATGCGGACCACCTGTTCAATTTCAGGATAGGCTCCCTGGAGATAGTGACCAAACGACGCATTTGTTTTCGCCCAGGGAGTGTTTACCCCGTCGCTGTTGTAGTCCAGTACGATCCGGTAAATGCGGTCGGCGTTGGTGTGATACCGGTCAAACCGGTATTCATCGTGGATAAAGAGCCCGACCAGCAGGAGACAGGCCATGCCAATGGCAAGTCCGGCCACATTGATGATTGTAAAAAGCCTGTTCCTGATGAGGAGGGTGCGGAAGCTTAGCAGAATGAAAGAAAGAATCATTTCGGATCAACGGAAGCGTCACTCAATCGAGTACTCTACGGATATTACCACACGTACTTTCTTGAACAGGTCTTTTTCTCCGGAGGAATAAAATCCGCCGTCGTTCTGAGACGAGTGGATGTCATCGCGGTCTACAATGGTGAACAGCCCTTGCGTAGCTTTTTTTAGTTTACCCAACACGGTACCGCTCTCCTTACAGAATTCTTCGGCGGCGGTCTTCGCATTGCGGGTCGCCTCGGCGAGCATGGCAGGCTTGATCGTATTGAGTCCCGTGTACACAAAACTGACACCTGAGTTTTGCCAATCGTTCTGCGAAGACATAACGACGCCTGCCCGGACGAGTTCATCGGTCATCTGGCTCACTTTGAATACCGTATCCACGTGGGCCGACCGCACCAGGACGGTCTTGGTGATGATGTAGCGAAAGCCAGCATTTCCCTGGGGGTCGTACGGGTTGGCCTTGCGGTCAACAACCTGCATTTCTTTCTGGCTGATTTCCTCCTCGGTAATCCCGTTTTTCAGCAGGAACGCGAAGATCTTATTTTTTGCGTTCTCCATATCTGCACTTCCGCCTCCAAGGTTGTCGGTGGGGATGCTTACTTTCAGCGCCCACACAGCCAGATTCGCCTTCACTTCGCGCTCGGCAAAGCCTTTGACGGAGATGGATCGGTCTTCCTTGCGGAAACGCTGAATGGAACTGCCCAGCAGGACAGAGCCGGCGGCGATACCGATGATAAGGGCGGCGGAGAGGAGGAGGGTGTTTGACTTATCCATGATTGGGTTTTCTGAACGTAAGTTAAATCAAATTATTTCTAGAATAGTTGATAAAAAATGAAATACGTCATGGCCAAGTTGAATGCGGCATGACATAGCACGGCTCCGTAGAGCGAGCCAGACGTCCTTCTCCAAAAATTAAAAATCAGCCCGGTACCGAATATCAAGATTATCCAAAGTAAGCCTGGCAGCAGTAAAAAACTCCAGCTTCCGGCCGCGTAGACGATTCCAAAGTGAGCCAGGTGTGTCACTCCAAAAGCTCCGCTTTCAATCAGGGTGGAGGTTTTATCACCCCAGCGTTCAGCCAGACATTGATGTACCAGACCACGGTACATAAATTCTTCCCCCAGCGGGCTGAACGTCATACCAATAATGGAGTATATAATAAAATAAACCGGCTTGTCGGTTGCTGACATTGTATCAAAGGCAATGGGATACGCTTGTCCGATGGAAACGAACCAGTTTGAGGAGGTTTTCCCGTATAACAAGAGACCTATCAGGAAGACAATTATGCAAAGAACGAACCCGCTGAATAAGGAAGCCGCCATCCACACACCGGATGTGTTTGTAAGCAAGCCAATATGCTTCAGTCCCTGCCGGTTCAGGAGGAGCAGGGGTAATGCAACCATGAAAACAAAAATGATGGAGACAAAGCGGAAGTCACCTTTCACGTTGGCGTGTATCACAAGACCGAACCTCAGGATTCCGACAAATAGAAGGAGGACGATTCCCAATTTCCAATTCAGCGTAACAAACCGGGGCCATCCATTTCTGATCATGCCGAAATGTAATAAAACCAGAGGAAAGACGGACGCCTTGCTCTCTGAAAGACAAATCGATGGAGATCGATCTAGCTTACCTTCTTCGCTGTCAGTGTAAGTTCAGGTTCGTGTATGGTGAGCGAAAGCACTTTATCATTGACAACCTCAAAGGATATCTCCAATGACGCTACCCCATTGTAAGTAAATACATTCTTAGCTTTTTGATAGAGTCCTCCGCCGAAGTTTCCCAGCTTGCCCAGTGCGAGCATTTTGCGCATGTTGAGTTTTATACTGAACCCGGCAGTGGGGCCATCGCCGTACATGTAGTCGCCGATATATTTTTGTTGCTCGGCTTCAGTCATCTCCATATTGGGCGCTTGAGGATCTGCATTCCCTAGTCCTTCCAGGTAACTGATCAGTTTATTGGATGCTGCTTTCTCCCCTTCGGTGGAGGCCGAGCGCAGTCCTGCTTTGGCATGGCTCAGCAGGCTGATGCCGTGTGGCCCTGCTATGGATTGAATCCCCGGTGTGGCTTCAATCATTGGTTTCACGGAATCCAATGACCCCAGCATGGCATAAGTAAAAATATCGGGCCGGGCACCGTAACTCATCAGGAACGCGGCGATGTCTCTTCGGCCAACATGCGATGCGGCGCCGATGGCCGTCTCCCAGTCACCGAAGGCCCAATCCCAGGTGGCGCGTGCCAGCTCATTCCGCTTGGTCACCAGTGCCTTGACTTTTTCAAGATCTGAATGGGATGCGCCAACCATCGAAGCAACAATCTCGTCGTCAATGGATGGATAGCGGTGAAAGAGCCCTTCTTTTGGTGCGGGTGATTCCGCGAGATTGATGTGCTTCGCATATCCTATGCTTGGAATAGAGACGGCAAGAAGGCCGAATATGGAACTTTTCACGGCCGCGCGACGGGAAATCGTGTTGAAATCTTCCATGGTTTTAATTTAAGGGTTCATTATAGCAACGAATTCGGGCGTCTGGAGTTCCCTGAATAAGCCATTAGTTTCCGTTGAATTTGATGAGTGGTTATATGGGAACCGGTACGTTGTTTACTACTGGCATGAATTGTACTCCTGAATTACTTTCTCGATGTCTTCAAAATGATATTTCTTCGTAGCAATTTTCTCAGTAACAGATGTGCAGCTCTCCAGGAGTTTCGGCATCATTGTTTTGAAATCTTTCTTCTTCACTTCATAATACATTTTATCTTTTTCCACGATGTAGGTTACGGTGGGTGGCTGATAAAGTACCATGGTACCGCCAGGTGCAGCCTTTGGTTGCCCTGAGTTTATAATGACATGACTATATAACCTAGCCTTCCCGTCAACCATAAGACTCATAAGTAATTCTTTCTTACCTATCAGAATATTTTGTAAATATTTGTATGGCGTCTTCATAGCATGAATATCCTTCGTTAGAATATGCAGCGGATAATCATCCTTGTTCTTCTTGTAGGCTATTTTGTCCTCATAAGTTACAGCCATTTCGACCTGGCATCTAATGGTATCACCTTGCTTTGTTATGATGAAACCATCGCCGAATCCAAAATTAGTTTGGGCGGTTGAGTTGCATGCCAGTGTCATGGCCAGGAAGAATATAATTGTTTTCATGGTCGCATTGTTGGTCAGGGAAATTACCAATCTCCCATGATTTAGGAATCCCTTTCGGAAGCTGCCAATCTCTCCAAATCCAGCGGCTTCGTAAACATCAGCAACGACCCGTCGGGATTTGTGGGCCAAAGTTCCTTAGGTCGGTCCCAGTACAATTCCACGCCGTTGCCGTCGGGATCGTCCAGGTACAGGGCTTCTGAAACGCCATGGTCGGCTGCGCCAGTGAGGGGATAGTTGGCCTTTTGCAGCCGGTCGAGTACTATCGCAAGGTCTTTCCGGGTGGGGTAGAGGATGGCGGTGTGAAACAACCCAACACCATCACGTTGCGCGGGCGGCGCACCTTTGCTGTGCCAGGTATTGAGGCCGATGTGGTGGTGGTAGCCGCCGGCAGAAATAAAGGCAGCCTGGTCGCCATACATGGTCGTTACTTCAAAGCCCAGCAGATCGCGGTAGAATTTCAGCGACCGGGCGAGGTCAGCTACCTTCAGGTGGACGTGACCGATGCGGGTGTTGGGGGGTGCTTTGTAAGAGGGGTCCATCTTTTTTGGGGCTGGAACTTGAGCTAAGCGGTGAGGCGTTGATATTGTTCAATGGAATTCAATTCTTTAGCATTTGATCGAGCCTCTTCTTCAAGATCTAAATCATTTTGAAGCCCGAGCCAAAATTTGGCTGAATTTCCAAAGTATTTCGAGAGCCAGAGCGCCGTGTCTGCGGTTATTCTCCGGTTTCCTTTTTGAATTTCGGAGAGTCGTGTTTGCGGTATGCCAATGTCCTTGGATAGTCGGTAAGCGCTCAGCTCCAACGGAAGGAGGAACTCCTCGTTGAGCACTTCGCCCGGATGAATATTCTTTAGCCTTTTCATGATATCCTTGTTTAATGATAGTCAATAATTTCAACGTCCGTGGCGTTGCCCGTATCCCATTTGAATATCTCCGTGTTACTCTGTGGCTCTCCGTGAACCTTCGCGCAATAGCCTTTCTGTGGAGCCGAATAACTGCCTGGAAATCTTAAACGCAAAGTACGCGAAGACTTTAGTTAGAACTATTGTAATCCTTAACCAATTTTTCAAGGTCTTCAAATGTATACTCCTTCGCATAAATCTTTTGAACGATCTGGGGAGAGTCACCCATCAGCTTTGTCATTTGATTGACAAAATCCTTTTTCCTGATTTCATGGTAGTCGCCATCTTTTTCAACGACGTACGTTACTGTAGGAGGTTGATACATTTTCGCTGTCCCGCCTCCCATGGGTTTCGAGGGACCGGCATTTAGGATGACGTGGGTAAATAGTCTCGCTTTCCCATCCACCATCAGACTCATCAGTTTTTCTTCCTTGCCGACCGGGATATTCAGGTAATACTTGTATTTCGTTTGCATCGCGTGGATCTCCTTCGTTGGGATCTGCAGTGGAAAATCACTGGGCGTCTTCTTGTAGGCAACCTTGTCTTCATAGGTCACCGCCATTTCAATCAGGCATTTCAGGGAGTCCCCCTGCTTGGTAAGGATGACTCCATCGGAGAACCCAAAATTGGTTTGCCCGAATGCTGAAAAGCAAGCAAATGTAATAACGAAGATTGCCGAAGTTGTTTTCATATGCATATATCTTTTTGTGGAGATTCGGTGGCTTGGTTGAGAGTCACAGTTTCTTTCCCAGGAAACGTATCACGGAACCTTTGCCGTTGTGAACCAACCCTTCATGCAATTCAATTTCTTCTTCTGCCAATTCCAGGATTTGATACGAGGCAAAATCCGATTTTAGTTCTTCCACAGAAAACAGGGACGATGCGTCTTTGGGTCCACCGACGGCTGGGTTCTTCGTGGTGTACTCCAGGTGCCGTTTGCTGAAGGCTTCAAAAATAATGAGTCCGTCCTTTCGCAAAAAGATATCCAGCGCCTTATGGTACCGCGACTTGATGACTGCCGGGAAGTGAGCATAAATCAAAGCTATGACGTCGAACTGGCCCGGTTGATACTTCAGGGTCTGCAATTCACCGACCTGATAATCGATGCTCACATTATTGATTCGTGCAAGCTGCGAGGCCTTCTTATTGCCTTCAGCGCTTATGTCAAATGCAGAGACGGTCCAGCCGCGGGTTGCAGCAAAAACTGCATTACGTCCCTCTCCCTCCGCCGGAAACAGGATGTCTCCTGGATTTAATTTCTCCAGCTGTTCCTTTAAATAGACATTCGGGAGCTCACCATACGCAAACTCCTCGTTACGGTAGCGTTCATTCCATTTATTAGTCCAGCCGTCTTCCATATTGTTTTGGTTGGGGTTTTCTGGTGGCTGGTCTGTTCATACGCTCTTAGGCGGTCAATCCTTTTTGATCCCGGTCCACGTGATGATTACCAGGGCGATTAATTCAGTACCGGTTCTCATGGTATGGAATGTCCACCATTGATCCCGGAACGAGGTCCAATTGGAAGGGACGGAGGCAACAGTCCACGTCATCATTATATCCTCGATGGGTTTGTTGCCGAACCGGGTGATGAGGATGCAGGCAATGAACAGCGTAGCGGCCAAGAGGAGGGCAACAAAGACCGGACGGTTATTTTTTTGAGCGATGGCGGAGAGCAAGGTAATGACGGTGGCAGCAAACACAAGTGAGACCATCCCTACGCGCAGCGCCCCGAGCATGTTTTGCTGCTGCTCTACAAACGTTGTCACAGACAATCCCGTTGGGTTGAATCCGATCCAGATGCCAAGGCTTACGCCGGCCAGGATAGCCGCTACGAGGATGTTGAGAAAGCGGATGATGAAATTGGTCATAGGCAAGGTGAAGATAATTATTTCCTTGCCAACTACGGTGGTGGCAGATTTTATCACGCCACAACGTCGGCGGGATATCCAATTTTTTCAATGGCAGCAAGAACTGTGTGCTGATCTTCTTCGGATGAAATCATTACTTCGGCCAAACCAGGCTGAATATTGACCAGTTCTGCCCCTGTTTCCTCGATGGACTTGGTTACACGCGTTTGACAATGCTGACTATGCATGGTGGGGATTCGGATTTTGATTGTTTTCATCGTGTGTTTTGTTAAATGGGGTAATTCAATTTCAATTTGGTTATCTGCTTCCCGGCGGGTGATTTTGGTGCCGAGGAGGCTGATACCGAAGACAACAAATAAAACGGTAATGGGTGCCTTGGTTATATCTTCTTGAGTTTCAGTCTCAAGCTATTGCTCACCACACTCACACTGCTCAATGCCATAGCTGCTCCAGCAATCATCGGATTGAGCAGAAATCCGGTGAAAGGATACAGCACCCCTGCGGCAATGGGTATGCCGATGAGGTTGTAAATAAAGGCCCAGAACAAATTCTGGCGGATAGCAGCTACAGTTAGTTTGGAAAGCGTAATGGCCTGTGGAATCTTCATGAGGTCGGAAGAGATGATGGTCATCTTCGCCACGTCCATGGCAATGTCGCTTCCCTTGCCCATAGCGATGCTCACATCCGCCTGCGCGAGCGCCGTGCTGTCGTTGATTCCGTCGCCTACCATGGCTACTGTTTTTCCTTCCGCCTGCAGGCGTTTTACAAACTCTGACTTCTGCTGGGGCAAGACCTCCGCCTGGTATTCATCAATGCCCGCCTGGGTGGCGACAGCGCTGGCCGTAGCTTCGTTGTCGCCGGTGAGCATGTACACCCTGATACCTAGGGCTTTCAGACTTTTTATTGCTTCCTGCGAAGTGGACTTAATCTGATCGGCGATGGCGACGACGGCGAGCGCACGGGTTTCATCGGCGAACCAGATCACCGTTTTGGCTTCCTGGCGCCACGCATGTGCCTTCTCAACCAGGAGCGGTTCGGTCGCGATCTTGTTTTCGAGCAGCAATTTCTGAGTACCCACAAACCAGATGCGATCATCGATCTTCGCTTTGGCTCCCTTGCCGGTAATGCTTTCAAAGCTGCTGACGGGATGGAGCGTTCCATTTCCGAAATGCTTCACCACGGCTTCGGCCAGGGGATGTTCTGATTGCTTCTCCAGCGTGAACAGAATATCCTTGTTGTGATCGTCTTCGTCGAGCCAGAAAATATCGGTTACAACAGGTTTTCCTTCGGTGATCGTTCCGGTTTTATCCAGCACCACGGCATCTACTTTCTTGGCTAGCTCCAGGCTTTCCGCATCTTTTATGAGGATTCCTTTTTCCGCGCCTTTTCCCACGCCGACCATAATGGCCGTAGGCGTGGCAAGCCCGAGCGCACAGGGACAAGCAATGACGAGCACAGTTACGAGTGCGAGAAGACCCTGCGTAAATCCGTTTTCACCCCCCAGGACAAACCAGGTGGCGAACGCGACGAGTGCAATTCCGATTACTATAGGCACGAACACGCCCGCTATTTTATCCACCAGTTTTTGAACCGGGGCTTTGCTTCCTTGCGCATCCTGCACCATGCGGATGATTTGGGCCAACATCGTTTCGGCGCCAACTTTTTCGGCCCGGAACTGAAAACTGCCCTTTTGATTGATGGCTCCGGCAAATACCTTCTCATTTTCCTTCTTGAGGAGGGGGACCGGTTCCCCGCTCAGCATGCTTTCATCGACGTAGGATGACCCGCTGATCACTGTTCCGTCCACGGGTATTTTCTCCCCCGGCTTCACCAGCAGCACATCGCCGATGTTTACATTTTCAATGGGAATGGTCACCTGATGACCGCCCGTATGAACCAACGTAACGGTCCGGGGCTGCAACCCCATTAACTTCTTAATGGCTGACGATGTATTTCCTTTTGCATTTTCCTCCAGCATTTTCCCCAGTAGGATGAAGGCTACCACCACGGCGGCGGCTTCAAAATATACGTGCGCATGAAGACCACGGCTGTGCCAGTATTCCGGGAAGAGGACGTTGAACACGCTGAAGAGGTAGGCTACCCCTGTGCTCAGTGCGACCAATGTATCCATGTTGGTGGAGCGGTGCTTGGCCTGCTTCCACGCATTGATGAAAAAGGATTTTCCGAACCAGAGGATGACCGGTGTGGAGAGTGCCCACATGATTTCGTTGGCATACGGCATATCCATGAAAAACATGCCGATGATGACCACGGGGAGCGCAAGGCTCACCGCTCCGATGGTCCGATTTCTCAGATCTGTATAATTCTTGTGATTTAGGTCTTCCAGGGTTTCGGTAGTTCCGGACTCGTCGATATGCAAATCATAGCCGATGGATTGTACCGCTTTCCGGAAGTCGTTGGCCTGGTTGGTTCCAGGAATGAATTCGATCATCGCGGTGGCCGTTGCAAAGTTCACAGCAGCATTCACCACACCGGGCTGGGCTTTAAGGATGCTTTCTACGCTGACGGCGCAGGAAGCGCACGACAGCTGCAGCACGGGGAAGGTCTTCTTGATTGTGGTGACGCCGTAGCCCAGATCGCGGATGGCTTTTACTGCTTCGGGCAAGGCATCCGCATTGACGATGGCTCTCCGGTTGTTGAGTTCTACCTTGTGTTCGGTAACGCCCTTGACCCCTTGGAGGCCTTTATCCACGATCAGTGCACAATGTTCGCTTTCCACCCCTTCCAAAGGGATTTGAATGCTGTTTTGATGGTTGTTTGTCATAACTCCTGGTTAAATATGATACAAAGATCGGCTAGCAGCCCCGGACGGCGGTTATACGATTCACGGGAAGAGTTGTAAGATTTACACCTCGTCAAGGGCGCGGCGCTTGTTGCCCAGGATGGTCTTGAAGTGGCTTGGGGAGAGACCGGTCACCTTTTTGAACTGGTTGCTGAGGTAGGCCACGCTCGAGTAGTGGAGCTGGTGGGCGATCTCACTGAGCGACAGCTCGTCGTAAACCAGCAGTTCTTTCACCCGCTCAATTTTCTGGGCAATGAAGTATTTTTCGATGGTAGTGCCCTCCACTTCAGAGAACAGGTTGCTGACGTAGTTGTAGTCCTGGTTTACCTCCTTTTTGATGTAATCGGACAAATTAGTTTTGAGTGCCTCGTGTTTCTGATGGGCCAATTCCAGCACCAGCGTTTTGACTTTTCCGATCAGCCGGCTTTTCTTGTCGTCGATCAGTTCGAAGCCCAGGGTGACCAACTTCCGGTTGAGTTCTTTTTTTTCCGGCTCGGTGAGTTCCTCCTGCAGTTCGACTTCACCGAGCTCTACGGAAAGGGGATGGAGGCCTGATTTTTCCAATTCGGCTTTCACTACCATTTTGCAGCGGCCGCAGACCATGTTTTTGATGTGGAGTTTCATCGGGTATAAAGATAAGTCATCCGCATGAGGGATAACAAATCAGATACTGGCTCGTGGAAAGGCTACTCTTGCCTGAGAGCTTTAATATCCGCTATCAGCGATTGTATGCTGTTTGGATCAATGCCATTGTAGATCCCGCGTATGTGCCGTTGTTTGTCTATAAGTATGAAGTTTTCAGTATGAAGGAATACTTCTTCCGGTCTCTTCAATCCTTCATCCTCTTCTACGAAATAGTACTTTCGCCCCAAGTCATAAATTTCGCTTCGGGTTCCGGTAAGTAATTTCCATCGCCGGAAGTTCACGCCTTTGTTGCGAGCATATTGTTTCAACACAGAAACACTGTCGTAGTCAGGAGTTACTGTGTGGGAAAGCAGCAAAATGTTATCGTCATTTAGAAATTCCTCTTGAAGGTCAATCATGCTGGCGGCCATTTTTGGGCAAATTCCAGGGCAGTAGGTAAAGAAAAAATCCACGATGCAGATCTTCCCTTCAATGTCGGCTTCGGTGAATTGTTGATTTTCCTGGTTGATCAGGTTGAAAGGTCGAATTTGGTGGAACTCGCCATTGGCGGGCAGCTCCCAGCGGGGTGTAAAGTCAGGGGTGTCGTAATACGGGAGCTTTCGCTCCGGCTTGCTGCAGGATAGAATGATGGCACATGACAGGATAAGAATTGGTTTCATCGCAGCTGCTCGTCCCGGAGGGTATAACATAAGGCTGCTTTTTGGAGC
The DNA here is from genome assembly GCA_034440075.1 of Cytophagales bacterium. Taxonomy (GTDB): domain Bacteria; phylum Bacteroidota; class Bacteroidia; order Cytophagales; family Cyclobacteriaceae; genus ELB16-189. The sequence goes on from JAWXBL010000011.1 coordinate 16,680, forward strand.
CCATAGCGGAAGCCGTCCTTCGCTTCGTAGTTGATATAGGGCTTGCCGTTTTCACGCCACGCATTTTGCATTCCGTTTTCCTTATCTTCTTTAAAGGTTAGAAACGCATAGGGGCTCCCATTTTCATACCATTGCTTTTGAAGTCCTTCTCGCCGATCGTCTACGTATAGGAAATCAAACTGCATGTTGCCGTTTTCCCAATAGCCAACATGGCGACCATAACCAACATTGTCTTTATACATTCTGCTGAAACGAAGAGTGCCTTTGGAATAGAACGCGTGTGTTACACCGTGTTGCATTCCCAGGTAATATGAACCAAGAGACTTTACCGAATGATTGTCATGCATTTCCTTGATGAAGCCTGAAAAGGCTGCGTGTTGATAATAGTACAGGCCGTTTTCCAAGACCAACCTTGAATCTGTTATCAAAACGGTATCAGCCGGAATCATCGATGTATCAACCATCTCCAATACAAGCTTGTCAGACTCTTTCTTGTCTGTTGAACAGCCAACAAAAAACAGACTGTGGAGAGCTGCGAGCGCTAAGAGCTCAAAAAGTAAACGTTCCTTTTGTACCATGATAACTCCCGGCTTTGAGTACATAAACCCCGGTATTCATATAATTTACATTAGAGCAATGATAGTGGTAAATACCCTCTGCAAAATCGGCGGTGGCACCGGTATGACCACCGTTGGTATCCAGGTCCGTAGGATACGACCCGTCTTTGTCTTTGCGGCCGTAGATCGGAAACCCGTCGCGTAAAAAGCCAATCAAGTTGTCATCATTTAATGACGTAAAATCGCCATTTACATGATAGTGATATAGGCCGCCGGGGCCGCTGTGGGCGCCTCCTCTGTCAAATGATAAAACCACATCCGATGTCAATGGTACGTTGCCGCCTTCCCGGTCGTTGAAGATAGCAACACCGTTGAGGGCCATACCAATGGGGCCTAATGCCGTTGCTTCCTTTGAAGCAGCAGATGCCGGATTGGTTGGGATGGTCATGGAAAAATTTTGAGTAGTTAAATTGCCGGGATTCACGGTGCGTCCGGAAGCCTGCGCTTCCCACAAGGCATGGGCGGTTGGCCAATAGGGCGAAAAATGGTCAGGTATGCCTTGGGACTTAAGCGTTATGCTTGTGCCAGAGGTGGATGTGGTGACTGGGCTTTTGTATTTGCTTTGGACAACGGATGTTGTGCCAACCGATCCCGACACGATGGGATCAGGATCATTGCTGCTGCAGGAGACCATGAGGCCAAGAGTTATGGCTGAAAGAAGGGTTGTTAAACAAAGGCTTGGTTTCAATGGTTTCATGGAATAATTAGTTATACCAATAAATACGACGGCTTTTGGAAAATCCTTCGGAGAGCACTTTCTTTTTATTCTGATCTCAAGAAAAAAGACAACTGCAGCAGATTTTGGAACGACACCTTAGTCCCTTGGCGGGCGGCCATTTTTGGGCGATTCGAAAATATGGGCAAGGTCAGACGCCATTTCCTCGAACAGAGGAAGTTGCTCTGGTCTGCAGAGCGCTCTAAGGAGCATGAAATGGTCAAAATGAGTGGCTTCAGTTTTCTGCTGCAATTGGCCAAGCAAGCCAATCAAGGAGTCTTTTTCAGCGGTTTCTCCACTTCGTAGGATCCTGTAAAGGCTATTTTTTGCTGTCCTGACCTCTTCGTCGAGCACCTGAATGGCAGATTGATGCTCGTTGATAAGTCTTTCGTATTTCTTTACCTGGTCGCCATCAAGTTGTAATCGCTGGATGATAATCTGTTTGGGTCTTTCCCTTTCGGGCCCTTGCTGGGGTGGGCGAGGAGCTGGTCTTACTAATAGGACCGTTAGCAGCGCCAAATTAAGTACCAAAAGGCCGGCCACGGCAACTGTAAATAGTTTTAGTTTACTCATGGTATAATTGATTGGAGGTGGACAATTCCATGGTGCTCACCACTGCCTCAAGCCCTGGATTTGTCTGTGGCTCGGAGGAACGCAAAATGATTGCCAAATTTAGCCCAAGAAGGACAATGCCTGCCGCTACAAATGATATTTTCCAACTGGCAGAAACCTTTACGGTCGCATTTGCGCCAATCCGCGACAGGATGCGCGTAAACAGAAAGGGAGGAGCATCCACCCTCTGAATTTTCTTAAGCAGGTCTAATTTTTCATTTATATCCATGATCCTGGTTGATTATGTATACGATATCCATATCAAAATCCTTCTCTGTTCTTTCGTTCTTTTTCAATAGCCTGCTTTGCCCGCTGAATCAGTGATTCTACGGCCTTCACCGTTGTGTTCATGATTTCCGCCACTTCCTTTTGTGGTCGGTCCTCCATCTTGCTTAATATGATAGCGGTTTTTTGATTTTCGGGGAGGCTGTAAATAATCTTTACCAGCTCCTCAATAGCCTCCTTGTCCTCCATGGGTATGCCCGGGTGGCTAACTAGCGCTGCTTCTGCTATCGGTTCATTGGAGTCTGCATGAAAAAGGGATGAAATGAAACCAAATCGCTTTTTGGTTCTTTTTGATTTCAGAGAATCCAACGATTGATTGATGGTGATGCGGTAGATCCAGGTTTTTAAGGAGGCAGTTTCAGGATTAAATTGACTCAGGTTGTTATATACCTTTACAAACACCTCCTGCGCAACATCCTGGGCATCTTCTCTGTTCAATACGTAGTGGAGACTTACATTGAAAACAAGATTCTTGTATTCATGGTAGATGGATTCAAACGGAGGATCTTCTTTCATTTCCGTTGCTTAAGAATGACCGGGCATGTGAAACGGACTTTGGCCAAGGATTTTGGGTCAACGCCACAATCTTCAACCTCTTTCGTTGACTGTGTCTGAGATGTCACTTCTCTTTTAGGGTTGACACTATTATTTTTTCCAAAACGTCGAGGTCAACATCCGCTAGCTTGTTGATATAAAGGCAACCAGCTCCTGTTTTGTGCTTTCCTAATTTTTTCAGGGAGGCGGCATGGATCTGCAGATTCATCAGGTATACAGAGAGGTTCGCTTTACGTGGAGAAAATCCAATCCTAAACCAGTCCACTTCACGTCCTGATGTGGGGCTCTTGTATCTGACCTTGCCAAAGCCGATGAGTGAACTGCCCCACATTTTTGGTTTTTCCCCGCTGGCCTTTTGCATCATCTTGAGTATAACCAAGCTGTCATTGCGCTTTTGGTCGTCGGTCACGCGTGCAATAAAATCCTCCACGCTGGAAGTTGTTTCTTTGGTTTTTATTACAGCGGGTTTTCCCATGGTAAGTTCCTGTTGAAAGTGTACGGTAATTTAGGACATTTTGTTTTGTTCTGCCGCTCGTGAAAAAAGCATTGTTGTCAGCTCATGAGCTTGTTGGCTAACGCAAGTGCTCCAAGTAAGATAACTCCCAAAACACCAAGTATGGTTATCCCAACAAACCGTTGACTGAAGCTGTCGATGAAGACATTGCTGGGATTGGACGGGTCGACGTAGAGATCAACCTGCTCACCGATCTGAAAGGATGGCGGGTTTGAATAGGAGCCGCTCCGGTACGTCCATTCCTCCCCTTCCCACTTATACGTCACCTCGGGAGCATAGGTGGGTCCCTCCGCATCCGGGGCAATCAGGTTGGCCACCACCACGCCTTTTGTTTTGGTAAACGTTTGGACCGACCGCTGATCGGAATAAAGGAGGAAGATGGCCATGGCCAGAAAAAAGGTGCCCAATGCGCCTAAGACATAAGTGATAATTTTTGGAAAGGTGTTGTCCTGACTAAACGAATGGATACTGATTTTCTTTCCGGGATTCATCTCCTGGTCCACCGTGTTTACCAGGCGAACGGCGTCATACAGCGAGACCTGAAATGCATCCCGCGCGTATTGAAAGGCCTTCAGACGATCCCCGGATTGCAGCAGTCTTTTGACTTCTTCTTTATGATGGGGGAGCATAATGAGAGAGATTGACTATTTATTTGGGTTCCGAAAGCTTGTTTGTACTTTTAAATTGTCCATGTGTTCGATTTAATTTTTCCACATGGTTTGCCAGCTAGCTTACGTGTTCGTCGGCTATTTCGATCGCCTCGCTGATGATCGTGAGCCCTTCGTCGATTTGTTCTTTCGTGATGCAAAGCGGTGGCGCCACGAACACATAGCTCCAACGCACGAAGGTGTACATCCCCAATTCTTTGATCTTCGCAGCCACTTTGTTCATAACCGCCATCTCTGCCGGTTTGGCGTTGAAAGGCGCCATGGGCTCTTTCGTTTTCCGGTCTTTTACCAACTCGAAACATCCGAGGAGTCCCTTGTTTCGGTAGTCGCCGATGCAGCGATGCTTTTGGATCAGTTTTTTTGCCTGTGCATCCATGTACTCGCCCATGCGGCGTGCGTTTTCAACAAGGTCTTCGTCTTCGTAAATCTTCAAAGTCTCCAGGGCGGCGGCACAACTCACCGGGTGGGCGCTGTAGGTAAGGCCGAGCGCCAGCGGCGTGTTGTCGTATTTGGAAGCAATCGTGTCAGAGACCATGAGGCAACCGAAGGGCACGTAGCCGGAAGTGAGCCCCTTGGCCATGGCAATCATGTCGGGCACGATGCCGTGGTGTTCAAAACCAAACCACTTGCCTGTCCGGCCGAAACCGCTCATCACCTCGTCGATGATCAATAAAATTCCGTGTTTATCACATAACGTCCGCACGTGACTCATGTATCCGCCTGGATACAAGAAGCATCCTGACGATCCGGATTGTCCCTCGAGCAGGATAGCGGCAATAGTTTCGGGACCTTCGTAAGCGATGATGCGTTCCAGTTGCGCCACCGATTCTTTCAACATACTTTCTTCGCCGTGTTCCCAGCGATACGCATACGGAATGTCGATGTGGACGAAGTTGGGCGCCTGCTGCGCATCGGAAGGAAGTTTGCGCGGATCGCCGCCGGCGGACATCACCCCGTACGTAGCTCCGTGATAGCTTTGATAGCGGCTAAGGATTTTGTGCCTCCCGCTATAGAGCCGCGCCAGCTTGATCCCGTTTTCAATGGTGGTCGCGCCGCACACGGTGAAAAATGCCTTGTTCAGATTGCCGGGGCAAATTTCTGCCAACTTTTTCCCCAAATCCCCGCGTACTTTCGTCACGCAGCCGGGCGTCACGTAACTCACTTCCTGCATTTGCCTCACGACCGCTTCCGTAACGCGCGGATGGCCGTGCCCGATGTTCACGTTCATCAGTCCCGAAGAAAAATCGATGTACCGTTTGTCGTCGTAGTCGTAGATATACACTCCCTTGCCATACTTTACAGCAATAGGTGCGATACCCTTTTGTTTACTCCATGAAAACAGTGTGTAGTCCAGGTTGTTCTGGACGATCTCTGAAGTCTCTGTTGCTGTTAGTTTATCCATACGGAAAGTTCAAGGTTCAAAAGTTCAAAGTTCAAGAGTTCCGGGTTCAAGAGTTCCAGGTTCAAGAGTTCAAAGTTCAGCTCATCCAGTTTATCCCCGCCTCCGGGTTCCACTTGGTGGTACTTTTTTTCAGTTTGGTCCAGAATGCGATGGAGCTTTTTCCGGTGAGGTCGCCTACGCCGAATTTGCTTTCATTCCATCCGCCGAAAGAGAACGGCTCGCGGGGAACGGGCACGCCCACGTTCACGCCCACCATGCCGGCGCTGGCGCGTTCCATCACGTAGCGGGCGATGCCGCCGCTTTGCGTGAAGACAGAAGCCGCATTGCCATAGGGGTTGGCGTTTTCGATGGCGAGCGCCTCGTCGACCGTGTTGGTGCGCATGATGCTGATGACGGGCCCAAAGATTTCTTCCGTAGCCACGGCCATGTCGGGTTTGACGAAGTCGATAACGGTAGGCCCGACGTATGTGCCTTTTTCTTTTCCGGTAACGGTGGCTTTGCGTCCGTCGACGAGAATTTTCGCGCCCTGCTTTTCGGCGTCGGTAATATATTGCTCGATGCGTTCTTTTGATTCTTTGTTGATGACGGCACCCAGGTTTTTTCCGGGAACAATTTTCCGCGCCTCGTCGCAGATCTTTTCGATGATGTCGTCTACTTTTCCAACGGCTACCATCGCGGATGCTGCCATACAGCGTTGGCCAGCGCAGCCGCTCATACTCGCCGCCACATTTTGTGCCGTCATACCAGGGATAGCATCGGGCAATACGATGAGGTGGTTCTTGGCGCCGCCGAGGGCGAGGCATCGCTTATAGTGACTTGTGGCGCGCTGGTATACTGCCTTTGCCACTTTCGTGGAACCCACAAACGACACCGCTTCGATGGCGGGGTGGTCGCAGATGGCTTCAACAATTTCTCTGTCGCCGTGGACGACGTTGAATACGCCGTTGGGGAGTCCGGCTTCTTTAAGCAGCAGGGCAAGCCGCCCTACACTTAATGGCACTTTCTCCGAGGGTTTCATGATCATGCAATTTCCCAGCGCGATTGCATTGGGGATGGTCCAGTTGGGAACCATGGCAGGAAAATTGAACGGTACAATGGAGGCCACGATGCCGACCGGCACATATTCGGTACGGCACTCAACGCCGGTGCTTACTTCCAACACTTCACCGGTGACCAGCTGGGGCAAGGACGTGGCAAACTCGGTGAGCTCCATGCTCTTTTCGATTTCGGCGGCAGCCTCGGAATAAGTTTTCCCATTTTCTTCCTGGATTAGTTCGGCCAGTTCTTTCAAATTTTTCTCGAGCAACGCCTTGTAGCGGAAGAAAATCTGGACGCGCTCTTTGATCGGCATTTTGCTCCACATGGGAAGGGCGATCTTTGCGGACAGCACCGCCTTGTTCAGGTCGTCGTTGGTAGACAGGGGTACTGTGGAGAGCAGGTTTCCGTCGATCGGTGAAATGACGTCGAGTGTGCGGGAAGGCCCTTTCACAGACTCACCGTGAATGAAATTGCAAATGGGAGGGTACTTCATAAGGGAAATATAACGTTAATAAAATTAGCCTAAAACGCACTATATAGGAACGGCCGATGATTTGAATTCCGGGCAGCGGGTTGTAGATTTCCAGTGAACGGATCATTATGAAGAACCTCTTTTTCACCATCGGATGCTGCCTTGCACTGTCTGTCGCCACCGCTCAACTCAAAGCAGTTGCAACGGTAACGCCTACCCCACCGAATAGCTCGCTGAACGCATTCTATCAAACGAACCAGGTGCCACTGATGCCACAGCACCTGGTCAAACTTCCCGTCGGTGCCGTGAAGCCGGGCGGGTGGCTGCTGAAAAGCCTCGAACTCCAGCGCGATGGCCTCACCGGTCAACTGGGGGAAATCAGCATCTGGCTGACAAAAAAGAATAACGCGTGGCTGAATAAAGACGGCACCGGTGACTGGGGCTGGGAGGAATTGCCATACTGGCTCAAGGGCTACGGCAATATCGGCTATGTGCTGAACGACAAAAAGATGATTGACGAGACCATGGTCTGGGTCAACGGCACACTCAACAGCCAGCGCGACAACGGCGACTTCGGCCCGTATGTGCACCGGAAGTCCACCGGCAAACGCGACCTCTGGGCGCAGATGCTGATGCTCTTTGTGCTGCAGTCGTATTACGAGTACAGCCACGACGCCCGTGTGATCACACACATGACGAACTATTTCAAATGGCAGCTCACCATTCCTGAAAATGATTTTCTTACGGATTACTGGGAGAACAGCCGGGGAGGAGACAATCTATATAGTGTGTACTGGTTGTATAACATCACAAAGGAGCCGTTCCTGCTTGACCTGGCTGAGAAGGTTCACCGCAACACGGCCAACTGGCGATTGAAAAACTGGCTTCCCAACTGGCACAACGTCAACATCGCCCAGTGTTTCCGCGAGCCGGCCACATATTACCAACAAAGCAAGGACCCGTTGCACCTGCAGGCCAGCTACGACAACCAGAAATTTATCCGGGAGATGTACGGTCAGGTGCCGGGAGGCATGTTCGGCTCGGATGAAAATTCCCGCAAAGGATTTGTTGATCCGCGCCAGGCGGTGGAGACATGCGGCATGGTGGAGCAGATGGCTTCCGACGAAATTATGCTGCGCATCACCGGCGACACGTACTGGGCAGAGAACTGCGAAGACGTGGCATTTAACACTTTTCCTGCTTCCTTCATGCCCGACTATCGCTCGCTGCGCTACCTCACGGCACCGAACATGGTGGTGAGCGACGGAAAAAATCACCACCCGGGTATTGATAATGCCGGCCCGCACCTGAACATGAACCCGTTCAGCAGCAGGTGCTGCCAGCACAACCATACGAGCGGGTGGGTCTATTACACAGAGAACCTCTGGATGGCTACGCCCGACAATGGGTTGGCGGCCGTGTTATATGCAGAGAGCTCCGTAAAAGCAAAGGTGGGAGACGGAACGGAAGTGACCATCTCCCAGCAGACACGCTATCCCTTTGAAGAGCAGGTGCGGATGAAACTGCAGCTCGTAAAACCTGCCTCATTTCCCTTGTACTTCCGGATACCCGCCTGGGCAGAAAATACTGTGATTAGAATCAACAACCAGCCTGTTGCCGTAACAGCCGTTGCCGGGCAATATATTCGGATCGCCAATACATGGAAGACCGGCGACACTATCACGTTGGACTTCCCGATGAAGGTGAAGCTGAGAACGTGGGAGAAAAACAAGAACAGCGTGAGTGTGAACTACGGCCCGTTGACGTTCTCCCTAAAGATTGCTGAGAAATACATTCAACTCGACACGAAGGAGACGGCACAATACGATTCCAAATGGCAGGAAAATGCAGATCCCTCGAAATGGCCGTCGTTTGAGATTCAGCCCGATGGGCCGTGGAATTTTGGGCTGGTGAATGATTTCAGCGACCTTGAGAAAAGTTTTACGATTGTAAAGAAAGCCTGGCCGGCTGATAATTTTCCGTTTACGATTGCCTCGGCCCCGTTGGAGCTCCGCACAAAAGGAAAAAAGATACCGGACTGGACGATCGACCAATACGGGTTATGTGCCGAGCTGCCCCAAAGCCCTGTTGAAACCGGGGAACCGGCTGCAGACATCACATTGGTGCCCATGGGGGCAGCGCGGTTGCGGATTTCGGCCTTTCCTGTGGTTAAATAAATTCGAGATGGTAGCTGTTGCTGGTATTCCCTTTGATGAAAACTCCTCGTTCATGCGCGGCCCCGCGCTGGCGCCGGCAAAAATCCGGGAGGCGTTCCATTCCGATTCGGCGAATTACTGGACGGAGTTGGGGCGCGACCTGAAGGCGTCCACCGATTGGAAAGACGTCGTGGATCTGGAGGTGGGAGGGAAAGACGCGTTTGAAAAAATAGCGACCCAGGTTTCCTCACTTCTAAAAAACAACGACAAACTCTTTCTTTTAGGCGGTGACCATTCCATCACCTACCCTATCATACGCGGCTTTCACACACGCTATTCTGACCTTACCATTCTTCATCTCGACGCCCACGGTGATTTGTATGATGACTTCGATAACAACCCACATTCTCATGCGAGCCCTTTTGCGCGCATCATGGAAAACAAGTTGGCGAAGCGGCTGATCCAAATCGGCATCCGCACGCTGAACCAGCATCAACGCGAACAGGTGAAGCGGTTCAACGTGGAGGTGGTGGAGATGAAGGACTGGGATGATGCCACCCGGTTTTCGTTTGACGGTCCGGTATACGTGTCCCTCGATATGGATGCACTTGACCCTGCCTTTGCTCCGGGGGTTTCGCACTACGAGCCGGGAGGATTCAGTACACGTCAGGTGCTTGGCATCTTGCAGAACTTGAAAGGCAACATCGTAGGTGCCGACCTGGTGGAGTTCAATCCTACCCGCGACCCTTCCGGGGTCACCGCCATGCTAGCTGCAAAATTGTACAAGGAAATCATCGACCTCCTGATCCGCATAAAGTGATCTCGCGAAGCACACTGGCTCTTGGCCTGCTGGCGCTTGTCTTCTCGAGTACGGCCCAACCATACGATCGCATTCTTCGTGGCGGTACGATCTATAACGGCGACGGCAAAGCGCCATTCAAAGCAGACATAGGCATCCGCGCAGACACCATCGCATTTATCGGCGATCTCACATCCGCGACAGCGAAAGAGATAATGGATATTACCGGTCTGGCCGTGGCGCCGGGCTTTATCAACATGCTCAGTTGGGCCGACGGCACGTTGCTGAAAGACGGCCGATCCATGAGCGACATCAAACAAGGCGTGACCCTGGAAGTGTTTGGCGAGGGGATTAGTCCGGGCCCGCGCAAGTCCAAGAGAGGCGGTGCGCCCTGGACCACGCTCGGGGGCTATTTCAATTACCTGGAGAAGCAGGGAGTGAGCACCAACTTCGCATCGTTTGTGGGGGCCACCACCATACGAACCTATGTGATGGGCGATGCAAACCGACCCCCGACGAAAGCGGAGATGGAACAGATGAAGGGACAGGTGAGAAAGGCGATGCAGCAGGGTGCAATGGGGGTAGGCTCCTCGCTGATTTACACCCCGGCAACGTATGCTCGCACGGAAGAGCTGATTGAATTATGCAAAACGGCCGGGGAGATGGGCGGTATGTATATCACCCACTTACGGAGTGAGGGTGATGAAATCCTCAAGGCAATCGACGAAACCCTGCGTATCGCCAAAGAAGCAAAGGTTCCTGCCGAGATCTATCATCTTAAAATCAATCATCAGCGCAACTGGGATAAAATTGACAAGGTGCTCTTCAAGATTGACAGCGCTAACCGCGTGGGGCTGAAAATTTCAGCGAACATGTACCCCTACATTGCCAGCGCCACGGGCTTAAAAGAAAGGGTTCCCACTTGGGCACAAGAAGGTGGGATGGTTCTCATGCGAAAGCGATTTAAGGACCCCGTTACCAGAAAGAGAATCCTCTCTGATATGGAGAAAGGCATCCCTTCAAAGAATTCGTTGCCTAAGAATGTGGTGCTTCTGGGATTCAGAAAAGACTCGCTGGCAGCTTTGTACAAAGGGAAGCACCTCGACGAGGTGGCGAAGCTTCACGGCAAGAACGCGGATGAAACGGTGCTGGATTTGCTGACCGCCGACCGGTCGTCCATTGCGGCGTTGTATTTTCTGATGTCGGAAGAGACCATGCGACGTTTTTTGGTTCAGCCCTATGTGAGCATCGGTTCTGACGGCGGCTCCCTGGCGGTGACGCCGGAGTTTCAAGATCAGGGTACACACCCCCGGGCCTACGGCACGTTTGCGCGTGTGTTGGGGGAGTATGTGCGGGAAGAAAAACTCTTTCCGCTTGAAGAGGCCATCCGTCGCATGACGACACTGCCTGCGTCCCATCTTGGTCTGAAAAAGCGGGGGGCATTGAAAACAGGTCATTTTGCAGACGTGGTTATCTTTGATCCGGCCACGATTGCAGATCGTGCTACGTTTGAGAACCCGCATCAGTATGCCGTGGGGGTTAAGCATGTTCTTGTCAACGGGCAGGTTGTTTTACGCAACGGGGAGCACACGGGTGCGAAGCCGGGGCGGGTTGTCAGGTGTCCTACACCTTAGGTGTAGGACACCTAAACTATGAAAGATCGATTTTCACATCAGGCAAAGCACTATGCGGAGTTCAGGCCCCAGTATCCGGCCGAGCTTTTTGAATTCATCTTTAGTCATATCGGAAAGTTTGAAACAGCCTGGGATGCCGGTACAGGCAACGGTCAGGCTGCCCGCGTGCTGGCGAAAAAATTCGACAAAGTCTACGCCACAGACATCAGCGAAAAGCAATTGGAAAATGCGGCCCGCGCAGACAACATTTTCTATCAGCGCGGCGGCGAAACGACGCAGCTCCCTGACCAGTCGGTAGACCTGATCACGGTAGCCCAGGCGATCCATTGGTTTGACCGGGAAACGTTCTTCACTGAAGCAAAACGTGTCGGAAAGCCGGGGGCTGTCATTGCCGTCTGGGGGTATGGGCTGATCGGCGCGGGTCCTTTGATTGATCCGATGATTGAAAATTTCTATACGTCCATCGTTGGACCGTATTGGGATCCGGAGCGGAAGCTCATTGATCAGCATTATAAGAATCTGGAGTTTCCGTTTTCGGAATTACAACCGTCGGCGTTTTTGATGTCTTTTGAATGGACGTTGGCGGAACTGGAGGGCTATCTCACAACGTGGTCGGCGGTGCAGAAGTATATCAAGGATAAAGGAAACAACCCTGTACCTGAGTTAATGGGGGCGATTGAACCGCATTGGACATCGAAAAGACGTACGGTGCACTTTCCACTTTTCCTGCGGCTTGGCAGAATTAGGAAGTGAAAATCACCTGATCACCAAATGCTATGCATACAGTGCAACTTTTTGCTCAGCTACTCTTTCGCTGTCCACGTACTCATCGTACGTCATCAGTTTATCGATGAATCCATTGGGAGTAATCTCCACAATCCGGTTGGCAACCGTTTGCGTGAATTCGTGATCGTGCGATGTGAACAATACCGTTCCGGGAAAATCTTTCAGCGCATTGTTAAAGGCCGTGATTGATTCCAGGTCGAGGTGGTTGGTGGGCTCGTCGAGGATCAGCAGGTTCCCCCCGGCCAGCATGGCGCGTGAAATCATGCACCGCATTTTTTCCCCTCCCGAGAGTACGCTACACTTCTTAAAAACCTCTTCCCCGGAGAAGAGCATCTTGCCCAGAAAGCCGCGCACATACGCTTCGTCCTTGTTTTCTTCTGTAGAAAACTGGCGCAACCAGTCGATGAGGTTGTCATCCGAATCAAAATATCCTTCGTTGTTGGCGGGCAGATACCCTTTCGTAATGGTCTGGCCGAACGTCACAGTGCCTTTGTCCTGCTTTCGCTCGCCGGCAAGTATTTGAAACAACGCGGTGATGGCGAGGCTGTCTTTGCTGAGGAAAGCAATCTTGTCGCCTTTGTTTACAAATAATTCGAAATCCCGGAACAATATGTTTTCGCTGCTCGAAGCATTGAGGTGTTCAATGTGCAATACCTGATCTCCGGCAGTCCGTGTCTGGTTAAAGATGATGGCCGGATAGCGACGTGTGGAAGGTTGAATATCATCGACGTTAATTTTGTCCAGCAATTTCCTCCGGCTTGTAGCCTGCCGCGACTTGGAAGCGTTGGCGCTGAAGCGCGCAATAAATTCCATGAGTTCTTTCTTCTTATCCTCCGCCTTCTTGTTGGCGGACGAACGCTGGCTCAGGGCCAATTGGCTCGATTGATACCAGAAGGAATAGTTTCCGGTGTACAGTTTTACCGCGTTGAAGTCAATATCAACGATGTGCGTGCACACGGTATCGAGAAAGTGACGGTCGTGGGATACGACGATCACCGTGTTCTTGAATTCCAGAAGATAGTCTTCCAGCCAGCTGACCGTCTTGAGGTCGAGGTCGTTGGTTGGTTCATCGAGGATGAGGATATCCGGATTGCCGAAGATGGCTTGTGCCAGCAGCACCCGGACTTTGAGGTTACCGCTGAGTTCTTTCAGAAGCCTGGTGTGATCGTCTTCCGTTATGCCCAGGCCGCTTAGCAGAGCAGCCGCATCCGACTCAGCGTTCCAGCCGTTCATTTCCGTAAAATCGTGTTCAAGTTCGGAGGCGCGGATGCCGTCGGCCTCCGAAAAATCGGGGCGCGCATAGATCGCATCCTTTTCCTTCATGAGGTTCCACAGTTTTGTGTGGCCCATCATCACCGTATTCAGCGCCGTCACCTCGTCGAAAGCATGGTGGTTCTGGCGCAGTACGGCCATGCGTTTTCCGGGTTCCAGGCTGACATTTCCGCGGGTAGGGTCCAGGTCACCGGCCAGAATCTTCAAAAACGTGGATTTTCCGGCCCCGTTGGCGCCAATGACCCCGTAGCAGTTCCCGTTGGCGAATTTGATGTTGACTTCGTCAAAGAGAACGCGTTTTCCGAACTGTAAGGAGAGGTTATTGGCTGCAATCATGAGTTTTCAAAAATGAGGGGCAAAAATAGTGAAAATCGTTGATCGTTGGTGATTGTTTGTTGGCAGCCTTGAACTCAGAATCCTGACCCTAACTCCGGAACCCGGAACCCTGAATTTTTTGAATTTTTCCGCCCGCGTGCTCCTACGCTGAAGCTTCGGCGCAAGCGTAAGCGTCTCGCGTGGGAGGGGAGCCGTGAAACTATTTCTTCTCCCGTTTCAACACATAGTAACCACTCACCTGATCAATTCTCAGTTCTTCCAGTATGTTTCATGGTCTGGTTGTGCTAAGAAAATAGGAATTGCCTAGAGGCAGAAGGTTACTTTTCTCTCAGCCTCTTCCGGATCATATCTAAAGCCTGTTGGTCGTAGAACTTCCCCTGCTTCACTACGCCTTCAATGCGCTGGGTATTCTTGATGTTTTCCAATGGATTTGCGCCGAGCACAATCAGATCCGCCCACATGCCTTCCTTGAGTGACCCAAGCTCGTTCTCCAGGTTGAAATATTTTGCAGGGTTCAGCGTTGCGGCTTTGAGCGCTTCTTGCGGTGACAGTCCAGCTTCGACCATAGCGACCAGTTCTTCATGAAGACTCAGCCCCGGTGTAAGGAACCCGATTGGCGTATCGGTGCCGGCCATCATTGGGATGCCAGCCCTATGAACTTTCCCCGCCATGTTATTCATCCATTCGCTGTACGCCTTCCTGAAAGGCGCAATTTCTGTCATCACGGATTTATCAATCATTCCCTGCCATAGATTGCGGATGGTGTCCGGTAGATATTCAAAACTTTCCTGCCACTCGGGCTGCGCGAAAGACATACGGGTCTGGCCCCGATTCAGCGTCAACGTGGGAATCTGCCACGTGTGGTTTTTGGCCAATACCTCCAGGATACCATTTGCTTTTTCATCATCGTAATTTTTGACGGCCGTTTCTCGCTGTGCCGCATGTATGCTTGAGCGCAGGTCACCTCCAGCAGATTTTTTCCCCTTGACCAACATGGTCTGGCGCTGCTTCAGAAGTTCCCCCGCAGTGGAAGCGCATGACAATTCCAGGTTGCGCATGTGTTCCATGCTGTTAAGTCCGGCATTAGAAGCAGTGATGACGTCCATACTCAGCGGCACGTGGCCAGTTACTTTCAATCCTTTTTCTTTTCCGAGCTTCATCACGGTAAGGAATTGCGCTGGGGTGAGCATTTCGTATGCCTTAAGAAAATCAACCCCCATGCTGTCAAGCATTTGAACCTGTTTGGTAATGGCTTCCACGGAAGAGGATCCTACTGAAAGCGGCGGGTGTCCCGGGTCACTGCCGTCATACACATTAGGCATGCCATCCAGCAGCGGGCCGGCGATCATTACACGGGGTGCATCCGTGGGATTTGCAGCCGCCCGGTCTTTCCAATTTTTGACAAAATCAATCTGACCACCGGTATCCCTGACGCTGGTGATGCCGTAGATCATGAACAGATCAAACATGCGGGGAGCAAGTGACTCCATGAATGCAAAATGAATGTGTGCATCCCATAATCCGGGTATCAGGTATTTGCCAGTGCCATCGATGATGTGATTCTTTGGTGACAATTTTAGTTCAGCTGTTGGTGCGATCTTATCGATTTTGCCACCCTTGATGATAACAGTTTGATTTTCGCGCAGACCATCGGTCGGGTCGATGGTAGTGATGTTTTGGATACAGACGGCGTTTTCGAATACGACACCCGATGGTGTACAACCAAATAAGCCCGCAATGAAGGCAAGGAGGAGGTTACGGATTGGTTTCATGTGCGGGTTATTTTGAACGATACAATATATGCAATTCCTCATGGACCGACTTTATACAGCAAAGGCCATTTTCTCTTGTGTTAACCCACATTATTTGGTTACTTACTCCATTATCAAAATTTAGTAACATGAAAAATCTACTGCCCATTCTGTTGATCCTCATTGCCTTTGGTTGTAAAAAACAAGAATATGATGTGGTGATTCGTGGTGGTACCGTTTATGACGGCTCGGGTAAACCGGGAGTCAATGCGGATGTGGCAATCAATTCGGACACCGTGGCGTTTATAGGAGATTTGTCTGAGGCCATTGGAAAAACGGAGATAGATGCCAAAGGACTCGCTGTGGCGCCCGGGTTCATCAACATGCTAAGCCACAGTTGGGAAACACTGATCCTCGACGGCCGCGGCCAAAGCGACATCCGCCAGGGCATTACACTCGAAGTGTTGGGTGAAATCTCCATCGCGCCCATGAGCGACCAAATGAAAAAGGAGTCGCTGGAATCCATGAAGAAGTATCCCGACTTCACCTATCCGATCGAATGGACGACGCTGGGAGAGTATTTGGAATACCTGGAGAGAAAGGGGGTCTCTCAGAATATCGCCTCCTTCGTTGGAGCGAATACCATCCGTGTCAACCAACTTGGGTATGCCAACCGCGCACCAAGCCCGGAGGAGTTGGAGCGCATGAAGGGACTCGTGAAACAAGCGATGGAAGAAGGAGCGCTGGGGGTGACGACAGCCTTGATCTACGCACCGGGAAACTATGCCACTACCGAAGAACTTATCGCGCTAAGCAAGGCGGCTGCTCCGTATGGCGGGATGTACATCGCTCACATGCGCAGCGAGGGTAATAATATTTTTGCCGCCGTGGATGAAACGATCCGCATCGCGCGCGAGGGCGGACTCCCCGCAGAAATCTATCATCTGAAGATGGCCGGCAAAGACAATTGGTGGAAACTGGATAGCGTCATGGCGAAAATTGATCGGGCCAATAAATCCGGGCTGCGAATCACGGCCAATATGTATACCTACACGGCAGGTGCCACAGGCCTCGATGCTACGATGCCTCCCTGGGTGCAGGAAGGCGGCATCAATGAATGGATCAAACGCCTGAAAGACCGGACGATCCGGAGGCAAGTACTGAAAGAAATGCGCACGCCGACTGACAAATGGGAAAACATGCTGCGTACCTGCGGCGGGCCGGAAAATGTTTTGTTTCTGGGTTTTAGTAAAGACTCCCTTCAGATGTATGTCGGCCGGACGCTGGCTGAAGTGGCCACGGCCCACGGAAAATCTCCCGAGGAGACGGTGATGGATCTTGTCATCGCCGATCGCACCCGCGTAGAGACGGCCTACTTCATGATGAGCGAAGAAAACATCAAGCGACAGATCGCGCTCCCCTATCTAAGTTTTGGCTCCGACGCGGGATCCCCGCCGGCAGAGGGTTTCTGGCTCAAGTACAAGGAGCACCCGCGTGCCTATGGAAATTTCTCCCGTGTCATCGGTAAGTATGTGCGCGATGAAAAAGTGATTCCGCTGCAAGAAGCGATCCGCAAGCTGACCTCGCTGCCGGCACGAAACATCAACATCAAAAAGCGCGGCACATTAACGCCGGGCTATTATGCAGACGTGGTCATTTTCGATCCGGCTGCCGTGCAGGATCATGCCACGTTCGAGAACCCGCACCAGTACAGTACGGGGATGGTGCATGTGTTTGTGAACGGGACGCAGGTGATCAAAGACGGGGAGCACACCAATGCACGGCCGGGAAAGGTTGTGAGAGGCCCGGGATGGGTGGGGTGGAAATAGTTCCAGGTTCAAGAGTTCAAGGTTCCAGTCAGTATTTGTCAAATCCATACTGCGTGCAAAGGCGTACGTACCGAGGGTCGCTGCGCAGGGCCTTGAGCGAAGGTTCAATTTTCAGAAAAACGAAATCGGGCTCCTTCCGGTTGGCCGCCAAGGACAAGTAAGCAAAGGACGAATCGGGCTCATTCCGATATGCGTGAACCTCGGCAACGGCAAAGAAACCACTACCGGCATATTCATCTTTTGCCATTTTCTTAAGCCTGGCCAGGTCTGCATCGCTTTCACGCCTGCGATCAAGTTTATAATTGGAAACAGAACGGTAAACCAGTTGTTGTATCGTTGGAGGTTCACCCTGCCTGGCAGCGGAATCACACCTTTGCAGAACGCGCGCAAAGGATCCATTGGCAAGATCGAGCCGAAGTTGGTTGTTGAAGATTGGAAAGGTTGGACCAACGAGGTTCTTCCATTCCCGGAGATGCGTGGCTGCCTCGTCTAATTGGCCGGTAGAGAGCGCAACATTGAAAAGTATTGCATAGCTATTGAAGTCGGCCGGATCAAGTTTTATAGCGTCCCGGGCAAACAGCGATGCCTTTTCGAAATCTCCCATCCAGGTGAGGAGGTAGCTATAGCGATTCTTGATCAGCGAGCCATTTGGATTCAGCGCCAGCGATTTCTCAAAAAAAGTTTTGGATTTTGCAAAATCATTTTGAAGCCTCCATGAAATAAGTGCGATAGCGGAATATCCCTCCGCCAGGTCCGGGTCTAATTCGATGGCCCGTTCAGAGAACATCAGTGCCTCCTTGGTCAGGATGGAATCCGGGGGCTTTCCTGAGTGGTAATTAACCCATGCCTTGGACAGGCCGACAAGCGCATAAGCTGGCGCAAAAGAGGAGTCTAACCGGATGGCATTCAATTCATTGACAATACATTCCTTAAACCGTGTTGCTTTGTAATGAAAGAGTCCTTTCAGATAGAGAGTATAGGCTTCTTCGTTAATTGGTTTCTTCTGTATCCGCGTTTGCTCCGGAGAGGAAAGCGCCAACCGGAGTTTTTCAACGACGGCGGAAGCAATGTTGTCCTGAATCTTAAAAATATCTGTATGGTCCATGTCAAAACGCTGGGACCAGATGTGAAAGTTGTCGTCGGTCCGCACCAGTTGCGCCGTGATCCGGTAGCTATCGTTATACTTCTGTATGCTCCCCTCCAGCACGATTCCAACGCGAAGTTTCTCTCCTACTTCACGCAAGTCAATTTTTTGCCCTTTGAATTGAAAAGACGAGGTTCGGCCGATCACATTTAGTTCCCGGATGGATGTAAGGGAATTGATAATCTCTTCTGCAATGCCATCTCCCAAATATTCCATGTCGCCGGATGGCGTCATGTCTACAAACGGGAGTACGGCAATGGATTTGTCTGATGAATCCATTTCCGGAAGTCCCAACACAATGGAAAGGGAATAGATCAGACCGATGAACGTGAGGATTCCGAATGCAGCCAGAATGATCCGTCGCTTAACGAACGGGCTGGGATGGATGCTGGGAGCTGCAGCCGTTGCTGCAGGGTCTCCGGCGGAATTGGCGGCAGCGAGGAGGTCGCGAATGGCGTTGGCCACCTTGTTAAGTTGATTTCTGTAATCGGTCTTCTTTTGATTGTCGCTCCGGTTGTCCGTAACCGCAAGCGGTCGGTTTACTCCTGGTTCCTGAAAGATGAATTCGACGGCACGCGGGACGCCCCCCAATTCATATTCCAGCATGGCATTGTCGGCGGCATCCAGGTCATGGATTTTGACCGGAAGAATCCGGCTGGCAACATTTCCGTTCTTTAGCCGGATATCGGTTCCGTAGGAATCTGATTTGGAGAGTGCGTGAAAGACACAGAATTCATTTTGCCACGCAAACGATTTTGGGTCGCAATAGGTCTGGGAAAGGATGGGAATGAAAATGAATGATTTCAGTTTTCCCTCCAGGCTCTTACCTACCTGATGTGTTTCCAAAAGGCCGTCGTGCGGGCTCGTGTCGAGGTAAACGGATACCGGGCTCTTAATGGTGGCCCGTAACTCCCTTTCCAGATTTTGGACAAAGTCAGAAACCCAGCCGCTTCCGGAGTTGCTGCCGGCACCGGGGGTCGGGAGATTGTCGTTGTGGCGGTACGACACGAATATGTCGTATTCAAAATTGGGAATGACCGAAGACATCTATCAAAGATAATGATCATACGCACACCCCATTAGCAGGGGAGCCTAAAAACTTACAAAGTAGCCTTCAAAATAGGAGGCGGAAACGGTTTGCATAGATTGACTTAACCTACCCTGAATGCATGTGGGCATAGCGCCGGATTACGCGTTACCGTTTCATTTACTCTTTCACCGCGGCGATGCAGTCAATTTCCACAAGACAACCCGCTTTGAGTTTTCCAGTGGGTACAATTACGCGGGCGGGTCGATGGTCTCCGAAAAACACGGCATAGGTGGCATTTACACGTGACCAATTTTCGATGTCATCCACGAAAATATTTACTTTTAATATGCTGGTGATCTCACTGTTTGCGGCTTCCAGGATTGTGCGTATCCGTTGCAGGCAAAGCAACGTCTGCTCCTCGATGGTTCCTGCGATAAGGTTGCCTTCCTTGTCTGAAGGAAGCTGACCGGCAACAAACACAAATCCGTTATGGACCGTGGCTGCTGAATAATGCCCTGCAGGTTTGGACATTGAAACAGGATTGATGGTCTTCATTGTGATTTGGTGATTTGATTGCGACTTCTGATTACCGATTGCCGGCTCACCCTTTACTCTGGAAAAGATGAATTCATGGCAATGTCTCTCCATTGTTCTATATCCCGCTGCACGTGCGTCATTTTTTCCTGCATGGCTTTCAAAGTCATAGGTCCCAGGGGCAGCCGCAGCGTGGGTGTTTGAGATTCGACAACCTGGATCATGGCCTGGGCCGCTTTGGCGGGATCCCCGGCCTGGTTGCCGTGCGCCTGCTCATAATAGCTCCGCATGCCGCCGGCGGATGGAATGTATTCTTCAATAACTTTTTTTGTGACACGAACCGATCGGCCTCCAAAATCTGTGCGGAACGGCCCGGGCTCAACAATGGTAACGTGAATACCCAGCGGCGCAACTTCCTTTGCCAGCGCTTCTGAGATTCCTTCCAAACCGAATTTGGTGGCGTTGTACAGTCCGGCTCCGGCGCTGCCGCGAAAGCCGGCAATGGAAGATATATTCAAAAAATGCCCGCTCTTTTGTTTCCGGAAGTGGGGGAGTACGACACGGATAACATCCAGAGCACCGAAGAAATTAGTTTCCATCTGCGACCGGATCTCTTCATCGGTAACTTCTTCGATTGCCCCAATCAGTCCGTAGCCGGCATTGTTGACAACCACATCGATTCTTCCGAAGTGATCCATTGTCTGCTTGATGGCAAGCCTGACTTCAGCAGGATTTGTGACGTCCAATTGTGGACAGAGAAGTTGGGCGCCATACTTTTTTACGAGATCGGCAAGCGCGGAAGGATTGCGGGCAGTGGCTGCTACTTGATAGCCCTTCTCCAGCAGATGTTCTGCCAGCGCACGGCCCAGTCCGGTGGATGATCCCGTAATGAACCAGACCTTTTTAGGATGTGGTGATGTGTTGATGTACTTACGTGTTGATGTTGCTGATTACCAATCACTGATCACGATACAACCCGGACCCGGTTACTTCGCGTACGCTACGCTACGCATTTCACGGATTACCGTCACCTTGATCTGTCCGGGGTACTGCATTTCTTTTTCAATCTTCTGGGAAATCTCGAAACTCAGCTGGCCGGCCCGTTCGTCGGTTGCTTTCTCCGCATCGACGATCACGCGCAGTTCGCGGCCCGCCTGGATGGCAAAACACTTTTCTACGCCCTCGAAACTCAGACCCACCTGCTCCAGTTCTTTCAGACGACGGGTGTATTGTTCAATCACCTCACGCCGTGCACCGGGCCGGGCGCCGCTGATGGCATCACACGCCTGCACGAGCGGGGAGATCATGTTGGTCATCTCTATCTCATCATGGTGGGCGCCGATAGCATTGCATACCGCCGGATGTTCCTTGTATTTTAAAGCCAGTTCCATGCCCACGATAGCGTGTGGTTTCTCCAATTCTTCCGGCCATACTTTTCCGATGTCGTGAAGGAGTCCGGCGCGTTTGGCTTGTTTCACATTCAGCCCCAGTTCGGTGGCCATGATGGCACACAGGTTGGCCACTTCGCGCGAATGCTGTAACAAATTCTGACCGTACGAAGAGCGGAACCGCATGCGGCCCACCATTTTAATGAGTTCAGGCGCCAGGCCGTGGATGCCCAGGTCGATGACTGTGCGTTCGCCAATTTCCACAATTTCATCATCGATGTTTTTAGTGGTCTTGGCTACAATTTCTTCAATGCGGGCGGGGTGAATGCGTCCATCTTGTACCAGGCGGTGCAGGGACAGCCGTGCGATCTCACGCCGTATAGGATCGAAGCCGGATATAATGATCGCCTCTGGGGTGTCGTCAACAATGAATTCTACGCCGGTAGCGGCTTCAAGGGCCCGGATGTTGCGGCCTTCCCGCCCGATCACCTTGCCCTTGATGTCGTCGCTTTCAATGTTAAAGATGGATACCGAATTCTCCACGGCGTGTTCGGTGGCTGTGCGCTGGATGGTTTCGATTACCAGTTTTTTGGCGTCTTTGGTGGCTGTCAGTTTGGCCTGTTCCATGTACTCCTTGATGTAGGAGTTGGCCTTGGTCTGCGCCTCTTCTTTTAATGACTCCACGAGTTGGTCGCGGGCCTGGTCGGCGGTTAGTTTAGAGATGCTTTCCAGCACCTGCACTTTCTGCTGGTTGAAGCGGTCGAGTTCTTCCTTCCGTTTCTTCACCAATTCATGCTGTTGGGCCAGGCTTTTGCGGTCTTCGTCCAGGTCTGCCTGCTTGTGCTTGATTTGTTCGAGTTCCTTGGAGAGCTGCGCCTCCCGCTGTTTGATCTTCTGCTCGTTGGAGATAATCTGGTTCTTCTTGCGGTTGGCATCTTCTTCAAATTCCTGACGCATTTTCAGGATTTTTTCTTTCGCTTCCAGGATGCGGTCTTTCTTCAGGTTTTCAGCCTGAAGTTCTCCTTCTTTTATGATCAGCCGGGCGCGCTCTTCGCTTGCACCCCTGTTCTTTTTCATTTTTCTCTTGTAGAGGAGGGTTCCTATTAGAAAGCTGAAGGCCACCGAGGCTGTAGTGGCAATCAAAGCAATTAATTCGATAGTCATTGTCGGTTGGTTAACGTAAAAAATTACCCGGCACGGAATGGGCCGTTAACACGTGAAGCGGAAAAGGGAAAGACTTAGAGAATAGCTTGCGAAACCAGTTGATTCAGGTGGTTCACTTTATCGACCACCGATTTGTCAATGGCGTTGTCGCTCTCTTCTGCAGCCAGTTTTTCAACCAGGCAGTCAAAGGCGGTCATCGCCAGGAGGTCTTGTTTATCGTCAAGGCCGAATTGCTCGCGGTATGATTTCAGTTTTTCGTTGATCAGCCTGCCCGCCGTGCGCACACGTTCTTCTTCATTGCGCTTTACCTTCATGGGGTACTCCCGGTCGGCTATTTTGATCTTGATTGAAAGTTCGTCCATCTACAGTTTGCTTATCGGCTTAAGTGAGCGATGCATTTGTCTATCTCACGGATATAATCATCCACTGTCTTCCTCAAATCCGAAACACTTCCGTCTTCCGGGTGAATATTGTCCACAATTTTAGTGATTTTAATCTGATTTCTAAAGCCCTCCAACTGGTCATCCCGCTGGCGCAGGAACTGTTTTAGCTCTGAATTCTCTGATTTGAGGGTTGTGACTTCTTGTTTTAGGCCTTTGTGGTCGTTTAGCAGGACGACCATCTTTCGTTCTAGGCCGTTCAGGCTGGTTTTCAGGAATTCTTGCTCCATGGGGGGGTAGTGGTTGGGTGTTCTGGGTTATTTTCTGATGACGGCCCCGAGTTTCTTTTCAAACTCTGCCATTAATTTATTCATTGTTTTTTCAATCTCCTCGTCCGTTAGCGTTTTTGTTTCGTCGAGGAGCGTGAATCCCAGCGCGTAGGCTTTCTTACCCTTTGGAATCGTCTCACCTTCGTACACATCAAACACTGTAATTTCTTTTATCAATTTCCTGCCGGCGGCTTCCACCACCGCCCTGATTTCCGAGAAGGCAGTCTGCTTGTCAATGACCAGCGAGAGGTCGCGCCTCACTTCGGGATACCGGGGGACTTCTTTAATGTCGAACTTAGGATTTGCTGCTTGGAAAAGCAAGGACACATCCATATCGGCATAAAAAATCTCTTGCTTGATGCCGAATTCGCGCGCAATGGATGACCGCACCTTCCCAATCCGGGCTGCTTCTTTTCCATTTATTATGAAATTTAATCCGTAGTCCATCATCGGGTCTTCTAAGGGCGCAGACTCACAACGGCAGGCCGACTTTTCCAATACCTGAGTTACCTGCTGAACCAGATCATGAAAGCGGACGGACCGCGGTTTGCTCTGCCAGTTTTCTGCTTCAACCGGTCCTGCCATGTAGAGGGCCAGCCGTTCATTTTCTGAGAAGGAACCATTTTGGGAGCTGTATACTCTGCCATATTCAAAGAATTTGAGCTCCCCCTGCTTCCGGTTAAAATTATAGGCCAGGACTTCAAGCCCCGTAAAGAGCATCGTCTGCCTCAGGATGCCCTGTTCCTCGCTCAGTTTGTTAAGCATCTCCACAGGTGTTCCGGAAAACGCAAGTCCCAACTTCGTCTGATAGGAAACCCGGGTGAGGGAATTGGTTACGATTTCAAAAAACCCGTTGGATGCCAGCAGTTCGCCGATGCGGCGCTTGAATCTGTCGGGATCCTGTTCTGGAAAATTGGCCACAAAATCAGTACCCGTCGATGATTGTAGTTCGATATTGTTGAATCCATAGATGCGAAGAATCTCTTCTACCACGTCTGCCTCCTGCTCTACGTCTACGCGGTAGGGCGGCACGGAAACGTTGAACTGATCAGCTGTTTTCTCCAGGATTTCAATATCCAGTCTCTTCAGGATGGCGAAAATCTCTTCGCGCGGGATCACTTTGCCGATCAACCGGTTTACATTTTTGTCTTTGATGAGAATTTTCTTGTTTTCGGCCTTTCGCGGATAAACATCCACAACATCAGAGGAAACCACGGCACCCGCCACTTCTTTGAGAAGGAGGGCGGCGCGCTGGAGCGCAAATACCGTCATCGTAGGATCGGTGCCTCGCGAGAACCGGAACGACGCATCCGTGCTTAATTGATGATGCGTGCTTGTCTTCCGCACGAAAGAAGGCGAAAAACAGGCGCTTTCCAGGAAGATGCGTGTGGTAGAGGCGGTAACGCCCGATTTGGCGCCACCAAAAACCCCCGCGATGCACATGCCCTCGGTGGTGTTGCAGATCATCAGGTCGTGTTTTTCCAACGTACGTTCCTTGCCGTCAAGCGTGGTAAATTTTGTGCCGCCGGGGAGAGTCTTCACGATCACTTTCTTTCCCGTTACATCGGCATCAAAGGCGTGCAGCGGTTGGCCGAGTTCGTGGCAGACAAAATTGGTGATGTCCACCACGTTGTTGATGGGGGTTAGTCCGATCGACAGCAGCCGGTTTTTCAGCCAGTCGGGAGACTCTTTCACGGCAACACCCGTCAGGGTAAGGGCCGAATAGCGGGGACAGGCTTCGGTATCTGCTACTTCGACGTCCACGACCAGACTCCGGTTGTCTACCGCAAATTTTTCCACCGACGGCCACCGGACTTCTCTCTTTTTTGCCGCCTTGATGTCGCGGGCCACGCCGATGTGTGA
This sequence comes from Cytophagales bacterium, assembly GCA_034440075.1. Lineage (GTDB taxonomy): Bacteria > Bacteroidota > Bacteroidia > Cytophagales > Cyclobacteriaceae > ELB16-189. The sequence goes on from JAWXBL010000011.1 coordinate 41,953, forward strand.
AGCGGCGTCAGCGCGGTTAGGCGTCAGCCCGATTTCAAAAATTTCATCTGACTGAATCTTATAGAAGGCTGCAGCTGCAGTGCCGTTTGGTTCGCGTGTGTCCAGGACGATAATGCCGGCGTGATTGGCGCTGAGCCCAATCTCATCCTCTGCGCAGATCATCCCTTCGCTATTTTCTCCACGGATTTTTGTCTCCTTGATAGTAAACGGCTCCCCCTTTACGGGATGGATCGTTGTTCCCGGAAGGGCAACAATGACCTTCTGGCCTGCTGCCACATTCGGGGCTCCGCAAACAATGGAAAGTGTTCGGCCCTGCCCCGCATCGACGGTGGTCAGGGAAAGTTTATCTGCATTGGGATGCTTGGAGCAAGTAAGCACTTCACCGATAACCAGTCCGCGGAGACCGCCCTTAACAGACTCAAACGGGTAAATGCTTTCTACCTCGAGACCTGTGGACGTGAGGACCTCTGCGATCTGTTCGGCTGTTTCAGGTAGGTCAACATAACTTTTCAGCCACTGGTAAGAAATAGTCATTGGTACAAGTCAATTTCAAATATACATGTTACAATTCATTCTGAGAATGCTACTCAGCCTTCCTGAAATCGTAAGTGAAGACATTCAGCTCCAGGACAAACCCGCCTGAAGTGCTGGGATTTGGAATTGAAAACAAACCGGCACTGCAGAGCTGGATCCGATCACTCAGGTTGTAAACAACCCCCATCGTAGAACTTGACTTCTTGTTGTTCCCGGAAATGAAATCCCCCATCAGATACCATTTGTCGCTTAGGTGCAGCTCAAAGCCAAACCATACTCCGGCCAAATCTACACCCTCGCCGGCGTACGTATCCGTAGTTTGATAAAGCCCGCCAATGAAATAGCCCTTTTTCATCTGATGCCGAAACCCAGCATAGTTCCAGTAAGACAAGGATGTATTTCCAAAAGCACCACCGAAATTGGAGCCTGCCTGGGTTCCAATATTGAGGTCCCACCGGTCTGATAGTCCCCATTGCTTTTGCAAGGTGACCATCCATACCGGGAAATACGGCCTGGTTTGGTCATTGGTAGGTATTATACCCCCGCCGGACCATTGGATAGGTAGATCTACCAGATTGATTCCTGCATCCCAGTTCTTACCCAGGCCATAGACAAAATGAGATTTTGACTCCCACGAACTTCCTGAATAGAAGTTAATTTGCTGCTGATAAAAAAGTTCTTTGGGGATCGTGATGTCTCCGGAAGGTGCATTGAAAAGATTTTGCTGAGCCTCGGCGAGAGGGGCGCTGCTGCAGAGGAGACCGGTTAACCAGTATATTTTCATAGGCTTCAAAAATAGATAATGTCTTCGCTCTGGGATTTGCCGGGTTAAAAATCCCAGTCAAGGCCCAGCCTATCTTTAAGTTCGTTCAAGTAGGGGTTCTTTTCGGCCAGGTGTTCAAATTTTTCCTTGCTGGTATAAATCATTTTTTTGTTGCCGTTCTCCTCCATACGCGTGACCACCGTGATTTCGTTGTTCTTCAGTTTCTCGCGGAGGAACTGCACGAGGTCGTTGCGGAAATTGTCAAGCAGCGATTCCTCCACCGGGTTGGTCAGCGTGATGGTAATTGTGGGATGGTGGTAGTGGAATTCCCGTTTCAGCAACTGGTATTCTGCAGCCTGCCCGTTGCGCTTGTCGGCGTAGGCGTCCCAGGCCTGCTGCAGCGCGTCTGCCAGAACTGTTTCATTGGCCGCCGGTGGGGCTACAGGTCCGTTCTTTTCGGGGGCAGCTTGCGTCTTAAAAATCCCCTGAAGGTCTAAGGTGGTTTTGGCCCGTGTTGTCCTTGGGGCAAGGGCGGGGGTGGGTGTCGCGACGGGACGTTCGTCGCCTACGGAGGGCTTAGGAGCGGTTTCTTTAGGCGCTGGCGGGGCAGTTAGGGGTGCGCTGTCCGTTAATTCAATTTTTTTTTTACTGCTGCCTGGGGGGCAGGTGAACCGTTAGTGGTTTCGGGGGTGACGGCGGACCGCACGTGCGCCATTTTCATGAGCGCCAGTTCCACGGCGAGCCGTTGGTTCTTGCTCATCTTGTAATTGATGTCGCACTGGCTGGCGATGCTCAGCCAGGAAAGCATGAGCGTGTAGGGGGTAGCCTTCGCCTGCTCTACGTATTTCTTTTTGATGGTATCGGGAACTTCCAGCAGCTTGACCGTACGCACATCCTGGGTCATCATCAGGTTCCGGATGTGCTCGCTCAGCCCCACGATGAAATTCTGGCCGTCAAATCCCTTGTGGAGGATTTCGTCAAACAATACCAGGGGTGCGGTAGGGTTTTGCGCCAGCAGGCCGTCTACCACCTTGAAATAATATTCGTGATCGAGGATGTGAAGGTTGTTAATCGCATCCTGAAAGGTGACTTCCTTGCCGGAAGAAAACGTCACCATCAAATCAAAAATAGACAAGGCGTCACGCAGGGCGCCGTCTGCTTTTTGCGCGATTAGGTGAAGGGCAGCCTCTTCGGCTTTGATTTTTTCGCGGTCGGCAATTTTCTTAAGCTGGCGCGCGATGTCGGAGATTTGAATGCGGTTGAAATCAAAAATCTGACAACGGGAAAGAATGGTGGGAATGACTTTGTGCTTCTCCGTGGTGGCGAGAATGAAGATAGCATAGGACGGAGGCTCTTCCAGCGTTTTTAGGAACGCGTTGAACGCCGCGTTGGAGAGCATGTGCACCTCGTCGATGATGTAGACCTTGAACTTGCCATACTGCGGCGGGTAGCGCACCTGGTCGATCAGGCTGCGGATGTCCTCCACCGAATTGTTGGACGCCGCGTCGAGTTCGAAAATATTGAGGGAGTTGACTTCGGCTTTTTCTTCAAACCCGTTGATCATCCGGGCCACGATGCGGGCGCACGTGGTTTTCCCTACTCCCCGTGGGCCGCAGAACAGGAGGGCCTGCGCAAGCTTTTGGGTGTCGATGGCATTCTTTAGTGTGGTCGTGATGTGGTCCTGCCCTACGACCTCTTCAAAGCCAAGCGGACGGTACTTGCGGGCAGAAACAACAAAATTCTCCATCGGGTCTGCAAGATAGTTTTTTGAGGGGAGGAAAAGGACCGTGTGGAAAGATTGTAAACAAAAAGCCTGCTTTTCCAGAACGGTTCTTAGGCTGCACTCAGGGGTTCAGGTATTTGGCCGGCAGCGGAAACCCCAAGCTCTCCGCACACCAGAATACGTTCACGACGAAGTAGCGCTTTCCGTCAAAGAAGAGTTGGATGCTGTTGATACCACGGTTGGTGACCGGCCCGTCGACCTTGTCGCGGGTTTCATACGTGCTGAATGCTTGTACGACAGTGCCGTAGGATTCAGAGATACGTTTCAGTTCGCGCTCGTAGAAACCCACCGGGATCCGTGACGAAAAGGCGGTAACATATTCATCCGGCGTCATTCCCCGCACGACCAGTTCGCCGGTTTCATTCTTCCGGGTAGGCAACAGCCGTGCGTCCGGGCTGAAGAGGTTGCGGAACCGGTCCCAGTCGCGGGCCTGGCCGGCGGGTCCGGAGATGACCTCGTATAAGGCGGCGATGATGGCGTCGGGGGAGGCGACATCAGCGGAATAATCTTTCGGCTGGGCAGCAGCGAAGAGGGTGATGCCGAGGAGGAGGGTGAGGAGGGAGGATTTCATATATATTTTTTTTGAAAGGTAGAAAAAAGGGCTGTGGGATGAAGTCTAATTTATGATTCGTTGCCTCTCACTTTCAATGAAAGGAACGGTTCTGCTCACTATTTCCTTTACTTTTGCTCCATGCATGCCCCAAAATACTCCGTCATCATCCCCGTCTACAACCGGCCGGAGGAACTGCGGGAGTTGTTGCAGAGCCTGACCGAACAATTGTTCAAGGATTTCGAAGTGCTGATCATTGAAGACGGCTCCACGCGACGGTCTGAATCGGTTTACGAAGAATTTTCCCGGAAACTGCGGATCCAGTATTTCTCCAAACCCAACACGGGCCCCGGGCCCAGCCGTAACGTCGGCTTCCAACAGGCGAAGGGCGCGTACTTTGTTGTCTTCGACTCTGATTGCATTGTACCGCCCGCATACTTTACGGCCGTTGAATCTTTTCTTGCCAACCAACCCCTGGATGCATGGGGCGGCCCCGACCACGGGCATGAATCGTTTTCTTCGCTGCAGCGCGCTATGGCCTACACCATGTCATCGGTGCTGACAACCGGAGGGATACGCGGAGGCAAGAAAAAGAATTTTCAACCCCGGAGTTTTAATATGGGCATAAGCCGTAAGGTGTGGGAGGTGACGCGAGGGTTTGCCTTTGACAGGCTGGCGGAAGACATTGAGTTAAGTGTTCGCATGAAGAAAGCGGGGTTTACGACAGGCCTAATACCCGAGGCGTTCGTATATCACAAGCGGAGAACGGATTTGACAGAATTTTTTAAGCAGGTAGAAGGCTTCGGCAGGGGCCGTGTCAGGGTGGGGAAGATTCACGTGGGAGAAATTAAGGTGGTACACTTTTTTCCGGCCTTGGTGTTTGCTGCCTATGTCTTGCTGCCGTTCATCGTGGTCCTTGATACACGGCTCGGTCTCGTCGTTGGATCGGGATTGTCGATATACGGCATTCTTATCTTTCTTGATTGTTTTCGGGTGACGGGGTCTTTGACGACGGCGTTTCTAAGTGTCCCCTCTGCCATGGTGCAGCTTTTTGGATATGGGTATGGGTTTGTGAGCGAGATGGTGAAGAGGTAGAAAGGGTCACACGAAGGGACAAGAGCGCTAAGAATGCAGGATTTATTTCACGCGAAGCCGCAAAGAGCGCTAAGAATGCGTGAGTATTTTTTTTGGATTTAGATTGGTTCACGCGAAGGGGCAAAGAGCGCTAAGAATGTAGGATTTATTTCACGCGAAGCTGCTAAGATCGCTAAGAATGCAGTATTTCCCTCTACGTCTGCGTGATTATTTCCCCTCCCCATTTATGAGGTAGTTAGCAATCGCCAAATCCTGAACCGCATTCCCTACCGACTTGAACACGGTAATCTGTTTGGACGAACTGCGTCCCTGTTTTCCCTTCGAGACAAGTTCACCCAGTTCGGCGTGGATACGTTCAGGCGTAAGCAGCCCCTCCTTGATCGGGATCATAACGTCGCCTGCTTCCGACAAGACCGCTTCCCGTTGATCCACTATAAGTTTGCTGGCACACATCACGTCGCTGCCGATTTCCCGCATCTCTGGCTTGAACGAACCGACAGCATTGATATGAGTGCCGGGGGCAAGCATGCTCAGGGTAAACAGGGGTTGAAACGACGTAGTGGCTGTACAGACGATGTGTGCTTTTTTCAGCAAGCCAAAATTTTCCAGGGGTTTGCAACGCACCCCATAGACTTCGGTAATTTGTTGGCAAAAGCGCTCCTCTTTTTCAGCGGATGTCCCCTTTATCATGATCTCCTCAATTTTTCTCACCGCAAGGATCCCCTCTACCTGCGACCATGCCTGGGCACCTGTTCCAAATACGGCCAGGCTGGAAGCGTTTTTGTTTGCCAACAGATCGGTAGCCAGGCCGGACGCGGCGCCCGTGCGCAAGGCGGTAACAGATGCAGCATCCAGGAGGGCAAGTGGTTTTCCATTTGCTCCATCCATCACCAGCATCTTTCCCTGGACGACGGGATCCTTCGTGTTGCCTGGAAAAACAGACACCATTTTGAGACCGAACAAGTTCCAGGAGGAAGAGTAGGAGGGCATAAAGAGGGCGACTCCTTTCCCGTCTTTGGATTCGATTACGGTCCGGAGTGGAACAACAACGGATTTATCACTTAAGGCGGCAAATGCGGATTTCATCAGCCCGATGGCCGCCTTCATGGATACTTTACGTCGGATATCCACCGCTTCGAAATGCGGAATGGATTTCATGGAACTTGAATGAACTGACGCAACGTTTCTTCATGAATCTCATGCTCCCCGCTGAATTGTATTTTCTTCGGCTGAATCCGGAGTTTGTCCGCCAGTTGATCAAATTCTTTAATCCGTTCAGGGGTAAGAAACGGATCCTGGTCGCCGATGACCATGTACGTATCCCTGGAGGCAAGCACCTCATGTCCTTTTTCAAAATCCATGTCTGGCGGAAAAAGTCCGGCCCACAGAATCAGCCTGTCAAATTTTACCCGGCCCTCTACCGCCCAGCGACACACGGTGGCACATCCTTGTGAAAAGCCGAATAATGTGATTGGTAGCTTGGCCATCGTGCCGAGTTCCTGCTCGAAAACCGAATCGAGATAGCGGATATAGTTTTCAATGTCCATGAGCCGGTTTTCCCGGGTCATCCAGGTGGCGCCTACTTTGTTGTCGCGCCGGCCTACATCGGTGAGTTCCGAGAGGTAGAATCGTGACAATCCCTCCGGGGCGATGATGAACGTATGATCGGTAGTAAGAGACTGAAATTTCCTTAAAAAGTACTGGGCGAGATGTCCATACCCGTGAAAGACGATCCACACCTGCCGCGTGGAGGCGTTGAGGTCACCGGCAGTATAGTAGCGAGCATCAAATTGGAACGCGGTCTTTTTCTCCTCCATGTCTCCCTCAGTCCTTGAGATTTCTTGCATCGAAGGAGAGCGGCAGGAGAATCGCAGCGGAAGAACAAACCGTCCACTTGTTGTCATCCAGCATCACGATTTGTATGGGCTCCTTCTGGCGTGCCTCGAATTCCAGCATTACCTGCCTGCAGGCACCGCAGGAGGTTGCATTGATTAGTTCTTTTTGATTCTTCTTATGCGCAACGACCGCCATCTTCTTGATCGTCCTTCGGGGATGCTGGGAAGCGGCCACGTACAGTGCCACCCGTTCGGCACACATGCACAGCGGGTAGGCGGCATTTTCCTGGTTGGCCCCCGTTACCAGGGTTCCATCGTCCAGGAGGAGCGCGGCGCCAACATGGAATTTGGAGTATGGCGCGTAGGCAATCAGGGCTGCCTCCTTTGCCTTGTGCACGAGGTATTTGGATTCTGCATCCAGTTCTTCCAACGAAGCAAACGTCGATAAACCCTTCATGACACGTCTAATAGTCGTTGTTGAAAGTTAAACCATTCCCGGGGAAATGGGAAATGACAAATTCGGATAAATTGCATCAAAATTGAAAACGATGCGATCCATATTGGTGCTCGGTGCCGGCAGGTCTTCTTCTGCACTCATTGATTACCTGCTGCTTCAGGCGAAAGCGCACGACTGGCAGGTGACGGTCGGCGATATCTCTGAAGCAGCTGCCCGGGACCGCGTGGGGGATACCTCCGCAGGGAGCGCCATCGTTTTTGATATTCAGGACGGATCTTCCGACGCAGTCATCCGAAAGCACGACGTTGTTATTTCTGTTTTACCGCCAACGTTGCACGCGGTAGTAGCCCGAAAATGCCTCGATCACAACAAGCACCTGCTCACAGCCAGTTACGTGTCACCGGAAATGAAGCAGTTGGACAAGGAAGCGAAGGAGAAGGGGTTGCTGTTTCTGAATGAGTGCGGCCTGGATCCGGGCATCGACCACATGAGTGCGATGCAGGTGATTGACAAGATCAAGGAAGCGGGGGGTGAGCTTTATTCTTTTGAATCGTTCACCGGCGGATTGATTGCCACGGAAACGGATCCCGGAAATCCCTGGCGCTACAAGTTCACCTGGAATCCGCGCAACGTGGTGATGGCCGGGCAAAGCACCGCCAAATTCCTGCAGGAAGGACAATACAAATACATTCCGTACCAGCAGCTGTTCAGAAGAACAACGCCTGTAGAGGTTCCGGGGTATGGCGCGTATGAAGGGTATGCCAACCGGGATTCGCTGACTTATCGTGCGACGTACGGGTTGGAAAACATTCAGACGATGCTGCGGGGTACGCTGCGCAACGAAGGATTCTGCGCTGCCTGGGATGTGCTGGTTCAACTGGGTTGCACCGACGACAGTTACCGGATGGAGCATGTTGACGCCATGACTCACCGTACGTTCATGAATTCTTTCCTGGATCATCACCCAAAGTATACGGTCGAAGAGAAGATCACTGGCCGATTTGGACTTTCAGCATCCGGGCCGGAAATGACCCGACTGGTATGGTCGGGCTTGCTGGAAGAGACTCCGGTGGGTCTGAAGTCAGGAAGTCCGGCGGAGGTGCTGGAGCATATTCTCAACAAGCGTTGGAAACTGAATTCCGAAGACCGGGACATGGTAGTGATGTGGCATCGGTTCAGATACAGGAAGAATTCATCGGATCATGAGATACAGGCGACACTTGTAGCCGTCGGAGAGGACTCCACGCGCACCGCGATGGCCAAGACGGTGGGACTGCCGCTGGGGATTGCCGCGAGACTTGTTATGGAAGGAAAGATTGGTGCCCGGGGCGTTGTTATTCCGGTTACCCGCGAATTTTACGATCCGATTCTGGCGGAACTGAAAATTCTCGGCATAGCATTGAAGGAACGAGCGGTGAAATAGCCCGTTGCTGGTCCAAGGGGAGCGCATAATCATACAACCACATCAAAACACATCCGATTGAAAAGCAGTAAGACACTCATACCCATTATATTTCTTTTCCTGACTTGCACTAATTCGTTTGCGCAGGAGTCCACTACGGGCAATTGGTTTATATACTTTGGAAATCAAAGCATCAACAAGAAATGGAACTTGTGGAACGAAGTGCAATACCGAAACTACAATTTTGCCGGAGACATGCAGCAGTTATTGTTGCGCACAGGCATTGGATATAACCTGTCAGAAAATAACAACAACGTGTTGATGGGTTATGCGTTTATCCACTCGCAAAATTATGTTCCGTCGTCTCCCGACAAAGTTGACACGTATGAGAATAGAATTTATCAGCAGTTCGTTACGCGTCAGAATTTCGGCAGGTTTTTCATCCAGCACAGGTACCGGGTTGAGGAGCGCTTCCTTACGAGCGGATTCAGGGTCCGGTTCCGGTATTTCTTGTCGGTCAACATCCCTATCAATAGCAAGACGATGTCGAAGAACACGGTGTATGCCTCCATCTATGATGAAATATTTGTGAACGCACAAAGTTCAAAATTCGACCGGAACCGGTTGTACGGCGCGTTGGGATACGTATTCAGCAGCAACCTGCGGATGGAGGCTGGGTTTATGGCCCAAACGCTGGAGAATTCGAACCGGAATCAATTCCAGATCGTCATCTTCAATACCATACCGTTTTATTCGAACTGAAAAGCAGCATCGCGCAGTTGTCAGGGAAGTTCCTCCTCCCCATCCTCCTCGACCAGTTCGATCGTTGTTTCCCTTTTCATCGGTTCTCTTCGTGGAGTAAAGGGTACCATGGCTACGCCGGAGCAAGCCAGGATAATGAGTATAATGAGTCCTGCCAGTCGAAGGACCCTCTTCAGATTATGCATACTAATGAGAATGGATGAGCTGTACGTCACGCTCATGATGATTATTAAGAATCGCTTAAGTAGTGCCGAAGTCGGCTAGCTGAAGGAGTAGTCTTTCGAGGGCATAGAATTTCTTGCCGTAAAAAGCCAGTCTGGTTTGATGATGACGGCATTCCGGAAAACAATGAAGGCTGTGTGCGCCAACGTCGTGTGGTAACAGGATAGCCAGCGATGAGCAAAGATTCCGGGAAGGATAACGGGTAGTGGATTCCATCGGAACGTTACAGCGGGGTTGGAGTTTCTTGTTTGGCTTACCAGCTCAACGCGGGAGCGTGACCGGCCGTCGGCCGTAGATGTTCCTGGGGCAAGCGAAAGGGCACATACCGCGAGCACCGTGGCTATCAACCACCAGGCGCTCCTGCTTCGTTGTTCGTGGTATTTCCCCATCATGACGAACCTAAAAATAGGAGGATATTTCCATTTTTCCTTGAAAGTGATTGCCCGGGAATTCAACGGTTCCTGTGCGATGCGATTTGTTCCCTTCTTGAAATAGTGATAAATTAGGGATTGCTACGAAATCTATTTCACTACTAATCAAGAAAGACCATGGCTGAAAACGTTTATAAGATTATTGAGCTTGTGGGAACAAGCCCCGTGTCCTGGGAAAAGGCGGCAGAGGCGGCCATCAACAGGGCCTCCAAGAGCCTGCGTGATTTACGAATTGCGGAGATTGTTGAACTTGATCTGCAACTCAAAGACGGCAAAGTGGAAGCATACCGTGCAAGGGTAAAAGTATCTTTCAAGTTTGGGGACGCTAAGAAATAGCGGTCAATTTCCAATTTGATTTGATTTTGGTTTTGCATCGGCAACATCGAGATGATCATCTGGGAAATAAGTCGGAAAATTGCTGGCAGTATCGCAACTCCGCTTTAGAGACCAGGCGAAGACAAATCTCAATTGCTTATTACCAAACTGCAAAGACGGAGTGAGGGTGATCCTGGTCGATCTTTAGCAAGATCATTAATTGATTTCTCCAGACAGATAAAGGTAGTGTCAGGATGAGAACACTCTTTGGTATCTTATGTTTTCTGATACTGTGGATGCATTCATTTGCACAGGATTCACTCTCCAATGATATTTTGAGTACGCTGAAGTTGAGGAAAGGGATCTATCTCAATGTGAATGAGTTTAAAACTAACTCTCCGTCCGTGACGGATAACTATGAAGTCATACCTGACACCGGAAAGTTTGATCGATATTGGCTCTACAAAAAGGGAAAGAAAGTGAGAAACGTGTATGGGTACTCGAATGGTGAGGATATTTATATCAATGCCAAAGTGTATGGACATTCAAATTATTTCGTCAAAATCCTCATCCTTGGTCCCATCATTTATTTTGAAGATCAACGGCACAAATCCAATAAGTTTTATATGCAAACTGCCATGGCGGGTGTGTGGGGTGGAGCCTTGGGTGGGGCTATTGTAGGGGCACTTGCATCGACATATGGGGGTAATAACCCAGGTTTCATAGTTTATGTTCCTGATGAAGATGGTCAAGCGTACTTTCTGAATGAGCAGTCTCTTGTGTCAATATTTACAGAGGCTGACCAAGAACTGTTGAAGAGTCTAAATCAGGAAAAGGGCTCAAAATCATACAAGGTGCTACTTCAATACCTGGTTGACTTTAATAAGCGGGCGCAGTCCGTTCGATAGAAGTAATATTGAAAAATGCATCAAATTCAAATCGAACTCAGATTGCTCTCATACCCTTCATCAGTCTCCAACTCGTACCCTGAGGCGGCCGCCACGGCCAGTTGATCGCACCGTTCATTCTCCGGATGGCCCGCATGGCCTTTTATCCAGACAAACTTCGGCTCGAATTTTTTGTGGAGTTTGATGTAGCGCTTCCATAAATCCGGGTTGGCTTTTTTCTTAAATTCCTTTTTCTCCCACCCCCAGATCCAGCCCTGGTTCACGGCTTCGACAACATATTTCGAATCGGAATAAATGGTGATGGGTATGCCCGGTTTGGTGATCGCCTCCAGGCCGGCAATAACGGCCAACAGTTCCATTCGATTGTTGGTGGTCAGTCGGTATCCACCGCTTAATTCCTTTACGTGATTCCCAAACTTGAGGATAGCGCCGTACCCGCCCGGTCCAGGATTCCCCTGTGCGGCACCGTCGGTATAAAGCTTGATCACTGGACGAAGAGATTAGCCTTGAAAATCTTGACAGCAATGGAAAGTAAAATTACCCCAAAGACCTTGCGCAAGATGACAAAACCTGACTTGCCAATTTTCCGTTCCAACCAGGGGCTGGCCCGAAGGACGACGTAGACGAAGACCGAGTTGAGGAGAATGCCGATCAGGATGTTGGACTCTTCATATACGGCCCGCAACGAAAGGATGGTGGTCAGCGTGCCTGCTCCCGCAATGAGGGGAAAAGCAATGGGAACTATCGAGCCGGTCCCTTTCGCGTCCGGGTCGTCCTTGATTAGCGTGATGCCCAAAATCATTTCCATAGCAATGATGAACATGACGATGGAGCCGGCCACAGCGAAGGAGCCGATGTCCAATCCAAATAATTTCAGAATGGATTGACCCAGAAAGAGAAACACAATCATCAAGGCAGCTGCTATGAGCGTGGCGCGTTCCGCATAAATCCTGCCCTCGCGTTGTCGGATGAGGATGACGAATGGGATTGACCCCAGAATGTCGATCACGGAAAAGAGAATAAGGCTGACGGAAAAAATTTCCTTGAAATCCATGGTTTGAAAATTGAGACAAAGTTAACAAGGGTCAGGACTTATTTGTATTGCAACTGGTTTATCCTTTTAGTTCACCCTTGCCTATATTGTTCTAAATTTAAGTTCATTAAGACAAGAACTAGAGTGAGTGCTTTGAATACTATGGAACTTCTACAAGTAGGATGAATCATTTCAAGCAAATACAGCATGACGTGCCGGCCGGGTTGGTCGTATTCTTTGTTTCCGTTCCCCTGTGCCTGGGAATTGCCCTTGCCTCCGGAGCACCGTTGATGTCGGGCCTCGTGGCGGGAGTATTGGGAGGCGTCCTGGGCGGATTATTCAGTAAGTCGCCGTTCAGTGTTGCGGGTCCTGCAGCAGGACTTGCCTCGGTGGCACTGTTTTCGATTTCGGAGTTGGGATCATTCCAGCTTTTCCTGTTGGCGGTGGTGCTGGCGGGCGTTATTCAGATTATTCTCGGACTGCTTCGGGCGGGATCGATCGGCAGATTTTTTCCGGTATCCGTCATTAAGGGTATGCTGGCAGGCATCGGCCTCATTCTCGTCTTTAAGCAAATTCCGCATGCCCTCGGGTATGACTTGAATTTTGAAGGAGATGAGGCCTTCTTTCAGCCGGATAAGGAGAACACGTTCTCGGAAATCATTCGGGCCATACAAAACATAACACCAGGCGCATTACTCATTTCAATTCTTTCATTGATCATCTTGCTCGTATGGGTCTCCCGGATTTGGAAGTCAAACAGGTGGATACGCCTCATCCCCGGGCCGCTGGTCGTGGTACTGGTAAGCGTTCTTGTGAATAGATGGATGCTCTTCGCTTTCCCGGAATTGGGATTGGCCGCGGAACACCTGGTGAATTTGCCCGTTTTGCAGTGGGCTACACTGCCTGGTGAGGAGGTGCTTTTTTCCCTGGACACAACCCTGGTAACAAAGCTATTGCTCGTGGCAGTTACCGTAGCAGTGGTTGCCAGTTTGGAAACGGTATTGAATGTGGAGGCCATCGATAAGTTGGACCCATACCGGAGGACAACACCGCTCAACCGCGAACTGATCGCCCAAGGAGCCACCAATATCGCGTCGGGTTTGCTGGGCGGCTTGCCCGTAACATCGGTCATCGCCCGCAGTTCAGTGAACATCAACGCAGGCGCGCGCACGCGGCTTTCTACAATCACGCAAGGGTTGCTGCTTGCCCTTTCAGTCTGGCTTTTTCCAGGCATCCTTAAAATGATACCCCTTGCAAGCCTGGCCGTCATCCTCATCGTGACCGGCTACCGGCTTACACCCCTTTCGCTTTGGGAAACGATGTACAGGAAAGGGCTCGACCAGTTCATACCGTTTGCGGTAACTGCTCTGGTGATCTTATTCTCAAACCTGTTGACGGGGATCATGGTGGGTCTCGTCATCGCGTTGGTCTTCGTTTTGAAGAGCAACTTCCGGCTTTCGATCCTGAAGGTAAACCGCGACGGGCAATATCTGGTGAAGTTCACCCGGGATGTAACGTTTTTGAACAAGGCATTGCTTCATAGAATTCTTGTGCAGATTCCGGATGGAGCGCATGTCTACATCGATGGTACACGCTCGCAATTCATTGATAAGGACATCATTGAGATGGTGGAGGATTTTCAAAAAAGCGCACCTTTGAAAAAAATTAGCGTGGAAATTGTAAAGAAGAATTATGCCGTTCATCCATTTTTCAAGCACGAAGAACCAACATGAAGACATTTGAGCGACTTTTACTGAACAACAAGGCATGGGCGGAGGAACTGCTCATGCTGGATGCAAATTATTTCACCAGGCTTTCAAAAATTCAAAAGCCGGAGTTTCTCTGGATCGGCTGCTCCGACAGCCGTGTTCCTGCCAATGAAATCACCAACACTGAGCCAGGAGAGGTATTCGTCCACCGCAACATCGCCAACCTGGTAGTGCCGAATGATCTGAACGTACTCTCGGTGCTCGAATATGCGGTTCTTGTTCTGAAAGTGAAACATGTTATTGTGTGTGGACACTATGGATGCGGGGGTATCCGGGCCTCTATGCAGCACCAGGAGCTGAAGTCAATAAATCAATGGCTCGATAATATCCGGACCACCCATTCCGCAAATCAGTCAGAACTTGATGGCATGGAAAACATCGACGAGCGGGCCGACCGGCTAACGGAATTGAGTGTCGAAGCGCAGGTTATGAACCTCAGCAAGACGAGCGTGGTTCAAAAGGCGTGGAAAGACTGGCAGCAGCCGGTCCTTCACGGATGGGTATACCGGCTCAGCGACGGAATCCTCAAACCGATTTGCATCAAGCAGCCCGAGCCTGGGAACTAGAAGAAAATCTGGTATTGAAGCACCACTTGTCCGCGAGAGCCCGCGTAGTAGAAATCATTCCCGTTGGGGAGGTAGATCGGACGATGTTGGTAGTCAAGCGTCAATTTGCTGGAATGTCCTTTGATAAACCAGTTTACCCCCACATCCCAGACGGCCATGGGTTTGTCCAGTCGATCATAATGTGCCTGCATGAGAGAAACATAAGGCATCAGCATCCCGTGGTCGGTTCCCAGCAAGTCCTTCTTCATGAGGTAACCAACTTGTGAGTACACCACGTTCCCTGTGCCGAACATCGGGAAGGCGTTGCCCTGACTACCGGGTACAAAAGCCGGTGTCGCCGATGACAGCCCGTTAGCCGGATTCATGATTCCGTTGTAGCGGAGGTATCCGGGACCGAAATTGTAATTGAAATAGCCAACGTAGGCAGAGATTGCTGTTCCTTTTTCAGTATTAAGCGGCGCATCGTAGAAGCCCGCGACCGACCAGAGATTCATGTCGTGAAACGTGTTGGTAACACCGTCGCCTGTCCACAGCGCTTTTTTCTGCGTAATAAAACCGCCTTCCAGGTTGAGGACTTTCTTTTTGCCGAGGTATGTTCCGGTCATATATGGAGTCACATGCGATTCCTTGTCAAGGAAATTCCACATGAAAAATCCCTGGTATTGTTTGTGATGGCCGACTTGTGCGAAAGAAGCGTTGGAACTACTGCTCACTGCCACAGGTGCGGCGATGGTGCCGTTGGTCGTGATAGGAAACGGATCACTTAGGATGAGCCGGTAATCCAGTCGGCCGAGCTGGCCCCGTGCGTAGACGCTGAGCTTTCGCGAAAACTCATCGGTTTGATCGACGGTTGCCTGCGCAAACACCGGTACGTCCATAGTCATGATCGTCCCAATGCTCGGCTGGCTGAACCGGGAGAGACCGTTGGCGATGGTCAACCCGCCGCCAAGCACCAGGGCCTCGCTTCCTTTCTTTATTTTGTATTCGCCGATGGCATCATGGAAGAAGGCCTGCAACTTCCTATTCCCTGCATTTTGTGCAAGACCGTTAAAGTTGTTTTGCCCGTATTGAAAATAGAAGAACACATGATCGGTTAATTGACCATAAAACTGGAAGCGAGTACGACGCAACCCGACATCAAAAGTATTGGATTCGGCCTCTCCCTGGACAAGGGTTCCCGGGTTGCTGTCGTTGAAGCGGAACCATACCTGATTGAGAAAGGTGAATTTCAGATAATGGGACCCGTCTTCGTTCAGTTTGACCCGCAGCTCGTCTTTTTCCTTCGGTGCTTCCTGTGCGAAAAGGGGTAGGCCCGCACCGATAATGCTGAGCATGAGGATGATTCTTTTCATGATAGTGAACTGGATAATTTGATTTACGCGTGGGCCGCCGCTTGCCGCGTGATCACCGCCAGGAAGTCTTCGGCGAATTTCTCTGTGTAAAGGATTTCACCTGTCTCGAGCAAGCCGCGCCTTTTGTAAAACAGCAGTTTGTTCTTGTGACATTCGATATGAATTTCTTCCCGGTTTTCGAGGAATTGGAGCGCAGGCTCAGTAAAGAACTCACGGATTCGGGCCTCCTGATCACCACGCAGATAATATTTCTTTGAGAATCCGGGGTGATCGGTGAAGTCGATGTCCCTGGTTCCGGCCAGCTCCGACAATTTAGTGAGCAGACCCTCTGGCTCTAATGCAAAATCCGGGATAGGCATATCAATTTCGGTTAGCTGAACAAGCGTAATTTGGATTTCGGTAGATACCGAAAGAGCTCCTTCAGTCAGGGTAACGTCTGACACGCTGATGCGACCCTGCTCGAGGAATTTTTCCAGAATATTTTCCTCGTACAGAATTTTTGTGCCGCGCTGGATGGGGAAGTCCTTGTATTTCAAGGCGCTTCGCACCTTCTGAGGAAAAAATGCGTAGTCATTCTCCTCGGCGAATTTGCGCAGATTCATTTGCCGCGGGCTCAATTTGATTTCAAACCTGGACTGCGCCTGGGGGTCAAATTTCCGGGAAGCGAGTGGATGCGTGGAGAACGCTTTGAAACTGTCGAAGCCGATAATTGTAACTTTTCCTCCGGCATGGTGATATTCGTCCTCAAAGTGGTGAAGGGTTTCCATGAATGTATGGTCAACGATCTTGGCATCGGCAAAATTGATGGTCACCTTTTTTCCGGGCTTGATCAGGTTGAACAGCTTTTTGTATCCAATGAGGTTGGAGAAGATGGCAGAATCCTTCACCTTAACCTGGTAATCGCCGTTGAACTCGTGGTACTCGTAGCGGGCCTTGAACAGACTGCGCAGCGGTGCGCCGTTGAGGATGTGGAAAAAGAATTTCATGAGAATGCCTGCGCCGACGCCGATAAGTAAATCGGTGGACACCGTAACGATGATGGTCGTAACAAAGATCACCAGTTGCTCGGAGCCGATCTTGTAGGTTTTGAAAAACTCATTGGGCGATGCGAGGCGGTACCCTACGGCTATCAGCAGGGCAGCAAGCGCGGTATTGGGAATCATCTCAATCACAGGAATGAACAGCAGCATGGCGATGAGCAGAAAGAGGCCATGGAAAAAATTAGCCCAACGGGTGCGAGCTCCGAAATTGATGTTGGCAGAACTGCGTGCCACCTCTGAGATCATAGGCAGGCCTCCAAGCATTCCGGAAAGCGCATTCCCCATGCCCACAGCTACCAGATCTTTGTTCGGATTGGAAGCCCGTTTCCACGGATCCAATCCATCGATGGCCTTTACAGTAAGCAATGATTCCAGGCTGTTAACAAAAAGGAACATGATGACGAACTTCCAGAAAACCCATGATCCGATCGCGGAAAAGTCTGCGTTGAACCCTATGGCACCCCAGAAGTCACCAATTTTTACCAGATCGAAGGCAGGTTCTGTGTGTTTGAAGTCCATGACCAACGCGAGGGGAATGGTGACCAGGAGCACGATCATGGGTGGTGGCAGCTGCTTCATGAACTTCATCTTCAACAGCGGCATTCCGAAAATAATCACCAGACTGATCACGCCTACGAACGTTACCCGCGGATCCTCATTCATGATCGAGTGGGGGATCATTTTGAAGAGCTCGATCGGATCGAGACCCTTTAACGTCGCAGGGTCAATGCCCAGCAGCACGTGGATTTGCTTCGAAAAGATAATCAACCCGATCGCTGCGAGCATTCCGTGAACGGCTGAGTGTGGGAAGAAATCACTGAGCGATCCAAGCTTGAGGAAACCGAATCCAATTTGTATGATGGAAGCGACAACGATGACGCCCAGGGCCAGGTGCCAGCCCTGCGCTCCGCCTCCAAGTTCTGTAACTGCACCGGCACAGATAGTAATCAAACCAGCGGCCGGTCCTTTGATGGTAAGCCGTGAGCCTGCGAACATGCTTACGAAGAGTCCGCCAATCATTGCCGTGAGTACGCCCATCGCAGGTGGGAACTCGCTTGCTTTGGCAATGCCAAGGCTGAGCGGCAGCGCAAGCAGGAACACGAGGAATCCGGAGAGCGCATCGCCGCGCCAGTTTTGTTTCAGGCCTTCAAGGCCGTCTTTAGGTATTTCAAGAGTGGTCATAATTCAGTGATATTTCTTTTAGTAATGTTGGTATCTATCCTTTCTTCTTCCGAATGAGCTCCAGCACGCCATTGACAAACGTGAGTGGGTGAGGGGGATTTCCGGGCACATACAAGTCAATCGGATACTTTTCCAGGAATGTCCGATCGAGGGCCTTACTGCCCGCAAAGATTCCCCCGCTGATGGCATCGGTGCCTACGAGGATCACCATTTTTGGTGCGGGCACAGCGTCATAGCAGATTTGCACAGGGCCAGCCATGTTCTCACTGATCGGACCGGTGATCACGATGCCGTCGCAGTGCCGCGGTGAAGCGAGGAACTCAATCCCGAAACGACCCATATCAAAATTGGGGTTGCCACAGGCATTCAATTCCGCCTCGTCTGCGTTGGAGCCGGCTGCTGAGATCTGACGCAGCTTCAGAGATCTTCCGAAGAGCGAGCGAATTTCCTTGCGGATCCGCGTTTCGTCAAGGGCAATCGGGGAATGATCCCCTTCGTGTATGATCAGGCGCTCCCGAACATTGGTGGCCAGTTTGTAATCCGTGGTGAATTGGATCTTATTGGGAAAAGCAAAAGAGCATTCTCCGCACATCACACACTTTCCCATGTCGATCCGAACGGGTGTTTTCGCAATGGCTCCGGTTGGACATATTGCTACCAACGTGTCCTCATCGACGCGATCCGTCGATATTTCGGGTCGTCCTTTAAAGGGACCCGGTACCTTGGGCTTGCTTACATCGGGGATGAATTGCTTCCCAAGTCGTTTTAGTATTTGTACTTCTGCCAGGAGTGCCATAATTATTTCATTTATGATTTTATAGATCAAACCCGCAGTAACTCAGGTTATAGCTTTTGTTATTGATAGGAAAATCAGAGATCTCCAGATCACGGAGGCTCAACGCGAGGGCAAACCAATTGTGAAAAGAAGGATCCTTCACTTTGTAGTGAACCACGGAGCCGTCGCTGCCGGTGATGGCGCTATGGCAAATTTCACCGCGCCACCCTTCCACCAGCGAAATGCAGATAGAATCGGGTGTTAGCGTAAGGTCTTTTTCAAGCGTTGGGCGTGGCAACGGGCTTTCAAAGTTTAGATGTCCTGAAAGGTCACGCACAAACCGGACAGCGTCCTGCGTTTCAAGATGGCGCAGCATCATCCCGTGCCCACACATCGCCCTGCTCCAGCGTTTGCGTTGGTATCACGTGGTCTTTGTAGGCTGCGAAGGGATGCGATTGCCGGATGTCCCGGGTCACGGCAGCGGCGCGTGCTGTCATTCCAACGGCACCGATGAGTTGCATTTGTTCCGCGGTAACTGATCCGATGGTTTCAGAACGCATCAGGAAACTCGGTAAGGAGAACAGCTTGTCTGCCATGGGGATCGCAGTCTTCTCTACGGTGTCAAGAAGGGTATTCAACTTGTCGGCCAGTTCCCTGTTGAAAGGATAGTAGGTGCCGCCCACCCGGTTGAGGCCTTTTCCAAAACGATTTCCACACCAGGTTTGTGTGTAGTTGATGACGGGAGTTCGCAGGGTTCCGAAAACAGACGATGCCAGTTGATAGGCCATACCGACATTGACATTACCCAGGTCGCCCAGGTGCATGGCGATTCGCTCCAGCTCCAGGGCCATTGTACGTTCCTTTTCCAGTCTTTCAGGCACTGTGATTTTGCCGAGGGATTCCATAAGGCTTACGAAAGCAAGGGAATGACCCACGGCGGTATCGCCGGCGATGGACTCCGACAAAACGGTACGCTGGATGAGTTTTGCTTTGCTGAGAAACAAAGCTTCCACGCCGCGGTGCTGCCAGCCGTGTTGGATTTCGAGATGCAGGACCGTCTCTCCGTTGCACAGAAAACGGAAATGGCCGGGTTCGATCACACCGGCGTGAATGGGGCCAACGCCTACTTCGTGCAACTCCCCTCCATCAATCCGGTAAAACGGATAATTGTTGATGATGTTGGTCCGATCAGCCCGGTTCCAGGAATATCGCACAGGTTTGGCCCACGGATGCCCCGTAAAAATTACCCCAAAGTTTTCGGCGATTTCTCGCTCATAGATATGCATGGGCGAATGACTGGCTGCCAGGCTGGGTAATTCCCTGGAACTGTTTGAGGACATTTCGTAAGAGAAGACTTTCAATTGATGGGCATGATCATCGGCAATGGCGCAGATGAATTTGAGACCCTGTGACTGCATATAGGCATAGCACGTGACGCAGTGGTGTCCTTCTTTGCGAAGCAACTCGTCGGCGACTTCGAAGTACCTGTCGTACGACAAGACGGGGATCTCCCGCAGCAAAAGCGTTTCATTGTTATTGATGATTATGAACTTATAGGGCGTACTCATAGAGGCAGGGATTGAATGGCAAGTTTGATATTGTCTACAATAAAATCGGGTCGGAATAGTCCGATGTAAAAAACAAGAAGAATTAACCCCAGTTGAATAATCGATTCATACCATGTGGCACCTTTCAGATTGATTTGGGCCAATGGTTTTTTTAAGAAAAGGATGCCGAGTAATCTGACGGCCAATCCATAGATTATTACTAAAACAAGGATCAAAATGATAATAGCGAGCCACCAGTAATTCTTCGCGACCAACGCCTGAAACATCATCAATTCAGTAATCAGCATGCCGGAGGGAGGCATGGCAATGATGGAGAGGAAGCCTAGCAACAGAACCAGTCCGCCAAGTGGATTGATGCGAAGGTAACTTCCTATCGAGTCATCATGTTTGCTGGCATAAATCCGATGCATCTGAGACACCTGAAAGAAAAGACTCGACTTGGCGAGCGAATGCATGATCAGGTGAAGTACGGCTGCAAAATACCCAATGCCGCCAGCCGAAAAGGCGATCATCACGAGGGATGCATGCTCCATACTGGAGTAAGCAAAAAGCCTTTTGATATTTTTCACTTTTAGTAAATAAGCAGCCGCAAAGAACAAGGAGAGCATGCCCGTAATCATGAGCAGTTTATTCATCCATGGCAGAATGGCGGTAGCGGAAAAAGCCTCATAAAAGCGGTAGATAGCAACAAACCCGGCATTCATCAGGACAGAAGAGAGGCTTGCACCTACTTGCGACGGCGAGGCGTCCTTTGCATCGATGTCTACATTGAAAAGAGGGACAAGGCCCATCTTGACGCTGAAGCCGGTAAGGACCAGAAGGAAGCATGCCTGGAGCCATACTGGATTTAGCTGCGATGCTACCGCTTTGATCGCGCTGAAAGTAAAGTCGATGTGACCAACCTTATGTGCGGCCAATCCCAGGAAAAGAATACCTGCAAAGGCGAGCGTGATCCCGATGGAACATACAAACAAGTACTTCCACGTAGCCTCCAACGATTCCTGATTACGGTTGTGATAGATCAATACCGATGCACCCAAGGTCGTTGCTTCCATCAGTGCCCAGAGAATTCCCACATGCGACGCGAAGAGTACGCCTGCGATAGCGCCTGTGAAAAAGATTGTACCCGCATTATGCAGCGCAACCGAACTGGCTTCCACTTTGCGGTTGCTTACAAATTTGACGTAGTGAATAGCGGAGAAAAAGCTGACCACGATAAGTACGATATAGAAGATGATGCCCAGGCGGTCGGCAAGGAAAAATTCTCCATGAGCTGCGCCCACATTGTTAACGAGCTCAAAAGCGAGGATAACCATCAGTACGACATAGGCAAAAACCATCGCGTGGCTGAGGTAGATAATTCTTACCAGGTAGGTGGTTGCTGCCAGAATTATTGTAATCGATAGGAATAGAACGATAGACATCCTGTTAATCTTTAAGGTGTGATAATTGAGAAGCGTCTGTATTCTGGAAATAGTCTTTCAGCCTATTAAAGAAAATGCCCATCACCAGGACGCTGGTGAATATGTCCAGGAGAATTGCAGCGTTGACGAACATGGGCATCTCAGAGCCAAGGGCAAGGGACAGCAGAAATATTCCATTCTCGATGACCAGGTATGCGATCAGGTGAGTGACGAGATCGCGGTTATTGATGGCGATAAATAATCCGATCAGAATGGAAGAAGTAGCAGCCGTGAAATATTTTACATCCAGAAACTCGTCGTGCATTTCATGTGAGGTGATAAAGCTGAGTACGATGATTACAAGGGCTATAAGAACAGAATAGTACCCTTTGATCGGGCTCTTTTGATGCCGATGTACCCTTCCTTTGGTTATGCGCAGAAGAAAGAGGGGAACAAAGAGCGCCTTAAAAACCAGGGTCTCAAGCAGAATGATGAGAAGATGAACGACATCAATTTCCTGTAATTCCAGGAAGGCAAGAAGAAACAGCAGAACCCCCTGGAGGCCCATGAGTGGGTAATAGCTCTTCACCATTTCCACCTTGGAAAGGTAGATTAGTGTGATAATGAAGATGATGATTACAAAATTGATCATGGCTTCAGATTTTATTGTTTAGGATAATGATCACAAAGATCAGGATCATGGAGATGGCGGATATAGACAGGATGTACTGGGCGTTCAAGGCCATCTTGTTACGTGCCCGGAACGATTCGATGTACCCGATCCCCATGGCAAACAGAATTTGCAATGCGAGATAGGCTCCAATTTTTAGCCCGAAATCCCAAGCCTGCGGGATAAAGCAATTGGCACTAAGCGTGCTGAACAGGATGAACTTGATGTTATTGGCAATTTTTATCAACCCCAGATCGAAGCCGCTGTGATCGAGCACCATCACCTCATGCACCATCGTGAGTTCCAGGTGAGTCAATGGGTCGTCGACGGGGAGGCGGCTGGTTTCTACCAGTGTAAAGTTTGCCAGAACATAACCGGCAATGATGGCGATGATGATTGAAAAGTAATCCTGATAGTGAAGGTGAATGAAGATATCGTTGAAAGAGGTGTAACCGGTATACATGGCAAGGGACCCCATCAGAATAAAGAAAGCCGGTTCTGCGAGCATGGAATAGAACGCCTCACGGTTTGCGCCCATCCCTTCAAATCCGCTGGAAACGTCCAGCGCGCTAATTATCAGAAAGAAGCGCCCCAGGCCCAGGAGGTAGGCAAACATGACAAAGTCTCCTGGAAACGAAACCAGGGCGGGCTGTTGATCAAAAGGAATAAAAAAACTGGCCACCACGACCGAAGCAAAATATATGGTGGATCCGATTTGAAATATATAGCTGGAAGCGGTGCTGTATACACTTCCTTTCCGCAGGAGCCGCGCAATGTCAAACCAGGGCTGCAGGATGCCCGGTCCCTTGCGGCCACTGAATTTGGCTTTTGTTTTTATAATAATGCCTGGAAAAATAACGCAGGCGAGCATCATGGAAAGGAGAGCAACCATATCAGATGAAGTTTAAGTACGTGAGAAGAGCAATCGTCACCATGAACAAGACCGGGTAGATCAGGTAGTGGTGAATAAAACCTGTCTGGGCACGTCCCGCCAGGGGGAGGTACCGGACAAGTAATCCAATAATTTTTGTGACCGTGGAGTGTTCCAGCCGGTCATCGGCATGCGTGTGAAAAGTTCTGGAGCCGGGAAAAACTTCTGCTTCCCCCATATCCCTGTATTCTCTGTTGAAAATGACAGCGGGCCCTGCCAGTCCAATCAGACTGTCGGCATACGACGTGGGCGTATACTGGTGGCGAAAATCGCCTGCGGAATATCCGCATCCCCAGGTTGGACCCGTTATCACCGTGACACCGCGCTGTTGCCAGACACGAACGAGGTAGACCAGCGCTATGCATGCTACTAATCCTACGTTAACGAAGCCAATGGCCTTGAAAGCTCCATTTGTTTGAGACACGATACCAGGGTCATGATTCAGATTTCCGAATGCGGACAGCGCCCCAGTGATTGGCGTGAGGAAAAATGCCGGAAAGAACCCAATGCTGAGGATGGCCGTCACGAGCATGGCAAGTGGAGCAATCATAATCCATGGCACTGGCCTGAAAGGTTCCAATTTGAAACTGCGTCTTGAACCGAGAAACGTCAGGCCAAATGCTTTCGTAAAGCAATAAATGCAAAGCCCGCCGATGAGTACCAGGCTTACGAAAGCTGCCAGGCCTGCCAGCGACATTCCAAATCCGGCGTGCGTGAAATTATGGGCCACTCCGCTATAAATCAGGAACTCAGAAATGAATCCGTTGAATGGGGGTATTCCGCTGATGGCGATCGCTCCTACGAGGAATGCGATCGATGTGAGGCGCGATTGGTTTACAATTCCGCCCAACTGATCCATATTCACTGTGTGTGTCGCATAAAAGATATTTCCTGCGGAGAAAAACAGCAATGACTTGAACAAGGCGTGATTTAAACAGTGCAGGAGGGCACCTGCCATGCCAAGCACAGCCAGGGTTTCATCGTGGGTCGCCAACCCCAGGATGGAAATGCCGATGCCGATGCCGATAATCCCGATGTTCTCAACACTGTGATAGGCAAGCAGCCTTTTCAGATCATGCTGTGCGATGGCAAGTATCACCCCAACCAGTCCCGAAACAATACCAACAACCAAAACGATAGTGCCGATCAGTTTTAGGTCTCCCTGCAGGAATGAAGTGACGCGAAGTATGCCGTAAATTCCCATTTTAATCATGACACCGCTCATGACCCCTGATACATGGGATGGAGCCGCTGGATGCGCTTTTGGCAGCCAGGTATGGAGGGGCATAAATCCTGCCTTGATACCAAAGCCGGCGAAGAATGTCAGGAATACTATGGTGTTGGAATGTTGCGCAAAATATGAATTCAGTGCGCCAAAGGACATTTCCCCGGTAGCTTCATTTACAATCAGAAAGCCAAACATGATGAGCGCGAATCCGAAGTGCATCTGAAGGAGATAATTGATTCCCGTCTTCAGGGTAGTCTCTATTTGTCCTTCAAAAATGACAAGGATAAATGAAGTCAGGGACATCAGCTCCCAGGCCAGGAGAAACCCCAGTCCATCCTGGATCGCCGTTACCATTACCATGGCCGCGTTTAACCAAATGAAACTGAACAAATGCAACGAGATAATAACAGACCTCTTTTTTTCAATGTATGGCTGCAGATACCCTCCTGCGTAGATAATTCCGGCCAGACAAATGAAATCAATAATTAAAATGAAAAAAGCGCTGAGCTTGTCTATGGACAGGATGATTTCACCGCTCCATGTGGATATGCCCAATGGAATGATTAAAGCTTCAACCGACATCATGGCCTGTACCGCCCAGATAGAAGTAGAAAAAATGAAAAGCGTTTGAAGAAGAAGCGTAGCTCCATACATCCACTTTTTTGGAAGAATAAATAGTCCAAAGGACAGAAGAAGGGATGTGTGGAACAGGGTTATCATTTGGTTGGCTATAGAAGGCCGATCTTGGTAAGCAATACGATGATCAGGAGAAAGACGAGGGGATAAACCAGGTAGTGACTTATTTTTCCGGTTTGAGCCCACCCGATGGAAGACATTCGTCCCAATACGTTCTCCACGGGTTGGATGAGCATTTTATCCTCAACCAGGTCGCTGGTCTTGGTACTGAAATTTCTGGGTGCAGGAAAAATTTCCTTTTCGTCAATAGATTGATACACAACCTGGGTGGGTACTAAAGGGCCAGCAAGTTCCCGTATATAGTTTGCGTAAGACGTTGGGGTATATTGATGTCGTGCATCCCCGGCAGAATATCCACAGCCCCACGTCGGTCCGCTCTTAATTTCCTTGCGTTGGAGGATTTTACGCAACGCATAAACAACGCCGGAGGCAACAAGCAGGATCAAATTGACCATGCTGATTTGATGGAGGGTTGGAAGGTTATCGTAGATGAGTGTAGTCTGATAGTTGAAGTGGGTAAATAGCGTTCCCATCGACGAAATCTGCCCCACCGCCCAAGAAGCCTCCAGGGCAAGGAAGGTCATGAAGAAGACGCTTATCAGCCCGGGGATTACCATGATGAAGGGAACTTCCTTGACGGAAAGTTTGCTGCGCGCACTGCCAAGAAAGGAAATTCCGAAAGCCTTTGTGAATGAATATATGGAGAGCCCTCCGATAATAACCAGGGAGATGACAACGGCCAGTATCATTAGTGAGGTTGTAAAATCAGCCGTACCAATCACCTGAAAGGCGCTTTTGTAAATCAAAAACTCGGAGATAAATCCATTAAATGGAGGAATTGCGCTGATGGACAGGGCGCCGATCAGAAACAAGCCTCCCGAAACTGGCATGAACTGTATGATGCCACCTAACTTGTTCATGTCGCGGGTATGCGCGGCGTAGTACACATTACCAGCGGTATAGAACAGCATGGATTTATACAAGGCGTGGTTTAAAATATGAAAGAGGGCACCAGTAAGTGCCAGCGTGGTGAGTACGCTGTTGTCGAGATGTTTGCCGAGTACGGCTACACCGATTGCCATACCGATAATGCCGATGTTCTCAATGCTGGAATAAGCCAACAACTTCTTCAAGTCCGTTTGCATGGAGGCATAGGCAATGCCGCCGACGCCGGTAATAATTGAAACCAGTAGAAGAATAAGGCCGATGATGAGAAAGTCCTGTTGAACATCCATGAGTACCCGGAGGATACCGTAGATCCCCATTTTTATCATCACGCCAGACATGACCCCTGACACGGATGAGGGTGCGGCCGGGTGTGCATGTGGCAGCCAGGTGTGCAGTGGCATAAAACCAGCCTTGATACCAAATCCGACAAAGAGAATGAGGAAAATTATCCAATTGCTGTGTGAGGCAAAGTAGGGGGCAAGTCCATCGAATCCGAAAACGCCCGTTTCCTGAGATACCCAGAGAAAGCCAAGCAGGAGAAAAGTAAAGCCGGCATGCATTTGCACGAGATACTTGATTCCTGTTTTCAGGTTACCCTCATGTTCGCCGTGGAAAATAACGAGAAGAAACGAACTCATAGACATTACTTCCCAGGCCATCAAAAAAGAAAATCCCTCGCGCAGCATCACCACATGCAACATGGAGGCATGAAGCAGGAAGAATGCCCATCCATGTAATGACATCGCGATTGCGTTTTTTTTCTTCTCATACGGTTTGAGGTATCCGGACCCGTACACGACGCCTGTTAGAGAAACCAAATTGATGATCAGAATGAAAAAGGCACTGAGCTTGTCAATAGTTAGGGCAGGCGTTCCACCCCAGAACGGAACACCGAGATCAATTACAACCTGTGAACCACGAGACCAGGCTTCGATGGCCCATTGGGTAGTCATGATGGCCAGTGCCGAATGCAGGAGAATTCCAGAAATTGATTTCCACTTTACCGGAAGAATGAATATGAGTGTCGAAAGCAGAATTACTACTTTGAAAAAGAGAATTTCGTCCATAACCGACTGCGTAATAAATAGAATAGAGAAACTGAGACCAAAAGAAAAATCAACCGGCGCCGCGAATGCGGGCCAGGAAAAGTCTCAGAGTACGAGCGAGTGGGTGTAGGTGTAGATCGGAAGCGATCTCAGGGGAGGGAGCGTGTCCCTGGTTGAAATGATCCTTCCCTTTTTGGATGAGGGAAAGTAAAGCGTTGTAACCAGCACACGATCGAGGGCGGGCGAAAAATCACTCTTGATGTCGCCTTCCAGATTTTCTTCGGCAAGAAGTGTAAACAACGGCTGGCTCTCCAGTTGGAAATAGCTGTGGGAAGAGGCTGAATCAACAGCAGGTTCGCAAATGGCGGCAAGGACGACCACATTTTCTGCTAGGAAAAGAATCATCAAAAAAACTGCCAGCGCTCCGCGGAATACCCTTTGCATGGTCAATGTAATCGGAACATAAAGATGGGACGAAAGAAGGATGAATTCCAAGCAATGCTGAAAATAAGCATGGTTTCAATACGCAGTAAGGGGCGTTGTAGTTGCCAGCAGGTATTATTTCTTTCTTACGGTTTAAGCCCTGAGCCGGTTTCAGCTGTTTCTGTTCATCAGGTAAATGAGCGCCATCACGTAGCCCTGGAGCCCAAACCCACTGATGTGGCCCGCGCAATTGGCCGTAATGATGCTGCGGTGGCGGAATTCCTCCCGGGCGTAGATGTTGGAAATATGAACCTCCACTACCGGCGCTGAGATGGCGCCTATGGCATCGTGGATGGCGACGGACGTATGCGTGTAGGCCCCGGCGTTGAGGATAATCCCGTCGTAGGAGAAGCCTATATCTTGTAGTTGGTTGATGATTTCCCCCTCCACATTGGATTGATAGTAGTACAACTCCGCCTGAGAAAAGCTTTGCTTCAACGTTTGAAAGAATGTCTCAAACGATTGGGTACCGTAAACTTCCGGCTCCCGCTTTCCCAGGAGGTTGAGGTTGGGACCGTTGATAATCTGAATTTTCATGGTGTCAGGGGCTTACCAGATCGGGGGTGATTGGGAGTCAGGATAAATCGGCTCCAGCGTAAGAAAAACAACCTCGTTGGATGTCATAGTCACAGTCGGGATACCGATCTTTACAAATGTCGCTAAATATTCAGTGATAGGAATGCAATGACAAAGAATTCGTGGGAGATGGACATCCGGGATTTTGGCAACTACATGAGGCTGGAAAGGTCCTTGTCGCCCAATACGGTGGAGGCGTATGTTCGGGATATGGAAAAGCTGGCGCAGTTCATGGCACTAAAGCACAACGGAGTTCGCGCAGAAAAAGTATCGTACAACCAGTTGCAGGGCTTCCTTCATTACCTCAATGAATTGGGGATGAGTGCTCATAGCCAGGCGCGCATTTTGTCAGGGATAAAGGGATTTTTTAAATACCTCCTGTTTGAAGAGCGCATCGACAAAGACCCCACCTTGCTTTTGGAGGGCCCCCGGCTTGGCAGGAAACTTCCCGATACGCTGGACTATCCAGAAATCGTAAAGTTGCTGGAAGCCATCGACCTGTCATCACCGGAGGGGGCCCGTAACCGGGCGATGCTGGAGGTCTTGTACAGTTCCGGGCTACGGGTTTCAGAGTTGGTGGAGCTGAAACGCGAGAATGTATACTTTGACCTGGGCTTTCTCCGGGTCGTGGGCAAGGGAAACAAGGAGCGCCTGGTACCCATCGGCCGGGATGCGATGAAATATGTTCGCTCATACCTAACCGAAATTCGGGTACATGCCAACGTTCAAAAAGGATCGGAGGCCCATGTATTCCTCAACAAGGCGGGCCGGAAGATTTCGAGGGTTTCTGTGTTTTTGATTATCAAATCGTTGGCCGAACGGATCGGGTTACGAAAGCGTATAAGCCCCCACACATTCCGGCATTCGTTTGCCACCCACCTCATCGAGGGAGGAGCGGACCTCCGGGCTGTCCAGGAAATGCTCGGCCACGAATCGATTACCACCACAGAGATTTACACTCACCTTGACAGGGATTATCTCAAGCAGGTGATTCGGGAGTTTCATCCCCGGAGTTGACGTCGCAACCCGCATAATTTCATGGTTTGGCAACGGCAATGCCCCGTTCCTTTGCTACCTTTGACCATGCGGCTTTTTTGTTTCATCTATCTTTTTTTGGCCTTCGTCTCGGGAGGAGCCCAAAGTGTCAATGCTGAATATGACAAGAACCGTGACCTGTCCGGATATAAAACGTTTATGATGGGCGAAGGAGAAGTGATCACTCCGAAGGACCGTCGTCAGATAGATGCAGCCTCCCTGCACAAATGGGTCAAGACCTCCATTACCGAGGAGTTGACAGAAAAGGGCCTGCAACCGGTGGACTCCTCAGGCGATCTGATCGTATCGTACGTGATAGGAAGCCAGGACCGGACCGATTTTACCCAGTTGGGACCCCTGGGAATTTCACCGACCAACAACAGCCAGACCTGGTCGAGGGACTACCAGATGGGCAGCCTGATCATCGACCTGGACGACCGCAATAAGAATCTCATCTGGCGGATAAACGCCACCACAACAAACAGCGCAACCGATATCAGCCGCATGATCGATCAGATCGTCGCGGCTGGTTTCAGGAAATTCTCGCTCAAACCGAAAAAGGTCAAAAAGAAGAAATAGGATGCATGTATAAGGTGCTTATCCGGCCGCTGCTGTTCCTGATTGATCCGGAACGCGTTCATCACCTCACGTTTGGTTTTCTACGATTTATTGGAGCAATCCCCGGTGTCAAACCGTTGTTGCGCTTGCTGTTTTATACCCATGATCCTCGGTTGGAGCGAAGAATAGTAGGGCTCACCTTTCCGAATCCGGTAGGACTGGCTGCAGGATTTGACAAGGATGCCCGGCTGATCGACGAACTGGCCTGCTTTGGATTTGGCTTCATAGAAATTGGCACGCTCACGCCCCGCGCCCAGGACGGGAATCAAAAACCAAGACTGTTTCGACTTCCCAAAGATCAGGCCCTGATCAACCGGATGGGATTTAATAACGAAGGTGCCACTGCTGCAGTGGAACGACTGAGAAAAAGAAAATCCAACGTGATTGTAGGCGGAAACATTGGCAAGAACAAAGCAACACTCAACGAAGAGGCAGAAGAGGATTATGCGGCATGCATGGAAATTTTATATCCGTACGTGGATTATTTTATCGTCAACATAAGCTCGCCGAATACACAAGGACTTCGCGCTCTTCAAGACAAGGAACCGTTGAAGCGTTTGTTGCTCCGTGTGAAATCAATCAGCGAGGCAAAAGAAAAACCGAAACCCATTTTGTTAAAAATTGCTCCCGACTTGACAGCGGAGCAATTGAACGACGTGGTAGTAATTCTTCGGGAAACGAAAACGGACGGCGTGATTGCAACGAACACGACCATTTCCCGCGATGGCCTGAGCACCTCCCAGAAGGAAGTGGCTGACATGGGTGCTGGAGGGCTTAGCGGCAAACCCGTTGGTCAGCGTTCAACGGAGGTCATTCGTTTTCTGCGAGAGAGGCTTGGAAAAGATTTTCCGATCATCGGCGTCGGCGGGATCATGACGGTTGCCGACGCAATAGAAAAGCTTCAGGCTGGTGCAGACCTCGTACAAATCTACACGGGGTTTATTTACGAAGGGCCGGGGTTTGTGAAACGGATCAACAAAGGTGTCCTACGCCTAAACTCAAAACCATGAAAAAATTACTTTTCCTGTTGGCGGCTGCGGCCCTCCTGATGACCTTTGCGGCATCGATGACGTACAAAAAGAAGGCTGAAAAAAATATCCGGATCAACCAGCCTATTTCTTTGTGCGGACCCCTTTTCAGTTCCGCGCAGGACACAGCGTATTTACCCGTGCAATTATTACCTGGCCTTGGCGATTTGCACTATCCGGTGAGCGCCCGTGACCCTCAAGCTCAAAAGTATTTTGATCAGGGCCTCCGCCTGATTTATGGATTCAACCACGTGGAGGCGCTCCGGTCTTTTCAGGAAGCGGCACGCCTCGAGCCAACCTTCGCCATGGCATATTGGGGTCAGGCACTGGCGTTGGGTCCTAATATAAATGACTGGAATCCCATGGACAGGGAAGCCATGGCGTTGGAGGCCATCACCAATGCCAGGAAGCTCATTCAAAATTGTTCGGAGCGGGAGATAGGCTTTATAATGGCCATGACGACACGGTATAATGGCAAAGCCTACGCCGTGCGTGATTCTTTAAATACGACCTATCGGAAATCCATGCAGGCATTGAGCAAGAAGTACCCCGACGATCCGGAGGCGGTAACCCTCTACGCCGATGCCATCATGACCAGCATCCCATGGAATTATTGGAACCGGGATGGATCGCCCAGACCGATGACAAACGATGCGCGGGCCGCCCTGGAGTCGGTCATGAAGAAATACCCACGCCATCCGGGTGCTCATCATTTTTACATTCACCTGGTGGAGGCTTCCAATGCACCATCGGATGCGTTGAAAAGTGCGTCTTTCCTGGAGACCGCCATGCCGTCTGCCGGACATCTGGTTCACATGCCGTCGCACATTTACATTCGGGTAGGGGACTATGATAAGTCGGACGCGTCAAACACCCAGGCGGTGAAAGTGGACGAAGCGTTTCTTGCCCTGAGTGACGACCAGGGTATGTATCGCCTGGGATACTACCCTCACAACATTGATTTTCTCTGTTTCGGCGGGATGATGAACGGACGCAGCACCCAGGCAATCACGAACGGGAACAAACTTGTCTATCAGATGAAGCCTGCGGAGAGCATGATTCCAGTCTACTACGATTTCTTCCTGACAACACCGGTTTTTGCCTATATGCGATTTGGAAAATGGAATGAGATTTTGACGCTGCCTTCGCCAGACCCAAAGTATTATCATGCTTCGGCTGTTCATCATTTGGCAAGAGGTACCGCCTTCCTGCGCAAAGGAAAACTCTTCGAGGCAAAGAAGGAGCTGCGGGAGTTGGAGGCAATCAATCGGCTGGACACCGTGAAGTCCATCTACGCGTTCTACAATTCTGTTTCAGAAATCGTCAATGTGGCTACCCATCTGTTAAAAGGGGAGTTGCTGCTGACCGAGCACAACGTGGAGGCAGGAATCAAAATGTTACAATCAGCAGTTTTAGCAGAAGATACGCTTCGATACAACGAGCCTCCCGACTGGCGCCTCCCGGTCAGGCACTATCTGGGTGCCGCGCTGCTGGAGTCTGGTCGCACGGCCGAAGCTGAAAAGGTATATGAGGAGGATCTGAAAAAGAATCCGGCAAACGGCTGGGCGTTGCATGGTCTGCTGCAAGCCCAAACAAAACTGGGGAAGACCAAAGAATCGGCAGCAACGGCGGCCCGGTTTCAGAAGGCGTGGAAGAATGCCGACGTAAAAATTTCCGCATCGCGATTTTAAGGTGTTGGACACCTTTTGATCGAAATTAATCTGGTAAATCGTACCATGGAAGTCAACCAGTGTATTATTCAATCACTTATTTTTCAATATGAATTTGGTGGAAGGCGAAATCTATCATGTTTTCAATCGCGGGAATAATAGGGAAATCATCTTTCCCCAATCGCGGAATTATTCATACTTCCTTGATGGTGTTGAAAAGAATGTGAAACCTTTTTGTGATATCCAGGCCTGGTGCCTGATGCCAAACCATTTTCATTTCCTTATCATGGCAAACCAATTGTCTACTGTGGTGATCAAGGATGGCAGCTTTCAACGGCAACGCTTTTCACAAGGCATAAAACAACTTTTGAGCTCGTATGCCAAAGCGATCAATAAACAGGAGGCGAGGACGGGCAGCCTCTTTCAGCAAAAGACCAGGGCGATCCATGTCATTGCATTTGAGAATGACTACGCGAATGTTGCATTTCACTACATCCACCAGAATCCCATGAAGGCAAGGATGGTCAGCAAAATGGAGGATTGGTATGGCGGCCAGGAAAGAGATCAAAGTAATCATTGATAAGAAGTACCCACTGAGTGAGATTGCCGAAGCGCACCGTCACAGCGAATCCAGGCGGGCAAAGGGTAAGATACTGGTGTCCTACACCTAGAGAGGTGTAGGACACCTTCCTAAAACGTCTTCACCGCCTGGTCATGGAATCCCAGCAGCGCGGTTGAAATCCCAAGGCTGACTTCGTGGCTGACAAAGTTCAGGCTCGTAGCTGCACTTCCTGGAAGTTCAAACACATACCCGAAGCGAATGTTCTTAAAACTGGCTTGGGCGAGGATTCCATACGACTTGAAGTTGCGGGTAAAGATTCCACCAGTGTACAGCTCTTTGAAGGTGAAGCTTGCATTCAGGTCAGCTGAGATGGATGTGCCTTGTGTGGCCCGAAGTAATACGGAAGGCTTGAAGCGGATATCTTGCGAGATGAACATGACATAAGACCCGAAGAGATAATAGTTCTGGCTGTAAAGCGCAATCGACTGACCGCCCTGGCTAACTGTTGCCGGGAGAAGGCGTGGTACGGAAATTCCGACAAGGTAACGATCACTCTTCAGCATGATGCCAACGCCGGTATTGAATTTGGTTTCTGTCAATTGGTTGAACGCCGGGTCACCCGGATCGCGGATGGTGAGCATGGAAGGATCGGTTTGATACCTGATAAATCCCGTCTGCATGCCGAACGACAGCCAGGAGTCCTTGACTTGAATCTTGTAGGCAAACACACCTTGAAACTCCGTATTCTTCGTATCACCGATCTTATCCTGAATGACCATTAATCCCGCGCCGATCTTATTTCTAAATACTGCCATGTGGCTGCTGAAGTTGATAGTGGCAGGATTGGCATCGATGCCTGCCCATTGGGTGCGGTACTGAATGTTGGCGTTGAACATGTTGTTGCTTCCCGCGTAGGCGGGATTGATCGCAAGGGGATTGTTCATGTATTGGGCGTAGATGGGGTCTTGCTGGGCGTTTGCCGTAGTAAACAAACCTGACCCCACAACGGCGACCACCAGCCTCAGAATCTGCTGAACGTTTTTAAACGAGTTGATTGCACTAATAGTGCTGGGCTTTGAATTCATGCAACTGCTTTGAGTTTCCATCCTTATCGCCTTAGTGAAATAAATCCCGTTCGCTTTTGACCCGTAGAAGAAAATAGTAGTTGATAGTAATACGTTCCGGTCGGCAGTTCATTCCCGTCTTTGTTAAGGCCCCGGAAAACCCGGTTGACGTTGTCATAGTTTTGCGTTTCAAAGACGATGTCGCCCCACCGGTTGAAAATTACCACGTGGTTGTCCCTGGAGCCCGGAATCAGATCAATGAATTGCAACAGAAACACGTCGTTCTTGCCGTCGCCGTTGGGCGAAACGGCGTTGTATATGATAATGTCTCCAATGACTTCGATGGTGAACTCCTGCTGCGCGCACCGCGCCGCCATATCGCAGGCTTCGATGGTAAGGCGGTCTGTTCCGGCAAAAGAAATTCCAGTGTAGTCCACCTGAAGAATGCCTGTGGTTACGGTTGCCGGTGCGCCGCTGATAGGCTGCTGCGTCACTTTGATGGAATTTAAGTCGATGAGATCGCCAATGGTAGTGACCAGGGGTGCAATGTTAAGTGACACTTGCCCACCAAGTTCGGTTGAAAGCGGCGCGGTGTTAATGGTGACGTTGCATGATTTGATCTCGGCGAGAATGGATGTGCGGTTGCTTTCGCAGGTGCCGTTATTAATGCTGACATAGTACGTGGTGGAGGCGGAAAGGATGGGTGTGGTATACATACTGTTGGTTTCTCCGGGAATGGAAGATCCTCCGGTAGGCACGGTATACCACCGGTACTGTCCGCTTGTTCCACCGGATGCGGTCAATATCATGCTGGCAGACGGTGCACACGCCGAACCGGGCGTGACGCCGGGGGCAGGCGGCAACGCGGTAATCGTAGCGGTAACGGGAGATCGTGGTCCTTGGCACGTACCGTTATCAAGGGCAACGTAGTAGGTGGTGGTGGTTGTGAGCGAAGGCGTGGTATACGTATCGTTTGTCTGTCCCGCAATAGCGGTGCCTCCTGATGCTACGGTATACCATCTATAATCGCCGGCAAATCCGCCCGAGGCCATCAAAATGACTGTCGTGGAGCTGCAGGCCGTATTTCCTGAGGTCGACGGTGCTGCCGGAGGCGGATTAATAAAGAGCCCCTCGTCAAATGTGATTACTTCTGCGGCAAAGTCTCCATTGATGCGGCACTGGTATCGCCCCAGGCCAAATGTGCCTGTGGTATTGATCGAAAGTGTCGAAGTGGTTGCATTGGAGTATCCGCCACCATTGATGATGTCGGTGAACGGAACAATTCCATCTGGAGAGAACTGCCATTGATAGGTGATGTTGGTAGTACCTGTGGCAGCGGTAGTGAAGGTGGCTGTTTGTCCTACGCAGGCAGTGAAATCAGCTGGTTGGGTGTTAATGGTAATGGTTGCTGTGGAGCCTACGGTAAAAACAGCACCGCTCGTCGCCGTGTTACACCCTACAGTTACCGAAATAGTTCCGGTAGTTGCCCCGACTGGAACGGTTGTCGTTATGCTGGTAGCTGTGCTTAAGCTAACAACGCTCGCTGTGCCATTAAACAGTACAATGTTGTTTGCCGGTGTAGCATCAAAATTAGTTCCTGTAATGGTTACGGAAGTTCCGATTGGTCCGGATAATGGTGTAAAAGAAGTGATGGTCGGCAGTAGTGAAGAAACGGTATTGCGAAATACCGATACGGTATTGCTGTTATAATTGGCCACTGCCAAATCGGCCTTTCCATCCCCGTCAAGGTCACCAATGGAAACTGAATAAGGTACTAATCCAGTTGTGAAATCTACTGTGGCGGCATAGCTGATGTTGCCTGCCCCGCTGCTGGTATTGCGAAATACCGAGACGGTAGCGCTGGTAGCATTTGCCACCGCCAAATCAGCATTGCCATCCCCGTCAAGGTCACCAATGGAAACTGAATAAGGTCCTAATCCAGTTGTGAAATCTACTTTGGCGGCATAGCTGATGCTTCCTGCCCCGCTGCTGGTATTGCGAAATACCGAGACGGTATTGTTGTCAACATTTGACACTGCCAGGTCGGCCTTTCCATCTCCGTCAAGGTCGCCAATGGAAACTGAATAAGGACCTGATCCGGATCCGGTTGTGAAATCTATTTTGGCGGCATAGCTGATGCTGCCTGGCCCGCTGGCCGTATTGCGAAATACCGATACGGTATTGCTGTTATAATTTGCCACCGCCAGGTCGGCCTTACCATCCCCATCAAGGTCGCCAATGGAAACTGATTCAGGACCTGTTCCTGTTGTGAAATCTACTTTGGCAGCATAGCTGATGTCTCCAACCCCGC
Organism: Cytophagales bacterium; assembly: GCA_034440075.1. Classification (GTDB taxonomy): domain Bacteria; phylum Bacteroidota; class Bacteroidia; order Cytophagales; family Cyclobacteriaceae; genus ELB16-189. The sequence continues at coordinate 78,564 of JAWXBL010000011.1, forward strand.
TGCTGGTATTGCGTAATACCGAGACGGTAAAGCTAGCCAAATTGGCCACCGCCAGGTCGGCCTTTCCATCCCCGTCAAGGTCGCCAATAGAAACTGAAAGAGGCGATGTTCCGGTTGTGAAATCTACTTTGGCGGCATAGCTAATGCTGCCTACGCTGCTGGTATTGCGAAATACCGATACGGTATTGCTGCTGTAATTTGCCACTGCCAGGTCGGCCTTTCCATCCCCGTCAAGGTCGCCAATGGAAACTGAACTAGGCAATGTTCCGGTTGTGAAATCTACTTTGGCGGCATAGTTGATGCTGCCTGCCCCGCTGCTGGTATTGCGAAATACCGAAACGGTATTGCTGGCATTAAAATTTGCCACTGCCAGGTCGGCCATTCCATCCCCGTCAATGTCGCCAATGGAAACTGAAAAAGGACTTGTTCCGGCAGCGAAATCTACTTTGGCGGCAAATGAGCAGGCATCAATTGTTCCACCGCCAGTAAACGTGACGACAAATGGACTAGCAGAATAGGCGATTAACCCACCAACATTTACTGTGATGGGCTGATAGGTAGCGCCAACGGGCACAGTTACAGTTAAGCTGGTTGCCGAGGCAGCGGTTACTGTGGCCTGAGTTGCACCAAAGAAAACAATATTGTTAGCGGGTGTTGCACTGAAGTTTGTACCAGTGATGGTAACAGTCGTTCCAACCGGACCGCTGGTCGGTGAAAAAGAGCTGATGGTTGGTAGAGGTGAACCCAATAAACCGTCAGACCGCACGCGTTGACCGTAGATATCAATAACTGCAGGCCTGGCATCTACCCACGTGATGATACCGCCACCGCTGCCGTCTGAAGCGATAGTTGGATCGGTCTGATGCCCGGCAGCGGTGGTTATTGCTACTCCATTGCTTGTCCATTGTGCAGCCCCACTTGCATTCATGCGCTGGGCATAGACGTCGTGATTCGATCCGTTTCTGAAATCCTGCCACATGATCACAGCTCCACCGCTGCCATCCGGAACGCCGAAGGGATAGAATTGAGTGTTCGCCGCAGTGCATATGGCTACGCCGTCGCTGGTCCATTGCACGGCTCCACCGCCAGATATGCGCTGGCCATAGATGTCAAAATTGGATCCGTTTCTTATGTCTCTCCAGGTAATTATGGCTCCTCCGCTTCCGTCTGAAATGGCGGTTGGAAGTTCCTGATTATCTGGCGCTGTACAAATTGCTGTCCCATTGCTTGTCCATTGAATTACTCCGCTGGCATTGATTCGTTGGGCGTAAATATCTTGAGTGAATCCATTGGTGGCAAAGTCTCTATTGTCAAACCAGGTAATAATAGCACCTCCCAATCCGTCAGCAATAATATTGCCATCCGCTTCGGCAGTTTGAAATTGTTGGCTGCTTAACGCGGTTGATATAGGGACACCATCAGTCAGCCATTGCGCTAATCCGCTTGCATTAACACGTTGAGCATAAATGTCAATGTCAGAACCTCTCTGATCTTCCCAGGTGATAATAGCTCCACCGCTGCCATCCGAAATTATTTTTGGAATAGATTGTCCAAATGCAGCTGCGCATAGGATTACCCCATCGCCTGTCCACTGAACTATTCCGCCGCCATTTATGCGCTGGGCGTAAATGTCCGTGCTTCCGATCCGCTGATCATACCAGGTAATGATGGCTCCTGCACTTCCGTCTGAAGTGATGGTTGGAGCGAATTGACCGCCTGTTGCTGTGCAGATAGGTACGCCATCGGGAGTCCATTGCACTGTTCCTGCCCCGCTGATGCGCTGAGAATAGACATCGTAGCTACCGGTTCTCTGATCCTCCCAGGTAATGATTGCTCCACCACTTCCGTCCGAAGTGATGTTTGGATATTGCTGATCGCCAGTTGCCGTGCATATCGCAACACCATTGCTTGTCCACAGCGGTACCCCATTGGCATCAATGCGTTGGGCGTAGATGTCATCGACTCCGCTTCGGCGGTCAAACCATGTTATGATGACTCCTCCGCTACCATCTGAAATAATGGATGGCGCAGATTGAGCCCCTGCTGCTGCGCAAATTGGATTGTTTAATGCCGGATCGGTGGACCATTGACCCAGAGCCGGCCCTACTGAAATCAAGATGAAGAACAAGGAAAATGGAACTACAAGAAAGGCTGGGACCGGATTGACTGCTTCAAATTTTAACCCCATAAGTCCTTTCCTTTGATTTTTATCTCGTCCTCACCGACGCAGCGAAATATACCCCGTTTTTGGTTCACCACTTGTGAATTGAAGCTTATAAAAATACGTCCTCGAAGAAAGTTCATTCCCATCATTATTCAAACCCCGGAAGACGCGATTTATGTAGTCATAGTTAGAAGCTTCAAGGACAGTCCCTCCACACCTCGGTCTGTGTCCTCACAGACCGAAAAGGATCAATTGTCAAGTTGGTCTGTGGGGACACAGACCAAGGATTAGGCGTGGAGCAGTCCCGCCGCAACTACGAGGGATGAGTGTGGACGCGAGTGCTTTCATCGTTAACCAGTAAGGCACGAAATCCCACGAACTATTTAATTAGCAATTAGAAGCGTCATTTGAAACGGATGCAACTTCATTACCGACGTTGCGATCTTATGCCGTTTTTCCCCACACCTCAGTCTGTGTCCTCACAGACCGAAAAGGATCAATTGTCAAGTTGGTCTGTGGGGACACAGACCAAGGATTAGGGACACAGACCAAGGATTAGATCAAATACCACGCTAGTAACGTTACCGTTTCAAGGAGCAGCAACAAACAAAAAAAGTGAAGTCATTTTCATAAAAATGAAAACATGGATGGTCTGTTTGATCGGTTCGTTAATACTTAGTGAGAATTCAAAGTACCAAATAAGGAGGTGCCATCCGATATTAAATGTTCAACAGAATGCTTAGTTTTGACTACTTTTTAAACTCTAATGGCCGAAAACACTTACAAGTCCGAACCTCGGTCTGTGTCCTCACAGACCGAAAAGGATCAATTGTCAAGTTGGTCTGTGGGGACACAGACCAAGGATTAACTACGAGGGATGAGTGTGGACGCGAGTGCTTTCATCGTTAACCAGTAAGGCACGATCCCAATACGAACTATTACATTAACCATTAGAAATGTCATTAGAAACGGATGCAACTTCATTACCGACGTTGCGATCTTATGCCGTTTTTCCTTAGTTTTGACTACTTTTTAAACTCTGATGGCCGAAAACACTTACAAGTCCAGCACCTTTAAGAAACCTGAAAAAGAGAAGAAAAGTAAGGGCAGCAAAACCGGCTCCCGCTTCAACCTCGACTTTTTCCGTGACCCGCGTTTCCACCTGGCCGTGGGGTTTTTTCTTTTAATTACCTCCCTTTTCCTGTTCACCGCCTTCTTGTCCTACCTCTTCACCGGAAAGGCGGATCAAAGTGTGGTGGAAGCGCTGGGTGATTCCAATTTGATTGAATCGGGAAACGATGCGGATAACTGGCTGGGATTGTACGGTGCGGTAACAGCCCACTACTTCATGTTCCGATGGTTTGGAATCGCCGGCTTTTTCATTCCCCCGCTGGTGTTCCTCCTGGGTTTCAAAATGGTCTTCAAGCGGGAACTGATCTCCTTCTTTTCCGTATTTACGTTCTCACTGTTTGCTGGCCTGTGGATCAGCCTCCTCCTCGGATACCTTACCCACAGCATCTCCGGCTCCACCGAAATTAGTTTTCTAAGTGGCGGCTTGGGCTACGAACTGGCAGCCCTGGCAAATAGCATGCTTGGCTGGGGAACGTTTCTGTTTCTGGTACTCAGCCTGTTCATCTTCATTATCTACTTCTTCAACGTTACCGCCATCAACGCCTTTCAAGTGAAAGACCCCAAGCCCATGGGCAACGACCCCATCCTGGAGCAGCAGTCGGCCTACGTGGATGACCGGGATAATTGGCCGGACCTTACACCGCCTCCCACCCAACCGGAAATGGTGAGTACCATCGTCGAGGCGCCTGCTGTCCTGCCGCCGAAGAAAGAGCCCGAAGCGGTGAAGGAGGAGAAGAAGAAGGAGCCGGAGTTTACCATCGAGGAAACAAAATCGGATACGGATTTACTCGCGGAGCAGCTCGTTGAGGAGAAAGGATTTTATGACCCTTCCCTGGAATTGAAGGGGTTTAAGTTTCCTCCATTGGAGCTGCTCAATGAATACGATACCGGCAAAGTCCAGGTGACACAGGACGAGTTGAATCAGAACAAGGACAAGATCATTGAGACACTTGTAAATTTTAAGATTGGGATACAGAGCATCAAGGCGACCATTGGCCCTACCGTAACGCTGTATGAAATTGTTCCTGATGCCGGCATAAAAATTTCAAGAATAAAAAACCTGGAAGATGATATCGCGCTGAGCCTTGCCGCCCTGGGTATTCGCATTATTGCACCTATTCCCGGAAAAGGAACAATAGGAATTGAGGTGCCGAACAAAAACCGGGAGATGGTGAGCATTCGATCCGTCCTTTCATCGGCAGCGTTTCAAAAAACAGACAAAGAATTGCCGGTGGCTTTGGGAAAAACCATTTCCAATGAGGTGCTGGTTATCGATCTGGCCAAGATGCCTCACTTGCTTGTGGCGGGTGCCACGGGACAAGGGAAATCAGTTGGCCTCAATGTCATCCTTGCCTCTCTATTATATAAGCGTCACCCGAGTCAATTGAAATTTGTCCTTGTTGACCCAAAAAAGGTGGAGATGTCGCTGTTCAGCAAAATTGAGCGTCATTACCTGGCTAAACTTCCAAACAGTGAGGATGCCATAATAACAGATACCCGGAAGGTGGTGCATACACTGAATTCCCTGTGCATCGAGATGGAGAACAGGTATGAAATGTTAAAAGATGCGGGTGCTAAAAACCTGAAAGAATACAATGTAAAATTTGTTGCCCGGAAGTTGAATCCAAAAGAAGGGCACCGCTTTCTCCCCTATGTTATTCTCGTTATTGATGAATTGGCAGATCTGATGATGACGGCTGGCAAAGAGGTGGAGACTCCTATCGCGCGCCTGGCGCAATTGGCCAGGGCAATCGGGATTCACCTGGTGCTGGCAACGCAAAGACCCTCTGTCAATGTGATTACCGGTGTGATCAAAGCAAACTTTCCGGCGAGACTCTCATTCCGCGTGATGTCCAAAATCGACTCCAGAACTATTTTGGATACGGGAGGCGCCGACCAGTTGGTTGGGATGGGGGATATGTTGCTCTCCGCGGGATCAGATATCATTCGTCTACAATGTCCATTTGTGGATACACCTGAGATAGAAAAAATTTGTGAGTATATCGGCGCTCAGCGTGGATATGACTCAGCCTACATGCTGCCGGAATTTGTCGGCGAAGAAGAAGGCGGGCCGAGTGATGTAGACCTGTCTGAGCGCGATGCCCTTTTTGAAGAGGCAGCGCGGTTGATCGTTATGCATCAGCAAGGCAGCACTTCACTTATTCAGCGCAAACTTAAGCTGGGATACAATAGGGCTGGTAGACTCATAGACCAATTGGAGGCAGCCGGCATTGTTGGTCAATTTGAGGGGTCCAAAGCCCGTGAGGTTCTTATCAGTGACGAAACTAGTTTGGAACAATTATTGAGTACGCTTAAGGAAAAGCACGGCCAATAAGTAAATTTGCGGCCAATTCGACCTAACCTACGGCCCTTAACTCATGAAAAAAGCATTTCTGGTAACATTCCTCCTGTTTTCCGTCTCCACGCTCTGGGCACAATACGACCCCAAGGCACTCGAGATCCTGGAAGCAATGAGTAACCGCTACAAAAAAACCCCATCGTTTGAGGCTAATTTTTCCTACACGTTGACGAACGAAACGGAGAAAATCAACGAGGAATTCAAGGGAAAAATGATGGTGAAAGGTGACAAGTATCGGCTCACGTTGCCCGAGCAGGAAGTAATCAATAACGGCACTACCGTGTGGACCTACCTCCCCGATGTGAAAGAAGTCAACATTGACAATGTCGATCCTACCTCTGATGATCTGAATCCTTCCAAATTCTACGAGATCTACAAGAAGGGTTACAAGTACCTGTACCTGGAAGACAAAATGGACGGCGGCGTGATGTGTGAAGTGGTTGATCTGGTTCCTGAAAAGCGGGACGCGCAGTACTTCAAGGTTCGCATGAACATTGTGAAAAAAGACAAGAGCATTCAAAGCTGGACGATGTTTGACAAAGCCGGCAACCTGTTCAAGTACTCGATTACGAAATTTAATGCTGCCGCCAAACTCGAGGATACCGACTTCATCTTTGATCCCAAGAAATTTCCCGGCGTGGAAGTCATTGACTTGCGTTGAGTTTCCTTGGGATGGAACCAGCGACCTTGATTTGAAATCATGACAAGGCTCGACCTCATTCAGGAAATAAGAAGCAAGAGGTCTTATCTATGCGTGGGCCTGGATACAGATCCTGAAAAGATTCCCGCTCATCTACGCAGCACCCCAGATCCCGTCTTCGAGTTCAATCGGCAAATTATCGATGCTACCCAGGAATTCGCGGTGGCTTACAAACCCAACGTCGCTTTCTACGAGTCACTGGGCGCCCGCGGGTGGGAGAGTCTTCAGAAAACGTTGGAGTACATACCAAAAAATCTGTTTACCATCGCCGATGCCAAGCGCGGAGATATTGGAAACACCTCTGCGCTGTACGCAAAAGCGTTTTTTGAGCAAATGAATTTTGATGCGATTACGGTTGCCCCCTATATGGGGAAAGATTCCGTGACACCGTTTCTTTCGTTCAAAGACAAATTTGTGATTCTCCTGGCGCATACGTCTAATCCGGGAGCAGCCGATTTTCAGGTTTTGGGTACAACAGACGGCAGGAAACTCTATGAAGAAGTGGTCATCAAGTCACAGGCCTGGGGATCACCAGACAACATGATGTATGTCGTGGGTGCTACACGTGCCGACACGATGTCGGAAATGCGGGCGCTAGCCCCCGATCATTTCTTTCTCGTCCCGGGGGTGGGGGCGCAGGGAGGCAACCTGGAGGAAGTTTCGACCCGTGGGATGAATGCCGAGTGCGGGTTGCTGGTCAATTCTTCCCGGGCAATAATCTATGCGTCTTCAGGTAAGGATTTCGCCGCCGCCGCCGGCCGGGAAGCGAAGAAACTTCAGGCAGTGATGGATCGCCTTCTTACGCTTTAGGCCAAAATCATCCGGATTTTCTCTGATCCAGCCTGGCTCCTCTGCGGGCACTGCATCGTAACTAGCATCGATGCAGGAACTCTTTCTCCATTATATCTGGGATCTCCAGTACTTCGACAAAAGAGCGCTGGTTACGACGGAAGGTGATTCCGTGGATGTTTTCCATCCGGGTACTCCCAATCACCACGCAGGTCCTGATTTCTCAAATGCCCGGTTACGCCTGGGGGACATGGATTGGGTGGGTCATGTAGAGATTCACACAAAATCTTCCGGCTGGCTTGATCATCGCCACGACCAGGATGCGGCCTATGACAGCGTAATCCTCCATGTGGTGTGGCGTGAAGACAAGCCGATCCTTAGGCGGGACGGCACACGACTGCCAACCGTTGAGCTGCAAGGAAGGATTGAGGAGGTGTTGATCCAGAATTACAGACAACTCGTCGGCAGCGGTTTTTCTATTCCCTGCGAACGTTCCCTGCGCGATGTGCCTGAGGTAGTCCGGGAAGGGATGGTGACGAAAGCACTCGTGCAGCGACTGGAACGCAAAGCCACAGAGGTGCTCGCTCTTTTGCAGCACAACCGAAATAACTGGGAAGAAACATCGTATCAATTTCTGGCGAAAGCCTTTGGATTTAAGGTCAATGCAGAGCCGATGCTTCAACTGGCCCGCGCGCTTCCCTTGCGGCTTGTTCACAGGCAGGACGATCTTTTTCAAACGGAGGCCTTGTTGTTTGGCCAGGCTGGATTTTTGGAAACCACGGAGGGCGACGCACACTACAAGGCGCTTCAAAAAGAATACCGCTTGAAGGCCCATGCACACGGGTTGTCGAAAAGAAGGATGTCAAAGGCGGTATGGAAATTTCTTCGTATGCGACCACCCAACTTTCCAACGGTCCGGTTGGCGCAATGGTGTGCCGTGCTCCATCACCAACGGAATCTTCATGCGGCCGTTCTGGACGCTGAGAACCGGCACGTGCTGATTGAAATATTCCGGGTTCCAAGCTCTTCGTATTGGACTGATCATTACCAGTTTTCTAAAAAAGCCGGCAGCACGCTGCATGAATTAGGGATTGGAAGCGCCGAAGGCATTGTTGTCAACGCTGTGGTTCCACTTTGGGCTGCCTTCGCCATGCGAATGGATGATCAGCGGTACATGGACCGGGCCCTGGCCATTCTGGAAGAATTACCCGCCGAGGAGAATGCTATAACAAAGAAATGGACCGACCTTGGGATGAGTGCACGAAATTCATCCGAGTCGCAGGGGCTGATAGAATTATTTAATACCTTTTGCCAGCGGAAGAATTGCCTTCAATGTAGTGTTGGCACATCGTTGATCCGCCCCCATGACCATGAACCAGATTATTCTTCTTCTTGACGTTGTGCTCCTTGCGGGAGCAGCCATCGCCATTTATCGAAAGGAGGATCCGGCGCAGCGGCGGTTATACTGGCCCGCGTTGGGAGTGAAAATTGCCGCGGGCGCAGCGTTGGGCGTTCTGTTTCTCTATTATTATGAACTTGGAGATACGATTTCGTATTGGCAGGATGGAAGGAAGATAGCATCCTTGATGACGGATGATCCGCGTGGAGCGATCGCCTTTTTCTGGGACGAAAGCACAAACCCTGATTTTGCGGGAACCCTGAGCCTGCAGACGGCACGGTCGCTTTTTTTTGTAAAAATAGCTGGCGCGGTTGCTCTGCTTACGGGTGGAAATTATTGGATGATGTCGGCTTTCCTTTCGTTTGTTTCATTTCTCGCATCGTGGTATTTGTTCCGGCAAATCAGCAACCTCTTTCCGCAACGAAGAATAGAAGCGGCACTGGCCTTTCTTTTTTTTCCATCTGTGGTTTTTTGGTCCTCGGGTCTCATCAAGGAAAGCCTGGGCCTGGCGTCGTTGTTTGTGCTGGCAGGAATCTGTATTTCGGTAACGCAATCCCGGCGAGTTTCTTTCTCAGGATGGCTCCTCGCCTTGATTTCAGTCTGGGTGGGTTGGAATCTCAAGTACTACTGGATCGGAGTCTTCATTCCGGTTGCGGCGACTACCCTCCTGATGTACAGGTGGAAACGACTCCCATGGCCTGCCCTGGTGCGATATGAGATGGTGGTGTGGATCCTGGTATTCCTGTCACTGCTGCTGATTGCCACAGGAGTGCATCCTAATTTTTATCCATCCCGCTTCCTCGATGTCATTTATCAAAACAACCTGGAATTCATGGCCTTGTCAGACCCACAGGGCGTGATTCATTATCATGATTTGAGACCCACCGTGGCGAGCATGCTGCTCAATGCTCCCGTAGCGTTCGTGTCGGGGTTGTTCCGCCCTTTTATCTGGGAATCAGCCAACCTCCTCAGCGTCGTGGCGGCGCTGGAGAATCTAGCTGTTCTCGCGATGGTGATCTTCGCGCTGCCGTCGCTTCTCACGCTTCACCGGTCAACCCATCGGCTTCTTGTAGTTGCTATGATCGTGTACATAGTGCTGCTGACAACTTTTCTGGCATTGTCGACGCCGAACTTCGGCACGTTGTCGCGCTACAAAGTCGGACTCTCTCCATTCCTGCTGTTTTTATGTCTGAGCGGAAACAGGTTGGTACATTGGGTATTCCCCGGAAACCGGTAGTTTGAATGTGTATTTCGGCCTACCTTTGAAAATCATACACGCATGAAGAATCCTGTAATTATTTTTGGCGCCAGCGCGCTGGGCCGCGCGGCCAAGGAAATTTTTGAAAGCAACGACGTTGTGGTCTACGGTTTTTTAGACGACAACGCAAAACTTCATTCTACGGAACTGGATGAGGCCATGGTGCTGGGAAGCCCCGATGATGACGGGTTTCTCAAACTGATCGGCAAGAAGTGTGAGGCGTTTGTTGCTGTGGATGACAACCGGCTGCGAAAGAGCCTTGTGAAAATGCTTCAGGAAGTGCGTCATGTTCAGCCGGTGAATGCCGTTCATCGCCAGGCAACTCTTTCTCCAAAAGGAATTCTCGGGTTTGGGAATTTATTTGATGTGGGATTTACATCAGGAGCAGGCTCAACAATCGGGAGTCATTGCATCCTGGGAGCGAAAAGCCACGTGGGTGCCGAATGCGAAGTGGGTGATTTCGTCCAAATTGGTCCGGGTGTCATTGTTAATCCGGGGGTGAAGATTGGCGACGATGCCTTTATCGGTTCCGGCGCCGTTATTGTTTCCGGCATAACCGTGGGCAAGGGCGCCCGCATTGGAGCGGGGTCAGTCGTTATCGCCAGTGTCGGCGACGGCATGACGGTATACGGCAACCCGGCACAGCCGGTGAAATCCTAATCGATGCAGCAAATCAGCAATACCGATTTGATCCTCGGTTCAGATGGAAGCGTCTATCACCTCGGGCTGCATCCGGAGCAGGTGGCTGATAAAGTAATCGGTGTTGGAGACCAGGCGAGGGTGGAAGAAGTTTCCCGGCACTTTGATTCCATCGAATTCAAGAACAACAACAGGGAGTTTGTCACGCATACCGGAATGCTGGGAGGTAAACGGCTGACTGTCATGAGCACAGGGATCGGCCCAGACAACGTGGAGATTTTTTTTACCGAACTCGATGCCCTCGTAAACATTAACCTCAAAACCAGGGAGCCGTTACCCGGAAGAAAGTCACTGACCGTGGTGCGGCTGGGTACTTCGGGCGCGATGCGGGAAGAGATTGCGCTGGGTACACACCTGGTAACAGACTATGCCGTAGGGCTGGATAACCTCATGCATTTCTATGACTTGCCGATGGAATCGTTGGAATCAGAAATCTCGTTCGGATTACAGAAGCATACGGGCTTACCCTTCCAGCCCTATGTGGTCCGCGGCTCCATCGATTTGCGCGAGCAGATGGGATCTAATATGATTGTTGGCAACACCCTCACCTGTCCCGGATTCTATGCTCCGCAGGGCAGACACGTGAGGCTGGTGGGAAGGCTGCCGGATTTCCTAAAAGATTTGAATTCGTTTCGCGCGGGCGGGTTTGTGCTGTCCAATCTGGAAATGGAGACCGCTGCCTATTTTGCATTTGGAAAATTGCTTGGGCACCGCACGGCAAGTGTCAACGCCATTATTGCCAACCGCGTTACGCAGCAATTTGCGACAAACCCCAAAGGCGTGGTCGACGCGCTTATTGAAGAAGTGCTGGCTAAAATCTAGGCGCGTCAGGCCGTGGTCATGCTTTCCATCCGGATGATGTGCCTGGCGGCCTTGTAGGGTTCGTTGTTATAGAAACCGGAAAGAATCCGGTGGGCAATTTGCTCAATCACCAGCTCTTCTTCCGATTTCCCTTCTTTCCCTTGCCAGAAAACACGCATCGGGTGTTTTTTCATGTCTTCTACGTAGGATTTGGCACGGTTGTACTGATCATCGGTAAACGTGATGGTGAAGCAGGTACGCACTTTTTGTGTTTCCATAACGAAAAATAGGTTTGCAAGCAGTATGCCACAATTATTACTCTATTTTATGAACAAAATTGCCGTCCCTCCAAGTTCCCCGACCGCAGACGGGCAATCGTGTTCGGCATTGAGACAATTCCTGTTTGCGCTTACCTTTATACCCCTTTATGCGCATTCACACCATACACACCTTAAAGAACGGCATTCGCGTTGTTCACAACCGGGTAACAACCACGAAAATCGTCCATTGCGGCCTCATGCTGGATATTGGCAGCCGCGATGAAACTCCGGCTAACCAGGGCATCGCTCACTTCTGGGAGCACATGGCGTTCAAAGGGACGCGAAAACGGAAGGCGTTTCATATTATCAACCGCTTGGAATCCCTCGGAGGTGAACTCAATGCATTCACCGACAAGGAGAAGATACTATTCTATGCCTCGCTGCGGGATGATTACTTTGAGCGCGCCCTCGAGCTGCTCACCGACATTACCTTCGAGTCCGTATTTCCCTCTCCGCAGATCGAACGGGAGCGGAATGTCATCCTCGAAGAAATGTCGATGTACTATGACGATCCGGAAGGATCTTTGCAAGATGAATTTGATCGAGTCATTTTTGGACGCCATCCTATGGGGATGAACATTCTTGGCACGGAAAAGACTATTCTCTCTTTCCGTCGCCAGGACTTCAAGGCGTTTATGAAACGCCACCTGGACACGCGTCGGATCGTGTTCACCTGCGTGGGCAATCTTTCTATGGAAGAGGTCGTTCGGCTGGCCGAGAAACACCTTGGCTCGATTCCCCGTATTGTCACTACCCAAAAGCGCAAGCGGGTTACAACGTATACTCCCCGTGAACTCGGCCTGAAACGGGAGGTGAAACAAGCGAGGTGCGCGATGGGAAGGACAGCGTATAACGTGAAAGATCCCCGACGCGGCGAGTTTTTCCTTCTTACCAACATCCTCGGCGGGAGCGGAATGAATTCTAGGCTAAACTTATCGCTCCGTGAAAAGCACGGCATTGTCTATTCCATTGGTTCGCAATTCATACCCTTCACCGACACTGGCTTGTTTGTCATTTCCTTTGGCACCGAACCTTCCCAGCTTTCGAGGAGTATCCGGCTCGTCCGGGAGGAATTACGAAAACTGCGTGACAACAAGCTGGGTGTAAAGCAACTTACCTCTGCCAAGGAGCAGATCATGGGGCAGGTGGCCATGGCTGAGGAAAGCAACCTCTCTTTCATGTTCATGATGGGTCGAAGCATGCTGGATCTGGGACAGGTGCCTTCCCTGGAGGAAATGTTTTCACGGGTTCAAGGCGCTACCGCGGACAGCCTTCGTGATATGGCCAATGAAATATTTGTCGACGAGCAAATGAGTTGCTTGCGGATGGAACCAAATACAAAATGAGGTGGAGTTAATTACTGAACGCATTAGTCGCTACGCGGAGGAGCACAGTGAACCGGAATCACCACTGCTGGAGCGCATCAATCGCGAAACTCACGTGGGCGTTCATATGGCGCGCATGCTCTCCGGCCACCTGCAGGGGCGTTTTCTTGCGACAATGAGCCGCTTGGTAAAACCAAAAAAAATTCTGGAAATAGGCACCTATACCGGGTACTCCGCATTGTGCCTTGCTGAAGGCCTTGCCCCTGGAGGAGCCCTCATCACCATCGACATCAATGAAGAACTGGAGCAACGGGTGCGCGGCTATTTCCGGGACTCGGGATTTGGATCCCAATTGGATTACCGGGTGGGGGACGCCCTCGACGTGATCCCCGGGATACCAGGACCCCTGGATCTTGTCTGGATCGATGCTGACAAGGAAAATTACAGTACCTATTTCGACCTCGTTGTCGATAAAGTACCTGCTGGGGGATGCATTCTGGCCGACAATGTGCTATGGAGCGGCAAGGTCCTTGAATCCCGCGTTGACAAAGACACCAAGGCATTGCAGCAGTTCAACAGGAAGGTCCTGGATGATCCCCGGGTAACATCCATGCTGCTACCTGTGCGGGATGGGATCATGATGATGGTAAAAAATTAGGAAAATCATTTACCTTTGTAGGTAGATGAAGTTTTTCGCTCCAGCGCTGATTTTTTGCGGAGCTTTTGCCAGTTTTGGCCAATCTCCGCAAGTACCACACACCATGCCTTTCGCAGGTATGACGCTTACTATTCGCGCCGATGCTCGCCAGGAAATCCAGCGGGATGTTGACGCACTTACGCAGAGCCCCAAGTACTTCGGGATAAAGGCGGAGCGTGCAAAGACCTATTTCCCAATCATTGAGAGAATATTTACCGAGGAGCGACTGCCGGTGGACTTCAAGTACCTCGCAATCCAGGAAAGCGCCCTTATCGCGGATGCTGTGTCATCGTCGAATGCGGTCGGATTTTGGCAGTTTAAGGATTTTACAGCCGAAGAAATGGGGATGCGTGTCGATGATGTCGTGGATGAACGTATGAATATTGAAAGTGCAAGCCGGGGGGCGGCACGGTATCTGAAGCAATGCAATCACTATTTTAATAACTGGGTCTATGCGCTGCAATCGTACCAGATGGGAGCTGGTGGCGTGATGCGGGCCGTGGGTGACAAGGACCTGGGATCACGGAATGTTGAAATTAATAGCGACACATACTGGTATGTAAAAAAATTTCTCGCTCACAAAGTTGCTTTCGAAAATCTGCCGGAGGGTCGGCCTGCGGTGGAATTGACATCGATTCAGGCGCCGGGGAAGACATTGGCGGAAATCGCCCGGGCAACTTCGATGGATGTGAATAGACTGATGGATTTTAATAAGTGGCTTAAGACCGAGGCTGTTCCAACTGACAAGCCGTACGCTGTATGGATTCCCAAAGGGGAATTAGCTGCAGACTTTATGGTGCTTAGTCCAGGCGCAGCCACACGCGTAGCTTCCGGTCAGGCAACGTCGGAAGCGATTGAAGAAGTGATCGAGATCAATGGAATCGCTGTCATCCGTGTGTGGGCAGGGGAATCCCTGGCTGAGGTTGCGGCCCGCGGCGAGGTGAGCGTCGGGAGATTCCTGTCATACAATGAAATGGAAATTGACCGGCCCCTGGTACCCGGAGCATTATATTTTCTCGGAAGAAAGAAGAAACACGGTATACAGGATCTGTATACGATGAAACCCGACGATGACCTTTGGGCCGTGAGTCAGCGGTTTGGGGTCCGGCAAAGCTATCTCATGAAGAACAATCAAATCACATCCGAGCGTGATAACATCGACGGCTTGACCCTTTTCCTGTCTACCGCCAAATCAGCATCTGGAGGGAGCAGGGACAGTACCATCGCGGTCCTGGACGAAGACACCAGCTTTGACTGGGATGTAAAGGCTCCTCCTGTTCGTACATTAACGCCTTTCATAACGGACGCTGGAGATTCATATACCCGGAGTTCTGCGGCAGCACCTGGAGTGATACCGGCAAGTAATGCGGAGCAAACCACCCACGAAGTTCAGCCTTCTGATACACTGTACAGCGTTGCGCGGCAATATGGGGTAACCATCAAGGAGATTATGGACTGGAATGGCAAGAAAGACTTTGGGCTCGCCATTGGTGAGAGGCTAAGAGTAAGGTCCCGTTGAACCTTTTCCCCTGCCATTGCCAGATCTACCCGGGCGGCATCCCCACTATATTTTTGATTCTCCCTAAATAGGATAATTTTGCCAGTCTATGTTGATAGCTTGCTGCACTAATTGTTTATGATGGATAAGAAAAAGCCCATTGACCTTGTGATGTTGGTAGATGATAACGATACGGATAATTTTATCAGTAAGCGGATCATTGAGATTACTGGCTTTGCCGATCGTATTGAAGTCAAGAACTCCGGCAAAAGTGCGCTGGATTACCTGGCTCAACACCAAAACAGCCCGGAAGATCTCCCCAACATCATTTTCCTAGATATCAACATGCCGGTGGTGGATGGTTTTGTTTTTCTTTACGAATTTGAAAAGTTCAAGGAACTCGTTAAGACCAAATGCAAAGTCATTATCCTTTCCAGTTCCGACAACAAGCGGGATATCGACAAAATTGTCAACAACAACTACGTCATCAAGTTTGTGACGAAACCGTTGACCGAATCTTCCCTGATTGAGATATTGGGTTGATTTCACAGAAATCAGGTTTCCAAAACTTCTTCCAAAAAGAAAGGATCATGAAAAACGTGCACCTCATCCTCCTCCCGGCAATTTTTGTACTTGCCTTTACGGGAGCGAACGCTCAGATTATCCACCTGGACACACTTACTAACTGGCGAAGGGCCTTTAAGACAGGGCTTAACATCAATCAGGCTGCTTTTTCCGGAAACTGGAAAGGAGGGGGTGTAACGTCCTTTGGTTTCAACACGTTCATGAATGTGAAGGCCAATTTCAAAAAGGGTAAAGTTTCCTGGGATAACGAGGTGGACATGCTTTACGGGATGGTTAATAACGAAGGCCAAGGCTACCGGAAAACACAGGACAGGATATTCATTGACACCAAGTACGGGCGCCAAATAAGCAAGAAGTGGAACCTGTTTGTGGCCGTGAATATGCTGTCACAGTTCGCCAAAGGGTATAAATATATAAAAGACGTTAACGGTGTGGAACAGGGACAACTTATCTCGGATTCGTTTGCGCCAACGTTTATTACCTCCACCCTTGGAGCGGAATATCAGCCGGTATCGTATTTCAAGATGCGATTTTCGCCGGTAGCACCAAGGCTGACACTCCTGGCCAACAACGACGGCCGATACAGTGCTGTTGACCCGGCGGAGCCTTACGGGGTACCTGTAGGGGAATCCAGCCGGTTTGAAGCCTATGCCTTTCAGATGATGGCTGACTTTGACAAAGATCTCGCGACCAACCTGCACCTCAAGTGCCGGTATGTACTCTTTGCGAATTATAGAACGTTTGAGATGAACAAGGTGGATCATCGCGTCGATCTGAACCTGACCGCTAGTGTCAACAAATTCATAAACGTCAGCATTGGTGGGATATTCCTCTACGACTTCGATCAGGACGCCAGCCCCCAGTACAGCCAGGCGTTTTCGCTTGGCGTAGCATATTCCATCCAGAACTACAGCGACAAGGAGTAGAGGGGATGGGCGGGTCGCCGCAATTTTTTTATTTTTGACCATGCTTGAAATCCGGTTGACCACCCCCGATGACCTGCCGGAACTTCGCCGCGTGGCCATAGAAACCCAGATGGATACGTTTGGCGCTTTCAACTCGAAAGAAAACATGGATGCGTATATCCAAATGGCCTATCATCCGAAAAGTCTTGCGAAGGAGTTGAATGAGCCCGGGTCCATGAACTATTTGGCACGGGATGAAAGCGAACTCACAGGATTCATGCGCCTCCGCCGCAACAACGAGGCGGAACTCTGGCTGGGAAAAAGCACGATCGAACTTCAGCGACTCTACGTACGCACCATCCATCACGGGAAGGGGATTGGCGCTGCGCTGATGCACGTCGCTGTTGACCACGCTGTTGCAGAAAAAATTGAATGGATGTGGCTCGGGGTTTGGGAGGGGAATATCAAGGCGCAGCAGTTCTATGCAAAGTGGGGTTTCGAACGGTTTTCGGAGCATGTATTCCAGATGGGAGATGACCCGCAGACGGATTGGTTGTTGCGGAGAAGGATGTAATGGCAATAAGCTAGTACAGACTCAGGTAGGGAGAAATTCTTTCCAACCACGTCTGATCCACCAGTTGTATCTGTAGTACCTGATCAAAGGATCCGAACGGTCCGTGTTGGAAACGGTAAGCGACGATGGCCTGCGCCTGCTTTTGAGTGATGTACGGATGGCTCGCCAGTTCCTGCTGACCAGCCGTGTTCACGTTGATGGTTTTGGGGCGGAAGTCCGGCGAAACGAGGAAGCGTTTCTGAAGCTGGCCGATCACGGTACTATCAAGGCCGTATACTTCTTTCAATTGACTCATGAAAACAAATCCACCCAACTTCTCGCGGAAGGTGCGGATGCGCTTCGAAAGCGTCGGGCCTATTCCATACACGTGGAGTAGTTGCAGGGAATCGGCAGTATTAATATCAAGTACTGCTGGGCGTTGCATTTTGCGTCCAGCTGCTGCAACGTGCGAAGGAGACGGAGTATGGATCTTTACCCATGGGCGTGCTTTGAGAAACCAGGATGTGTCCATCTGGTAAATGGCCAGCAGGTCTTCCGTTTTTCTGAAGCGACCGCCTTTGTTGCGGTATCGGGTGATCCGTGTGGCAAGCCTTGCGGGTAATCCCAAGACAATCCATTGAGCTTCAGGCAAGGTGTTTGGATCGAATTGAAAAAAGTGAATGCTGTCTGCAACTGTGTTCAGCCGTTGTCTCGGATGATTTACCGGAAGTGTCGCCAGCAAACTGTCTGTAAGGTCGAAATCAAGTTTTTCTATCCGGCGGTCAACAACGAGGTGAATATACAGCGGCTCAGAAAACAAGATGAGGATGATCAGGGGAATGAGAACGACAAAGGCGTTGGTTTCAGTTCTGGAAAAACCGAAGAAACTGTGGATAAAATACCGGAGCCGTTTCACGGACGGAATTTAGACAGCTCCCAATGGGTATTTGTGATAGGGGTGATAAGGAAATCCAGACGATTTCTTCGAGTCTTAGATCTTGATTGCGACTGACTGTCCTACAGGTTACCCTAATTCAAAAGCATCTTGTTTTGTGACAGGCAATCGGCGAGGCGGTGATAGACATGATGAATGGATTCGGGACTGTCGTCTCCATCCATAGCACGGATGATCCTGCTGGACAAGTTGCCCTCTTTCAGAAGGATGGATAATTCGGGCTCCCAATTCCGGAGGGTGGTAGACCCGCCGTCCAGCAGTTTTTGATAAATATGCTGCCAAAGTTGTCCAGCTGTACAGGGGCCCGGGAGCCCAAACGTTGCCGGGTATTCCGAAGAAAGGATTTCCGCATCTTGGCCCACTCGTGACGTTTCGTCCAGTATGCCCGCCAGGACTTCGGTCCTCCGCTTCATTTGTTCTTCCAGGTTGATGAACTTCTCGTTGGTAAGAGCGCGGACGGTTTCGATGACCAGGGTTTGAATAGCGAGGTCGGCGGGCGGGCATTCCTGGATGTCCATCAGGCGGATCTCAATCGAACCGCGGTCAAACCGGGGAATGGCTCCGCGTGAATTAACCCAGATGGGGTCCAGGATATTATCCGTGTTGAAGGGCGCGATATCGGCTTTGATGCGTTCGTAGATGGTATTGAAGTATTGACGCTTGGAGAAAACACCTTCCGGAATAACCTTCCCGGTGATGGAGGGAATTGCCTTCTGGTTGGTCTTGTAATAAGTCATTCGCGTATCGAGGTGCCCAGTGAGCTTCCCATCGAAGAGGGGGGAACTTGCACAGAGGGCCGGAAGAATGGGAAGCACCAGGCGGACGGCAGCGTGCAACTTGGCAAATTCCTCGTCGTCGTAGAAGGGGAGGTTCAGGTGGGTGCTTTGAAGGTTGGACCACCCGTGCCCCTGACAGTCAAAAATCTTATTGTAGATCGCGTACACTTCGTTGCTCTCGTGCGGCCAGAGTTTTGTTTCGAGCCGTGGGTTCATCCACGGATGGGCGGCTGTTGGCAGCAGCCGGGCATTCCAGTTTTCCAGGATTTTGTTGACGCGCTGAACATTGTCGGAGAAGGCGCTTGAAAGTACCTGAAAATTGCTTTCAGGTTTGGTGGATTTCAGTTCGATCACATGAAGGACCAGCTCGTTTGACCACGTTACCATGCCGTTCTCAAAATCACTGGCGTAGGTGCCCAACTCGTGTTTGAGCAGTTCATCAGCAATGGGCTTCACCCCAAGCGTGTCGCGATCCACAATCATGTATTCCAATTCAACGCCGTATGCCTGGAAGAGGTGGAGCCGGGAAGGTTGCGTCATTTGACTGATTTGATTTTATTCAGGATTACCTCCATGATGGTATCGTATAATTTTTCCTTGAGAATCTTGTCTTCGATGCCCGCATCAATGTTGGGATTGTCGTTGACCTCAATGATATAGAATTTCCCATCCACTTCTTTCATGTCTACACCATAAAGGCTCTTGCCTATGAGGGAAGTTGCTTTCAGGGCGGTTTTGAGCAGCCCCGCAGGAGCCTGGTCAACAGCGATGGATTCTACGTTTCCGTCGCGGGAGGTTTCCTTTTTGGCACTCCAGTTTACAATCTGCCAGTGTTTGGTGGCCATGAAGTATTTGCAGACGAAAAGAACCTGTCCGTCGATGATGCCTACGCGCCAGTCAAACGGGGTGGGAAGAAATTCCTGCGCAATGATCAGGTCAGACTTTTCAAACATGCTCTCCCGTACCTTCTTGAATTCAGTTCGATCGTTGATCTTCACCACACCTTTCGAAAAAGCGCCATCCGGTTGTTTGAGGATAAATGGGAAATTCATTTTGAAGGCATCACAGTTTTCCGCGGTGAGTACGGTCGATTTGGGCGTCAGAATCTTATTGGTGTTCAACAGCTCGTTGAGGTACACTTTGTTGGTGCACTTGGAGATTGATTCGGCATCGTCAATAACGGCCAGCCCGAGGGACTCTGCTTTCTTGGCAAACCGGAAGGTGTGGTGATTGACATTGGTCGTCTCACGAATAAACAAGGCATCGTATTGAATCAATTTATCGATGTCGTTCTTGGTAATGAATTCCGTGTTGAACCCCGCTTCCAGGGAGGCTCTGTAGAAACGCTTGAGTGCCCGCTCATCGGAAGGGGGATTCGTGTCGTCTGGATTGACAAGGATGGCAAGGTCGTATTTCTTACGGTCAGGGCGGAACCCGCGCTTGCGCAGGAGATAATTCTCCAGCGCACGTTCCAGGATCGGCTGGTCAGCTTCCGGCATTTCATTCAAGCTCACCGTCCGGATGCTTTGTAGCACCCACTTGGTTTTTTTGGCGAAGACCGTGCGCACCAGCGGCGCCTGCACCATTTGAAACAGTTGCAGCGCCAGTTTATTCAAATTTTCCGATTCGGTAATTCCAAAATAGATATTGAATTCCACCTTGTCGTCGGGTTCGTGCTTAAAGGTGTTCTGGATCAGCTCATCGAAATCGAGTGAGTCGTCGCGCAGGATGGAGGGGAAGCGCATGTCCTGAATGGTGGAAACTTCCGGAAGGACCTTGTGCCCGCGGGCTTCAGCCAACAGGGATACGTAATAACCCTCGCTCTGGTATTGGTACGACTTGCACAGATTCAGGATCTTCAGGTTCTTTACCTGAAAGGCAACATCGGTGATATATTGGGCAGGGGTGATCACCTCCACGTCTTCAATCCGAAGATTCCAGTGTTTGGTTTTTTCTACAACAATCAGCTTAGGCATGGGTATGCCCGGGCCCGGGTTGAATCGGGCCGTTCGGGATTTGGTAATTGGAAGTGGTCATCATGCGGGCTGGATGATAAGGAGGTTGGCGTCATAGGTCACTATTCCCAGCATGATGCTGTTGAGCAACCGGTCGAAGGTTACGCGGTAGTATTGTGACTTCAGGGGATTCGGGTTCATAGGATCAGCCAGAGACACGGAGCCGGAATTTGTATCATACCCGTTAATAATCGCAAAATGGCCAACGGGTTCACCGCGGATGCTGTCGTACTTGTTGGTTTTTGGAATCTCCCGTTCCGTCCCATACAGGTACGTGGCGCTCAATCCAGACAGGATGGGTATGGATTTCTTCAGGTAACCGGTAATCAGCTTTTCATCCAGTTCAGCACTTAGCAGTTTTCCTCCGTTTTCCAGGAATTTGATGTATGCCTTGCTGGCCACCTGCAACTCGCGCCGCTTTTTCTTGTAACGCATCTGTCGGCGGAGGTTGTGGATAATTTTTGGTGATGAGAGCTTGAACCAGGTGGGATCGATTACGTTCAGGTTATAGGTATAGATGTATGCCCGGTATCCGCGTTCGAGTGCGTGGTTGCCCATCATCACGGCGAGCGTCCCTCCGTTTTTCAGTTGCTTTACCTCCCGGATGACCTGGGCCAGAGAAATATCGTCCTTATAATATTGGTACATGGCGTGCAGGCATGTGGGTCCGCAGGTAACCTCGTCGGGCTGGGCCTTGATATCAAAATCAAGAAAAAGGGCTTGTCGCTGCGACATTGCGAATTACAGATTGCCGGAGTGTGCTTCCGGGTAAGGAGGAACAAGGAATCGGTTCGTTTTCATCGCCTTGGTAGGGACTAGTGACCTTCAAATATACGGGATATATCATCCAGAGTAAAAGCAGACAAAGTTGGAAAAAGCTAATTTGCGGAAGTTTACCGACACACTATGAGAATACTTGTTCTGGGGATCGTCTGCCTTTCGTTCATGGATTGTTTTGGATGGGGAGCCACGGGTCACCGGGCTACCGGCCTGATAGCCGACCGCCACCTGAATGCCAGGGCGCGGAAGAAAATTGCCATGATTCTGAATCAGGAATCCATCGCCATGGCCAGTACCTGGATGGATGAGATCCGGTCTGACTCCACCTACAACTACGCTATTGACTGGCATTGGACAACCATCCCCGATGGCCAGCGGTATGAGGATGTTGAGTCCAACCCGGACGGAAAGATTATCATGATGATAGAAAAGATTACAGCCGACCTGAAATCTAAAAAATTGAACACAAAGCAGGAGCAGGAGTATCTCAAGATGCTCATTCACCTGGTCGGCGACCTGCACCAGCCACTTCATGTTGGCAAGCCGGGTGACAGGGGCGGAAACGACGTCAAGGTGAAGTGGTTTAGTTCAAACTCCAACCTTCACCGCGTGTGGGACAGTGAGATGATTGACGATTCAAAATTGAGCTACACGGAATTGGCACAATCCCTCGGGAATGTTAACGAGGCTACCATTCGGAAATGGCAGGCCAGCTCAGTGCGCGACTGGGCCATGGAATCGACCACCTACCGGAAGCAAGTGTATGACATTGGCAACGGCAACCTGAGCTATGCCTACGGGTACAAGTATTATCCGATTGCCCGGGTGCGCATGTTGCAGGCCGGCGTGCGGCTGGCAGGTCTTCTCAATCAGATTTATGGCAAAGGATAGTCAGCCGTAGCGGGTCCTCCTAGCCGATGGATTCACGCCGATTGAATTTTGCTTCAAAGTCTGTTTTTTCTTCCCGATAATCCGTGTGGGCTGCATACCTTTGAATCTTGCAAAAATACCCTATGGCCGAAGAGAAGAGTCTGAACTTTCTGGAAGAAATTATTGAGGGAGACCTGAAGACCGGAAAGCACCAGTCGATCGTGACCCGTTTTCCTCCCGAGCCGAACGGCTACCTTCATCTGGGTCACGCGAAGAGTATCTGCCTGAACTTTGGGCTGGCCCTTCGTTACGGAGGGGAAACCAACCTCCGGTTCGATGACACCAACCCGGTGACCGAGGAAACGGAATACGTTGATAATATCAAGGACGATGTCAGGTGGTTGGGGTTTGAATGGGCGCGGGAGTTATACGCTTCTGACTATTTCGATCAGTTGTATGCTTTTGCCCTCCGGCTCATCGACAAAGGCCTTGCCTACGTAGACGACAGCTCGAGCGAAGAAATAGCCCGGGGAAAGGGTACCCCTACGCAACCCGGCGTGGAGAGCGCCTTCCGCAACCGCACCGTGGAAGAGAATCGCACACTGTTCGAGGAAATGAAAGCCGGGAAATACCGGGATGGCGAAAAAGTACTTCGTGTCAAGGTTGACATGACTCATCCAAACATGCACATGCGTGATCCCCTTATTTACCGGATCAAGCATGCCCATCATCATCGAACGGGCGACACGTGGTGCATTTACCCGATGTATGATTTCGCACACGGCCAGAGCGATTCCATCGAGAAAGTTACGCACAGCATATGCACGCTCGAGTTTGTCCCGCATCGTGACCTCTACAACTGGCTCATCGAGAAGTTGGAAATCTTTCCATCGCGGCAGTATGAATTTGCCCGGTTGAACGTAACTCACACAATCATGAGCAAGCGAAAACTGCTGCAGCTTGTCAATGACGGATACGTGAAGGGGTGGGACGATCCGCGTATGCCGACCTTAAGCGGCATGCGGAGGCGGGGATATACGCCGGCGAGCATCCGTGATTTTTGTGACCGTGTAGGGGTTGCCCGCCGCGACAACCTGATCGAAATGAGTCTTCTGGAGTTTTGCGTCCGGGAGGATTTGAACAAGATTGCTGCCCGCCGGATGGTGGTATTCGATCCGTTAAAAATTGTCATCACGAACTTGCCGGAAGGTAAATCA
This sequence comes from Cytophagales bacterium, assembly GCA_034440075.1. Taxonomy (GTDB): domain Bacteria; phylum Bacteroidota; class Bacteroidia; order Cytophagales; family Cyclobacteriaceae; genus ELB16-189. Next base: position 102,360 of record JAWXBL010000011.1, read on the forward strand.
GAAATGCTTCCTAGTGAGAACAACCCCAATAGTCCGGATTCTGTGCGGGAAGTTCCGTTTTCCCGCGAGCTGTATATTGAACGGGATGACTTTATGGAGAATCCCCCCAAGAAATACTTTCGCCTTTCTCCGGGGCAGCAGGTACGCTTAAAAAGTGCATACATCATCCGATGTGACGAAGTTGTACGGAACGAGGATGGTGCCATCCAGGAGCTTCGATGCACCTACGTCCCGGAAAGCAGAAGTGGTTCAGACACGTCGGGCATCCAGGTGAAGGGTACGTTACACTGGGTAAGTGTGAAAGAAGCTGTGACGGTAGAAGTGCGGATGTATGACCGGCTGTTTACGGTGGAAGACATGAATACTGTGGAAGGCGCGTTTCAGGATTACCTGAATCCTGCGTCGATGCGCGTGCAACCCGCGTATGCGGAACCGGCGCTGACAACAGCCACCGCGAAAGAGCGGTATCAGTTTCTGCGGATGGGATACTATTGCCTTGATCTGGATTCAACACCGGAAAAGCCAGTCTTCAATCAGACAGTCACGCTTCGTGACCTGTGGGCGAAAGAAGTAAAGAAGGGCTGAAGATTAATCGGTAATAAACGGGACGCGCTGTCCCGTGTACTTGACAATTTTTTCCCTGAATGCCTTGAATGTCTCGTACGGTGCCTGCGGGGCGACCGCATTGACAAGCCAGGCGGGCACGTCGCCTCCAAGATCGATATCGAGCGTATATTCCACGCGAAGGGTGGAAGGCCCGACTGACTGGACCTTCCATCGGGCCACTGAATAGGGAACGCGCAGGGCGCCTTGCTTTGGAGGGATATAGTCAGGCAGGCTCACGGCCGAAATGGACAAGCTGCCGTCGGGAACGTTTTCGACGGTAAGCCGGATGACGAAATCGCGGTTGCTGGTCAAGACTGGAGCGGCCACTTCGGTGTAATAAATGAGTTCACGGTCGCTGACCCGTTTCAGCACCTTTGTGCTGAGTGTTTTGTACTGCCATTCCTTATAGAAATCAATGTCGAGAATCATGGCGGCAACCTGGGAACGGTCGCCGACAACCTGAAAGACAGTTTTTATGGATTTGAATTTTGAATGTTCTTGATCGCATGTAAACACCCGGATGCTATCTTTTTCAAGCCGCAGCGTGCAATCGGACTGAGCCAGGGTGGCGCTCGAAACCAGGAGGAAAAGAAGTATCCTGGCCAAACGCATCGTTATCGCGTTGAAATGGTAAATGAATTCCCTGTTTCAAACCCAGCGAAATCATCGCGCAGGAACCTCGAGGAGATCGTAAGTTCGTCGCAGGTGCGACGGATGTTCAGGTAGTGAAAGTGAGGCTTGTAATCTCCTGAAAAGTCGTCCAGGTTGCTTTCGGATTTCGAAACGGGCTGATGAAGTCCGCCGCCGCCGCCAATGACCAAAAAATCCTTTCCCTCTTTTTTGAAGTGCTCATAATTATGCGAGTGGCCGGTAAGAAAGAGACGTGCCTTGGTGGATTTTAGAAAATAGGGAACGAAGTAGCGTTGCACCTGCTTTGACGATCCAACGATTTTGCTGTTGGAATACGGGGCGTGGTGACATGCGACAACGGTGATCTGAATGGAGGCATCGTTGTCGAAGGTGGTCAGGGTATTGCGAAGCCAGGTCTGCTGCTTTTGGATCTCCTCGGGCGACAGTTTGCGGAAGTTGGAGTTGAGGTAGACAATGGCCACAGAATCAATGACCCTGTAAAAGCCTGTCTTTTCGTGTGTGGGAAAACGCTGTTGAAACTTGCTTTCTCCTTTGCGTGGCCGGGTCATCACGTCATGGTTTCCCAGCAGGGCAGAAACATGAATGCCGGCCTGACGGCAGCTGTCCAGGTACTGATCCATGGACAACCATTTCTTTTCCTTGTACCCCAGGCTTACTACGTCCCCCAGTAAAACCAGGGAAGAGGGTCTTCTGGTAAAGATGTCGTGGAAGATCAACCGGGTGGCTCTTTCGTTCTGATTATACTTAAGAACCATTTTCTCAACTCGCATCGGCGCTTGTGTGTCACTGACGAAGGCGATGTCAACCTGACCCGCTACACTCTTGGCGGCGAAGAGTCCAAAGGCCAGCAAGAATCCGATGGCGCCGTACAACCCCTTATGCTTGAAGTCTGAAAAGGTCATATATTTGGATTTACTAGTATTTGAGTCAAAATCCATGCCGAAACGGATGCCTGCAAAGGTACTTATTATCCTCCTTACGGGATGCCTATTGCCTTCATGGGCGCAGGCGCAGGATTTCGACATTACGCAAGCCAGCCTGTACTATCCCCATCGCTTTGTGCCGGGAGATTTGAAAATGGAGGTGGCCTTGTCGCAGATCAAGCTTCCCTTCGACTGGCTGGAAACGTCTGTTCAGGCACCCCTTTTTCAGTTTCACGTAAACTATGGCTTGCCTAAAAACTTTTCGCTGGATAGCCGCTTTTCCACACTCCTCGTATCGAATCAGATCTCCGTCGGGCCCCGCTGGCATTTTCAGCGGAATAAATTCTCATTCAACCTGGGGTACGACGTGGGTTTCGCGTTTGGATATCTCAACCAATTCGGTTTTGACACAAGTGCTTCTACGTGGATCAACTACCCCAATTTTTCGCTGGGCTACCGCCTGGGTGAAATTACTTTCACACTCAAGGGGGAGGTCGTGATCGTTACATCTTTATTCTCCAGCCAGGGGGATAACGTAGTGGAGTCTGAAAAGAATTTTTTCAACGGGTACACGCTTGGGCTTTATATGGAACAGCGCCTGTACAGAAACAAGGTGTTGGTGCTAGGGATCAAGAACAATTATGCGCGCTATCACTACATGGCGTGGCCTGCCTTTTCAACATTCAACCGGTTTTACAGCATGCCGGAATTTTATATTGGACTGGTCTTATGAAAAGAGTGTTGCTGTTTCTTCTGGTAATTGGTATCGGCGGGCTCTGGACCTGCACGACTGACAATGACGTTGTCTTTCCGGCGCTTCAACCTCCCCTGGTAGGCATTACGGATGTGGCAGAGGCAAATAAACCGATCATGGATGGTGTCTATACGGTGACCAATGGAATTGAACGATTTGGATTCGAGGTGGTGGTGAAATGGACCGGAAAAAGGCTCTCGATCTTTTCTTTAACTAATTATGCTATTCTCCAGTGTGGCTATAAGGATTCAGTGGTTTATATGCGCGGCTACTGGAGGGTTCCAACCAGCGATGGGACTGGCCTGATTGATATGGTTATCCTTAAGGTGGAGGGTGCACGTGAAATTGTCAAGGGCGCCCCAACAACTTCCATTGTGATACGCGGAAAATATGGAAACCAGAATGGCTTGCCTGATATCAATGTCACGTTTAGGTATAAGCGCCCATTCTCAAGCAAGGTTACAGGTCAGGATTTCTATATAATTGGCCACCGTGCGGGAGGCCGCACGTCTGATCGCCTTCCAGTTTCGGAAAATAGTATTCCCATGATAAAGCACACGGGAAGTTTAGGATCCAACGGGATTGAAATCGATATTAGGCTGACGAAGGATAAGGTACCGGTCCTCTATCATGACCCGGACATTAACATCCGCCTGACGGTGAAAGGCCCGTTGAACGGACCGATTGGAAACTTCACCTTGAACCAACTGTCCGCCTTTGTCCGGTTGATACGGGGAGAAAAGATTCCTACGTTGGATGAGGCATTAAGGTATGTGGTCGACAGCACGAACCTGAAATTCGTATGGCTGGACATGAAGGACGAGGATCCAGACCTGGTGAAATATGTCCTGCCCGTTCAGATTGCTGCGATCACCAGGGCACAAGCCGCTGGTAGGAATGTGGAGTTCTTGATGGGCATCCCGTCAAAGGAGTTGTTTGACGCCTTGAAAGCAACCCCCGGCTATCAATTGGTTCCGTCGTTGTGTGAAATAAGTCCGGAAACAACGCGTGAACTGGGTTCAAAAGCATGGGCTCCGCGGTGGACGTTGGGAACCCAAAATTCGGCCGTTACCTCCATGCAAGTGGAGGGCAGACGGGTTTATACCTGGACCATTGACTTGCCAGCCTATATCCGGCAATTCATAAATGAGGGCAAATTCAACGGGTTTCTAAGTAACTATCCTTCGCACGTGGCCTATTTCTTTTACATCCAGGAATGATGAGATTATTACTACATGTGATTATCCTACTTCCATTCATCGCCGCAGGCCAGCCGGTGGAGCGACCCCATTTTTCGATGCAGGCAGGGTTTGGTGCTTTCCACTATATAAATACCCTTCAAATTGGTTCTAGCCTGGTGGACGGGAGGAATACGGGATTTTGTTTTCGCGTGATGCGCGAATTTGAGCACCGCCTGGCGCTTGGAGTGGAGAGTGGCTATTACCAGTTTTATAAAGTGTCGAAAAGCTCAACCTCCTCGAGCCCCTTGGGAGGGGAGGCAATCTTGTCTGTCATCCCGATTCTTCTGAACATCCGGATGCGGGTGTTGCCCAATTTCTACCTGGCCGGTGGTACTGGCGTGAGCATTCTGGCTTCCGAATTCGGTGGGCCGGCCGGCCGGACGGCAAGCAGTCAGATTTCCTTGGCTGATTTTCAGCTTTCAGCTTTGTATATGAAAGTTTTTCGCGATCATTTTGAAGTGGGCGGGGAGCTGAAACTCATCAATGTCGCCAAGACGGAAGACCATGGATTTGCATTGATGCTGATGGTGGGCTACCGGTTCTAGGCCATCCACTTTTTCCACCACCACTGGAACACCACCAATCCCCACATTCTGGCATGAACGTCGCCCGGACTTATTGCGAAAAGTTGGCGCTTCAGTTTACGCACTTCCGCGTAATCAAAAATACCCTGGTCGCGGATCATTTTCTCGGAAAGCAAATCATGTTGGATGGTATGTTTCATTTCTGTCCTCAACCATTTCAATAACGGCACTTCAAACCCTTTCTTGGGACGGCGGTACAGCGCGGCGGGCAGCATCTCGCGGAAAGTATCCTGAAGCAACCGCTTTCTCATCATGCCATCTACTTTGTACGTGTCAGGAAGAGAGAACAGAAAATTCACAACTTCGAAATCAAGAAACGGAACGCGCACTTCCAGACTGCTGGACATACTCATCAAGTCAACTTTCGTCAGCATGTCGTTGGCCAGCACAAGGTTCATGTCGGTCAGCAGGACATCGTTTATGGTTTCGCGTTGAGGAATGGAACGCAGGATCACTTCCTTCCGCTCTGCATACGACGGAAAGATTTCTACCCGATGATCAGGCCTCAACAGGTGTTGTGCCTGGGATTCGGTCGCGAGCGATGCCCATGTCCAGTAGCGTTCTTTGGACGTAAGACGGAACCCCCGGGCAAACCGATCCATTTGTCTTACCGAATTAGAGAGTGGCGCATGCCTGGATTTAGGAAGCACGGACCACAAGGGACCGAGGAGGGAGGCGGTGTTTTCTTTCCAGCCCGGGTGCAGGGCCCGGTGGAAGGCCGCATGTTTGTTGTAGCCGCCAAGCAGTTCATCGGCCCCGTCGCCGGAGAGTGCTACCGTAGCGTGTTTTCGGGTTTCTTTGCTCAGGATATAGACGGCAATCGCGGAGGAGTCGGCGAAAGGTTCATCCAGGGCGTCCAGGATATCGCTCACATGGGCATACATGTCCTGGTTGGTGAGCGAGAACACCGTATGGCTGGTATTAAAATGTTTGGCAACCGCACGGGCATATTCGGTCTCATCGAAAAACTTTTCATCGCGGAAGCCGATGGAGAATGTATGGAGGTCGGGTTTGTGACGGCTCGCCAGCCCTGTGATCACCGACGAATCGACGCCGCCGCTCAGGAATGACCCCAGGGGTACATCCGAAACGAGCCTCCGCTGTACGGATTTTTCCAAAAGGTCGCGAAAGGTGCGTTGCGCGTCGGGGTAGGTGATAGGGTTGTGTTGTAACTCTTCCCGGTAGTATGGAATCTGGTAGTATGCGTGGACCACCATTTTCTGCCGGCTGATTTGCATATAATGTCCGGGCATCAGCTTCTTCACCCGGGAGAAGATTGTTGCCGGCGCCGGGATATAGTTTAGTTGCAGGTAGGTGGCTAGTGAAGTAAAATCAATTTCTTTTTCGATTCCGTAAGCAAGGATGGCCTTCATTTCAGACCCAAAAAGGAACTTGTCGTCATCGAAGAGGTAGAGGAGAGGTTTGATGCCGTAGCGGTCGCGTGCCAGGAGGAGGGTTTGCTCCGCCTTGTCATAAACACAAAACGAGAAGAAGCCGTTTAGTTTGTTCAGGCAGTTTTCCTTTTCCCGGATGTAGAGTTGCAGCAGCACCTCCGTATCAGAAGCTGTATTGAAACGGACTCCCTGCTGCTCCAGCGATTGCCGGAGTTCGCGGTAGTTGAAGATTTCTCCATTGAAAATGATACACCAGCGATTGCTTTCGTCCCACATCGGCTGATGGGCAATCTCCCGTGTGTCAATGATGCTAAGGCGGCGATGACCGAGGCATACCCACTCGTCGGCGTAGACTTCGTGGTGGTCGGGGCCGCGGTGTGCCAGCGACGAGGTCGCGGCAGCCACGTTTATTTTGCTGAATTTTCCAACCAGGTTGAAGGCAAATACGCCCGTAATACCGCACATGGCTCAAAGATAGCAAAGGGGTGACAGGATTTGGGCGAGCGGAAGGGACGGAAGACTTATCAGGAATTCCGGGCGTCCCGGTTCAGCAAACTACTTTGATTTGCCGTACTTTGCTTTTGATTTCCAGAACCTTGCACGATGGACCCTGCTATCGAAACCGAATATTCTGAAACAGAGACCATTGGTACAGCCATTCGCTTTATCAATTCCACCGCTGGCCACATCTTCCTTACGGGGAAAGCAGGCACCGGGAAGACAACATTTCTTAAAAAATTGGCCCAACGGACACACAAGCACTTTGTGGTGGTGGCGCCTACCGGCATCGCCGCGCTGAACGCCGGCGGGGTGACCGTCCACTCCCAGTTCCTGTTTCCATTTGGGATGTTTCTGCCTGACCGGACGCTGCCTGCCGATTTTGGGTCCTCGGGAAATTGCTATACAGCAAACGCCCTCGCGCGCAAACACCCGCTCAACAGCCTTCGGAAGCAGGTGTTGCGATCCATTGATCTGCTCGTCATCGATGAGGTAAGCATGCTGCGTGCCGACCTGCTCGATGCGATAGATTACCGGATGAAGGCGGCCCGTGGGAATTTCCGCCAATCGTTCGGCGGTGTTCAACTCCTCATGATCGGTGATCTCTACCAATTGCCGCCCGTTGTAAAACGCGATGAGATGCAACTGCTCCAACGGTATTACAAGAGCCCCTGGTTTTTTGAGTCGCAGGCGCTCCGCCAGGATGGATTTGTCTATATAGAGCTTGACAAAATTTTCCGGCAGCGCGATGAAGGATTCATCAGGCTGCTGAACAACCTGAGAAACAATGAGCCTTCTGCCTCTGACATTGAAGTGCTGAATAGTCACTACCTGCCACCGGCCGAGATTCAGGATGTTCGGGAGGTGATCACGCTTACAACCCATAATCGGATGGCGGATGATTTGAATCAACAGGCACTGGGCGAATTGAAAACCGGGTCACACATCCTGGAGGCTACGGTGGAGGGGGATTTTCCGGAATCCATGTATCCAGTGTTGCATCGACTGGAGCTTAAGGAAGGTGCGCAAATCATGTTTACCAAGAACGATCGGGAGGGGAAGGCATATTTCAATGGGAAACTGGCCACAATCACGTCAATATCTGGCGATAGTGTTGAGGTTTCCATGGCGGACTCCCACGCGCTGTTTGTGCTCCGAAAAGAAGTATGGGAAAACAAGAAGTACACGGTAAATGCCTCCACCAAAGAACTGGATGATGAAGTGATCGGCACCTTTGAGCAATATCCCATCAAACTCGCATGGGCCATCACCGTGCACAAGAGCCAGGGGCTCACCTTTGACAAGGCGATCATTGATGTAGGTCAGGCGTTTGCCGACGGTCAGGTATACGTGGCCTTGTCTCGGCTGAGGTCGATGGACGGGTTAATCCTGCGCACCCACATTGATCCCGGTGTTGTGAGTACCGACAAGCAGATCGTCTCTTTCACGGAGGCCAAGCACCGGCCTGAAGAACTGGGAGAGGCGATGAAAAGAGGCCAGCACGAATTTATCCGTCAACTTGTCAGCAGGGCTTTTGATTTCGAAACCCTTTTGAAAGAGATCGATTACATCCACAAGAAGGAGGGGGGCGCTGGATTCGAAGAGGATACAATGAAGCCGGTCCTGCATCAAATCCGGGAACTACTGAAAGTGGAAGGGGAGAACCTGGAGAAGTTCAGGCGTCAGTTGACACACCATCTGGACGCCGCGCAGCACGCTCAACTTCAGGAACGCATTCAAAAGGGAAGGGAATATTACAACGGTGTTCTTTGGCCTGCTGTAAAAATGCTTCTGGGGCATGTGGAGGAAATGAAAAAGCTCAAACGGGTGAAGGGGTATCTGGAAAGACTGGCCGATCTCGATCAGCTTTTTACAAAGAAACTGGAAGAATTAGACAAGGTGATGTACATCACCGAGGCCATTCTCGACGGCCGTGATACGTTTGATTTCAAGGAAGTCCATGAGCGCAGGTCGTTGGAACGCGCGAAACTCCTGGACGAGGCCCGCAGCCGGGCAGGCGCGACGATGTCAAAGGAAAAAGCCAAGAAGCCAAAGGGACTAAAGAAACTGAAGAAGGATGGAAGAAGCACTCACGACATTACCCTCGAGCTGCTGGGCCAGGGGCTTTCTGTGGAAAAAATTGCTGCGGAAAGAGGATTGGTTGTAGGCACGATCGAGGGACACCTGGCGAAAGCGGTAGAAGACGGCCGGATCAGCATCCAGGCGTTTATGGATGAGCAGACGGTTGGCATCATTACCGGCGCCCTCCAGGAGATGCCCGAGGGTTTCAGCTCCAAAGACCTTTTCGGGAAGCTGGGAGGGAAATACGGTTACGGGAAACTGCGGGCGGTGATGAACCACACCGGAATAAAATCTACGCGAAATAAAGAAGGCTAGTTTCTTAATCGCACGACTTAAAAAATCTTCCCCGGATTCAATATCCCGTGGGGATCAAACACTTTTTTAATACCGCGCATCAGATTGAGATTTACTTCGCTCACGGCGATCGGCATGTACGGACGTTTGGCAATCCCGATTCCATGCTCCCCGGACAGCGTACCGCCCAGACTTACCGTCAACTTGAATATCTCGCCGATACCTTCGGGAATTTTGGTGTTCCAGTCTGCCTCGCTGATGGCTTCCTTCAGGATGTTGACGTGAAGGTTTCCGTCGCCGAGGTGCCCGAAGCATACGGTATTGAATCCGTACCGCTTGCCGATATCCTTGATACCCGTGATGAGCTTGGGGAGGTTGGCACGCGGCACCACCACATCTTCGGATTTTGTCAGCGTGTACCAGTTGACGGCCGGGGAGATGTTCTTGCGGATCTTCCACAACTCCTGCTTTTGCGCCGCGGTTTCTGCAAAGAGAATCTCCCCAGACTCAAAGCCTTCCACGACGGTCATCACCCGTTCAGCATCTTTCATTAATACTTCTTCGTCATTGCCGTCGAGTTCGCACAATAAATAGGCGTTCATACCGTCGACGAGTTTGGTTGTCACGGGGCTGTTGAGCACTTTTTCACAATATTCAAACGTGCGGGTTGCCGCCTCCTTTTCAAAGAACTCCATGCCGGAAGGTTGAATTCCGGAAACAAAAATGGCGGCGATGGCTTTGCAGGCCTCCTCGTTGCTGACGAATGGGATCATCATCAGCACATTCTTCTGTGGATATCCTCTCAGCTTGAAAACAATTTTTGTGATTACCCCTAGCGTACCCTCACTTCCACACATCAGCTGTGTCAGGTTGTAACCGGTAGAGTTTTTCAATACGTTGGCACCCGTCCAGATGGTCTCTCCGGTAGGAAGCACCACTTCCATGTTAATCACGTAATCTCGTGTGACGCCGTATTTCACTGCTTTGGGCCCGCCGGAGTTATTGGCGAGGTTTCCACCGAGAAAACAAGAGCCGCTGCTGGCCGGATCGGGCGGATAGAACAATCCTTTTGCCTTGACGGCATTCTGAAAAACTTCGGTGATCACCCCGGGTTCAACCGTGGCTTGAAGATTTAATTCATCGATGGAGAGAATCTTGTTGAAGCGCTCCATGGAAAGAACGACACCGTTCTTTACGGGAAGAGCACCGCCGCTCAGACCGGTTCCCGCGCCACGAGGGGTCACAATGATCTGTTGCGAAGAGCAGAGGGCGAGGATCTGGCTTACTTCCTGCGTCGTGCCGGGTTTGATAACCACATCCGGCATAAAAAAATAGTCCTCCGTCTTGTCGTGTCCGTAGTCTTCCATGCCAGACTTGTCCACCACCACAAACGCGTCGCCCACCATAGCGCGAAACTGGCTGAGCACCGCTTCCGGGAGCCGCGTCGATTGTGCCTCCATTGCTTTAGTTTGTGCCATGAATCGCGTAAATTTGGTTATTTGAACGGCATGATCCGAGCGAACAAAGTTACGCAAATCTGCTACTACAACTCATTCGTCGGGCTTCTGGTACTGACTTTTTTCCTTCCGTCGTGCAGTAGTACGCGAAAGGCACGGGCCCTGGAGAAACAAGTAGCGACAGTCATCCAAACGGCGAGAACCTATACAGGAACTCCGTACAAATGGGGCGGCACTACCCGGTCCGGCCTCGATTGCTCCGGACTTACCTCTAATGCGTTTCGGGCCGTGGATATTTCACTGCCGCACCAGACTACCGACCAGGCCTCCATGGGGTCCAAAGTCAAAATCAAAGACGTGCAGCCCGGGGATCTTTTATTTTTTGCAACCGGAAAGAGAAAGCGTGAGATCACCCATGTCGGTATCGTAACGGATGTGCGGGCAAAAGACAACATCAGATTCATTCATGCATCAACGTCGCTGGGTGTGGTGGAAACCAACCTGTACTCCGACTACTATATCAAACGGTTTCGGCTCGCAAAAAGACTTATCAAATTGAAATAGCGTATACCATGCGACAATCACGCCGACGTTTTATTAAAGCTGCCGCGGCCATCGGTTCGTTTTTCTCCTGGGGGCCAGCGTCATCCGCATCGCTTCGGCCGGCAGCCAAGCCCATTGTAATTTCTACGTGGGATTTTGGTATTCAGGCGAATGCAGAAGCCTGGAAGGTACTTTCACGAAGTGGCAGGGCCCTGGATGCTGTCGAGCAGGGGGTTCGTGTTCCGGAGGGCGATCCCAAAGAGACTTCTGTAGGGCTTGGAGGGTTGCCGGATCGTGACGGCCGTGTTACACTGGATGCCTGCATCATGGACGAACAAGCTAATTGCGGAGCTGTACTTTGTCTGGAACATATCGTTCATCCCATTTCAGTGGCGCGTAGGGTCATGGAAAAGACACCCCATGTCATGCTTTCCGGCGACGGAGCACTCCAGTTTGCATTGGCCCAGGGTTTCAAAAAGGAAAAATTGTTAACGCCTCAATCGGAAAAGGCGTGGAAGGAGTGGCTGAAGACGGCGAAGTATGAGCCCGTCGCCAACATCGAAAATCACGACACCATCGGCATGCTCGCGCTGGATCTTCAGGAGAACCTTTCAGGTGGATGTACGACCAGCGGGATGGCATACAAGATGCGCGGCCGCATCGGCGACTCTCCGATCATCGGCGCCGGACTGTTTGTGGACAACGCCGTGGGTGCGGCAACATCTACCGGTGTCGGCGAGGAAGTTATCCGGATATGCGGGTCGCACCTTGTGGTCGAGCTGATGCGTCAGGGCTATTCACCTCAGGAAGCCTGTGAGAAAGCCGTGATGCGGATTGTTGCCAACCAGCCTGACAAATCCAAAGAAATACAAGTTGGGTTCTTGGCGATCAATAAAGCGGGTGACTACGGCGCCTTTGCGCTGCAAAAAGGATTCACATACGCAGTTTATGCAGCAGACATTCCTAACGCCCTGTTTACTGCGAAAAGCTATTACCAGTAGGTCAAACAATCGGGAATGAAAATCGAGGTAGTCGTTTATAACATCGAGTCGGCGCTGTGCGCACAGGAGGGCGGGGCTGACCGGATCGAACTCTGCGACAATCCTGCCGACGGGGGAACCACCCCTTCACCAGGAACCGTAGAAGTGGTGAGGCAGAATGTGACGATGGATGTTTTTGTAATGCTGCGCCCGCGGGGCGGCGACTTTTGCTACAGCAGCTACGAATTTCACGCTATGAAGCGAGACGTCTACGCGTATCAGAAGTTGGGCGTCGACGGATTTGTCTTTGGTATTCTGAATCCCGACGGCACGCTGGACAAAAAGCGATGCAAGGAATTAGTCGGCAAGATCCGTCCGTTGAAGGCAGCCTGTCACAGGGCATTTGACATGACCCGTGATCCCCTGGAGGCTCTGGAGGATTGTGTCGAAGTGGGGTTTGAGCGAATCCTGACAGCAGGGCAGCAGCCGAAAGCACTTCAGGGAGTGGATTTGATTCGTCAATTAGTGAAAAAGGCTGGAGACCGGATTACGATCATGCCGGGTTCGGGTGTAAACGAGCAAACCGTGGCGGAGATCGTATCCAAAACCCGGGTCAATGAAATTCATTTTTCGGCCACCTCCTTCCGGGATAGCACGATGACCTTTCAGAATAAAAACATTGCGGCCATGGGCGAGGAGGGTACCAGCGAATTCCTAATCCGGACAGTTGATCCTGCACGGGTAAGAGCCATCCGCTCCCTGGCAGCGAGCGCTACGATTTTGGCTGGTCCACCAACTGGATAGCCGCCGAGTTGATGCAATAGCGCAGGCCTCCGGGCTTGGGTCCGTCAGGAAACACATGTCCGAGATGGGCATCACACACGTTGCAGGTTACCTCCACACGGGTCATTGCAAAGCTGCTGTCACCGTGATAGGCGATGACATCAGGATGATGCGGCTGTGTGAAGCTGGGCCAGCCTGTTCCGGATTCAAACTTCAGGTTGGAGTCAAATAACAACGTGCTGCAGCAGCGGCATGCATACAGGCCCGGATCGTGGGCTTCGCAATAGGCCCCGGTGAAGGCATGTTCCGTTCCCTTCTTGCGGGTAATTTCGTACACATCCGCCGGGAGCAATTCCTTCCATTGCTCCGCTGTCTTTTCAATCCGGGATGGTGGGCGGGGGTTTCCGGTTGTGCTAATCTTCAAAACGTCGTCCCAGGTTGTCATGCCGCCGGATTTATAGTTTCGGGAATTTCAACACAAAAATGTGTGCCTTCTCCCAGTGTAGAAGTAACGGAAATCTGCCCGTTCAGTTTTGCGGCAGCCTCTTTAGCAATGTAGAGGCCAAGCCCCGATCCCTCTGCTTTGGCATGCGCCTGAAAAAACATATCAAATATCTTCGCGATGTATTGTTTATCAATACCTACACCGTTATCACGGATTTCCAGCTGCAGCAGGGAACCGGATCGTCGTGCGGAGATTTGTATAAAGGGAGCGGCTTTGTTCATGTCCGCATACTTGAAGGAGTTGGAAATCAGGTTGCTCAGGATCATCTGGAGTCGGGCCGGGTCCGTTGTAAAAAGAAGATTGCCGGGGATATCCTGAACGATTTCTATTCGGTTCGATCCAGGAAGGAACTTCATACTTTCGAGCGCATCATGAACCACCTTATTAATTTCGATTTCCTGTTTGTTCAGATCCAGCCGTGTGTTTCGAGAGTAATCAGCAATATCGCGGATAAAGTTTGACAGCTTTACCAGCTGATCCTCCATCATTTTGAGGTAGCATTCTATTTCTTTTGGATCCTCGGTCATTCGGGAGAGGGTCACCAGGCCACGCATCGAACTAATTGGAGATCGCAAATCGTGGGATGTACTGTAAACGAAGCGGTCCAGCTCGGCATTGAGCCGCACCAATTCCTCGTGTTTGGCTTTTATCTCCAGTTCATTTTGACGCAGTTCTTTTTCAGAGCGGTAGTTCAGGTTGACAACAAAGTAGACGATGATGGCAGCGGATGCGAGCGCCAAAAGGAAATTAAGTAGGATATTGAATCGAATGTACTCGTCATCCGCCACCATGTGAGGATAGAGTCCGAAATCAGTGTAAAGAGAAAGAAGGAACAGTGATATTGACAATCCAACAAAAAGCACAGAAAGCGGGAGTTCTTCAAGGCCGAAAGCGACAATTGCAGCGATGCAAGTCACAATAAAAAACAGGTAGAGCCCTATCTCAAGCGGTTCACTTTCGGAAAGAAGGAAGAGGGTAAAATTGACGGCAATTGCCAACAGAATCTTAGCGGTCAGGTGATTTCCCCGCCGGTTGAGCATGAACGCCACCAGCGATACCATCATGCAGGCAAACAGGACACCGATTGCATTCGTTTGGTTTCTCGAGACATCCGAGATCACGAAGGCAAGACAAATGAAAAGTGTGAGGATGCATAGCATCCCGGTAAGAATCACACGCTTGTACGTAGCATTTGAGGGGATATAGGGGTAACTCCCCAAAATCAATTGCCGGAATTGATTTGCCTTCATTTCTACAAGTTATGAAAACCAAAGAGCGATTGCCATCGTTATCAGAGAGGCAATCATAATTCTTTTGATCCAGACATCCCCGGCTGAAACAGACCATCGGCTGGCATACCACCCCCCCAGCGCATGACCAATGGCGAGCACCAGGCCGGTCACCCACATTATTTTTCCATCCATGGCAAACACGATAACTGAAACACCGGTATATATAATCGCTGCAAATACTTTGACGTAGTTGGTCTTCACCAATGTAAAGTGATTGACCATGCCCAATACAGCGATGACTACGAAGCCGATCCCAGCCTGAATAAATCCTCCGTAAATACCTATAAAGAAGAAACTGACGGTCCCAATGACTTGACTCCGGAAGCTCAGCGTTTCTTTTCCGCTGGATTTGAACGGATAGAGTATCAGGAAAGCCGAAAGGATCATGACCACTACGAATATCCGGGTGAACATCGCATCGGCAATGCGGGAAGCCAGAAGAGATCCCAACAGACCGCCACCCAGCGAGGCGATCCCCAGGTACAGGCTGTACGGCCAAGGGAGCTCAATGCCCTTACTTTTGAATCCGCCCACGGCAAAAATATTCTGAAAGAGAAGGGCTACCCGACTCGTGGCATTGGCCATGGTAATAGGAAGTCCAATAAAGGTGAGAATAGGCACAGAAAAAAGGGAACCTCCACCGCCAATCGTATTGAGAAAGGCAGCCAGAAATCCAACTCCCACGATCAGCACGTATTCGTACCAACTGTGCATGTCACCGTACCTTTGCTGTTCTTACAATCCGGGCGAAAATGCCGGGGAAGAAACGCTTCATATAGATTCCCAACACGGACATAAACCCTCCGATGTACACTTCGTTCCTTTTTTGTTCAATAGCGCGGATAATTCTTTTGGCGACGCCTTTCGGATCTAAACCGTCTTGCGTTGTTGGATCCATCTGATTTAGTTTGGTGCCGTCACCCAGGAGGGCATTCATCGATACATTGGTGCGCACGAAGCCTGGGCAAATCATCGTGACGTAGAGGGATTTACCTTCTTTCCACAACTCGGCGCGGAGGGAATCAAAAAATCCATGCAGAGCATGTTTCGCGGCAGCATAGCCCGTGCGATAGGGGGTGCCAATGATCCCCACAGCGCTGGTGATGACTACAAAATGCCCGGATTTCCTTTTTATAAAATGCGGCAGCAAATATTTGGAGATTGCGATGGTGCCGAAATAGTCTACTTCCATGATTCGACGGTCCACGCTTACCAGCGTGTTCTTGGCCAGGCTTCGCTGGCTGATACCTCCGTTGTTGATCAGGATATCTACATGCCCAAAGAGATGCACCGCCGCTTCTGCGATCAGTTGAAGGGTAGAGCCCTCGGCGAGATCGAACGGTAACAGTCGGATATCGGGCTGTGCGAGCGGGTGACAATTCCCCTTGACGCGCTCCAACTCTTCCTTACGCCGCGAAGAAAGAATTAATTTAACCTTTTGGCGGGCGAGTGCGTAAGCCAGCGCCTCACCAATTCCCGATGAAGCCCCCGTAAGCCAGATCACTTTCCCTTGAAGGCTCATACGCCGCCAGCCGTCTTTTGCCGGTGCTCCTCCGCGTAAACCCAAATGGTGTAGACGCCAAGAGTGGTGCCGAATGGAAAGGAGAAGAGTCCCAGACAGCCGATCACCAGCAGCAAGGTCATCCCCCAGGACTTATTGGTCAACACGGCCCAACCACCAATCAGGGACGGCAGGGCAATAAGAAGAATGACGATAATGGCGATCGCCCGAAGGAAGGGCAAAACCCACACGAGCACCCATTGATCGTCCAGGTGAGCATGCTCAAAGATGAGTGGAAACAGCATCGAAAAGAGGAAGGAGACGAGGAGCATTCCAAACAGGTGCAGGAGCCCGGATAGGATAAAGAGGATTCCAAGAATTCGTTTTTGCGATTCCATAGCGTCAAGTTAGCAATTAGTTATTGTTTTAGCTCGTAGATGACTAAGTCGAATGCGAAGGCATGACGGTCATCGGTGGGATGGTGTTTTCGCGAAACCTCCTTCCATTTTAGCATGTCAAATTCAGGAAAAAACGTGTCTCCCTGGAGCGTTGCATCGATTTCGGTCAGGTACAACCGGTGGGCCTGCGGCATTGCCAGTTGATAAATATCAGATCCGCCAATGATGAATAGTTCTTGTTCGCCGGCCTGACGTGCAAAATCAACACCTTCGGTTAGCGTATGCACCACGACACAACCGGGGGCCTTCAGTTCCCGTTGCCGACTGAGTACAATATTGATCCGATTGGGCAGCGGTCGGAATTTTTCCGGTATCGAGTCAAGGTTTTTGCGACCCATCAGCACATGATGCTCTTTGGTGGTCTGCATGAAATGCTTCATGTCATCGGGCAGGTGCCAGGGGAGGTCGTTGTTTTTTCCGATAACCCGGTTCTTGGTGAGTGCGGCGATGAGGGAAATGATCATTTAAGTCAGCGTTTGTTGGTTTGGTGGATCGATGCCGCTCTTCGTACAACCGACAACAGGGGGATCATTCAAGTTTATTTCCTCTGAAAAATTCCGCGATCGTCATCCGTTTCTTCCCTTCTGGCTGCAGTTCGAGAACGGAAACCCATCCGGTGGTCGACCGAAGGTAAAGGTAACTTTTATTATCTGTCCTCCACAGGTTGTCGCCGCTGGATGTTGAATCAGGCGACTTTCCAGGAGTCGGTTCCACACGAAAAATTTTATACGTACGGTCGTCAAGGGTACTCCAGGCCGCCGGGTACGGACTCAGTCCCCGGACAAAATTCCTAATCCCTTCCGCCGGCTGGTTCCAGCTAATCTCACACGTCTCCCGAAATATCTTGGGAGCATGCTTTATAACCTCCATTTCCTGCTGCGGGTGGGAAGGACACGTGCCGGAGGCGATAGCCTGCGCGGTCTTCAGCACTAGCCCGCTGCCCTTGACCATGAGCCGATCATACAATGAGCCGGCGTCGTCGTCCTCGCTGATACGTTCCTTTTCCTGAAAAATAATATGGCCTGTGTCAATCTCATGCTGCAGAAAGAAAGTGGTAACGCCAGTCTCCTTCTCGCCATTCATGATTGCCCAATTAATAGGGGCTGCACCACGGTATTGGGGAAGCAGGGAAGCATGGAGATTGAAGGTTCCGTATTTTGGCATGGACCAGACTGCCTCGGGCAGCATGCGGAAGGCGACAACCACCTGGAGGTCGGCATTAAACGCACCGAGTGCCTGAAGAAATTCCGGAGCTTTCAGGTTGGTAGGCTGAAGCACTGGTATGCCGTGCTTCAGCGCAGATTGCTTCACAAGCGATGGTGTGAGCTTCTGGCCTCGTCCCTGAGGACGATCCGGAGCGGTGACAACGGCCACCACGTTGAATTTATTCTGTATCAGTATTTCCAGGCTAGGAACAGCAAATTCGGGCGTGCCCATGAAGATGATTCGCAGTGTATTCATTTTTAAGAAACGCAAATATGCGTGAATTTGAAAAGATGTTCACCCTCATATTTTTATATATCGTATTATGATGTATATTAGTTCTATGTATTCAAAAGAGCTATTGAAAGGCACGATTTCGACCTTTATCCTAAAGTTGTTATCAGATCAGGAGAAAATGTATGGATATGAAATTTCCATGAAGGTGAAAGAATTGTCGCAAGGAAAAATTTTGCTTAAAGATGGTTCCCTTTACCCGGCACTCCAGAAAATGAGCAATGACGGACTACTTTCTTTTAAAGAAGAGATCGTGGGAGGTCGCTTGCGTAAGTATTATTACATCACCCCGCAAGGACGACAGGAAACCGTTGCTTATGTAAAGGAGCTCCGGGATTTTATGATCACACTTAACAGAGTTGTTTTTCCGGAATTTAGGGCCTTATGAAGGCATCATCCGAGCAGATAGCTCGCATACATGGAGTGATAGAACAAAGTTCGATCACGATTGAGACTCTCAAGGATGACTTGCTGGATCATCTTTGTTGTGTGGTGGAAGTCAAGATGACTAACGGTAGTGGATTTGAAATTTCTTTAAAGGAGGCATTGGATGAACTGGCTCCTTGTGGCCTTGATGCTATTCAACGTGAAACAATATTTCTCCTAAACTCAACCAAAATAATGCTTATGAAAAAGATTATGTATTCGATTGGCTTAATAACTTCCATCGCTATGACGATGGGTGTCTTGGCTAAATTATTACATTGGCCTGGTTCTGAAGAACTTTTTACTTATGGATTTGTCGGATTTCTTTTGTTGTTCTTACCAATGCTTGCCATCTGTCGCTACAAGCACAACCTTAGCAAGTCTATGTCTGAGAAACTAAGAATAGGATTAGGGTATTCAAGTGTATTTTTGATAGTATTTTCAATAGCGTTTAAACTATTTCACCTGGATGGAGCTAATTTATTATTGCTAAGCGGTATGTGCGTTTTCAGTTTTGGGTTTCTTCCTTTCTTGTTTTTTAACATGTATAAGAAATCACTTTCCTGATTTCAAGATTAAATCCGGAATTCAACTCCGGATTTAATCTCTCAGTTTTTTCCGCATGTACTTTTTGCAGATAGGACAATCTCTCCATGCGTGACCGCGGGCGGTACAGAATGCCCGACCAAAGTAAATCATTTGGAGATGTACCTTGGCCCATTTCTTTTCAGGAACTAGTTTTTTCAAGCCTGCTTCTGTTTTTTCGACATTCTTTCCTGAGGATAATCCCCAGCGAAAAGCCAGGCGATGAATATGTGTGTCTACAGGAAAGGCCGACTTGCCAAACCATTGAGTCATCACAACGGAAGCCGTCTTGTGGCCAACCGCGGGAAGTTCCTCCAAATCCTCAAACGTGTCAGGGACCTGTCCTTTGTGTTTATCGATGAGGATCTTAGAAAGGCCATAAATCCCTTTTGCTTTCATGGGTGAAAGTCCGCAAGGTTTGATTATCTCCCGAATTTCCTCAACAGACATTTTGATCATGTCGTGAGGATTATCCGCTTGTTTGAAAAGTATGGGAGTGATCTTGTTGACCCGCTCATCAGTACATTGTGCAGAAAGCAGTACGGAGATTAACAATGAGTAGGCATCCTTGTGATGAAGCGGCGATTCTACTTTTGGATAATGTTTGTCAAGTATCTGAAGGATGTCCTTGACCTTTTCTGCTTTAATCATTGAAAGGTTTACGGATAGAGGAGATACTTTTCGCGCATGGTGAGGTATTTGCTCAGTTCGGGCTTCCAGGAATTGCGAATTTCCTCTTCGGTCAATCCTGCTTTGATCTGCTCCTTCAGCATGGTGTTTCCGGCAAGTTTGTCAAAGTAGGAGATGAAAAACTTTTCTTTTTCCGGGAACGCCTGGTACATGGCGATGAGGTGTTTCAATGAAACCTGCTGCCCGGGTTTTTCGGAACGCAAGTCAAGGCCAAAGCACTCCACGTTCTGAAGTTTTGGCTCCTTGGCCATTCCATCTATGGAAACGGGTGTGAACGTAAAGGCAAGGTCTTTCATGTCGGGATGACCGACCAGCTCAAACGGATTCAGGGTGCCGCGGCCCACGCTGAAACTTGTTCCTTCAAAAAGGCAGGTAGAGGGGTACAGCGCGATGGCGTGATCGTTCGGCAGGTTTGGAGAAGGAGGGATGGGTAGTGAGTACGAATCAGCATGCTTCCACCCAAGCAAATGCACTACGGCAAGCTCACACGTTCTTCCGCCTTCCAGCCACCCTTCCCCGTTGATCATCTGCGCATACTCGCCCATGGTAAGACCGTGAACGATGGGAATGGGGTGCATCCCGACGAACGACTTTTGTTCGGGCTCCAGGATCGGACCGTCGACGTAGCTTCCGTTGGGATTCGGGCGGTCGAGAACAATCACTTTCTTATTGTTTTCCGCGCACGCCTCCATGAGGTAGTGCAGGGAACTGATATAGGTAAAAAAACGTACCCCCACATCCTGAATGTCAAAGACGACGATGTCCACGTCCTTCATTTGTTCGGGCGTGGCCTTCTTGTTTGTGCCGTAGAGGGATACAACGGGAACTCCCGTTTTGGCATCGATGCCGTCGAGCACTTTTTCTCCCGCATCGGCCGTGCCGCGGAATCCATGTTCCGGAGAAAAGATCTTGATGATGTTAACGCCGCGCGATCGGAGTGTATCAACGAGGTGCGTTCTGCCAACCACCGCTGTCTGGTTCACCATGAGAGCCACCCGCTTGCCTGTGATCATCGCAAGCAAAACGTCTAATTGATCGGCACCCGTTGTCGGCCTCACCGGTTGCGCACAGGACGAAACAACAAGGGCGACCAAAAAGAGCGGAATAAAAAGTCTTTTCATTTTACTTTATTTACAGCGGGCTAAACCAAAAATACAGCACAATCTTGAACCTTTCCTACTTTCTGGCGAAACGAATAAGCCTGAGCCAAAAGTCGGGTCTTGCCTCCGCCATCCACGGCATCGCGGTGGCGACACTGGCGGTGGGGCTGGCGGCTAGCATCGTTTCTTTCCTCATCATGGAAGGCTTCCAGACAACGGTGAAGAACAGGATATACAGTTTTAGTGCCAACCTTTTGGTGACCAAGCTGAGCCTGAGCAATTCCACCGAGGAGCAACCGATTGACATCAATATTCCATTGTATACCGCGCCGAAGGATTTTCCATTGGTGAGGCATGTGCAGGAATTCAGCCATAAAGCAGGGTTGGTAAAGACGGAGGAGGATGTTCTGGGCGTGGTCTTCAAAGGGGTGGGAAAGCGATTCGATACAACGGCATTCAAGGGAAATCTGGTGGAGGGTACGTTCGTGCACTTTCCTGACTCCGGCTATTCACGCGAGGTGGTTATCAGCCGGCACATCGCCGACAAGATCCGGGCGCACACCGGGGAGGAGATTACGGTTCATTTTTTTCAGAACCCGCCGAGGTTCCGACGATTGAAAATCGCTGGTATTTACGAAACCAACCTGTCGGATTACTTCGACAGCAAATTTATCCTGGGTGATTTGCGTCTCATCCAGCGCCTCAACGATTGGCCGGACAGCGTAGCGGGTGGCCTCGAAGTGTATGTTACCGATATGAGCAAGATCGACGCCGTGCACGAGCAGATCGCCGAGTCCATGGACTATGATCTCTACGTCGAGAAAGTGAGTGACAAGTTTGTCCAGGTCTTTGAGTGGCTCGGTCTGGTAAGCCGGCAGGTAAAAATCTTGCTGGGCGTGATTCTGAGCGTTGTGTGCGTTAACATGATTTCCGTTATCCTGATTCTCGTCATGGAGCGTACACAGATGATCGGGCTGCTCAAGGCGATGGGCAGCGAGAATCGCACCATTCGCGCGATGTTCGTCTACCAGGGAATAAATCTGATCGCCAGGGGATTCATTTGGGGGAACGCGATTGGCCTGGGCTTGTGCGTCCTTCAGGATCAATTCCAGATCATCACACTCAATCCAAGGGATTATTATATGAGCTATGTGCCGATCGGATGGGATTGGCCCACCGTGATTTTTTTGAATGTGCTGATTTTCCTGGTCGTGACGGTGGTCTTATGGATTCCTACCACCATCATTACGCGTATCTCCCCAATCAAGGCAATCCGGTTCGACTAGCGGTCACGGTGCGGGTATGCGGGAATAATTTCTGAACCAGCTCCTCACTTTCATTCGGATAACCCCCAGGAAGGCCTCTTTGAAGATTCCCCCTGTCATTTTGGATTCACCCTTGGTCCGGTCGGTGAAAATGATTGGGACTTCAACAAGGTTAAACCCGTATTTCCAGGTGGTAAACTTCATTTCGATCTGAAATGCGTAGCCGATGAATTTAATACGGTCGAGTGGGATGGTCTCCAATACGGTTCGTCTGTAACAAACAAAGCCTGCCGTTGTGTCCTGGATGGTCATGCCGGTCACCATCCGGACGTAGATGCTGGCGCAGTAGGACATCAGCACGCGGCTCATGGGCCAGTTGACAACGTTAACTCCTGTGACATAGCGTGAACCGATGGCCATATCGGCGTGGTCGCGGCACGCATGATACAGCAGGACCAGGTCCTTCGGATTGTGGGAAAAATCAGCGTCCATCTCGAGAAAGTAATCATACCCCCGGCTCAGGCCAAACTTGAATCCATCGATGTAGGCAGTGCCCAGTCCGAGCTTCCCGATCCGTTCCAGGAGGTGAAGGCGGGGCTCCGTCACATTGTATTTTTCCTGGAGCTTTTTGACGACGCCGCCAGTCCCATCGGGGGAGCCGTCATCGACAATGAGCATGTGAAAAGGTTCGGGCTGCGAAAAGACGGCCTCAATGATGGCCTCAATATTCTCGAGTTCATTGTAAGTCGGCGTAATGACAAGAACCTTGGGCACAGAGGAAGGGTTGAAAACAAACATAACAAAAAAGACCTGATATTTGGGGTATGAACCAATGCGTTTTCCTGGACCGGGATGGTGTCCTCAACGAGGATAACCCGAACTATACATTCGATGTAGAAAAATTCAAAATCCTGCAGGGGGTTCCTGAGGGCTTACGGCTGCTCCGGAAAAATGATTTCATCCTGGTGGTGATTACCAACCAGTCAGGGATCTCCCAGGGGTTGTACAGCGCAGACCAGATGCGCGCCTGCCACGCCTATTTACAAAGCCACTGCGATGGGGCGATCCAGAATTTCTACTTTTCCCCATATCATCCGTCGGTGACAGAGTCGCTTTCGAGAAAGCCGGGATCCCTGATGTTTGAACGTGCGATCGCGAGGTACCGTATTGATCCTTCGCGTTCCTGGATGGTGGGGGATCGGGGAAGGGACATAGCGCCTGCCCGGCTGCTGGGGATACAAACGATTCAGATCGGCGACGAAATCGAAAAGGCGGCACAGGCAGACTTCAAAGTAAACAGCCTTCTGGAGGCTGCCCGCCTGATAATCGCGTCGGTTCATTAGCCGACTACGCCATCTCCATTTCATTAACTCTGGTTTCTTTCGCCAGTCGGTGTTGGATATCATTGGGCACAGGTGCAAAATCGGCAAGCTTTTGTGAACAAATGCCCCGGCCTTGAGACAATGACCGCAGCGTGGTGGAATAGCGGTCCAGTTCAGCCAGCGGCGTCCGGGCTTTGATCACCTGGAAACTGCCATTGGTGTCGATGCCCATGATCAGCGACCTACGTGTCTGAAGATCACCCATGACCTCGCCCACCATTTCTTCCGGCACCATCACCTCCAGATCGCAAATAGGTTCGAGCAACTGGGACTCCGCTTTCATGAACGCATCCTTAAAGGCCATCATCCCCGCAATCTTAAAGGAGATATCATTTGAATCCACAGCGTGCATTTTTCCATCGTACACCATCACG
Source organism: Cytophagales bacterium (assembly GCA_034440075.1). Lineage (GTDB taxonomy): Bacteria > Bacteroidota > Bacteroidia > Cytophagales > Cyclobacteriaceae > ELB16-189. The sequence goes on from JAWXBL010000011.1 coordinate 126,225, forward strand.
CGAACATCCCGGACATACGATCCGGTGATGGGCCCCTCTTCCATTTTCTCCATAACTCCCTTGAGAATGGACGGAATAAACCGGGTGTCAATGACGCCGCCAACGATGCAGTTGTAAAATGCCAGGCGCCCGCCCCATTCCAGATCGATGATTTCTTTTCCGCGAACGCTGAATTCCGTTGGTTCCGGCATTCCTTCTACGTAGGGTTCAATCTTCATGTGCACTTCCCCAAATTGGCCGGCTCCGCCCGATTGCTTTTTGTGCCGGTAACTTGCTGTGGCCGGCTTGCGGATGGTTTCCCGATACGAGATTCGTGGAGAGACAAAGTCAACGTGAAGGTTGTACCTTTTTTCAAGAAACCATTTGCAGACCATCAAATGCAGTTCTCCCTGGCCGGAAATAATTAGTTGCCGCAGTTCCCGGGAGTAGGCAACCTCAAGCGTAGGATCTTCCTGATGGATCTTGTTGAGGACTTCGCCGATCTTTTCATCGTCCTTTTTGCTCTTGGCGATTACCGCGGTGCGAATCCGGTGTTCCGGGAATTCGATCGGGGCAATGGTGACGTCAATATTTTGGGCACGCAGCGTCTGGTTGGTGAAGGTGTTCTTCAGCTTGAGGGTCGCCCCGATGTCTCCTGCCACCAGTTTTTCCACGGGTTGCCGCGTCTTACCATCCATGATAAAGAGCTGATGGAAACGCTCGACGGCTTCGGTCTGGCTGTTCGTCAACTCGGAATTGGGGGTCACTTCTCCTGATATGACTTTGAAAAAAGAGATGCGTCCCAGGTTGGGTTCGATGTGGGATTTGAATACAAAGAGTACTGCCGGTTTCGAAGGATCGAATGGTACGTCCTTGCCGTTGGTGGATGTTTCCGGCTTCGCTTCGCGGGGAGACGGCGCCACATTGTCGATAAAGCCCATCATGCGGCCGCTGCCCATGTTTTTCTTCGCGCTCATGCAGAATACCGGGAACACGTCGTGGTTGATCATTCCCTTCTTAAGCCCTTCACGCATCTCATCCTCTTCCAGCGTTCCGGCCGCAAAGTACTTTTCCATGAGCTTCTCATCATTTTCCGCAGCCTTTTCAACCAGTTCATTGTGCAGCTGGTTGGCGTGCTCCTGCTCTGCGGCGGGGATCGGAAGTTTTTCAGGCTTACCGCCTTCGGCCGGGAATTTATACATCACCATCTTGAGTAGGTCTATGATGGCATCGAACCCTTCGCCGGGATTCAGAGGATACTGCATTTGCGTAACGGAGGAACCAAATCGCTGACGGAGGGAATTCAACGCCGCGTCGAAGTCGGCCTTCGGGTGATCGACTTGGTTGACGGCAAAGAGGACGGGCTTTTTGAATCGCTCGGCATAATTCCAGATAAGCTCTGTACTCACCTCCACGCCGTGCTGCGCGTTGATCACCATCACACACGTATCTGCTACCCGCAGGGAGGCGATCATTTCGCCTGCAAAGTCGTCAAAACCCGGTGTATCAATGATATTGATTTTGTAATCCTTCCATTCGGTGTGCAGGCAGGTAGCGAACACGGAATTTCCCCGCTCGTGTTCAATTTCGTGGAAGTCAGAAACGGTGTTCTTTCCTTCAATGGTGCCGCGGCGGCGAATAATCCCTGCCTCGAAGAGCATGTCCTCCGCCAATAAGGTCTTTCCGGATTTTGGTGCCCCGAGGAGGGCAATGTTTTTGATGTGTTTATCGTCATAGACTTTCATGGGCGGTGGGCTTAGAGGTTTGTTTTACATAGAATAACGACCAATTAGATTAATTGCGCAGTGGAGATAGTAAGGTCAGGGGATGGTTAAGTTAGTAAAAAATTGTTTCTATACCTGATTTTGTAGTGGAAGAATTGCGGAACGCACTCTTTGGTGATGCCGTGATCACTTTTTCTCAAATTATTACGGGTTTGGTGTTGTCGATTTTGTGTTGGTGGGGGCTGGATTGCACCGGACAAAAAACGCTGTGGAGGGAGGGGGGCTGTAAGAACCTAGCCAGTGTGACCTGAATGATTTAACTCATGTATTGTGATGACATCCATCATACGGCTTCCTTCTCCGTCGATCTAGATTTAGCCCAAGAAAAAACAAACTCGTTATGAAAAGCGATAAGATAAAAATTGCAGTCATTCTCGTTGCGTTTGCCGGCTTACTGGTAAGTCAGTGCAAGCACGACGATACCATTGTGCCAGTTAAAGGCACAGACGCCACCAAAATTATCCGGGGAACGGAGGCTTTGAATTGCACCAATTGCACACCACTGGTTTCCAACGGGGCCAGTTCAGACTTTAGCACCACGGCGGTTCCATCCGGGGTCTGGTACTTTGACAAGTCGCACGCCAATGTTACCTGGGAAACACCTTATAAAGGGGTTGGGTCTCTCCTCAATGGCAGGTTCAACTATTTTGTGTTGAAAGATTTGTCTTTTGACGAGCAGGATCCGACCAAAATATCCTTCGAAGGGTATGTACGGTTGAACACGGTGAACACGGGTGAGCCTGGCAGGGATGCCGGTTGCTTGCTAGGTACGTTCAATACAAGCGGTTCCAAGACCTCCGAGGCGGAAAATATTGCCACCATAAAGAGCACCAGTGTAGCGCTTAGTACGACGGATGCCGGATACATCGCCAATGCAAATTTTACCTTCCTTGGAGTTACTAAGAGCGTTGTGGTTAAGCTTTACTATGATAAGCAGAGCCAGCAGACCGGTACGCCCAACTACACCATGGCCGGACTTTATGGTGAATTTGAATTCAATGCACTGTCCGACTATTTGGTTAACTCAAACAACATTTCCGATAAGGTACTGATCCGCATGAATGTCCTGTTGCGGAAAAAAGACTAGTTCCATTTTCAAACAAACGTTATGAAAAAAGCAGTATTTGTGATCGCGGTTTTTCTGGTGGGATCGTCCGGATTGGTAGGATGTTTCTACGATCGGGAATTGGACCAGGATCCAGGCGGAATACCAGCCAATGTAAGTTTCAGCAATGACGTGGTACCTGTTCTCAACAAGAATTGTGCGGGATCTGGATGCCACGATGCCATTCCTACGTACAAGCCCTCCCTGGTGGCCGATCAAGCCTATTCAGCGCTCAACGCGGGCGGGTATATCAGTCAGACGGTGCCGAGCACCGGGAAACTTTACCAGTCAATTGCCGAAGGCAACATGCCACCGGGTCAACCCATGAGTACAAAGGATGTCAACCTTATTATCGGATGGCTGGAAGGTGGGGCAAAGAACAATTGAAGTGTCGTTATTAAACACGCATACAGTATGAAATACTCTAACAAAATCAAGTTCGTTGCCCTGGTGGCGGCCGGCCTTTGCGGAAGCTTGGCGGGCCATGCCCAGGAGGAAGCGGAGGTCAAGGAGGACATCCAGCAGGCTGAAGAGCGAAGCAAGCCGGAACGACCAGCGTTTGAAAGTTCGTATCTCATTGACAACTTTACCGGGGTCGTCCCCTCCAAAGGGACTTTCGAGTTCATGATGCAGCACCGTTTTGGTGTTTTGGGCAACGGCATCAAGGACTTGTACGGGCTTTATTCCGCGGGTAGTAATATCCGGCTGGGATTCAGCTACACTCTTTTTGACAAGTTCGGGATCGGAAGTATCAAAGGACCCCTCGCGATTGGTTTTGGGACGACCAAAAACAGCATGATTCAGGATGTCAATCTGCGTTACGGAATCTTACAGCAAACCCGGTCAGGAAGTATGCCTGTTAGCGTTACGTATGCAGGCAATGTTGCCATGGAAAGCGCCAAAGCAGAGGAAGACTTGCCCAACGGAAACGGGTCGGACAGGTTTTCGTACTTCCATCAACTGATCATTACAAGAAGGGTTTCCTCCAAGCTTTCAATCATGGTGGCGCCCAGTCTGTCACACTACAATGTAGTTCCGGCGACCATGAACAATGATCACATAGCGGTCGCTGTTGGTGCCCGTTACAAGTTCTCTCCGCAATCGGCAATCATCATCAACTATGATCAGCCCCTAACAAAGCATATTTCCGGAAACCCTGCCTATAACTTCAGTTTTGGTCTTGAAGTTGGAACCAGTTCGCACGCTTTCCAGGTTTTTGTTTCCGCATTTGACGGAATCGTTCAGCAAAAAAATAATTTCTCCAATCAAAACGAGCCGTTCCCAATGAAGGGGATGCGTCTTGGCTTTAACATTACACGGTTGTGGAATTTCCAGTAAGGACCAGCCGCAGAAAATTTATCGGATGGATGGCCATGGCCGGCGCGACTATGGCTTTCATCGCCAAGTGGACTGGCAGGAAGCAGGCTCCCCAGGAGCCCATCCGCATGCTGACCCAAGACGGCCGCCTGGTTGAGGTGCCCCGGAACAAGATTCCGTCAACGCGTGCGAAAGCTACGACGTCGGAGGTCGCTTCGTGGATTTGGAAGAATCAAAAAAAATAGCCCAATGAATGCAATCCCTCATGCTGATATTGATCGGCGCAAATTCCTCGGCAAGCTTCTGGACAAAGGATCCAACCCCTTTGATGGTGTTGAGGAGGTGCAGGAGACCGGAGAAAAGGTTAAGCTCCTGTCGGTTGACGGATTCGTGGTGGAAATTGATAAGGCCTACCTGAAACCGGTGCCTGAATTACCGGCTGCCAGCCCAATCGATTCTCGAAAGGGCATCGAGGGCAAGCAGTTTGTGATGGTCATAGACCTTTCCCGGTGCAAGAATTTGAAGAAATGCCAGACGGCTTGCAACAAGATGCACTTTGTAAGCGAAGGACAGAATTGGGTCAAGATTTACTCCATGAAGGAGTCGGAGCACACGGCACCCTACTGGCAGCCCACGACGTGCATGCATTGCGACGAACCCCCATGCGTGAAAGTGTGTCCGGTGGATGCCACGTTCAAGCGTCAGGACGGAGTGGTTCTGATTGATAATGATCGATGCATTGGATGCCGGTTTTGCATGGCCGCCTGCCCATATTCGACGCGCGTTTTTAACTGGGATGCGCCTATCCTTCCAAAAGAATCTGCTCAGCAGGCCTATTCTCCGGAGACCAGTTGTCCTCCGAAGATCGGCACAGTCGGCAAATGTGATTTTTGTCCGGACATGGTTCGAAAAAATGAACTTCCGCATTGCGTCTCCGCATGCCCTAACGGCGTGTTCTTTTTTGGTGACATAAATGAAGACACGGTCACCAACGGTTCGGAGACCGTTCGGTTCAGTGAACTAGTCAGGGATAAATCAGGATATCGGTTGATGGAGGACCTGGGTACCAAACCGCGTGTCTATTATCTCCCGCCCGTCGATCGGTTGTTTAAATATGAAGACGGACTGAAACAATGAAATCTTCCGCTGACCTGCAGGCCATACCGCAGCACGAATTGGATAAACTCATGCCTCAGCCTTTTGGAAAACGCGGGATGTGGTGGGTGATCGTCCTATCGGCGGTATGCGTCGTGGGAATTGTAGCGTATGTACGCCAGCTCATGTACGGCCTTTCTGTCACGGGGCTTCGGGATTATGCATCCTGGGGAATTTACATCAGCAACTTCGTGTTTTTTGTAGCCGTCAGCCTGGTAGGATCCCTGATTACAGCGATCCTGCGCATCAGCAACGTGACGTGGAGCGCGCCCTTGACCCGCATTGCAGAAATCATTGCCGTTTCTTCCATTGTTTTTGCCTCCGTAATAATTGTGGTTGACATGGGGCGTCCGGAGCGGTTCATGAATTTGTTTATTTATGGACGACTGCAGTCTCCAATTCTCTGGGATGTAATTGTTATTACGACCTACATGGCCTTAAGTGTTTTGCTTTTGTATTTTCCTTTGTTGCCCGATTTGGCCATCGTGTTGAAAAGCGGAAAGCTTAAGCGCCGCCTGAGAAAATTGTATGAATTCCTAGGGACGTTCTGGATTGGTACACCGGAGCAACATCGGATCAAGGAGAAAGCCATCAACCTTCTTTCAATAATCATTATTCCCGTTGCGCTGGCCATTCACACAGTGACTTCCTGGCTATTTGCCACGACCTACAGGCCGGGGTGGGACAGTACCAATTTTGGAGCCTATTTTGTTTCGGGTGCGTTCCTGGTGGGCGCCGGGGCAGTAGTGGTGGCCATGTACGCGATACGCCGTGCATACTCGCTGGAGTTCTTTATCACAGAAAGGCACTTTGACAGAATGGGAAAACTGCTGGTCATGCTGAGCCTGTTGTACCTGTATTTCAATATCAACGAGTACCTGGTTCCAGTTTTCAAGATGAAGAAATCAGAAGCGGAGCACTTGTCATCGCTCTTTACCGGTGAATTTTCATTGATCTTTTGGCCGGTCATATTTATCTCGATGGTGCTCCCCGTTATCGTGTTGCTTTTTCCGGCTGGACGACGGCCGCTGCCCATGTTCGTGATTGGCATCCTCGTGGTGGTTGGCGCGTGGTTTAAACGATTTCTGATCGTGACGCCCACGCTCCTGCATCCGTTTTTGCCCATGACCGATGTTCCGGAAAGCTACAAACATTATTTTCCAACCTGGGAGGAGTGGGCCATTACTATGGGATCGCTGGCAGGTGCATTGCTCATTGTTACGATGTTTATCCGGCTGTTTCCTATTCTCCCGATAGACGATATTATCAAAGGTGAAGGCTATGAAAAAGAGAGTGCGTAGCATCTGGCTGGCATGGGGTCTTGCGTTTTTGCTTCCGGTGTTGGCACCAGGACAGGAAGCCCCGCGGATTGAAGTAAAAGTTGATTTGAATTACTTCCAGGTCAACAACGAAAGCCCATACCTCACCACAAAGGTTCGTACAAGAACCGAGTCGGGATGGATGCCGGTGAAATGGGTCATTGTGAATCTTTTCCTCAATGAAGAAACAAAACTGGGAATGATGGGTAATGTGACCACGGATGAGGAGGGAAGAGGCAAATACATATTGCCCGACAAGTTTCGAGCGGCCTGGGATAGCCTCGATCAATTTACGTTTATAGGCCGAATTCTGTCGGATGAAAAGGTGGTTGACACCCGGAAAATAATTACCATACGAAAGACCCGACTGGTCATTGATGCCGAGACTGTCGATAGCGTTCGGACCATGCGTATTACATTCAGTGAAAAGCAGGGTGCGGAGTGGAGGGCAGTGCCGGAGGTGGAGTGGAAGCCATTCATCCATCGAACCTTTGGTAAACTTCCCATGACGGAAGACTATCTTTCAACGGATGATGCCGGAATTGCTGAAATTGAGTTTTTAAAAAGTATTCCCGGCGATAAAATGGGAAACATAACCGTCGGTGCGATCCTGGAGGATCATGATGATTACGGAACGATATCCGGCACAAAAAGCGTGGCATGGGGTTTGCCACTTGTTACAAATACCAACTTCTTTGAAAAGCGAACACTTTGGTCCTCCAGGGACAGGACACCCATTTGGCTCCTGGTGGGACCGAATCTGATGATCCTGTTCGTCTGGGGGGCTATTGGATACCTCGTATATTTGCTTGTAGTCCTAAAAAGAATTTATAGAAAGAGTTTAGCCAAATAAGCAACGCATATGAAATTTTATGCTTTCGTTTTCCTCGCCTGCTGTCTGATTGTTGGAACTGTCCATGCGCAAGAAAAGCCAAAGCCATGGACTGTTCCTGAAAGTGCCAAGAAGGTAAAGATGCCGATCAAGAACAATGCAGAGAACCTCTCTATCGGAAAGGGGGTCTATGCAAAGCATTGCAAGTCCTGTCATGGCAAGAACGGGGAAGGAGATGGGCCAAAGGCCTCGGAATTAAAAACATTCCCTGGTGATTTTTCCGAGACTGAATTTCAAAAGCTCTCGGAAGCTGAATTGTTCTATAAGACTGCAGAAGGTCGCGATGACATGCCATCTTTTAAAAAGAAGATTGGAAATGACGAGGATATTTGGGCGGTGGTCCAGTACATCAAGACATTCAAGAAGTAAGCGGCAGGGAATTTTCTGAACATGTAGTCCGGCTCATACTTGCCGGATTTTCTTATATTTATTATCAAATCAACCATTATGAAAAAAGTCCTTTTATTTATTGGTATATGCTTGTGCGCCATCGGTGCATGGGCTCAGGGATTTGAAGGAACCATCCGCTGGTCCATGACAATGGAAATTACCGATCCAAAACTAAAAGCCGAGATGGAAACGGCGCAACAGCAATTGAACGATCCGGAAACCAAGGAGCAGTTGAAGGAGTTGCAGGAGCGAATGAAGGATCCGGAAATGATAAAAATGATGGAGTCTAATCCGCAAATGAAGGCCGCCATGGAAGTAGCTATGAAGTCGGCAGTACGCGGAGGCGGCCCGGAGAACATGCAGGACATGATGCCCCGGGGGATGATGCTTAAGATCAAGGGCAACAACATGGTTTCGACGATGGAAGGCGGCATGGCCAACGGGATGGAGGTGCTCCATGTGAAAGACAAGCCTGTCACCCGTGTGAACCGTGCAGAGAAAACCTACAGCAAGATGCCGGAAAGCGGCGGGCAGCCTGCAAAAGCAAAAGTGACTAAGACGACAGAGTCCATGAAGGTGCTGGGCTATCCATGTACCAAGTATGTGGTGGAAGTAACTGAACAGGGGACAACCATGCAGCAGGTCTTCTGGTGCACAACAGCTATCAAGGATATAAATATGAAAGCCCTCGCCCGTCAAAAGATGGGGCAGGGGAAAGGATCGATGTACTATGACGAGATGGAAGGGGTGGCGCTGAAGATCGAGATGGGCTCTTCGCAGGGCATGATGATCATGGAGGCCAAAGAAATCAAGCGAGGTAAAGTGAACGACGCTGATTTCATCATCCCGGCAGATTTCAAAGAAGTAAAAATGCCAGGAGGGTACTAAAACAAAACCACGGGTTGACTACACCGGCCGCTGCGCCGGTGTTTCTTTTTCAAGGAGTTCCGCCGGCTTGGGCGTATTGCCGTAGCCAAGCACTTTCATCATACTTTCACTGCTTTGTTCCGGGGCGAAAAGCTGCGTGGCGATTTCCCCGTCGTCATTCCGCGAAACGAGCACATGCTTGGGCGCCGGGACCAGACAATGCTGAATACCTCCGTATCCGCCCAGAGATTCCTGGTAAGCGCCTGTATGGAAGAATCCAATGTAGAGCCGCTCCTCGTCATTAATCATGGGGAGGAACACTTCACCGATGTGCGCCTCTGAATTGTAATAATCCATACTGTCGCACGTGAGGCCCCCGATGTTCACCTTGTGATACGGATCATCCCACTTATTGACGGCAAGGAGGATGTACTTCTGATTCAGCCCCCAGGCGTCCGGCATTTGGGTGATGAACGAGCCGTCGATCATGTACCATAGTTCTTTGTCGTTCTGCAGCTTCTGATCCACTGTGGAGTAAAGGATGGCGCCGCTTTCACCCACGGTGTAGCTCCCAAACTCGGTGAAGATATGTGGTACAGGAACGTTGTTCTTGTCGCAGATCCATTTGATGTTCTCCACGATCTGTTCGATCATGTATTTGTAATCGTACGTGAACGTCAGCGATGTTTTAATCGGGAACCCGCCACCGATGTCGATGGAATCTAGTGTGTCGCAAATCTTTCGGAGCTCGCAGTATTTGAAAATGAATCTGCTCAGTTCACTCCAGTAGTAGGCAGTATCCTTGATTCCCGTGTTGATAAAGAAATGAAGCATTTTCAACGAGGCCTTCGGGCTGGTGGCGATCTTCTCCTTGTATAAGGGGACGATGTCGCTGTAGCGAATGCCCAGGCGGGACGTGTAAAACTCAAATTTGGGCTCTTCATCGGAAGCGACCCGGATGCCGACGGAATACGGGACGTTCACCTTCTGTTCGTAAATATCAATTTCACCCAAAGTGTCCAGCAGCGGGATGCAGTTGTGGAATCCGTCATTAAGCAGTTCTGAAATATTGTCCGTATACGGGGCCATTTTGAACCCGTTGCAGACAACATAGGTATCCTTTGAAATTTTTCCGCTGTCATACAGCGACCGGACAATGTTTATATCAAACCCCGAACTGGTTTCAATGTGGACGTTGTTTTTCAGCGCCTCTTCCAACACGAAGGAAAAATGGGAGGATTTGGTACAGTAGCAGTACGTGTATTTTCCGTTGTACTTGAACCGCTCCATGGCATTGTTGAACGTAGCCTGGACAAACCGGATATTTTCACTGATCCGCGGCAGGTAAGTAAGCTTCAGGGGCGTGCCGTATTCTTTGATGATGTCCATCAGGGGGACGTCGTTGAATAGTAACTCATGTTCCCAAACCTTGAATTCCTCCTGTGGAAACTCGAAGGTCTGTTCAATGAGTTCACGATAGCTCTTCATTTCATGTAGATGGTTTAAGCCTTGGGCCGTTCTGCTCTAAAAACGCAATATTGGAATAAAATTGCCATCTTTGCAATACAATGCGTATACGCAACTGTACCAATCACCGCCGGCCGGCCCGTTTGCATTTCCTGCCAGATCTCTGAGGCGGGACCGATCCCCTTGTTGTTTCTGTCCTGCGTTTTTAGGTTAATCTGAGGTTTTGTGAGTGAGAAAATAAAAATCATACAAGTAAAGTCTGAAATCGGCGCTGGTACGCGAGGTGCCAGCCTGGGCGTGGAGGCCATAAAAATTGCCAGCCTTGATTCAAAATCAGATTTTTTCAGGACCCACGAATCCGTGGAAGTGGAGAATGTAAACGAGCTCCTTTTCAACAGTGCCGAACACGCGTACGCCAAATTCATTGACGGCGCACTTATTATGGAAGAGCGTGTGTGTCTGGAGGTGTACGAACAGATTTTCGATGACTTTTTTCCAATAATTATGGCCGGGGATCACAGCACCGCCTACGGGACGATTGCTGGCATCAAGAAGGCCCATCCAAAAAAGCGGCTCGGAGTCATCTGGATTGATGCCCATGCCGATTTCCATACACCATACACCACGCCTTCGGGAAACATGCACGGCATGACTCTGGCGATGGCCTGCGATATTGATAATCTCGAATGCAAGATCAATGACCCGAAAGGGGAGACCATTGAATATTGGGAGCAACTGATGAATGTCGGTATCCCCGGCGCAAAGATTTATCCGGAAGATATTGTCTTCGTCTCCATGCGCGACATGGAAAAACCTGAGAATTACATCATTAACAAGTACGGCATTCCGAATTTCACGCCCGAAGACGTCCGCCGCATGGGCCCTGTGGTGGTAGCAAAGGAAGTGATGAAGCACCTCGACCACTGCGACTTGCTTTACGTCTCGTTTGACGTTGACAGCATGGACAGCCGGATTTCCGTGGGCACAGGTACACCGGTGCCGAACGGCCTGGCAGTAGACGAAGCGAAGGCATTGAACGTCGAATTTGCGCAGAGCCCAAAACTTGTTGCCTGGGAAGTCGCCGAGGTAAACCCAACGCTGGACACACAAAACAGCATGGCGGAAAGTGCCTTTGAAGTCATGGAGGCCACGGCCAAAGCCATCATGGCCCGGCCTGTGCTGGCACACTAGTTTTGTAAAAAGCAATCGTTTCCTATCTCCCCAGAGCCCTTGTTGGTGTCACCACGCTTGGGTATGCGCAAACACCAAGAAAGGCCTTCCCCTCAGAGTCTCCCGCAGGGGACTCTGTAGAAGCGTTAGAGAATCCGCAGAGTCCTGGGACAGAGACTCTACGGGGAATAAAACAGTCGTTTCCCCGCAGCGCCTCCCTGGCCGCCATTACCCTTGAAACCTGCAACGGATTCTGTATTTTCGCCCAAAATTTCGAGAAACGCCATGAGCCAGAACCGCCCCATCTCCGCCTTTATTGAAAAACACTATCTGCACTTCAACGCCGCCGCCCTGGTGGATGCCGCGAAGGGGTATAAAAAGCATATCGCTGATGGAAAAAAAATGATGGTCACGTTGGCTGGCGCAATGAGCACAGCCGAACTGGGAATCAGTTTTGCGGAGATGATCCGTCAGAACAAAGTGCACATTATTTCGTGTACCGGCGCCAACCTGGAAGAGGATATCATGAACCTGGTGGCGCACAGTCACTACCGGCGAATCCCCAACTACAGGGACCTTACCCCGGAACAGGAGTGGGAGTTACTTCAAAAACACCTCAACCGCGTTACGGATACCTGCATTCCCGAGGAGGAAGCCTTCCGTCGCCTCCAAAAGCACCTGTTCAAGGTGTGGAAAGACGCCGAGGACAAAGGGGAAAGATTGTTTCCGCACGAGTTCATGTTCCGGATGATCAATTCCGGCGACCTCAAACAGTATTATGAAATTGACCCCAAAAATTCATGGATGATTGCGGCCGCTGAAAAGAATATGCCGATGGTGGTACCGGGCTGGGAGGATTCTACCATGGGAAACATATTTGCTTCCTATTGCCTGACGGGTGAGTTGAAGGCGTCTACCATGAAATCTGGGATTGAATACATGGTGTGGCTGGCCGATTGGTATACCGAACAGGCGGGCAAGGATGGGATCGGATTCTTTCAGATCGGCGGCGGCATAGCCGGCGACTTTCCCATTTGTGTGGTGCCCATGCTTCACCAGGATCTGGAGCGCGACGGGGTTCCTTTCTGGAGCTACTTCTGCCAGATCAGCGACTCCACAACCAGTTATGGCTCGTACTCGGGGGCAGTTCCCAACGAGAAAATCACATGGGGTAAGCTCAGCATTGAAACGCCGAAGTATATCATCGAAAGCGACGCAACCATTGTGGCGCCGCTCATGTTTGCCTACATCCTCGACATGTAATGGCTATTTCAAAGACCAGACTCGCGCTCCCGTCCGATGAATCTTGATAATGAACTTCGCGCGGAGATAGCAGCAGCCATCCAGGCTGTGTTTGGCCATGCGGTTGAGCAACTGCAGCTGCAGCCTACTAACAAGGAATTTGAGGGATCGCATACCGTGGTGTGTTTTCCCCTGACAAAGATTTCAAAAAAGGGACCGGAAGAAACGGCCAGGCTCCTCGGGCAATACCTCCTTGAGACGTCCGCTTTTGTCAGCAAATACAATGTGGTCAAGGGATTTCTGAATCTCGCCCTTTCGGATGCTACGTGGATCCGGGTTTTCACAGCTGTCCAGGCAACAGCACACTACGGACGGTCGGATCCTTCGGGCCTGGAAGTTATGGTGGAGTATTCTTCCCCGAACACCAACAAGCCCCTTCACCTGGGGCACCTCAGAAATAACTTTCTAGGCTATTCGGTAGCTGAAATCTATGAGGCGGCGGGTTATAACGTGCACAAGGTGCAGATCATCAACGACCGCGGCATTCATATCTGCAAGAGCATGGCTGCTTGGATGTTGTTTGGGCAGGGAGAAACGCCGGAGAGCAGCGGCATGAAAGGGGATAAGCTTGTTGGGAAATACTACGTGGAGTTTGACAGGGCGTACAAAGCCCAGGTGCAAGAGCTGGAGCAGGCGGGCAAATCAACACCGCTTGCCGAGAAGGATGCCCCCATCATGAAGCAGGCCGTTGATCTTTTGTTGAAGTGGGAGGCGAAGGATCCTACCACGCTCGCGCTTTGGAAAAGTATGAACGGATGGGTATACAAGGGCTTTGAGTCCACCTACCGCCGCATGGGCGTCTCGTTTGACAAACTATATTATGAATCCGATACCTACCTCTTGGGCAAGGACGAGGTCCTGCGGGGACTTGGTAGCGGCATTTTCTTCAGGAAGGATGACGGGTCCATCTGGGTGGACCTTGACACCGAAGGATTTGATCAGAAAGTGCTGCTTCGCGCAGACGGCACGTCGGTATATATGACCCAGGACATTGGTACGGCCATTCTGAGATTTCGCGATTTTCCAAAGATCGAAGGGCAAGTGTATACGGTGGGTAACGAACAGGAGTATCACTTCAAAGTGTTGTTTCTCATCCTTGAAAAACTGGGATATGCGTGGGCCAAAAAATGCTACCATCTTTCTTACGGGATGGTGGACCTGCCCAGCGGAAAAATGAAAAGCCGGGAAGGTACTGTGGTTGATGCCGATGATTTGATGGAGGAGATGGTGGTGGAAGCCAACAAGCAAACCCAGGAGTTGGGGAAGACCGAAGAAATGACGGAGGCGGCCATTCAGGATCTTTCAGAAATAATCGGAATCGGAGCATTGAAATATTTCCTTCTCAAAGTAGATCCTAAAAAGCGGATGCTCTTTGATCCGGGGGAGTCTATTTCGCTGCAGGGACACACCGGGCCGTTTATTCAATATACGCATGCGCGTATACACGGCATGCTCCGGAAAGCACGGGAGCGGGGTATTCGCGTAGAAGATGGTGGATTTGAAAACGTTAGTGAACTGGTGCCGGAAGAGCGGGATCTCATTGCCCGGCTGGATCAATACCCCGCCAAAGTGCTTGAAGCTGCCAGTGAATACTCTCCGGCCGTCGTTGCCAATTATGTCTACGAACTGGCGAAAGACTTTAACCAGTTCTACCAGGCGATTCCTGTATTGAACGAAACCGATCAGGCCAAGCTTCGGTTTCGAATCGCCTTTTCGGTGGTCGTCGCGGGCGTACTGAAAAGCGGGATGGCCCTGTTGGGAATTCGCGTCCCTGAACGGATGTAGACCGCCGGAATAATTAGTTGTCGGAATTGAACAATAAGTGGTGATATTTGTTCTAGGACTATAAACCCCTTCTTATGAAAATTCTAGTGACCGTGATGCTGTTGATTTTCGGTTTGTCGACCGAGCCGATGTATGATTTTAAAATGCAGGCCATTGACGGGACCTCCGTTGATTTCAAGCAATTCAAAGGAAAGACCATCCTCATCGTGAATACCGCTTCCAAGTGCGGGTACACACCCCAGTACGCCGACCTCCAGAAACTTCAGGATACATATGGCGACCGTGTGACGATTCTTGGTTTTCCTGCTAATAACTTCAAAGGCCAGGAGCCGGGGACAAATGCTGAAATCGCTGAATTCTGTCAAAAGAACTACGGCGTCACCTTTCAGATGTTTGAGAAAATATCAGTCATCGGACCCGATCAGCATCCCCTCTATGCGATGTTGAAAGAGAAAACCGGACAGGAGCCGTCGTGGAATTTTTGCAAGTATTTGATCAAGCCGGACGGCACGGTGAAATTCTTCAACCAGCGGATAAATCCGATGAGCAAGGAAATTCTGGATGAAATCTAAGAGGTATTGGATTGGTGGGATCATCATTATCATCATGGGTATAGGCGCATTTCTTTCTGACATATTATCAACTAACAACGACCCCGTGGCAGAATCTGTTTACGACTTCAAATTGAATGCGCTCGATGGCAAGGTCATTGACTTTGGAGCCTTTAAGGGAAAAAAAATATTGATTGTAAATACGGCTTCGAAATGCGGGAAAACACCGCAGTATAAGGGGCTTGAAAAGATCCACGAGCGATTTGGAGACAAGGTTACTGTTCTTGGGTTTCCAGCCAATAATTTCCTTTGGCAGGAACCTGGAACCAATGCTGAAATAGCCGAATTCTGTGAAAGGAATTACGGGGTCAAATTCCAAATGTTTGAAAAAATCTCGGTGAAAGGAGGCGATCAACATCCCCTGTACCGATGGCTCCAGGCAAAGACCGGGGAAAAACCGGATTGGAATTTCAGTAAGTACCTGGTGAGCGAAGATGGTACGGAAGTTACCTTCTTCAAGTCCTCGGTACATCCGATGGATGAATCCCTCATCGGCCGCATTGATAAATAGCATGTTGGGCCGGATCTGGAGTACAAAACCAATTGCCCTTGATGCCGGTCTCCTGCTGATTCGGCTCACGGTAGCCGTCCTGATGATTCCCCACGGCTGGGCGAAATTTACCCATTTTGCCGAGCGGGCGGATAAATTCCCAGATCCACTCGGTGTTGGGAGCCCCGTTTCGCTCTTCCTCGTTATTTCTGCTGAACTCTTCTGCTCTGTTTTACTGGCGTTGGGACTGTTTACAAGGATCGTTCTGGTTCCCTTGATGATTGCCATGGGTGTGGTCGTGCTGGTGATTCATGCCGACGACCCGGTCAGTAAAAAGGAACACGCCTTGCTGTTCCTCATACCCTACGCGGGACTGTTCCTGACAGGTCCGGGCGGCTACTCCCTTGATCGGCTGTTAAAGAAGTAACATCTTCGGGGTAGCATGACACGTAGCACCTGGTTAGTTGCCTTTCGTTTGCGCACGCTGCCGCTTTCACTCGCCTCCATCGGGATGGGTGGGTTTCTGGCAGCATCGCGGGGTCGCTTTGATGTTCTGGTATTTACACTTTGCTGCCTGACTACGGTCTTCCTGCAGATTCTCTCCAACCTTGCCAACGACTACGGTGACACCGTTCACGGAGCTGACCATGAGGGCCGTACCGGGCCAAGGCGTACGGTGCAATCCGGAGCCATTCCCCTGGGCACCATGCGCAGAGCCATGTTGCTTTTTGTTGTGCTCAGCTTCGCGAGCGGCGTATCGCTGCTGCTGGCCGCTTTTGGTCTCGATTTCCGGTTGCTGTCTATCTTTCTCGGGTTGGGTCTGCTGGCCATCGCAGCCGCTGTAACCTATACAGCAGGGTCAAAACCCTATGGCTATGCCGGTCTGGGCGATGTGTCGGTACTCGTTTTCTTTGGGTTCATCGGCGTCACAGGGTCACTCTTTTTATTTATCAAAGAGATTGCCTGGTGGAGTTTGTTGCCTGCTATCGCGTGTGGGTTCTTTTCGATGGGCGTATTAAACATCAACAACATCCGTGACATGGAATCAGACCGCCTTGCGGGGAAATATTCGATTCCAGTCCGGGTCGGGCGCAAATGG
Organism: Cytophagales bacterium; assembly: GCA_034440075.1. Lineage (GTDB taxonomy): Bacteria > Bacteroidota > Bacteroidia > Cytophagales > Cyclobacteriaceae > ELB16-189. The sequence continues at coordinate 142,957 of JAWXBL010000011.1, forward strand.
GCAGGGTACTATCACTGGCTGCTCTCTCTGGGCGGGATGCTCGCGGCTGTCCTGTACACAGGTATACACTTTCAGTCGGTGTACCAGTTTCTATTTCTGCTTTCGATGCCACTCTTTCTTGCAATCGGCGTCGCGGTAAACCAAAAGCCAGCCTCCCAGCTGGATCCGTATCTGAAACGGATGGCGATGGCTACGTTACTCTTTGTACTTCTTTTTGGGGTGGGGCAACTGATCTCCTAGGGCAACAAACCCGTCAGTTTCTTCAGCGCTTCCTGGTTATTGTCTGAACGCAACGTTTCAATGACTCCCTTTTTTTCGCGGGTTGTCAGGCGCCAGCTCAACGAAGCGCGTGTGCTGTGCTGCCGGATACTGTCCATGTTCTGGAGAATGGGAATATAGGAGGTGGGCATATACTGGATATCGATGCGGTCGATCGGACCGGCGAACCAGGACTTGGCGTAACCCACCAGGTTATCGTTGGTGATATCCTGGAAGTTCTCAAAGTTATTGTAAACACTGGCGATAGGCTGTGTAAAGTCGTCGATGATCGTATTGCCCTCCTTTTCAGAGATCGCTGAAACTTTGGGTGAATCGCGGATAGACAGGATGATGACGCCGGATGTGTTTTCGCCGATCCAGTCTTTAAACGAATAAAGGAACCGCACCGCGTCCATGATGCCGAAGTTATCAGAGATGCCTGCATCCATAATCTGGATGGGTGGTTGCGTGGGAAGGGTTGTGTTGGGGGTGATGTAGGGGAAGGTCGCGCTCATGCGCAACGCAGAAAGAAACCGAAGGCTTGGCCCCCCGTGGTTTTCGAACAAGTGCTGAAAATCGACCCCGCTGAGCTTGCGGTTGGTATATCCGGGGAAATTGAGAATTTCTGCATTCAGGTAGGCGACCGGCTGGGGAGAGATGTACAGTTTCCGGCCATCGTTTACGATGGTGGGGGAGAAGATCATCATGGGAATCTTTCCGCTGTACTCAGGCTCGTAGTAATCCGAGATGGTCTTATCCATCATTTCTTCCGTGTCAATGTTCAATTGCTCTTCAAACGTGTAGCCCCGGTCGCGGAGATAAGATTGACCCTCGTAGTCAAATTTGGTAAAGCCTACGAACAAATCGTTGGCGAGCAGACTGAAGATAAGCGGGTTCAGGTTGTCCGTGGCAATTTTCTCCCGGTGTACGGCGGCATTGGGGATGACTGGCTCCCCCGACTTTTGACGCAACACCGTTTCCCGGAAATAGCTGGCTCCAATCAGACCGCCGGACGCGCCCGTGATCAGGATGGCATGATCCATCAGTTTACCACCACTCATACTATCGGCCATCTGCATGGCTGCGAGTGTCCACAGGGCGGCCCGCTTGCCCCCTCCGCTGGCACAGATGAAGACCATTTTTGGTTTCGTGCCAGGTTCAAATTTGCTGCGCCAGTTTTTGAGTATTTCGATGGTGTGCTTTTGGGACTCCCGGATGCTCGTGCTGTCATTCTTGCTCTTCAGGTTTTCTATCGTGTAGGCCACGGGCGGCTTTCGGTAGTCCAGTCCGAATGCAGGATATTTCTTGGTCAGCCAACCCTCGCCGACCAGGTGGTTGAATACAAGAAACAAGACGAGGGCGGCGGTCACCGACCACCCTCCAAACCAATAGGAGAAGGCGCCGCTGAGCATGACAAAAATTGTGAGGAAAATCATGGCGCTGGCGGCCGCAGGAATCTGAAAGCTTGGATAGTCTTTGAATACGCCAAGCACGAGCACCATGGCAAAGATCAAAAGCTCGATGATAACCAGGTTGAACTGGTTTTGATCGAATACTCTGAAAATAGTCTCCTTATCATAAAAGTCTTTGTCTTCACTTACTTTCCGGAACCGCAAACTGTGGGTCAGGTAATTATCCACACGGACTTGTTTTTTGCGGGCCAGGTCTGTTTTTCGCATCATACTGGCACGCGTCACTTTCACTGTCTTCTTCCGGTAATCGTCCAGCCGACAAACCATGTACTTGAAAATATCTTTCTGTGTCAATGCGAAATAGAGCTGCAGCAGACCGGCCATCAGCAACATCCCGATGAGGAATCCCGCGATATCAAGGGCAAGCTCAGGTGCTGAAGTAAATTCGTTGTTGACCTGGAAGCGGATCAGTTGGTACAGGTAGGTGATGAAAAATGCAACGGGGATAATGCCGTTGTTGAGACTGAATTTATTGAAAGGCCTGTGGAGGGTCCCTACGAAGGAGAAGCGGTGCCCGTCGGTGATGTAGCACGTGATATTGAAGGCGGCTGTAAATCCGGAGACCATCAAGCCGATGATCAGGAAACTGGTGAAGTTTACCTCGTTGAGATATTCCGGGTCGAGAAAGAGGTAAGGAATGCCGAGGTATTTGCCAAAATTGCCGGTGACCATGGCGAAAAGAATGATCCAGCACAAGACGAGAACATGATTGCGCCGAAGATTATTCAGCAGCAGTTGTATGGGAAAGGAATAAAAGAAGGAGTCTGCGAATCGGGAAAGCCTGGCCATAGATAAGAATTGGCCCAATTTATGAAATCCAAGCTACAAATCTTGCCTTTTGATTGCTCCCGGGAAGCCGCGGCGGAATCACTTCATAAGGTGCTACCGCCAGAAACTAGGGAACCCGCGTTGCCTTCACGGGGAAGGATCCGAACTGTCCGACAGCCATCGTGCCGGTCATGGCGTCGCCCTCAATAATGGATTTCACGGTAATCGTGGAAGTGTTGCCGCCAAAGGTTACCTCATAAGTGTAGGACAACTCGTTCCCGTTAAGCGTTACGGCCTTCAGCGCTGTCTCGCGGCCGGTCCGGCTGTTTGTCATGGAGCCCGTATAGGATTCTCCGTCCTTTTTGATCGTCAGCGTACCGGAACCGCCCTGGGGGGACTCTACGGTATAGGTCCAGCTTCCTTCGGGAGCAACGACCGCTTGTGGGTTGGCAGGAGGCAATGCGACTGCAGGTACCGTGGCGACGACAGGCGATCGTTGCCCCGCTGCTGCTGCTCCTACGCTGTTCCCCGCCTGGGTTTGTGCTGCGTCGGACGCACCGCTGTCCCCGCCGTCTTTCAGGTCGTCGTTATTAATGGTTCTGCGGCGACGGCGCGGGGCATCAAAACTCATCTTGCCGATGCGGTAGCTGAACGTGACTTTGAAATTCATGTTGTACATCTCATTGACGCTGCTTTGTGCAATCACCGGCGACGTAGTCGAACTCAGAATGCGCATAGCGGGAGTGAAAAACTGTTCTGCGCCAATACCGATGCTGCCCTTCTTTTCGGCAAAATCCCTCCGAAGACTCAGGCTGTAGACATAAAAATTCCCCTGGAAACCCTGCAGCTGCACCTGCTCTCCGCGGTAGAAACTGAAAAACTGGAAGGCCCACCCTTTGGTGAAGGCGTAACTTCCGAATACGCGAAAATTGGATACCCAACCCTGGTTGCTGGCACCATATAGGGGGTTGGGGTCGTTGTTTTTCAAAACCGCATAATAGAAGTCAGTCCCAAAGTTCATCGTGAGCTTGCTGCTGATATTCACATTGGCAAAAACACTTCCGCCATAGGCATCTTCTCGTCCAATGTTCCTGTACCCTGTTGTTAGTGTATCGGGATCTGCGGGATTATTTCCCAGGATCGTGCGAAGGCTCTGGATGGCATTGTCTGTATTTCGAACGAACGTAGAGAAATTCAGACTCGTGCTCTTGATGGATGTGCTGTACGACAGTTCGTAATTATCGGTGTACTCCGGACCCAGGTTGGGATTTCCGACAGTAATCGAATAGGGATTGCTTCCCTGGATGTTGGGGTTCAAAAACTGGATCGAGGGGCGCTGAATGCGGCGGTTATAGGCAAGCTTGATCGTATTTCCATTGGTCATTCGCTTAGATAGGTTGATGCTTGGAACGATGACGTGATAGGAAGGGATAATCACCGGACCTTTCTCTGAAGCAAAATTGGCGTTGATGGCTGTGTACTCATAGCGTGATCCAGCCTTTATGCTATACCCTGATTTCATGCTGTAGGTGTACGACAGGTACCCCGCTCCGATGTCCTGGTTGTATGTAAAAATATTAGACAGGTTGCTGCTGGTCGTAGGGATGTACGGTCCCGTGGCGCCCGTAGCCTGATAATAGGCATAGTTACTAGACACCGTTCTGCGGATGGCCTTTCCACCAAACTCAAGTAACTGTGTCTTTCCGATGGGCGTCATGTAATCTGCCTGTACCGTAGTCTCTTCGTTGAAGCTCTGGTTGTCATTCCGGAGACGGCTGGATACCGACTTGTCGGATTCATTCAGGATGGAATTGACAAAATCGTTGGTCCGGTTATTCCGGCTGTATTGGGCAAGCACGCTGAATTCCTGCTGCGGCTTGCTGAACTGGTGGGTATAATTGAAGTTGACGTCCATGGTGCCCGACTGATCGGTAACATCGACATCCCGCAGGCTGCTCGTCGTCAACACATTGTTCTGATAAATTTTAGAAGTCAGGTTGTCCTGGTAACTGTTTCCGCCGCGTACTCCGTAACGGATAGAGGCTGCCATATAGTTCTTCTTGTCAATGTCATAATCCCATCCAAAGTTCAGGTTTCCAAACAGGTTGTTTCTCCGGGTGTCTGCCTCCTGAAGGTTCAGCGAGGAGGGGCCGGCCGTGGGTGTTGTAAGCTGGCTGTTGCTGAATTTTCCATCTACGTTATAGCTGCTCCGGCTAAATCCTCCGAGCGAGAATCCCATCTTACCGGTCCGGTAGTTGCTACTTAATCCAAGGTTAGAACCCCGGTACCCGCCGCTGCCGTCCACGTTGAAGGTGAAGCCCTGCATGTTGTTTTTCTTGGTGATGATGTTGATAATGCCTGCTGATCCTTCTGCATCGTACTTTGCGGATGGCGAGGTAATCACCTCTACGCTCTTTATCTGGTCGGCAGGAATCTGCTTGAGGGCATCTGCCACACTGCTCGCCGTGATGGTGGAAGGCTTGTTATTAATCAACACGCGAATATTCTGATTTCCACGTAGGGACACGTTTCCATCCATGTCGACGGAGAGCAACGGAACCCGGCGCAGGACGTCGGTGGCATCGCCGCCGGAGGCGGTAGCATCATTTTCTGCATTGTATACGGTTCGGTCTACCTTTTCTTCCACCAGCACACGCTCTCCTTCAACTACTACCGCGTCCAACTCCTTGGACGTGGAGGCTAGCGAAACCGGGGCCACTTCAACATTGCTGACCGCATCGGAGATCGAAACCTCCATGATTTTTGTCTCGTACCCGATAAAAGAGATGGCCAGCTTGTAAGCGCCGTTGTTGACCCGGGTGATGGTGAATTTGCCGTCGCCATCGCAGAGGGCTCCGTTTACCGGCTTGTCTGTAATAGGGTCGCGGAGGGCTACCGTGGCATATTCGACAGGTCGCTTGGAGGCTTCGTCGATCACCTGACCGCTGATTTTCCCTTTCCCATCCTGACCGAATGCGGCCGTAAAGGAAGCCAACCCAAAAATCAAACCTGTCAAATAGCGCTTCATATCGTGTTCGTGAAATCCAGTTAGTATTTACTCGTGTGCAAAGATACGGGGCAAGCGTCCGGGCGGCGGTTAACGGTTGTATATGAATGGTTAATCAAGGTTAATTTGAAAAATATGCCTGGTCGTTCGGTCCTGAGCCTATAAACCGGATATATCCGGGAAGGTTTTTCCGTACGGAGGAATTTTCAACCGCTTGCCACATTCTTAGGTTCAGAAGTGGGTGATCTCAGCGCCCTCCCGGAGGGCAATGGGTCTTCAGATAGTTGGTAAACAGGGTGGACAGATGCACGGTGGTGCCTTCCCCCTCGGAAATTCCGTGGGAACGGTTGGGATAGGCCATGAACTGAAACTGCTTGTTGTGTTTGATCAACTCATTGAGGAGCATTTCGGCATTGTTGTAATGCACGTTGTCATCCCCGGTACCGTGAATGTAAAGCAGATTACCCTTCAGGTTCTTGGCGTAGGTGACCGGTGAACCCTTCACGATGTCTTCGAGATTTTCCTGCGGCAGGCCCATGTACCGTTCCTGGTAGATGTTGTCATACGTCAGCTGATTGGCTACAGCGGCAATAGCAATTCCGGTCTTATAGATATCCGGATACTGAAACAACAGGTTGAGCGTGGCCGATCCGCCGCCACTCCATCCCCACACCGCTATACGTTCGGCATCGACAAAGGGCCAGGTGAGAATCTCTTTGGCGGCCTGGGCCTGGTCGTTGATATTGATCCGTCCGATGTTCCGGTAAATGCTCTTGCGCCACTCCCTGCCTTTCGGCGCTGGTGTTCCCCGCCCGTCTATCGACATGTAGATGTAGCCGTCTTCCGCCATGTCTCCCCGATACAACCTGTTTCTCCCCGTTCCAAAACGGTCCAGCACCGTTTGACCGGCAGGTTCGGTGTACACCTGAAATACCACCGGATATTTTTTGGAGGAGTCAAACCCCTTCGGCTTCATCATCCAGCCGTCCATGGTCACACCTTCCGCGGTTTTGATCGTAAAGAATTCCACCGCGCCGGTAGGTGCTGGTTTAAGTTTGGCATCAATGCTTTCACTTATGCTGAGCGGCTTGTTTTTCGGCAAGTCAATCAGTTCGTCGAGGGTAGCTGTAGATGCGTTGGAGAAGGTGTGCTTCGCGAATTTTCCTGTGGGGGAGATGCTGTATTCGTGTGTGCCCTGTTGATTCATCGGGCTCACGCGTTCGGCTTTTCCGGACCCGTCGAGTTTTGTCTTGAATAGGTATCGCTGCGTCGCATTGGCGGGAGAAGCAGTAAAGTAGACGAGGTTTGATTTTTCGTCCATGGCCAGAAAGTCGATGACGTCATAATCACCCCGGGTGATGAGGGTCTCCTTCGATCCGTCTTTGGACACGCGGTACAGGTGTGTCCATCCGTCTTTTTCACTCATCCAAAGAAATTCTTTCTGGTTGTTGAGCCAAAGAATAAAATGACGGAGTGACCTGCCCCCCGGAGCGGCAAATGAGTACATGTCCACCCAGGCATTGTCCCTCTCTGTATAAATCATTTTTGCTGCGCCGGTAGCCGGGTTGCACACAAACAGTTTGCTTTCCTGCTGCTTGCGGTTCAACTGCTGAACATAGAGTTCAGTGGATGAATTCCACTCCATTCGCGGCAGGTAGTGTTGCTGCGGGTCGCCCGGAATATCAAGCCATGTTTTTTTCCCAGTCTCCAGGTTGGCAACGGCAATGCGCGCCGGGGAAGGAGTTTCCCCGATGTTTGGGTATTCCACGGGAATGATCCTGGAATAGGCGGAGTCCGTGTTGTTGATCATGTAATAGTCCCGGATTTTTGTCGCATCGATTTGCCAGTAAGCGATGGACTTGCCGTCGGGGCTCCATTGAAACCCGTCGCGGCATCCGAATTCTTCTTCATACACCCAATCGAAGGTGCCATAAATCAACTTGCGGTTGCCGTCGGCAGTCAGGGCCGTTGTTTGGCCCGTGGCAACGTCCTCTACATAAACGTTTTGCTGGCTCACGTAAGCAACGCGGGTTCCGTCGGGAGAGAATTTTGCAAACATGAGGCTTGACGCCGGCTTATCGCGACCTATCTGCTGGATTTTCTTCGTGGCAAGGTTAAGAATCCAGTAGTCACCGCGTGTCTCCAGGCGCCACACCCTGACGGAATTTACGAACAGAAGGATCTGGGACTGATCGTTGGAATAGGTGAATGAGCGGACGTTCAAAGCGGGGAGCCCGACGGGTGTGAGGTCGGCCTTTGTTACCACCGTAGTGCGGGTGGAACCCGGAAGGGTGGTTTTTACAATTTCCCCCTTATCGATGGTCATAAACGAATTGCCGTCGTTGGACCAGTTGAGACCGCCTCGTTGTGCAGACCCGCTGAGGGCAAGTAGCAGAAAGGCGACAAGGAAAATCAGGCGGTTTGTTCTGCGTGGATGTACCATCACGTTAGATTATTTGGTGTTGAGGGCTCAAAGTTAGAATTGTCCCCGAGAATTCCGATGAATCGTCGGTCTGCGGTAATAAGAGTACCTTTGCGGCCAATCTATTATCATGAAGAACTTTGAAATACTGGGTTTAGCCCCGGGCCTGGTCGAGTCAGTACAGCTCCTGGGATTTGAAACCCCAACACCCATTCAGGAAAAGGCCATCCCCGTTCTGATGAAGGGAGACCGCGATTTTGTAGGCCTGGCACAGACCGGCACAGGCAAGACAGCAGCCTTTGGCCTTCCACTTCTTCAGCTGATCGACGAATCCAGCAAAAGCACCCAGGCCCTTGTGTTGGCGCCTACCCGTGAATTAGGCATGCAGATCACCAGCGATCTGGAAACCTTTACTGAGAAATTCAAGCCATTCAATATTGTTGCTGTATACGGAGGAGCGAGCATCAGCGAACAGATCCGGAAAATTAAGCGCGGCGCCCAGATTATTGTCGCAACACCGGGAAGGCTTATCGATCTGATCGACCGCAAGGTGATCAACCTCAACACCATCCAGTACGTCATTCTTGATGAAGCGGATGAAATGCTCAACATGGGTTTCAAGGAGGACCTGGACAAGATTCTATCGTTTACGCCAGAAACCAAAAAGACATGGCTGTTTTCGGCGACCATGCCCCGCGAGGTGAAGTCCATCATGAAGAACTACATGGCCGACCCTTTCGAACTTACCGTCGGTGAGCAAAGCAAGGGCAATGTAAATATCGAGCACCGCTATGTGATGGTGCAGGAGCGGGAGAAGTACCTGGCGCTGAAGCGGATCCTGGACTATACGCCGGACATCTTCGGACTTATTTTCTGCCGCACACGGATTGATACCCAGCGGGTGGCGGAGATGCTGATCAAGGACGGTTACAATGCCGATTCACTGCATGGCGACCTGACCCAGCAGCAGCGCGACCGGGTGATGATGATGTTCCGGCAACGGGCACTTCAGATTCTGGTGGCGACCGATGTGGCAGCAAGAGGCATCGATGTGGAGGACATCACCCACGTCATCCATATGAACATGCCCGATGAGATGGAGTTTTACACACACCGCAGCGGCCGTACAGCCCGGGCGGGAAAGAAAGGTATATCCATTGCGATGATCAGTCGTGGCGAGCAGGGGAAGCTCAAGCAAATTGAGCGCTCCCTGAAGGCGCCGGTAAAGAAAATGCTGGTGCCCACCGGAGCGGAAGTATGCCAGAAGCAACTTCTTGCCCTGATGCACCGGGTGCGCGAAGTGAAAGTGAACGAGGCGGAGATCGAAGCCTTTTTACCAGCCGTATTTGATGAGTTGAATGACCTCACCAAGCAGGAGATTATCAAGCGGTTTGCATCCATGGAATTCAACCGGTTTCTGGATTACTACCGCAATGCACCCGACCTGAACGCGGACGGCGGCAGAGAAGGTGGCGGTGCATCGTACAAGTCCGGCACACGGTTCTTTATAAACCTTGGCAAGATGGACGGGCTGGAAAAATCGAAAATACTCGAGGTGATTGATGAGTTCACGGGGCTTGGTCAGAAAGACATCGGCAAAATTGACCTGAAAGGGGCGTATTCCTTCTTTGAAGTAGAGAAACATATGGCCGACAAGGTTGTACGTGGTTTTAAAGGAGTGGAATATCAAGGCCGGCCAATCCGTGTGGAAATCACGGAGGGTGAAACCCCCCGGTCGTCGGATTCAGGCGACTCCTCCCCGGACAGACCCCGCAGGAGAAGCTTTTCAAGCAGCCCTTTCGCCAAGAAGAAGCACGGCGGCTACCAGAAGAAGTGGAAGAAGGACCGGTAAGCCGGCATTATCCTACCTATTACTTTATCAATACATCCGGGCCTAAGGCTCGACGGGCATGCCATGCCCTGGAAGGGAAATTATACGTGCGTATTACCAAAGTTATTTTGTAATTTTTCCCGCTTATTGCAGTCCCCTTTATGGCAAAACTGAAGAATATCATCAAACAATTGTCCGATAAGGACTATCAGGCGATCTACGATTCGCTGGTCAGCGGCAAAGGCGACAAATCCGCCTACCTGTTGAAGGCGATGCGGGAACGCCAGTTGTCGGAGAACAAAGTCATGGTGGAGTTGGACATTAACGCGAATGCATATTATACGATGCGTTCGCGGTTGAGCCAAAAGATAGAAGAGTACCTGGTACAGCAGATGGAAAGCCCCCGCACGGACCTCCTCCGCAAAGTGGCCAATATCAACGAGGTTTTCTTCACAAAAAAGAAGACGATTGCCATTGCCATGCTCCGCAAACTGGAGAAAGAACTTATCGAGGCAGATCTGGTGGGCGAACTTCCTACCATCTACAAGCTGCTCAAGAAGCTTCATATCCATTCGCCGGAATACTTCCAGTTTTCCCAGCAGTACAACCGGCATGTGGCCTATATGCTGGCCGTGGATAAGGCGGAGGATGTGCTGGCTGATTATTTTAAGAAATTCGGCAATTACTTCATGACCGGTGATGCAATGGAAAGGCTCAGCCTGGAATTGCTTACGAAGGAAATTCACAACATTGCCAACCTGTATGAATCGCACAGGCTCTACGTCTACAAATGCTGCATCGTAATTTTTCACCGATTATTTGTTGAAAAGGAAGAGAACACTCACCCGGATGAAGAATCCATCGAGGATATTTTTGCGCGGGTGCAGGAAACTTTCAACCGGTACAGCCTCGACCCGGTTTATTACCACCTCAACCTGTTGTTTGAGTTTCTAAAGTTGGAATACTATAGTCATTACAAGGTATACAAGCAGGCCGAGCGGTATTATGAGGAAGTAAATGACGCCGCCTCGAACCTGCTGGTAAATTATCCGTATTACACCTTCTCCATGCACTTTCTTGTTACGAAACTGGATCGGGCCCTTCGGATGGGAACGGAAGGGGAGCTACATGCCGAACAGCAGCAGCTGTTTGCGGATTTTGAGCCGGATCCTAACAATGTCCCGCAGCACGTTATTTTTACGGTTTACAGTGCCTTGTGCAGCTATTATGCCGGGCGGTTCGAGGAGACGGCAAAAATTCTGAATTCGCTTATCAACGATGTAAGCCTGAAAAAGTATCCGCAGGCGCAGATGGAGGTGAAAGCCCTGTTGTGCCTCCAGTATTGCATGCTGAAAGACATCGACCTTTTCAACCAGTTGTCAAACAGCGTGCAGCGAAACATACGGATTATCGGAAAGGATGCTTGTGAGAACGTACTGACCTTTCTCAAGATTCTGAAAATCGCCGTCAGCGAAGCGAAGAAAGACAAGCATAAAAAGATTTCAGCGCTGATTCCAAAACTGAAATTGATCCCCATCAGTTATTTTGCGCCGACCTCCTACATCCGCATGGATGAAAAGTTCATCGAGCGGCTTATCGCCTTGGAGATACAGGGTGGGGAATACGTCGAAGAAGGAAACTAGAGCTTCAATCCCATGATGCTCTCGTGCGTCAGGGGTTTGTTTAGATAGAGCTTTACGTTTTCGTACTTCTTTGAGCGGTTGAAATCCTGTGGGTTGATGGAGGAAGTGAGCATGACGATCTTGCACTTCTTCTTGGTGCTGGCCATCAATTTCTCAAACTCATCCAGGAACTGGAATCCATCCATCAACGGCATGTCGATGTCCAGAAAGATGACGTCGGGAAGCACGCTGTCAGCCATGCTCAGCTTTTCGATATTGCGGAGGAATTCAATGGCGCTTCGCGCGCCCGTGTGAATGTAAATATGGTTGGTAATGGCGGCCGCTTCAACCATTTTCTGATTAATGAGATTGTCGATCTCATTATCATCAATCAGCATCACGGACGTATACATACCTGCTTGCATAATCTTCATTTGTGGTCCACAAAGTAATGCGGTTCCGTTCGAAATCCAAAATCAGGCAATAAACGGCCCGACCGGTCCCATGGGGCTATCCGGTTTAGACATCAAATTTAATTCCCTGGGCGAGCGGCAGACTCGTACCGTAGTTGATGGTGTTGGTCTGCCGGCGCATATACACCTTCCAGGCATCCGAACCCGACTCACGCCCGCCACCGGTTTCCTTTTCACCGCCAAATGCGCCTCCGATCTCGGCACCCGACGTGCCGATGTTAACGTTTGCAATGCCGCAATCACTTCCTGTCTGTGACAGAAAGCGCTCCATCTCTAAAACGTTGGAGGTCATGATGGCCGACGATAGCCCCTGCTTCACCCCGTTTTGGTAACTGATGGCCTCGTCGAGGGACTGGTACTTAATAAGGTAGAGGATAGGAGCAAAGGTTTCCTGCTGAACGATCGGGTAGGTGTTCTTCACCTCGGCAATAGCTGGCCGCACATAACATCCGGATTCGTATCCCTTTCCGGAAAGGGCGCCGCCCTCTACTAGGAATTTTCCACCCGCCTTCTTGATCTGACCAAGGGCATCTCCATAACTCTTCACAGCCAGTTTGTCGATCAGCGGACCAACATGGTTTTTGGAATCCAGCGGATTGCCGATCCGAAGCTGTCCATAGGCCTTTTTCAGCTTCTCCCTTACCGCATTGTATACCTTCTCATGTACAATGAGCCGGCGTGTGGTCGTGCACCGTTGACCTGCTGTACCGACGGCGCCAAATACGGAACCGCGGATAGCAATGTCGAGGTTGGCATTTTCCGTGATGATAATGGCGTTGTTTCCTCCCAGCTCCAGCAACGGCCTTCCGAGTCGTTCACTCACCGCTTTCCCCACAGCTTTTCCCATCCGCACCGAACCGGTGGCCGATACGAGCGGAATATCCTCATTTGTCGCAAGCCACTCGCCAATTTTATAATTCCCGTTCACGATGCATGAAACGCCTTCCGGCACTTCGTTTCTTGCGAAAACCTCCTCGATGATACGCTGGCAGGCGATGCTGCACAACGGCGTCTTTTCAGACGGTTTCCAGATGCACGTGTCGCCGCAAACCCAGGCAAGGGCGGCGTTCCAGGCCCAAACTGCCACGGGGAAATTAAAAGCGGAAATAATTCCCACCACTCCGAGTGGATGATATTGCTCATACATGCGGTGAAGCGGGCGCTCGGAATGCATCGTAAGTCCGTGAAGCTGCCGCGATAAGCCCACTGCAAAATCACAGATGTCAATCATCTCCTGTACTTCGCCCAGACCTTCCTGATAGGATTTTCCCATTTCGTAAGAGACCAGCATGCCGAGTGCTTCTTTGTTTTTCCGCAGCGCATCGCCCACCTGACGCACCACCTCGCCGCGTTTGGGGGCAGGCACCGTCCGCCATTCCTGAAAGGCTTTTTTAGAAACGTCCACCACTCGTAAGAATGTTTTTTGATCGGCGCTCTCCACCGTACCGATGAGTTTGCCGTCGGCAGGGGAGTACGATTTTATCACCGGCCCCGAAGAGCGAAGCCATTTGGCTCCGGTGGAAACTCCGGGGTTTGAACTCCGGATGCCGAGTTGCTTGAGAATGTTGGGGATATTCATCGATTCCATGTGTTGTCTTTGTTTGTTAATTTATCTTACCACTGTACTCCATAAACGGCCTTCTTCCCGGAAGTGTAAACGCCTTCCACGAGGATGCCGCCGGATTTGTATTCGAGGATGCGGTTCATATCACCCACATTGTCCACTGCTACCTTGTCGATGTGCGTGACGATGAAATCTTCATGGATGCCCGCGTCTTTCCATTTTCCGGGTGTCAACGTGCGAATAAGAACTCCACCGTCCAGGTTCATCCGTGCCAACTCTGAAAACGGAATGTCTTCCAGCGTAGCCCCTTCGATGGCAAAAAGAACTTCCGGACGGGTAATGCCCTCGCGGCCCTCATAATTTTTTAACGTGGTATTCACTGAAACGGATTTGCCCGCTCTGCGGTAGGTAACCTTTACGGAATGCCCGGGTCGGTGTCTGGCGACTAACTCCTGAAGCTCCGACACACTCCCCACGTCGTGGCCGTCGATGGCCGTGATGACGTCACCCTCATGGATGCCTGATTGCTCCGCCGCGCTGCCGGCATTGACCCGGTTCACAAAAATTCCGCGAATTACATCCAGCCGCCTGTCCTGGGCAAGACGGGCCGTGACATCCCGGATCTCAACGCCCAGAAGTCCACGCTGGACTTTCCCAAATTCTACCAGATCGTCCATTATTTTACGAACCAGGTTTACCGGAATGGCAAAGGAATATCCGGAGTAGCTGCCCGTGACGGTGGCAATGGCCGAGTTGATGCCGATCAATTCTCCCTGGAGATTAACGAGAGCCCCGCCGCTATTGCCGGGATTGACGGCCGCGTCTGTCTGGATAAAGGCTTCCACCTGGAGGTTGTTCTTGTCACGAAGGATTCCAATGTTGCGCGCCTTGGCGCTCACAATTCCTGCCGTCACCGTGGAATTGAGATCAAAGGGGTTGCCGACAGCAAGCACCCACTGCCCGGGGATGACAAAATCAGAATCTCCGTATTTCAGGAAGGGCAGGTTCTTCGCTTTTATTTTCAACAAGGCGAGGTCGGTGCTGGGATCCACACCGATAATTTTCGCATAGAAGCGTTGGTTGTCGTGCATCACCACTTCTACATCGGTCGCATCTTCAATCACATGATGGTTGGTAACGATGTACCCGTCGTCGGAGATAATTACCCCGGAGCCGGAGGGCCGTGCCCGCGGATCAAACCTCGGATCGGGAGGCACCGGACTGAATACACCGGGCTTGAACACCGTGTTAACGTTCACTACCGCGGGCGTGACAATGCGCGCTGCATCTTCAAAGTTAATTCCCTGCGGGGGGGTGGCAGCGGCGCGACCCGTGAGTACCTGCTGCCGCGCATCGATCGAGGCATAATCGGGGATGTTTTCAAAATACTGCACGGTGTAGAAGGCACCAATCACGGCACCGATGCAGGCGGATAGGACGACGGCAGCAATAAAGAGATAGCGATTCATTGGCTAGGGACTGGAAAGTTAACGCAATTCCATGATTCAGCGTTCCCGGAACCGTCGGAATAAAAAAAGGGCGCCTGTTTCCAGGACACCCTTTCAACCAACCTCACCTATCAACTTCCTTTAGCTTACTTTGATCGTCGTCTTCAGCGCCTTTTTCTCATCCTTGGGGATGTGCAGTTCGAGAATGCCGTTGTTGTATTTGGCATTGATCTTCGAACTGTCGGCGTTTTCCGGTAGGGAAAACGAACGGCTGAAGGCTCCGAATTGCGTTTCAATCGAATGGTAGTTCTTTTCCTTCTTTTCGCTGGAGAACTTCCGCTCGCCGCTCACGGTTAGGAAATTGTCGTTCAGCTCGATTTGAAAATCGTCTTTGGTAAGGCCGGGAGCCGCCACATGCAGCTCGTAGGACTTATCATTTTCGACGATGTCCACTTTTGGCTGAAAGCTGCTGCCGCCGGAGCGGGCCAGGGAATCGTTGAAGAACCGGTCAATCAGGCTGCTGAAAGACGCGGGTGCGTAGTCGTTGGCATTGTATCGTATCAGGCTCATAACAGTTATGTTTTTAAGGTTTAACAATCAGTTTTAATCTCTTGATTGCTTTACCTGAAATTTTGTGCCGACCTGAAAAACACCAAAAAAGAAGACAGCCTGGCAGGAATCGCCATGCTATTTTTTCTATTCAAGACATAATGACCTGAATTATTGGATCAGGAAAGGGAGTCGTAGGAGGGCAGATTGGTCAGGAACTGCGGGTCCATGAGCGTTTTTTCGCAGGCGGCAGCGTGGGGCATTTCATACCGGAAGAAGAATTTCGTAGTGTGAATCTTTCCTTCGTAAAAGGGCTTGGACTGCATGGAGAAATCAGCCTGTTGCAGGTTCCCGGCAGCCGCAACCGCCTGCTTTAGCCACTGCCAGCCGATGACGGCATAGCTCATCATTTCCATAAAGACTGTGGCGTCTGACAGGAACTGGTTCGGGTCACGGCTGGCGATCTGCGAGAGATGGTTGTTGATGCGTTCTATCCGTACGACCTCCGTTTCAAGAGCGCCGGCAAGAGGGGCAAGCGCCTCCATTTTTTCTGCGGACGCAATGGTTGTACGCATGGCCTGCGCAAGGACCTTCCAGGCATTGCCTTTTTCCATCGACATTTTGCGCCCAAGCAGGTCCAGCGACTGAATACCGGTAGTGCCCTCGTACAGCGACATGATCTTCAGATCGCGGTAGTGCTGCTGTACGGGAAAGTCGGTGGTGTAGCCGTACCCGCCCAGGATTTGAATGGCAAGGGCGGCAGACCGGCTTCCCTGTTCTGACGAATACGTTTTTACAATCGGCGTAAGGATTTCCAGCAAGAGCCAGTGCTGACGGCGTTCATCTCCCGTGGTTACGTGGCTGAGATCATACAGTTTGGCACATTCAACAGCAAGTGACAGGGCACCCTCCACGATGGCCTTTTGGGTAAGAAGCATGCGTTGGATGTCGGGGTGGCGGATGATTAGGACCGGAGGTTTCTGCGGGTCTTTCTCGGTGACGAGTCTCCCCTGTGATCGCTCCTTTGCATATTGAAGAGAGGCCTGGTATGCTGCCATGGCTACCGATGCTGCCGTCTGCCCGACACCGATGCGAGCTTCGTTCATCATTTGAAACATGTTGTTCAAACCTTTGTTGGGCTCGCCTACCAGCCATCCGTAACAATTTTCATGATCGCCAAACACCAGGTGGGTGGTGGCATATCCTTTCTGGCCCATCTTTTGAAAATCCCCGGCGCAAAACACATCGTTGTCCGTGAGCGCTCCGGAATCATCGGGGCGGAATTTCGGAATGATAAACAGGGAAATTCCCTTCGTTCCCGGCGGAGCGCCCTCGATCCGGGCGAGCGTCAGGTGAATGAAATTTTCACACGCATCGTGCTGCCCTCCTGAAATAAATATTTTTTGCCCCTTGATTGCATACTTATTTCCCTGCACGGGGGTTGCACGCGTCGTGATATCGGAGAGCGAACTTCCTGACTGGGGTTCAGTGAGCGCCATCGTTCCCTGCCACCGACCTTCAAACATCGGCGGAACATATTTCTTTATTTGCTCTTCACTTCCAAAGCTGGTGATCAGCGCTGCCGCACCGGTGGTGAGGCTGAAGTATCCCTGGCATCCGTTGTTGGCGGCTTGGAAGACATGCTGCCCGGCATTAAACACCATGAGCGGCAGCTGCATCCCGCCAACCTCGAAGGAGGCGACGCCGTTGATCCATCCTTGCTCGGCCGCCTGCTGGATAATGGTCTTTAGTTGGGGATGGGTCGTCACCCCGCCTTTTCCGTCGTAGCGTACGCCCGGTTCGTCCATCGCGCGGAAGTACGGCGCCATGTGACGGTCGGCGAGCTCTTTGGCAGCATCCACCATCATCGCAGCCTGTTCCCAGTTCACATGGGCATACCGTTCGTGTTCGAAAAGATCTTCGACACGGTGTACTTCCCGGAGTAAAAATTTAAGATGCGGAATGCTGGTGTATTCGCTCATGATGGTTGTTTCGCTAAAAATCTCTTCTGAATCAGCGGGCCGCGCCGCCGTCGATGGTCAGGCAGATGCCATTTACAAAGGCGGCCTCATCGGAGGCCAGGTATACATAGCCGTGCGCAATGTCGTCCGGGTCACCCCAACGCCCGGCGGGAATATGCGCCAGGCTTTGCTTCCTGACTTCCTCCGGCATGGCGTCGGTCATCGGTGTTTTTATGAATCCAGGAGCAATGCAATTGGCGGTGATTCCAAAGCGGCCCAGCTCCAGGGCCCACACCTTAACCATCCCGATGATGGCCGACTTGGTAGCGACGTAATTTGTTTGACCGTAGTTTCCCCGGATGGCCACGTTGGACGAAGCGGAGACAATCCGGCCGTAGTTCTGTGCTTTCATAAAAGGGGCTACCGCCTGCGTGCAGTTAAACACCCCGGTGAGGTTGACGGCAAGGACACGATCCCATTCCTCCCGCGACATTTTGAGGAGCGTGCGATCCATGGTGATCCCGGCGTTGTTTATCAGGATATCGATCCTGCCATATTTTTTGTTGACGGATTCCGTAGCCTGCTGCACCGCGTGCTCGTCATCAACGGAGACATGCGAGTACGTAACATCGTGTCCCGCCTTGACCAACTCCGTGGCCACAGCTCCCCCCTTGTCAGATACATCCCACAGGGCAACGCGGGCACCTTCGCGCACGAAGGCCTTAACAGTGGCCAGGCCGATACCTCCGGCGCCGCCGGTGACGATGGCAATTTTGTCTTTAAGTCTCATAGGCTTTTTTATTTTTCAAATTAGAAAAGTGCAGTAATCAATTCGCCAACATAGGCTGGTTTTTCTTCCCCTTCCACCTCGATGGTGCAGTCAAGAAAAAGTTTGGTGCCGGAGCCGGGCATTTCTTCGACCTGTTTGATTTGTCCTTTCATCCGGATGCGCGATCCCGCCTTCACGGCCACAGGAAATCTCGCCTTGTTCAATCCGTAATTGATGGACGTGGTTACTCCTTCGATGGAAAGCAGCTCGAAAAAGAATTTGGATGCCAGGGACATGGTGAGGTAGCCGTGGGCAATCGTCTTTCCGCCTGGGAGTTCAGTCTTGGCCCGCTCGGAGTCTACGTGCACCCACTGAAAATCCTGAGTGGCTTTTGCAAAATCGTTGATCATCTCCTGCGACACCGCAAACCACTCCGAGACGCCGAGCGAAACCCCGACACTTTTCCGAAGTTCACGCAGGTGCAGGGTGAGTGGACCTTTCTTTGCAGCGGAGGCAGCCGCCGGCACATCTGTTTTCTTTGCCGCTTGGGTGGTTGATTCTGTCCAGGTCCCCACCTTCACAACCGCTTTTCCCGTCACTTGTCGGTCGACCAGTGCCTGCAATGCATCGGCCCCCTCTTCCAAGGTGTACACCTTATGAATGCGCTGCTTTATTTTTCCAGCACCGATCCACGCCAGCAGCGTACCGAAGTTCTGAAGGCTTTGCTGCGGCTCACGTTCCGCAAAACTTCCCCAAAAAACGCCGACGATGGAGCACCCCTTCAGCAAGGGCATGTTGGCAGGGAAGGAGGGAATCGTTCCGGAGGCAAACCCCACAACAAGGTAACGTCCCTTCCAGGCCATGGCGCGAAGGGCTTCGTTGGCAGGCGTACCGCCTACGGGATCATACACGACATCCACGCCGCGGTCATTGGTGATTTCCTTTACGCGCGCACGCAGGTCTTCGTTGGTATAATTAATCGTGTGGTGAGCGCCTTTTTCTTTGCACGCCTTTAGTTTTTCTTCCGTTGAAGCGGCGGCGATAACGGTTGCTCCCATAGCAGCGGCGAGTTCCACCGCGGCAAGGCCCACGCCGCCCGCCGCACCGAGGACGAGCACGGTTTCACCAGCCTTGAGCTGAGCCCTGTCTTTCAACGCGTGATACGACGTGCCGTATGTATAGAGGGTGGATGCTGCGGTGATATAGTCCATCCCTTCCGGCATGGGAAAGACACGGTTTGCCTGTACCTTAACTTGTTCCGCGAATCCGCCCCAGCCGCAAAGCGCAACAACACGATCCCCCTTTTTCAGATGCTTTACTTTTTCCCCTACGGCAAGTACTTCGCCTGACACTTCGCCTCCCGGTGCAAAGGGTAAGTCGGGTTTGAATTGATACTTATTCTGAATGATCAGCACGTCGGGGAAATTGACGCCGCAGGCACGCACCTCAATCAGGACCTCCCCAGGTCCCGCCACGGGCGCATCAAAGTCGGATAGAACCAGCGTATTAGGAAGGCCGTGGACGGTACAGAGCAGTGCTTTCATTTTGTTTCAGTAAACGGGTTGATAAGTTAGGTCGAAGAAACCGGAAAACCCCCTGAACGAATTATTTTTGAAACGAAAGCCGTGAATCAGGGCCGAAGGCCACAGGAAAAAATACAACATTGGCGGTTTGGTTACCATTTCAATTGTTGCGAAATTTACTATACCTGCAGGTTCTGCGGGCTTAAAGAATCAACAAATCAACTAATAACTGTTATGAAAAAGACGATGATTTATTTGCTGGCGAGCGTCATGCTGATCGGCGTACTTTCTTGTTCCAAAGACGATGCGACGCCTAGCAGCACGTTGGTAACCGCTCCGGAGGCGGAGGCAGGCAATGACACCAAGAGCGGCGGGGTCTACAAAGGCGCACTTATTGGCTCAAGTGGAATCTTCAAGGTGACGTTGCAAAAAGGGAAGGTTGAAATTGTAATAACACTCGACGGCGTTACGAAAACACTCACGACTGGCCAGCTTTCCGGATGGACCTCCGGGCAGGCCATAGCCAACGCCACGTTTACAGCAGGCGACTGGAGCGTCACGTTTTCTGTTGATGCCGATGGAGGCAACCCCTACATTTCTCTCACAATTCCCGGACATGCTGGCATTACCGCGGTTATTGGTAAAGAGACTTCAACGGCTTTGATCAAAGCGTTTGAAGGGACGTATGCAGGGACGGAATCGGGAACCTGGAATATCGTGATTCAAGGCACGGTCCTGGCTGGCATCAGCCGCGGCTCAGGCGGAACCGGAGGGTCACAGGTAAACTTCTTTGAGGGAACAGTGAGCGGAAACAATATTTCGGTTCCTGACGTTGCAGCCGCTGGCGTAATCAACGGTGACAACGTATCGGGGACCTGGGGCATCGCACCTGATAACGGAACTTGGACTGGAAAACGGACGCTCTGACAATCAGGAATGTAGAGGAAAATAAGAAAGGCCCGTGATGGCCTTTTTTTGGCTAACTATTTCTTGATGGTGACAGGAAGATTAGCTGCCTGCCATTGGGAAAGGCCGCCCTGCAGTTCATACACTTCTTTAAATCCAGCCGCCCGCATCTTTGATGCCGCCGTAGCACTCCGCGCACCACTCAGGCAATACACAAATACCGGCGCTGATTTGTCTAATTTCTTTACCTGCTGCATGAAGTCGTATCCGTTCCAATCCATGTTCACTGATTTTTGAAGATGACCATCTGCATACTCTTTTGCGGAGCGTACATCCAGGACAACCGCGCCCGGAGTCTGCTCCACCTTCTGGGCAAAATCGGCTGGTGCGAGGGTCGTCTTGGATGGACTCTGTGAGCACCCCACGGTAACAGCAGAGGCAAGCAGGACAATTAGGGAATGGCGTAGAAGCATGATTTTAGGGCTGGTTTATGCCGCAAAGTTACCAAGTAATTTCCGTTGAATTTATGGCTGCCAACCCAATAATCCCACGTTTTTCAGCGATTTGACTACAGTGCAAGCGCCGAACCCCCTTCGTTTTGTCACTGCAAATGCATATATTAATTATCCTTTGTTTAAGTGAAGCGTATGAAACGGCTCGTTTTTGTTGCGGAAGACAACGCCACCTATCAGAAGTTACTAGAGATTCACATCCGGGCAAAGTTCGGAGAGTGTGAGGTCTGTGCATTTTCCAATCCATCCGCAATGCTGGAGCGGCTCAACGAAAAACCGGCGGCTGTCGTGATGGATCATTTCTATGCGGATGGATCCATGACAGGCATCGACTACCTCTCACAGCTGAAAAAAGCCAACCGCGCCATTCCCGTGATCTATTACACGACCATGGATGACGACCGTGTGCGCGAGGAGGCCATGAAGCTGGGTGCGGAAGCATACATCATCCGCGACGGTGCCTCCTACAACACGCTGGAGAAAACGCTGGATGACGTTCTTAAGAAATCACAAAAAGGATTGCTGAACCGCTTTTTGGGGAAATAACTTCTTCCATCCATTTAGTTTTTGAATTACCGCGTGTAAAACGCACGGGAAGTTTTATGCGGAATCCTTACCTTTCCCCCCGTCAAGAAAATCATATGAACGCATCGTTTGATCTGTACGACTTGCGCGTGGAGACAATCCAAGGAGAAAAACCCTTTGTGTGCAGCCACCTGGTGGGGGAAGCGTTTGAAGTGCGGGGAGAAAATCTATACTTCAAGACCGATACCCCGTTCTCGTTATATACGCTGGCCGCCCTTCTTCCGTTGCTCCCGGCGAAACAACGGCCGCTAAACCAGTTCGACTGGATGGCAACCGATCACATCATTGCTTGCCCGGATCCGCATTGCGGCGCCCAATTCAAAATCAGCCGTATCGGCAAGCGAACCTACGACCGTTCTGAAACAACGGTTGTCCCGCTTCCGGAAAATAATCCGTGGGCGGAAAAATGAGCGTGGAAAGAGTCGAGCTTGCGCCGGGATTCAGTATCTCCCGGATTATCAAGGGCGGATGGCAATTGGCCGACGGGCATAGCGGCAGGTCATCGTCAGACCCCATCGAGGACATGGTTGCCTTTGCGGATGCAGGCATCACCACGTTTGATTGCGCGGACATTTACACCGGGGTTGAAGAATTGATCGGACGTTTTCTGAAACTTCGGAAAGCCCGTCAGGGATCCGCTTCATACATCCAGGTACTTACCAAGTTTGTTCCCGACCGGGATGCGCTGCAAACAATCAGCAAAACGTATGTTGAAAAAATTATTGACCGGTCGTTGCAACGGTTGGGTGTAGAGCGGCTGGACGTAGTGCAGTTTCACTGGTGGTCGTACGACATACCCCGCTATGTGGAAACGGCCTGCTGGTTGAAAGAATTGCAGCAGGCAGGGAAGATTCATTTGATTTCCGGTACCAACTTCGACACGCAGCGTGTACGCGAACTTGTCGCCGCGGGAGTTCCGCTGGCAACGATGCAGGTGCAGTATTCCCTCCTCGACCGGCGGCCGGAAAAGAGCCTTGTAGAATTTGGCGCGAAGAACTGCATCCACTTGCTTTGCTACGGCACGGTCGCCGGCGGATTCCTTAGCGAACGGTGGCTCGGTGCCGCTGAACCGAAGCCTCCATTTGAAAACCGGTCGCTGCTTAAGTACAAACTGATAATCGATGCGTTTGGCGGATGGGACTTGTTTCAGGAACTGCTGCATTGCCTGAAAACCATCGCTGATAATAAGAATGCAACACTCACGAGCGTGGCTTCACGCTATGCTCTGGATCGCCGGCAGGTAGCAGGCATTATTGTTGGGGCACGGTCTGCCGAGCATATACCCGCAACCCTGGATGCATTTCGCTTTTCCCTGGATGCAGCTGATGTACGTACGATTGAAAATATTCTGGCGCAGGCAAGGCCCGTTGAAGGAGACGTGTTTGAGCTCGAGCGGGATGGGGACGGTCCGCACGGGGCGATCATGCGGTATAACCTGAATAAGGTATGAGCGAAAAAACATCAACCCGCGGGTGGTCCTCTAATTATGTCTTCCTGCTGGCCTCGATCGGCAGCACGGTCGGGCTGTCCAATATCTGGAAGTTCACCTACCTGGCCGGAGAAAACGGTGGCGGAGCCTTTGTGCTGATCTACCTCGCGTCACTCGTAGTGATGGGCATTCCCATCCTGGGAGCAGAGCTGATGATCGGCAAACGCGGGGGCCGCAGCATGGTGGGCACGCTGACGGTGATGGCAGCGCGTGACGGTCTTCATCCCGCCTGGAAATATTTTGGGTGGATCGCCATGGCCGGCGTTTTTCTTATCCTCAGCTTCTACTCCGTGATCGCCGGCTGGACACTCGACTATACCGTTTCGTCTTTTGCAGGGCGCCTGGGAAACCTGGACGCAACATCCGCAGTCAGTTTTTATAACCGGTTACTGGAAGATCCGATTCGCATGATGATCGGGCAGGGAGTATTTGTGATCGCTACCGTATGGATCGTCGCGATGGGCATTCAGGACGGCCTCGAGCGGTCCATCCGTTGGATGATGCCGGCGTTGTTCATCATCCTGGTCGCCCTCGTGATCTATGCGATGTTTGCCGGTGAGTTTGCTCAGGCACTGGCTTTCATGTTCATGCCCGATTTTTCCAAAGTGACGTCTTCGACAGTGCTCATGGCTTTCGGGCAGGCATTCTTCTCACTGGGGATTGGTGTCGGCGTCATGCTCACCTACGGGGCCTACATGGCGCCGACTACCAACGTACTCCGGTCGGCAGTGATCATCGCCTTCTCCGACGGCCTTGCCTCCATGCTCGGTGGCCTCGCCATTTTCCCCATCGTATTTCAATACAACCTGTCGCCGGGCGAAGGACCGGGATTGATCTTCATGACGCTGCCCATCGCCTTTGGACAAATGCCGGGAGGCGGGCAGGTGGGGGCCTTGTTCTTCCTGTTGCTGCTGGTGGCGGCGCTCACGTCCTCCATCTCACTGCTGGAGTCCATCATCGCGCACCTGGAAGTGGCTGTAAACATGACACGGAAGAAAATTTCCATAATTGCCGGCGTGTTGCTCTGGGTGATTGGATTAGGAACTGTCTTTTCGTTTAACATCTGGAAGGAATTCACTCCCATTTCGGGGATCGCTTCCCTGCGGGGCAAAACCTTTTTTGGACTCCTCGACTATTTTAGTTCGAACCTGCTCATGCCCGTGGGGGGAATTCTCATGGCAGTGATTGCAGGGTGGCTGTTGCCGAAGACGGTGTGCCGCGAGGAGTTGAACGTGTCCTCAGCACGTGCTTTCATGCTCTGGCGTTTTCTAATCCGCTATGTAGCGCCGCTGGCGGTGCTTGGGATTTTCCTGTCGAATTTGGGATGACACGGTTATGCTGGTGGTTCTTATAGATGTTATTTTCCGCGCTTGCGGTTTATTGGTTTTTTGGCGTTTTCCCCATTATTCCCTTAATATTGCAGTCCCAAAAAGGA
This sequence comes from Cytophagales bacterium, assembly GCA_034440075.1. Lineage (GTDB taxonomy): Bacteria > Bacteroidota > Bacteroidia > Cytophagales > Cyclobacteriaceae > ELB16-189. The sequence goes on from JAWXBL010000011.1 coordinate 167,551, forward strand.
AACACTCCTCCTTAGCTCATCCCGATAAGTATCGGGAGGTTAGAGCATCGGATCCTCCACATGCGATAGGTTCATCTTTTAAGCACTGTTTCGACAAGGTTCTTGAAATCAGGAAGGGGCATTCTTAAAGGGAATATCGCGCGCACGTGATTCCACCGTTTTGGCGTTTTCCCCATTATTCCCTTAATATTGCAGTCCCAAAAAGGAAACACTCCTCCTTAGCTCAGCTGGTTAGAGCATCTGACTGTTAATCAGAGGGTCCTTGGTTCAAGTCCAAGAGGAGGAGCACACAAAAAGGGCTGATTTTCGGCCCTTTTTTTTATTTTGCGCCTCTTTCAGGCCGCAGCAGATGAATGCGGGAGGCTGAGTCCTGGCAACATGACAAAAGGGCCAGACGATGGCCCTTTTGTTTTCTGATCTCTTACGAGTACGCAATGAAAGCATCAGGGGGTACGCAAATTGATGTGTAAATTGTTGTCTTTCGGATTCAGGTCTGTCCACAAGACGCTAAGCGCATACGCTGCGAGGGGTGATACCCCGGCCAGTTCGTTGTCCTTATTTTGCTCTGCAGGAGATATCTTTTCATCGCCGTTGAAGTGAGCGATGTATGCATTTCGGAACAACGGTGCGGCAGATGCTGCCAGTGACTCCGAAAGAAAAAATGGCGGCTGAGTCAGCAGGTATGAAAAAATGCCGTCGAGATGAGCAGAGAAAAAGGCATAGGAATACGTCGTCAGATCCAGGCCATTAGGAAGAGTTGCATTGATCGACGTGACATACTTCGAATTGATATCCAGATTAGAATTCTTTAGTGTCATGGTTCTATACGCCAACGGGGGATCTACCAAGGAGGAAGTTTCAACATCGTAAAGCACTTTGCCATTCCGTGACCTGCTGGCAACGTCATTGGCATGATAGTGACCTGTGAAAATCAATTCCAGGCCTGCATCTATCAATGCATCTGCATTCGCTTCCCAATTGTCTGTTACATATTGGGGATCCAGCTGATCTTGCCCGGTATAGTGCTCGATCAGGTTGTGGTGCATGAGCGCCAATACGCGGATATTATTCTTCTTGGCTACGGCCAACTGACCTTGTATCCACTGCATCGTCAATGGTCGGATGTTGCCGCCAATCACTGCAATGTTTCCGACATTTTCATAATACTTGCAATCGTCGATGCCAAGAATCCACAGGTTGGGATGTGGCTGGCTGATGTAGCTCAGGGAATTCGGATCCCGCGAAATGGCATTGCCATAGCCAAAATCTGAATATAAGGTAACGAATTCTTGCGGGGATACGGAAGGAGCAGGTGTTGTGGAGTTGCCATCATAGGCGACGGCTTCCGGATTTTGAATGTCGTGATTCCCGGGCACCACGAAAACTTTCGTGCCCGCGTCTTTTAGTTGCTTTAGTAAGGCGACAACGGCCTGATGACTTACTGCTTCGCCGTCTTTTGTCATGTCGCCGGCAACCAGCAGGATGTCAGGCCTTGCGGCCTTCAGATCGGCGACTACCTTACGAAAGATGGCATCGCTGTACTGCACCAGCTTTGGGTCTGCATTCAGATAATTCTGAAAGGCCTCTTCGTTTTCGGCACCGTTTTTAAGCAAGCTCGGGTCCATGTAATGGATGTCCGCCAGGACTGCAATGTTGAGGTGATTGCTTGAGGTCCCCGATGGTTTTTCAAGGGAGCGGTCCGGGGTACAGGAACTGATCAGTAAGATCAGGACAAGAGGAATAGCCAATAGAGTTTTCATGTCAAATGGATTTGGTTGATGAAATGATTTTATTCTTCGATCTGCTTTTGTTAGTGCAAATCAGATAGCCAAATGTATGAGCCGCTTTGATGAGAGGGGTTTCGATGTTTACCAAATGGATGAAATTGATAATTGATAAATACTAATTTGCCCCTCCATTTTCTATGGCGTTGCAAATTTTGCAACTACTGGAAGTACTCTTAGCGTTCCAGGCATTTGGCGCAGTTATAGAGGGGGACTCGGCTAGTAAAAAAAAGCCAACAACAGCCAGGAGCCTAGAATCCGCTCCCCTGAGGGCAAAAGGAAAAACTAGGTGCGTTGGACCGGTAAGGCCCGGCCTACTTCATGATGCCGATCAGATGGAACGAGTTGATCTTGTTGGTAATGGAATTGTTGACAGTGCCGGTCACAAACCCTGCACACTGGGCTGAACCGCATTTGCACTGGAACGGCTCCATGGTATCATCCAGCATATCGGCGTAGTTCAGCGTTAATTCTTGGCCTTGGCGGATAGACCGTGTGGCGACCACATTCAACCCTTCGTACGTGGTGTTGGCATCACAGCTGTGATTTTGCGGCGCCCAGTTCGCCGGGTTGTTGTCCCATAAAAGGAAAACCTCCTGGCTCACGGGATAGGCGTACTTTCTAAACGTCTCCTGCTGGTTCTCGTTCCAATGCCGCTGAACATGAGCATGCGTGACAATCCGTTGTGAGAGTTCCTCCCCTTTGAAAATCACTTCGCCGGCAACGAGATCCTTCGTGGAATAAATGCCATACCCTGAAATGGAATTCCCCTTCATGACGTACTTTTTCTGATTGCGCCGGTGACGGGCAATGCCCTCGTCGACGATTTTCTTCAGAAAGCCTGCCTGGCCGATGCCGTCATTCTTTAAGATGTAATCAGCGGATCCTTCATACCCGTCTTTGTAAAAGACGGAGCACGTGAAATTTATTTCCAGAAAAAACAATTCGCCTTGCTTGTTCATCCTGAAATCCAGCCGGGCGTAGCCCACCCCGCCAAAGCCGCTGAAGATTTTTACAGCAGCGTCCATGAGCTCTTTTTCAATGGCCGGATCGCTAACCGGAATATTCGCTTCCGGGTGAAGCTCCGATGTTTTCAGCGCGTACGTCTTGAAAGCAAACCCTTTGGGGAAAATATACTCGATAGGCCTGAACACGGTGCAGGCCTTTTCATCGTCAGCCTGGGCCATCACCATGACGGTGAATTCCCTGCCGTCCACGTATTCCTCTACCAGAAGCGGCCCGTACTCTTCCATCAGCAGGGCGCAGCGCTTGGCCAGCTCGTCGGGGTTGTGCACCACGGAGTGATCATCAATTCCCAGGCTGTCACCCGCTTTCCCGGGTTTTACAAACAATGGATAGCGAAGATGGCGGCAGTCCTGGAGCAGCGTATCCATGGAGTCTACAACCGCTGAAGCCGGGGTCCTGATCCCTTCCGTATAGGCGACATACTTCATGAGTTCCTTCGGGGGATCAAAGAGTACGGAGGTAGGCCCGGTGAAGGGGAGGTTCAGCATCTCCATGAAGTAGACGACTTCCACGGAAGGCACGTTCCACTCCAGGTATCCCTCACAGAGGTTTACGAAAATGTCAAAATTCTTTTTCTTTAGGTCCCTGAGCTGCTTGTAGGTGGTGAGCTTGTTGAGCAGTACGTGTTCAAATTCAGCTCCGGGCATCAGGTGACTCAGGTCACGAACTGGATCGTAATGCTGGTAGTCGACATCGGAAGGAGCATAGTCGGGTTGAAGAACACAGATTTTCATGAGCTGGAGGGTTGTCTACAGGGCTTTTTTGATCTTCACGGACGCCCGGCGCGCAAAAGCGTCCCGGATAATTTCAGAAACCATTTCGGCAAAAGAGGTTCCGCAAAAGCGCAGGATGGCGCCGATGGATGTGTAATCTTCATCTTCACTAAGTCCGCATTGGGCATTTACCTCCAGTACATAGAGCTTGCCCGTCTTGCTGTCCATCCGAATGTCAACGCGGGTATACCCGCATCCCCGGGTGGCCACGTAGGCATCCCAGCATATCTTCTTGATTTCTTCAATAAGCCCGGCCTTCGGACGTCCATACTCATAGAAGTTGCCGGCGTCGGGCATCGGCTTCTCATCCTCATAAATTTCCCACAGCCTGTCAAACGACAGGAACTTCTCCTGGTCTGGGAGTGACGCGTGAAAAACCCGCTCCACGGGATCGTAAATCTTCGCGTCGCGGGGATTGTTATACGAACCGGTGATGAGAACGGTGAATTCGGGTCCGTTTACAAAGGCTTCCGCAATCAGGCCGTCTGCCGCCAGGTCCCAGCCCCGGTATCCAGCAAACATTTTAGCCACCTGCTCGCGTAAGTCGTGCGGCGTACTGACAACATTCTTTACACCGACGCCCATGCTGCCGGCGGAAACGGATGGCTTGAGGATGACCGGAGCCCCCAGCTTTTCAAAAATCGTATCCAGGGCAGCATCGCTACTTAGAATGGGTACCCAAGGGGCAGTAGGCACTCCTGCTTTATCAAACGCCCGCTTCATCGGGATTTTTGACGTGGTGATGCGGTAGAAAAACTCGTCCGATCCGGTGTATATCAATCCCTTTTGATCCAGGAGCTGCACGACAGAAATCCCCGGGGTTCCGTTGACTTCGTCGCCGTCACACAGGTTGAAGACCACGGGGGTCACCGTGCCAACCTTCCTTTCGTGATCAATGGCCTCGATGACGGAGCGGAAAGTCTTCACCGTTACCTGCTGCCAGGCCCAGGTAATCCCCAGCCCGTTAAAGGCCGTTTCATATTCTCGGATACTCTGGCTGAAATCGTAGTAGTGCTCCAGGTTGGGATCGTCGCTCTCCAGGTGGGGCGCAAGTACCCAAACTTTAATCGGCTGTGTGGATAAAGAGGATAAAGCGTTAGTCAGGATCATGAACAATAACGCTGGTTATTGGGGACGCTTTTTCTTTGTCAATCGGTTCGCGGAGATGCGTACGAGCTTCATGCCAACAAATCTAACAACTGAAATCAAAGGTTTAACTATTATAGGGCAAAGCAATCAAAGAATATTCGGAGTGTTTCAGGAAGGGTTTTTCAAGGGTGAATTGTATTCTATTGGTTATCATATCGTTTACACGATCATGAGCAGTAATGGTTTAGATTTTGAATGATCCCGGCAACGGGAAGGTTAGTGCGGTGACGTTAATCTTTGAGGGGGAACCAAACCCTTCAACAAGCGAATGTCCCCTCATGAAGACAGGGAATGGTTACAGGCCGTATGGGGAATTCAGTAAATTGACCTGCCAATAAGCCTGTTTCGAAAGGGCTAACGATTAACCTAAAAACCAACGAATTATGGACAGGAGAAGATTCATACAGAACTCCGGCTTCGCATTGGGTGCTTCGATGCTGCCTGTTGCCTGCACCACGGTCACCGAGTCGGCCCCCGCGGTGGGCCTGGAAACGTGGGACGGCGTGCGGTCCCAATTCCTGCTGTCGCCGAGGAAGATTCACATGTCGCAGATGCTGCTGGCATCACACCCGCTCCCCGTACGGGAAGCCATCGACATGCACCGAAAAAACTTCGATGAAAACCCGGTGGAATACTGGGAGGCCAATTGGACAAAAGCAGAGGTAATCGTCCAGGAAGCCGTAGGACGGTATGTGCAGTGTGCTCCGGAGGAGGTTGCACTCACCGACAGCACCACCATGGGACTCGCCTTGCTCTACAACGGCCTGCGCCTGAAAGCGGGTGATGAAATCCTCACCAGCACGCACGATCACTATGCCACAGAGAAATCCCTGGAGTTTGCCGTCGCGCGGAACGGCGCCACCCTTCGCCGAATCAAGCTGTATGAAAACCCGGCAGCGGTTTCTGTTGATGAAGTGGTAAACACTGTGCGAAAAGCCATTCAACCCAAAACACGTATTGTGGCGCTTACCTGGGTGCATTCCGGAACCGGTGTGAAATTGCCTATCCGCGCCATTGCCGATGCTATCGCAGAAGTCAACAAAGAGCGAACGGGTGCCGACCGCATCTACTTTTGTGTCGACGGCGTGCACGGGTTTGGTATCGATAATATCGCAATGGCCGACCTTGGCTGCGACTTCTTTGCGGCAGGCACGCACAAATGGATCTTTGGTCCTCGCGGCACCGGCATCCTGTTCGGTAAAAAAGACGCCTGGGACATGATGGGCCCTACCATCCCCGCCTTTTCATTCAATGCCTACGGCGCGTGGCTGGGGTTGTACGGCGGGAAGGTCACGTTTGGAGACGAAGTTTCTCCCGGCGGGTTTCATTCCTTTGAAAGCCGGTGGGCGTTGAACACCGCGTTTGATTTCCAGATGAAGATCGGCAAGGCCCGGGTAGCGCAACGCACCGTCAGCCTCGGCACGCAACTGAAGGAGGGGCTTTCGGAAATTAAACACGTTACGTTGCATACCCCGATGAATCCTGCCTTATCCGCGGGGATCAATTGTTTTGAAGTCAAAGGGATGTCGCCGACGGACGTGGTGGCGAAGCTGCTGACAAAAGGAATCATCGCCAGCGTGACGCCCTACAAAACCGAATACGCACGCCTCACGCCAAGCATCGTTAACAACGAAGAGGAGGTGACCACGGCCATACGGGCCCTGGAGAATATCAATGCCTGAACATCCGTGGTGCATCCAGGGAGTTACGGCGCTGGGTCAGGGGTGGTTGCCGGAATAATTCGTTTGGCAAGTGCTTCGCGCGCTGAAAGGGAAGTATTGTCGTAGTGAATGTTCCATCCCGTAAACACAGCCACCAGGTCGTAGGCCGGTGCCACCAGAATCAGTTGCCCGCCGTAACCGACCGCGGAAAAGATATGCGGATCGGTAGACGGCACCCACCACTGGTAGCCGTACCCGGAATTGTTTGTTGAATTGTCCGGTGCGATGTCTTTTACGGTGGGCTTTATGGATTGTTCCACCCAGGCTTTTGAAACCACCTGTTTGCCGTTCCAATTTCCCTGGCGGAGAAAAAGGTATCCGAGGCGGGCCATATCGTGCGCACTAAGGTATAGTCCACCTTCGGTATCTACTTCCTCGTTGGGAGTAGTCTTCCAAAAATAATTCGTGATACCGAGCGGTTTGAACAAGCGCTCTTCCGTCCATTGGTCTACACGCTGCCCGGTAGAGATGCCCACCAACTTGCCGAGAAGCACACTCACGCCGCTGTTATAATCCCACCGCGTACCGGGTTGTTCCCGCATCGGACGATTCACCACGTATTGAATCCAGTCGTTACTTTTCTCCATGATGATGCAGCTGTTTTCGTCAAGCTCGTAGGACGTCATCTCGTTCCAGTCGATGCCGCTACGCATCGTCAGCATGTCCTCCAGCGTCATGTCCGTTCGCCGCTGATCGGAAAAATCTGGATCGTAAGAGTGGAAGAATTCCATTGGTTGAACATCCACTCCCGGGATATGCCCTGCATCGATGGCGATTCCCAATGCAATCGAAGTCACACTTTTTGTCACCGACTGCAGCGTGTGGAGATTGCTGCGCTGATAGTATGGATGCCACGCGGGATGGTCGTAATTAAACATGTGGTTCGTGGTGTCGTAGGCAGCGGCGATGGAGTCATAGTTGTGCGCATAGCGGTAATCGGCCACCATTCTTCCGTGGCGGATCAGCACGAACCCATCCACGAGACCATATTTGCCCGCGTTGATATCGGTATGAATGGCCTTGATTGCCACGGGGTCAATTCCTTCTTCTTCCGGTGTAGAGACAGCCCATTGTTTATCGGGCCAAACGGGATCGCGCACGGAATCCGGCGTGGAGCAACTTTGTATCACCAGAAGCAGGACGATGAGAGGAAGGGATGGGTTGATGTAGGATTTCTTCATGTTGAATCAGTTTTCTCTATATGCTCAGCGTCTGGGAACTAAAGAACTGGGTTCGTTGAGCCACTGTGAAAGATACACAATGATGAGAAATGTCCTACTCCGGACACATATTTCAACCATCTGGACTATTTTTGTACCAGATGAGGCGATGCGATACGATATTTCTTTTCCTGCTGGCTGGCGTTCTTCCTGCTGCGGCCCAGACACTTAAGCCTGTAGCGGAGAGTTCTGCCGTGCAGTTCAAGATCAAAAATTTTGGTACCAACTGTAATGGCACGTTCACCGGCCTGGAAGGAACGATTGTGTTCGATCCGGCGCAGCCGGCAGCCGCTAAATTTGATATGTCGGTAGATGCAAACTCCGTGGACACCAACATCGGCCTGCGCGACAACCACCTGCGCAAAGAAGAATATTTTGACGTGGCCACCTATGCGCGCATCCGCTTCGTGTCGACAGCCGTCACCGCATCATCACCCGGAAAATATACCATGACCGGCAACCTGACCATCAAGACAACAACGAAATCCATTTCGTTTCCATTTACCTACACCTCTTCCAGTGGGGTTTCTGTCTTTGAAGGAGAATTTCCGCTCAACCGACGTGACTATAAAGTAGGAGGGGGAAGCTTTAGTCTCTCGGATAATCTGACAGTGCAGCTGAAGGTGACGGCCCGGTAATCGGTAATTAGTAGTCGGTTTCTCTGCGTATTTGTATTCAGAAGAATCAGCCGCACACCGCAATGGATTTCTCATGCCTGGCTCACAATGCATTTCTGTCTGCGTCCTTTGCGCTACCTTCGCGTCCTTTGCGTTTAATATTGAGAATGTAAAATGTAAAACACTCAATGTAAAATGTAAAAGTGAGAACGGTGATGATTCAACAAATCTGAGTTCCTTAGCACGTGTACACACCAAACACA
>JAWXBL010000012.1:0-155093 GCA_034440075.1 Cytophagales bacterium
AAACGTAATTTGAAAAACTAAACTACAAATTTACACTGAACCCCGCCATTGATTATGCATTTTGTTGTGGGTAGTGCCGCCTTCACGTCACTGTTTAAATTTCAATGTCTCAAATGCCTGAAGTAGTCGTGTCTCGTTGTCCGGATGTAAGTTTGTTCCATTCATTTGAAATCTATCCGTCCCTGAACCCGCAGTCCAAAGACTGTCAAAGTAAATACCAGTCATTCCCTTTCCAGTTTCTCTCGGTTGAACAATCTTGGCTCGTTTGCCGTCAATTGTTGTCCATTGGATTTTATTCATTTTGAATTTTTCTATGTCAACTGTGTCGGCCTTGCCGTAGAATTCAAACAAGGTCGAGTTTGAAGTCGATTCCTTTTCGTTCTTCACATATACGTCCCCGTTCTCAATTTTGAATTTATACTCCTCATCAAGCGAGTTCGAGTACCAACCTAAGTCAAACATTATCGTGTCTCCGTTGTCCAGCGTCAAATGTCCAACAAATGAGTCTATGCCTTGTGCCTTAACGTGTTCCCAAGTCACTGGAACGTCAATGGTAAAATACTTGAAGTCCAAAGTTTTGGTTTCGCTTTTCTGTCTGTCGTTACAACTCAACAGAGTTAATAGTATGATTGTCAATCGAAGTCTCATCTGTCCTGGCGGCATTACCCACAACAACCTTATATACGCATGGGAGTATAAGTACCCTAATATACGCATTGCGGATATTGTCCTTTTGTCAGACCTCGAAATCAAGGTTCTCTAAGGGACTTTCGATCCCTTCGAGACTTTTTTTAGATACATGGGCGTAAATCTCAGTGGTTTTTGGGGAGCTATGCCCAAGAAGGGTTTGGATATACCGCAGATCCGTGCCGTTTTCCAGGAGGTGGGTGGCAAAGGAGTGCCGCAGGGTATGGGTAGATGCGGGCCTGTCTATCCCCGCAAGGGCCAAGGCCTGCTTTACAATGTTTTGCACACTTTTGGCACTGTACGGTCCTCCATTCTGTCCTTCGAACAGATACACCGCAGGGCGGTAGGCAGCGTAGTACTTCCTGAGCAATTCGATGGTTTTTGTGCCAAGAATTGTATGGCGATCCTTCTTTCCCTTGGCATTGCGTACAAGCAGCAGCTTCCGATCGCTCTGTATATCAGTGATCTTGAGCGCCAGCAACTCCGACAACCGGAGGCCGCAGGAGTAGATGGTTGTAAGTACGGCCTTGTGTTTGAGATTGGTTGTCGCCTTCAACATGCGGAGAACTTCATCAGTACTCAGTACGCCCGGGAGTTTTTGCTCCTGACGTGGCCTGTCTATTTCGTAAAAGCGCTGGGGCATATCGAGTACTTGCTCAAAATAAAATTTGATGGCATTGATTGCTTGGTTTTGGTACGAAGTTGACTTGCCAAGCTTCACAATGTGGCGGGTGTACGCCTTAATGTCTATTTCACTGATCTCATAAAGCGGTTTCTTTGGAAAGAAATTCAGGAATTCGGTGAATAGCGAAATATAATTGCGGGCGGTGTTGAGACTGTAGCGTCGAATTTCCAGCAGCGCAATGTATTCGTCAGGGCAGGGAATACGATGAAAGTTTCCTTTTGGTGGTTTTTTGAATGAACTCAGGTCAACGGGAAGAGCGTTGGCGTGTATTGGCTTATTCTTGAGAAAGTAGCGGCAATTGATCCAGGCTACGCCCTTGAAGACAGTGAAAATCCTGTTAAAGTTTTCCTGCGTGTTGGGGATGTAGTGCATAGCATACTGATCTGACCAGGTGAGGTCGTCTAGTGTTTTTGCAAGTGCTTCAATTACTTTGTTCGGGTAATATTGGATCCCGATGTGCTTCTTACCATTCAGCAGGAGATGCCGCAACGTAATTATTGGGGACGTATTCATGGTTTGTGTTGCTTATGGTCTCGAGTTGACATCATTGCGCCAATGACTTGAATTAAATTGTATTTCCCGCGTGATGCCAGTACGGAAATCAAGATGAGTTTTTCCATGTCATCTCCTCGTTGGATGATTGAAAGCCAATCATGTTGTTTTTGAAATAAAATTTGGAATTCTGGAAAAAATTCCTTATACTCTATCAATTAATTGTTTAACTAATCCAAATACTACAACATGGGAAAATTTGAAATCACACAACGCACCAACAACGAATATCAGTTTAACCTGAAAGCAGGGAATCACGAAGTCATCCTTACCAGCGAAGGGTATACCACAATGGATGCATGCAAAGGAGGCGTTGAGTCTGTAAAAAAGAATGCACTGATAGACCAAAATTTTGAGCGTAAGGAATCAACGAATGGAAAGCATTTTTTCAATCTGAAAGCGGCCAACGGCCAGGCTATCGGAAGGAGCGAAATGTATGAAACGAAGGCCTCCATGGAAAACGGCATCGCGTCGGTGATGAAGAACGTGGAAACGGCTACGCTGGAAAACCAGTCCTGATCAATCAATAGCAAATGCAAATAAAAAAAAGGTACGCCAAAAGCGTACCTTTTTTTTGTTCTATCGTATCGCTCTAGTCTGATCTAAGCGAATCGACAGGGTTCATAAGCGCGGCCTTTACTGACTCTAGACTTACCGTCAGCCAGGCAATGGAGATCGAAAGGACACCCGTTCCAATGAAAATGAAGATATTAAGGTCGATACGGTATGCAAAGCCGTGCAGCCAATCGTTCATGAGAACGTAGCCCAATGGAGCGGCAATCACGAACGAGACAACAACCAGTTGGATAAAATCAACTGACAGCATACCTGTGAGTTGTAACACCGAGGCCCCCAAGGTCTTTCGAATGCCAATCTCACGTATTCTGCGTTCGGTGGTGTACGCCGCCAGGGCGTACAATCCGAGGCACGCTACACCAATAGCGAGGCTGGCGAAAATTAAGATGATTTGCGCCAGCTGCTCCTCCGATCGGTACAGAGAAGCCATGCGCTGGTCGAGAAAGGTATACTCAAAGGCGCTGGGGACAATCCGTTTGTAGGTTTCTTCCAGAGTTTGCATCGTCGCCGACAGGGTCGTAGTCCTGAGCTTTACCAGCAGGTAACTAAATCCTTCGGTTCTGGCGTTGTGTAGGCAATAGGGTCCGATTTCTTCGCGGACGGAAGTGAAGTGAAAATTATCTGCGACTCCAACTACCTCTACTTTTCCAGGGCCAAAGCCGGAAATGGTCACTCTTCTGCCAACGGCCTCTGACGGCGCCAGGCCGAGAAAGTCGGTGGCGGCTTTGTTGAGGATCACCTGAATGGTTGTGTCCTCCGGTAGCTTATTCTCCGGCAACGATTTTCCCGCAAGGAGTTGAATGCCAAGTGCGTCCAGGGAACGGCTGTCGCTGCGCATCGTTTTCAACGATCGGCCTTCACCCTGTCCGTTGAGCGGCGGGATGTTCCTTCCACTGGTGCTGGCGCCGGGAAATGACTGAGTGCGGCTTACCACGGCCACATCGGAGATTTGTTCAAAGGCTGTTTTCAGCGACATCACCTGCTCCTGGGTTTCTGCCGCGGTGGTAAGGATAGCGACCACCTGTTCAGGCTGATATCCCAATTTCTTGTCGCGCATGTAATTCAATTGCTGGTATAAGACGATAGCTGCAATAATGAGAATGATGGATGTGGAGAATTGCACCACTACCAGGCCTTTGCGCAGCATGGCTCCTTCGCCTCCTCCCGCGCTGGCCACAAGCACACGTTTGGGTGAAAAGGCTGACAGATAAAGTGCAGGGTAAATCCCTGAGAACAGACTTATCAGCACCCACATGGAAAGAAAGCAACCCCAAAACCACGGGCTTGACATAAAATCCAGCATGATGAATTTTCCTGTTATGGTGTTGAAGAGCGGGAGTACAGTCCCAGCCAGGAGGACACTTACTACCATGGCCATCAGTACGAACACAGCTGCCTCTGAATAGAACTGGCCTGCGAGTTGCCTGCGTGTTGCTCCAAGTGTTTTGCTGATACCGATTTCCTTGTACCGCTTTTGTGATTGGGCCGTGGAAAGATTCATGTAGTTTACTCCGGCGATGAGCAGCACAATGAGACCAAGCCCGATCAGGATCCGAATCTGTCCGATGTCGCCCCGCTTACCCAGCGGATTGGCAAAATCCTGAATGTCGCCAAGGTAGATGTAAACATCCTCAAGCGGTTTCAGGTGAAGGGAAAGCCACCGGTCTTCCTTGGCCACGTCCCGTTCAATCAACTCCGCAATTTTTCTCTCTACGACGATCGGATCGGCAGCAGGATGGAGCAGGAGGTAGGTTTCAAAGCTGGCGTTTCCAAACGACTGGTTCTTTTCTTCTCCAAACCAATGCGAGATGAACGAAGCGATAATTGGATGTTGGAACCGTGAGGCATGCGGTGGGTCAGCAAAGACGCCTGTAATCTCGAGGGTGGTCTTTTGATCCACGGTAATGGTTTTGCCAAGGACTTCGGTAGTGCCGAAATATTTTGCGGCTGATGATGCACTCATTACCACAGTGTTGGGTCGGGTAAGCGCAACGGAAGGATCTCCTTTAAGAAACGTATAGCTCAGCACATCAAAGATTTCAGGGTCGGCCCACGCCAGCATTTTTTCACTCGACTTAACGGTCTCCGAGGAAACAAACGCCAGATTTCCAAAGTCATGAGGGAAGAACCGCACGGCTTTTTCCACTTCAGGTATTTCCCTGGCAAGGGTTGGCGCCACAATATTGGGTACACCGGTCCATTTTTGTGTCTGGCCATCAAAGGTTGCCTCCGTTGTCACCATATAAATCCGTGACAACCGTGACTGATGCCGTTCGAAGGAGAACTCATCCACGACATAGAGGGCGATCAGGAGAAAGCACGTAAGGCCGACTGAAAGACCCACCACGTTGATGAAAGTGAATATCTTGTTGCGAACAAATCCGCGAAATAAGATCTTCAGATAGTTAGAAAGCATGTCTTATGTTTTTGTGACAACAAGTATAACTGCACGAGTGTTGAAAATTGAATCATTCACTGCGCAACGAATCTGAAGGATTGGCTACGGCCGATTTGATCGCCTGCGTGCTGACGATAACCAGCGTCAGCAAGAGTGTGACCAACCCCGCAACAGGCAGTACCCATACCTGTACGCTTATGCGGTAGGGATAGCGTTCCAGAAAACTGTTCAGCAACCACCACCCTAGGGGCGCAGCAATGAAGAATGCAATCAACACAAGCCTCGAAAAATCACGGGTAATCAACCCGATCAGACTTGCGACACTGGCACCCATGACTTTGCGGATGCTGATCTCTTTGGTGCGCTGCTCCACGGCATACGCGGCAAGACCGAACAATCCCAGGCAAGTGATGAACATGGCAAGGATGGTAAACGCATTGGAAAGTCTCCCGATCAAGTTGAATGTGGTAAACTTTTTCTCAAATGACGCATCGGCAAAGCGATATTCGAACGGATATGCCGGGTTGTGTTTATTGAAGATCTTTTCGACACGTGCGATTGATGCGGGGAGGTCATCGGTGGACCGCATGCGCACGCTGATGGTGCTCGACCAGGAGGGATCCATTACCATGACCATCGGGTCGACAGGCTTGTGAGGGGAATCCATCAGGATGTTGCCGGTGACGCCTATAATGTGCCACTCCTGGTCCCACATTTTGACCTTCTCTCCAAGGGGGTTCTTCAAATTTAGAACTTCGACCGTCGCCTGGTTGATCACCATGGCCGTGCTGTCACTGGGGAACTCCGGCGAGAAATCCCTGCCCTGAAGAAGCGGTATGCCCATGGTCTTGGCATAGTCGTACTCCGTGGCAATGGTCGTAAAGTCAATGCGCTGGCCAGGTTGTTTGCCGGGCCAATCATCCAGATTATTCATTGAGAAGATGGCGGTAATGGGGCTGTTCGATTTTGTAACCCCCTCAACGGAGCCGCTGGCCAGCAACTCGTTCTTCAGGGGCGCGTAGTTTTTCTCAATGTCAGTTGTTGTCCAGATCAGCATCAGATTTTCGCGGTCATACCCTACGTCGCGGTGGCGGAGGTATTCAATTTGTTGGTACGCTACGACGGCGGTGATGATTAGCAGCATGGAAAAAGTGAACTGCATCGTTACCAGGATCTTGCGGGGCGCAATCGATCCGCGGGAAGAAATTACTTTTCCTTTCAACACGTCAACAGGCCGAAAGGAAGAAAGGTATAATGCTGGATAGCTGCCTGCCAGGAATCCGGTCACCAGGGTTAGTCCAAGGCCGCCTGCCCAGAATGCCGTCAGGGAATAGTCAATGACCAGCTTTTTGTCTACCAGTTGGTTGAAGAGTGGCAGCAACAACTCCACAAGCATGATAGCGGTTAGGAAGGCGAGGAGCGACATCATTACGGATTCTCCTAGAAATTGGATCACCAGTTCTTTTCTTCGCGAACCGATACTCTTCCGGATGCCCACTTCCCTCGCGCGGCGCTCCGACCGAGCCGTGGATAGATTCATAAAATTGATGCATGCGATGACCAGGATGAAGGTGGCAATGCCAACAAAGAGGCGTACGTAGGTAATCATTCCTCCCGCCTCATTCCCGTTGAGGAACGTTCCGTGGAGATGCCACCGGGTAAGTGGGTGAAGGAAAAGAGAAACGTCTGTCCCGTCTTTTCTGTTTTTTGAAATCAGATCGCTTATCCCCGCGCTCACTTCTTCATGAGAGACGCCTTCTTCCAATTCTACGAATAACTGCATCGCCCCGGCCTCCCATACTTCTTTCATTCTTCGTACCCAGTCCTGTGTGATTTCGTAGTATCCGTACGAGATCAGGAAGGCGGGCTGGAATGTAGAGTTGGCTGGTGGATCGGCGATCACACCGGTTACTTTCAGTTCATCGCGGTTGTCGATCAGCACCATTTTGTTTAGTGGATCTTCCCCGCCAAACAAGATCTTGGCTGTGGAGGCAGTCAGCACAATGGACTTGGGATCCAGAAGTGCGTGCTGACGTGAACCTGCCAACAGGGGATATTCAAACATTTCGAGGAAGGACTCGCTCACCCACATACCCACCTTGTTGAATTTCTTATCTCCGTAGGCAAGTAGCGCGCCTTCTCCCCAATTGGTCATGGCTGCTCTTTTGATTCTGGTGTCTTCGATGAGGATTGCCTCTTTCAGAGGGTACGGCATGGAGATGCCAGTAACAATTCCCTTGTCTACCACCGTGTTCATCTTTACCTGGTATAGTCGATCGGATTTTGGAAAATTGGAGTCAAAGGTCACCTCGTCCCAAACCCACAACAGGATGAGCATGCTGCAGGCCATTCCAATGGAAAGTCCAGCGATGTTGATGAAAGAAAAAACGGGGTTCTTAACCAGGCTTCGGAATGCGATCTTCAGGTAATTATGCAGCATGCCTGACCCTAGGCGAAATCGATGCCAACTCTATAAGTTGTGGAATGTATGCCGGAAAGCAAAGAATCTGGAGGCGCGACAGGTCAATAGTGGACGGAGACGTCCGGAATCGGTCAGGGGTGGGAGTTGTGGTAGTTGATTTCCTTCTCAAGCTCCACGTCCTCTTTTTCCCGTTTGATCTTCACCTTCGCTACCGGCCCAACCATGATTGGTACGGCTTCCACCTCCACATTGGCCAGCTCGAGCCCGTACATTTCTTCGGTTGATAAACTGTGCCGCTTGATAAATCGGTAGCCCTGGATGATAAGGTTGTCGAAGGAGGAAATCTCGCTGTCAACAGATGCCAGGGAGTGTAGTATAATATACTTGAAGTCTGCCGGCATACTGTGCTTGCGCAACGAGTCGTAGTGGCTCACCATATCAATCTCGGCATTCTCTGCCAGGTCGTGAAGAATGCGGGAGAATAACAGGTTGACCCGATGGTCGGCCTTGAATCCGAGTTTGATGCGGATGAAGAAGCACTTCCGTGGAATGATGGTATCTACCGAATACTTTGATGTATACGGACTGTCCACGGTGTCGACGTGAATAAACCAGTATACATCAGCCCGCTTGGGACGCTTTTTGAAAATGGAATAAATAATATTAGAGTCGATATAGCGCTTGCTGTTGGCTACCGACATGAATACCAGGTTGGTGGCTTCTTTTGGGATCGTCGTATCTGCCTGCAAGTCTTGTATGAGCGGAATGTAGTGCTTTAGGTCAACAAACTCTGTGTGCCGGTCACGCAGTCCCCTCGCCTTGAGTAGGATGAACATCATCAGGAAGAAGATGAATGCAATGACAAACGTAAACGACCCACCTTTCTGAAATTTATCGAGGTTGGATATCAAGAACATGCCCTCGAGTGTAAAGAAGAGAATCGCCAGGATGCTCGATCGGAACCTGGATTTTTTGACTGTTGAGAAGTAATAGACCAGCAGCGTGGTGGTCATCAACATGTCGAAGGTGATTGCCAGGCCGTACGCACCTTCCATGTTCGCTGATTTGCCAAACCAAAGCACCACGAGAATGGTTCCGGCGAGCAGAATCCAGTTGATGGCCGGGATATAAATCTGTCCTTTCATCTGGCTGGGGTAGCGCACGCTGACGCTGGGCCAGAGTTTGAGTTTCATGGCCTCGTTCACGAGCGTGAACGTACCAGAGATCAGGGCCTGGCTGGCGATGATTGCAGCAGCGGTGGCAATAATAACCGCAGGAACCAAGAGGGAGTCCGGGATGATGCTGAAGAAAGGAATCCTGCCATGAAGGGTTTGCCCCTGTTGGGAAATCAGCCAGGCAGCCTGTCCGAAATAGTTTAGCAGCAGGCTCAGTTTCACAAAGATCCATCCTACGCGTACGTTGCTTTTTCCACAGTGACCCAGGTCGGAATAGAGTGCCTCGGCTCCAGTGGTACAAAGAAACACCGCACCGAGAAGCCAGAAGCCACCTGGATATTTCGTGAGCAAGGCCCAAGCATACATGGGGTTCAGTCCCCGAAGCACGGTGGGATTTTCCATCAACTGGATCAATCCAAAATAGCCGATGAAAAGGAACCAGATGGACATGATTGGCCCGAAGGTCTTGCCGACAACATTTGTTCCGAATTGCTGGAAAACAAAAATCAGAACAAGGATGGTGATGACGATAGGCCGTGTAGGAATTTCCGGATAATCGATCGTAATCCCTTCGACGGCAGCGGAAATGCTGAACGCAGGCGTGATAAAACCGTCGGCGATAATGGCGGCACAGCCGATGATGGCAGGAAAAATAACCCACTTGGCCTTAAACCGCCGCACCAGGGCGTACAAGGCAAAGATTCCACCTTCTCCTTTGTTGTCGGCGTTAAGGGCTATATAAATGTACTTGGTAGAGGTAATGAGGGTCAGTGTCCAAAAGACGCAGGAAACTCCACCTAGTACAAGATCTTCTGATATGATCGAGGAGCCGATAATGGCGCGGAACACATACAAAGGAGAAGTTCCAATGTCCCCATAAATGATTCCGAGCGAGATAAGAACGCCGGCGACGGTGAGTTGGTATTTGCTGGTATCCTTTGAATCCATACTACAATTGGTCCTCCTTGGGCTTTCCGATGATCAGGCGGTTGCTCCGGTCATAGGAAAGGTAGCTGAAAAACCAGCTAAAGAACGTGAAGATTTTATTCTTGAATCCCGTAATTGAAAGCAAGTGTACAAACATCCACACAAACCAGGCGAAAAATCCCTGGGTTTTAAAATTTTTCATGTCCACGACAGCGCGGTTTCTTCCCACAGTGGCCATGCTTCCTTTATCCCGGTATTGAAAGGACTTCATAGGCTGTTTGCGAATAGCACGCTCAATGTTCCGCGCCAGCTGCTTGCCCTGCTGCATGGCAGGCGGCGCCATCTGCGGATGCCCCTTCGGTGCCCTGGGGTCTCCTTCCATAAGGGCAACATCACCTATCGCGAATACATTCTCCATTCCCTTCACACGGTTGAATTCATCCACCGCTATCCGGTTGCCGCGAACGATACTCGCCGGGGGCAAACCGACGATCGGATTACCTGTAACACCTGCGGCCCAAATCACGGTTCGCGAAATCAGCGTTTGTCCGGTACTAAATGTCATCTGATATCCGTCGTAGGATTTTACAGCACAATTCAATCGTACATCAACTCCCATTTTCCGTAAGTACTCCAGGGCTTTTGAAGACGCTTTCTCCGACATTCCGTTCAGCAGCCGCGGGCTGGCTTCAATCAGATGGATGTCCATCTCCGACAGGTCCAGTTCGCTGTAGTCTTTGGGAAACACGTTGGATTTTAACTCGGAGAGGGCGCCGGCAAGTTCCACGCCCGTGGGCCCGCCGCCTACAATGACATAGTCCATAAAGCTGTTCATCACCACAGGATCATCCGTGAGAAGGGCGTTCTCCATGTTGCGGAGGATGTGGTTCCTCAATTGAATAGAATCCTCAATGGTCTTCATCCGCATGGCATGCTTTTCGACGTCGTGCATGCCGTAGAAATTGGTGGTGGCCCCGGACGCGATGACGAGGTAGTCGTACCGGGCCTTCCCGATGGATGTTTCAATCGTGTTTTCCTCCGGCGTGATGTGCTTGACCTCCCCGAGCCGGAAATAGAAATTCGGGCGATAGGCGAACCGCTTGCGCAGGGGAAAAACAATGGAACTGGTTTCAAGGCCAGAGGTAGCCACCTGGTACAGAAGGGGTTGAAACGTATGGTGATTGTGGCGGTCGAAGAGAACCACCTGTGCTTTGACGTGTTTCAGATTCCGGATAATCTCCAGGCCTCCGAACCCACCCCCGATAACGATGATTCGGGGTCCGCCCAGGTCAGCTATGCGCGTTTGCGCAATAATTCTTTCGGGCATTAAACTGGCTCTAAATCCATTAAATCGGGGCGAATTTACGTGATTGGCGTAAAATCCGTCGATTCACCTAAAATATATTTGGGGTGCAACTCCGCGGCTTGCCAAAGCAACGTATTTTTGCGTCCAATAAACCCAGAAATATGAATAAAATACTGATTATCGCCATTGCCGGTGCCTTCCTTATCGGTTGTGGTGGCGAAAAAGAGCGCATGCGCTTACAACTTGACTCTTTACAAAATGAACTGCAGGTGAACCAGCAAATGGCCCAGACGCTGCAGGAAGTAGGCAGCCTGATGGATTCCATCGATGCCAACCGCCAGATGCTTCGCGTGAATGTAATTGAAGGCACAACCTACTCGGATTACACGTCACGTATGAAGGACCTCAACAACTATGTTAAGGAGACACAGTCCAAGATCGGTGACATGGAAAAATCACTGAAGAAATCCAAAGCCAGCAACAACGCATTCGCAGCGTCTGTAAAGAAGCTGAAGGCTGACCTGGAGAAGAAAAACGGCGAAATAGAAAAACTGCAACAGCGTGTAAGTGAACTCGGAAACATGAATGATAACATGAAGGTCACCATCGACATGCAGGAAGCTGAACTGAATGACAAGCAGGATCAGATCAATACCAAGACTCAGGAACTGGCGCTCATCGAGGCGCGCATCCAGGAATTGATGATCCAAAGCAAGATGAGCGAGGCAGATGCTTACTTTGCGCGTGGGCAAGCCGTTGAAGAGGCTGCTAACCGCACGAAGCTGGCACCACGCAAGAAGAAGGAAACATACCGCGAGGCATTGGAGCTTTATAAGAAGGCGCTTTCACTAGGAAACGACCAAGCCCAGGCAAAGATTACCGCACTCGAAAAGAAAGTTAATTAGGAGCGGCTGTACTATGAAAAGAGGCCTTGTTCCGTGAGGAGCAGGGCCTCTTCTTTTTGCCGATGGTCTTAGTCGATGGTCACCAGGTATACCGTGTATGCGAAATAGGACAGGAGCATGATGACTGCTTCCCAGCGATCGAGTTTTCGTGTGTTTAGGGTAAACATGAAAATCATGAGCATGACTGTTGCGCCCAATAATACCTGCATGTCAAGATTCAGCGCCGCATTATAAGGTATCGGCGATACGATGCCCGTTATCCCAAGGATGAAGAAGATGTTGAAAATATTGGATCCAACCACGTTTCCAATGGCGATGTCTGTATTCCTCTTATAGGCCGCCACGCATGTAGTGGCTAATTCGGGAAGAGAAGTTCCCGCTGCCAGGATAGTGAGGCCAATTAATTTTTCGCTTAGCCCAAAATGGTGTGCGATTTCAACAGCATTCTCGACCACCAGTTCACCGCCTCCAACCAGCATTCCCAACCCCACAACGGCCATCCCTGTCGCCATCGGCGTGCTGTATATTTTAATCGGCTCACCTTCTTCCAAATCGGTCGAGTCCTTCATGGTTCGGTAAACGTAAAACAGGAATCCTGCGAAAAAAACGAGGAGGATCACACTGTCCATCCGGCTGAGAATACCACCGTAATTTGATTCCATAGGGGGGCCACCCCAAATCATCGTGTCGTTCACGAGAAAAAATAAGACCACTGCTGCAAGCAAGCTTAGCGGAACTTCGTATTTCACCGTATTGCGCTGAACCACCAGGGGATAGATGATCCCCGCAATCCCCAGGATAAACAACAAATTAAAATTATTGCTTCCGATTATGTTTCCAAAGCTCGCATCGGGCTTGCCGTTAAGAGCCGAAATGAGACTAACAATGAGCTCGGGCATGGAGGTACCAAATGCAACAACAGTCAATCCTATCGCCAGGTTTGAAATACCGTATTTCTTAGCGACTGACGAGGCGCCGTTAACGAGGAAGTCTGCACCCTTGATCAGGATGACAAAACCGACCAGCAGGAGAAGTATGGGATACAGCATGGGTAAGCAATTTTAAATCAATGTAGAAACCATTTCTGAGATTTAAAAATGGCCGGGATGTGCGCCGTTGCTAATCGTAGGCAATGAGGTATGCGGTATATACGATATAGGACATGACCAATATGAGGGACTCCCAGCGGTCCAGTTTGCGGGCATTGAGGGTAAACATAAAGATCATAAGCAAGATGGTGGACCCCATAAACACCAGTAAGTCAAAGTTCAACGCGGCGCTGTAATTGACCGGCGTGATGGTACCTGTGACGCCGAGGATGAGGAGGATATTAAAAATATTAGACCCGACCACGTTGCCGATCGCAATGTCCGTGTTTCTGCGGTAGGCAGCCACCAGCGACGTTGCCAGTTCGGGAAGCGACGTGCCAATGGCAAGAATGGTGAGGCCGATCAGTTTTTCACTCATCCCGAACTCCTGGGCGATGGACACTGCGTTGTCAATAACCAGCTTACCGCCGCCGACGAGCATGGCCAGGCCGAGAACGATAAGTCCGATGGAAATCGGCGTGGTGTAGATCTTGATCGGTTCTCCTTCTTCCGCCTCAGAGCTCACGCGCATGGTTCGGTAGATGTACCACAGGAACACGATGAACAGGGCCAGCAAAATGAAACTATCCAGGCGCGACAATACACCACCCGTCGGGTGCAGGATAGAGCCGCCGCCCCAGATGGCATCGTTAACCAGAAAAAAAAGTAAAAAGGCCGCCAGAAACGAAAGGGGCACTTCGTACTTGATCGTATTTCGCTGAACGACGAGTGGACTGATGGCGCCGGAAAGCCCCAATATCAACAAGATGTTAAAATTATTGCTTCCGATGACGTTGCCGAAAGCGGCATCGGGTCTCCCATCAACGGCAGAGAAAACACTGACAATCATCTCCGGCATCGAAGTTCCCAGCGCCACGACGGTGAGGCCTATGGCGATGTTGGAGATTCCTTTTTGCTTCGCTACCGAGGATGCGCCATTGACCAGGAAGTCAGCTCCTTTAATAAGGACCACAAACCCGATCAACAAGAGCAAAATAGGAAACAGCATGAAGTCTAGTTAACGCTGAAAGTTAGAACCATTTTTTGTATTTGAAGTATGAAATCATGCTAATCACAATGACTGCCATTATTACCAAAACAACAGGGTAACCCCAGTGGGCATGTAATTCCGGCATATCATCAAAATTCATTCCGTAAAGGCCCACCACAAAAGTCAACGGCATAAAAATCGTGGAGATGACGGCAAGAACTTTCATCACTTCGTTCAGCCGGGTGTTCATTGTGTTGATGTGGATGTCCATCAGTCCAGAGCATAGATCCTTGTAGGTATCGAGGGAATCAAGCAGGTGGACCACGTGATCGTATACGTCGCTGAAGTAGCGGACCGATGTATTGTCAATGAATCCGCTCTCGTCCTTCATGAGTTTGCTCAGCGAATCGCGCAACGGGTACAGCGCCTTCCGGAGAAAAATGAGTTCTTTCTTGATGCGCTGGATACGCCTGAACTCCTGCCCGGTTGGATTGTTGTGGACATCCTCTTCCACCTCTTCGATCTGATGTCCTACCGAATCAAAGATCTTGTAGTAGCTGTCAACGATAATGTCCACCAGCCGGTATAGCAGGTAATCTACTTTCCGCTGGCGGGTCTTGCCGGACCCTTTCTTAATCCGATCCCGGAGTTTCCCGAATAGGTCACCCTCTTTTTCCTGGAAAGAAAGCAGGTAATCTTTTCCCAGCACAAAGGAGATCTGCTCGTATTCAATCTTGTTGCCCGAAATGCTGTGAAGCATTTTCATCGTGAAGAAGAGATGCTCTTCAAATTCCTCGGTCTTGGTCTGGTGGTCGTTGAGAATATCGTCGACGAGCAGGGGATGGAGGTTGAAATGTTTTCCGATGCGCGTAACGAGCGACTTTTCTTGAAGACCATCCACGTTGATCCAGTTGGTGTATCCCGGCTTCACGTTCTTCAGGAGGTCTTCCAGCGGCACGTTGTCATACATGGCGTAATCCTGCTCGTTGTACTGCATCATCTCCAGGATGACGCCGCCACCGGCCAGAAGACCGTCCTCTTTGAGCGGTTTGCTTTTCTTCGACATGGCTAAGGCTGAGGTGCTTGATTCTTATATGAAATCATCCGCAACGGTACTGCCAGGAGTATGCCTTCGCGGTCAAAACGCTCTTTGATCGATTTGTTCAGCTCACACTTCATTTCAAAACCAACGTTGGGGTTCCGGGCCCACACATACCCGCGCAATCGAATGCCCACGTCGGTGAATCCCATGACGCGCACCATGGCCTGATGGTCTCCGCGGGACCGTTCGCCTTCGCTGCGGTTGTCAATGCATGCGGGGTGTCGTATGGATTCATCTTGCATGATTTGCTGTGCCAGGCTCATATCGGAATCCAGAGAAATGCCCAGTTCAATGAACATACATACCTTTTCATCGATTAAGGTGGAGTTAATAATAATTTCATTGCTGATAACCGTGTTTGGGATAACAATTCGCTTGTTTTCAAAATCCCTGATGACCGTGTGCCGGAGGGTAATGTCTTCCACATCCCCATTGTATAGCTGACCGACCCGTACGCGGTCGCCTACACTGAACGGCCTGAAGATGACAAGGAAGACGCCGCTGACAATATTGGAGAATGCAGACTGCGAAGCAAACCCCAGGATGGCTGCAAATATGCCTGCGCCCGTAAGCAGGGTGTCGCCGAATATCCGCAGTGCCGGAATGGAGCGGAAGATGATGACCAGGGCAATGAGGAGGATGATAAATTCACTTGCGTTCTTGAAAAAGTTATACCGGGTGGGGTCCACCTTCAGTTTACGGGCGGCGGCTTTGAAAAATCGCCCCAGAATCATGCGGACGATTCTGCCCAACAGGAACGCGACAGCCAGGACGATTATGGCGAATACAATTTGTTCCCACTGGTTGTCGATAGCCTTCATGGGCCCAAAAATAGTCATTAGTGGATAGCCCAAAACGTATGGCATGTAGATTTTTATTGCCTGACGTCAGGGTTTCGGGGCATAGACTATTGACTATATTGCGGGAATGCCTCTGCGCCTGGAAGATATCAAAGCACCGATTGCCAACGAGATGGCGGAGTTCGAACAGAAATTCCGGGCATCTATGCACACGCGCGTCCTCCTGCTGGACAAAATCATGAGTTACATAGTGAAGCGGAAGGGCAAGCAGATGCGTCCGATGTTCATTTTCCTCAGCGCTGGAACGTGCGGCAAGATTACCGAGTCCACCTTCCGGGCGGCCTCGTTGATTGAGCTGCTGCACACGGCTACCCTCGTGCACGACGATGTGGTAGACGATGCGAACTACCGTCGCGGATTCTTTTCCATCAACGCGCTCTGGAAAAACAAGATTGCCGTGCTGGTTGGAGACTTCTTGCTGGCCAGGGCGCTGATGCTGTCCGTTGACCACAAGGAGTTTGATCTCCTGACCATCGGCACTGAATCGGTGAAGGAGATGAGCGAAGGGGAGCTGCTGCAAATGGAAAAAGCACGGCAACTGGATATCAGTGAGGAAGTGTACTTCCAGATCATACAACAAAAGACAGCATCGCTGATTGCATCGTGCTGTGCCATGGGTGCCAGCTCAGCCGGAGCCGATCCGGAGACCATCGGTAAAATGAAAGCTTTCGGCCAATGCATCGGTATGGCTTTCCAGATCAAAGACGATCTTTTTGACTATGGCGACGATGGAATTGGAAAACCGCTGGGCATCGATATCAAGGAAAAGAAAATGACGCTACCGCTGATTCATGCGTTGTCAAAAGCGTCCTGGCTGGAGAAACGCAGAGTTATAAGTACGATCAGGAATGACAGTCATAAGGAAGCCAAGGTGAGAGAAGTGATTGACTTTGTAAAAAAATCGGGAGGGATCGAATATGCCAAGCAGGTTATGGATACCTATTACAGGCAGGCGCTGGCGATGCTCGATGAGTTTCCGGATTCTGATTACAAGAACTCACTCTCCGGATTGGTTCAGTTTACAATCGAACGGGTGAAGTAATCAGTTCTGGATGCTGACCCGGTTCCTTCCTGCTTCCAGGATGGCGTAGCTTTTCCAGGTCTGAAACGTATCCGGATCCAGCATTTTCCCTGCAGGTCCGGCATTTGATGGAGCATAGTCACCTTCCAGCTCCCACCATTTCCTGGCATTTTCCTTGGCTTTATTCTTGTCCACATCGAAGTAGTTGATCACCGAATCGGAAACAATCCACGGCTTGCGTACCGACGCGTACTTTTCGAAGATCAAAGACCGCATCTGTGTACCGCTGGTTTGATTTTTGAAATGGGAGACCGTGTAGCTGAGCGTTTCAGGTTCCGTCATGATGAGGTCCCAGTACTTCTTGCTGACCACCACCTGGGACGTGGTGAGGAGGTAGCCAAACCCCTTCTCAAGCGGCTCTTTTGTTATCGGACACGAAGCCCTGAATTCCTTTTTCTTTTTTCCGAATAGCGTGTCGAGAAGTGCCATGGTTCTTGTTGTATTTGTTGCGACGATACTACTTAGATACTCCGGAAGGGGTAAATAGTTGCATCTGGAAGGTTTTTTTTCCTAAAACGGTACTTAAATGACGTATTTGGGGTATGAACTGCGTTGAATCCCGCCTGTGAATCAGGTGCCTTTGGCCTTCTGACTTTTTGTGCGTTGCAACATACGTTCGTAGTTGGTGAAAAATTCTTCCAACCGGTCGACCGGTAAACCCTTTGCGATTATTTTCTTCTTTTCATCCAGGACATATATCATCGGGGTGGTTTCGGCATAGTAGAAATTATGCACCGGCCCAACGTAGCTGCGTGGCCCATTTACCGTGGTCCATGTCATCTTCATATCCTTGATGTAGTTCTTCATTTTTTGAATGGAGGTATCGAGACTCACGGCAAAAACTTCAAAATTGAATTTCGCCTTTTGCTTCATGTATAAGTCAACAAGTTTGGGAGACTCCTCGCGGCAATGTCCGCAGTCGGGATCGAAAATGTAGAGGATCGTGTATTTCTGTTTCAGGTCGTAGAGCGCGCGGCGTTGAAGCGCCTGGTCCTGCATGATCAGGTTGGTGCCGATTTTTCCGATGAGGCTGTTGCGAAGCTTGTCGGCATGATCCTTCAGGTTCTTTTTCAGGGAAGGGGTGATCCAGAAATCCATTTCGCCAGAGGCATAGTATTTATCGTACAACCGAACATACACCTCATCGAGGCCCATAATCGCGGGCTTCTGATACTTGTACACACACGTCCACACCAAGTACTTGTACGTTTCCTGATTTGACTTGACCCGGGCCGCTAACCCGTCAATGGCGTTCATCAGGCTGTCGGGAGTCTGTAAGAAAAGTTTATCGAGGTAATCATTCAGCTTGTCCTGGTAAAGCGCGGTTGGCAACCGGATCATGGCCTCATCGGCCAGCTCAAAATAATCAAAGAAGTGTTGTCGGTAGTAGCGCAGCTGGAAGGAGGAGTCGATGCTTCCGTCGCTCTTTTTGGGTGGCTCCGGAATCTGTATCTGCCGGTTGACATTCATCAACTTGACGGTGAGGCTGGAGGGATATTTGGTAAACAGGTCCTGCTGGTGGGCCTGCACTTTCTTGTCGATTTCCGCAAAGGAAGCCCGCGCCTCTTTTTTCTGGTCTTCATTCAACGTGCTGTCCTGTAGAATCTTGATAAAAGGCGCTGCCTCCTTGTGCCTGTCAGCGTTGTAAGTCATGTTCTCGAAAAACAGCTGGTTGTCTGTATCTCCCGTCACCTTCATTTGGCGTACGTAATCTTCCGTGCTGGTTTCCATGCTGAATCGCTGCTGCTGATTGACCATGAACCCGGGCTCGAACACCTTGGTCTTGCCGAGAACCAGGAAATACATGCCCCGGTCAAGCTTTTTGGAGCCATCAAACGTGAACCTCCCACGGCTGTCCGACCGGGCAGTGTCTTTCAGAAAGGTGCTCTCTCCATAATAATAGCCCAGGTAAACCGTGGTGTCCTTCAGTTCCTTGATGGTGAAATTGATCTTGTATCCATCCTGGGCTGCGGAAAACAGAGGCAGGAGACAGATGCAAAGCAGGAATACATTCTTCATAGTGTCGCAATTTCTTAATTTTCTCTCTAACGGCAATTAATCGCTGCGGTTGATTGCAGGTGACCGCCTTTAATCGCCTCCCATCGCCCCGTGGATAGGACGACTTCTTCTTTTGGTTTATTTTGCACCCTTCAACGAATGTCCATACACGTATCCCGACTGACAAAGACCTACGGCAAACAATGTGCCGTAAATGACATTTCCTTTTCGGTAAACGAAGGGGAAATTGTTGGGTTTCTGGGCCCCAACGGGGCGGGCAAGTCAACGACAATGAAGGTGCTCACCGGGTTCATTCCCCCCACATCGGGTACGGTAATGGTGGCAGGGAAAGACGTTGTTCAGTCACCGCAATTCGTAAAGCAGCTAACCGGATATCTCGCGGAGCACAATCCGCTGTATCATGACATGTATGTGCCTGAATACCTTGATTTTGCGGCTGCTATTTATGGGCTTCCGCGCCCGTCCCGAAAGGTTCGTATCAAAGAACTGGTCGGCCTGTGCGGACTTGGAGAGGAGCAGCACAAGAAAATTGGGATGCTCTCGAAAGGGTACAGGCAGCGTGTGGGGCTGGCGCAGGCGCTCATCCACGACCCGGCTGTGTTGATTCTGGATGAGCCGACCTCCGGATTGGATCCCAATCAACTGGTGGAAATCCGCAAACTCATCCGCACGGTGAGCAGCAACAAGACCGTCCTGTTTTCTTCACACATTCTCCAGGAGGTGGAAGCGCTTTGTGACCGCGTTGTCGTGATCAACCGCGGCGTTATCGTTGCCGACGACCGGTTGGCCAACCTGGTAAGACAGGGACAGCATTTTCTGGTTGTGGAATTTGAGCAGGATCTCGCCGCGGAAATCCTGGCGGAAGCCGAGGGTGTGGAGGAAGTGATACCCCTGGAACGGAAACGGTTCCGGATCAGGCCCCGTGCGGGTATTGATCTGCGGCCAGCCATCGTCCGGTTTGCAGCGGAGCACAACCTCGTACTTCTGGAGCTACGGCAGGAAGAGAACTCATTGGAATCGGTGTTTAGCCAGCTTACCCGCACCGGGGAAAACGAAATTATTGCATGATCCGGATATTCATTAAAGAGCTGAACGGCTTTCTGGATTCGCTGATTGGATACGCCGTCGTCGTCGTCTTCCTGGTGGTCATGGGTTTGCTCTTGTGGGTGTTTCCCGAAACATCCGTGCTGGACTACGGGTTTGCCGATATGGAGACACTTTTTTCGCTGGGCCCCTATGTATTCATCTTTCTCGTTCCTGCTGTGACCATGCGCAGCTTCGCCGAAGAGCGGAAAATGGGAACCCTCGAATGGCTTTTAACAAAGCCGCTGTCGGAAGGAGGCATCGTTACTGGAAAATTCCTGGCTTCCGTCTGCCTCGTCATCCTTGCTTTGTTGCCTACGCTGACCTATTATTTTTCCTTACGCTATCTGGGAAACCCCGTTGGAAACGTTGACACGTCGGGCGTGATTGGATCGTACCTTGGATTGGTCCTGCTCGGATGCGTGTTCTGTGCGTTGGGGATACTCGCTTCTTCGCTGGTCGCCAACCAGATCGTATCCTTCATGCTGGCGGCCTTTCTGTGCTTTTTCTTTTATGCAGGTTTTGAATCCGCTTCCCAGCTCTTCGCCGACGGCGGGTCGGCACTGCTCCTCAAGCAGGCAGGCATCCGCTACCACTATGACTCGTTGAGCCGCGGACTCATCGATAGCCGCGACCTGATCTACTTTGGGAGTGTAACAGCGCTTGCACTGCTGTCGGCCAAAACCGTTTTATCCAGCCGTTCATGGTAAAGTGGGAGCAAAAAATTATTGGAGACTTGCTGCTGCTGCTTCATGGCGTGCTGCTGGCCGTAGTCCTCAACCAGTTGGCATCCCTCTACTTTTTCCGGCTCGATCTTACAGAAGAGCGCCGCTACTCCATCAAACAACCTACACGTGACCTCCTGCAACATTTGGATGAGGAAGTTTATGTGGATGTGTTTCTGGAGGGGGATTTGAATGCCGAATTCAGGAGACTGCAGAAAGCGATCCGCGAGACGCTGGACGAATTCCGCGTGTATTCCGGAAACAAGGTCACGTACCGGTTTTCGGATCCTGCCGCAGCCAAGGGTCAGCAGGCGCAGCGTGAATTTATGTCGGACCTCGTATCGCGTGGAATCAAACCGATGAACATCATCGATACGCGGGATGGTCAACGGACGGAGAGAATTGTATTTCCTGGCGCCGTGGTTTCGGCGGGGGGCATGCAGGTCGGGGTGATGCTGTTGAAAGATCAGATTGCCCAGGGCTCCCAGGAAGACTTAAACCGCGCTGTCGAAGGCGTGGAGTTTGAACTTGCCAACGCCATTCTCCAGGTGACCGGCACCAGCAGAAAGCGTGTTGGCTTTGTTTCCGGCCACGGGGAACTGGACAGCATGCAAGTGGCAAGCTTTCGCGAAAGCCTGATGGCGCTGTACGACGTCAACCTGAAAACACCCCTTACAAAAAAGAATGTGTCCGCAATGGATGTGCTCATCATCGCCAGGCCGCGGCTCCGATTCTCGGAACAGGAGAAATACGTGCTCGATCAATACGTCATGCGGGGCGGCAAACTGCTCATGCTGCTGGATCCGGTGAGCGCGTCGATGGACAGCGTTTCGTCCGACAACTACATCGCACTTCCTTATCGGTTGGGCCTGGAAAATTTGCTGTTCCAATACGGCGTCCGCGTGAATGAAGACCTCGTACAGGACCGGGTCTCGCTGCGCTATCCGGTGGTTACCGGAGAAGTGAGTGGGAAACCGCAGGTGACTGCGATGGACTGGCTGTACTATCCACTGATCAACAGCTACGCGGCAACCCCCATCACGCGCAACCTCGACGCTACGGCCCTCCGGTTTGCCAGCAGCATCGATTCGGTGAAAGCTACCGGGATCCGCAAGACGCCCCTGCTTTTTTCTTCCTCCTATGCGAGGCGCGTGAATGCACCGGTACGCATCAACATCAATGACCTCCGGAAGGAAATCAACCCGGAGAATTTTTCATCCGGGCCTTTTGCTCTTGGCTATTTGCTGGAAGGGAAATTCGTATCGCTTTTCCGGAACCGGTTTGCTCCCGAAAATGCAGACACCACCGGAAACAGAAAGCAGGGTGTCTATACCCGGATGATCGTTGTTGCGGATGGTGATCTTGCCCGGAATGAAATCAACAGGAGAACAGGACAGCCTGTGGACCTTGGGTTTGACAGCATGAACGGCCATACTTATGCCAATAAGGATTTGCTGCTTAATATGATCGCTTACCTTGTCGACGAGGCCGGGTTGATCAGTGCCCGGACCAGGGAGGTAAAAGTAAGACCGCTCGACAAGGAAAAGATTCGAAACAGCCGCGTCCAGTGGCAGGTCACCAACCTGGTGCTGCCAGTTCTATTGGTCCTGTTGCTTGGAGGTGTAAAATACTACACGCGTAAACGAAAGTTTGGACAGATAACAACCGTACCCCATGGGTGAGATGCGTAATAAATACCTGGCGGGTTCTTCAGCTGTTTTACTGACTGTCTCAGTGACACTGTTCCTTTCGACCCGGGAGGTGCAGAAGCCGGCCATTGACCCGGCTTATTTTGCCGTCACAGATACCGAGCAAGTTGACAGGGTGACGCTGGCAACTGCTGACGACACGGTCGCACTCACCTTTGACGGCTCCCGTTGGCGGGTCAATAACCGCTGGGACGCCGATGTTCAGATGATCAAAGTGCTGATGGCCACCTTGCGGCAGGCGGAAGTGCATCGCGCTGTTCCGGTATCTATGGTCGATACGGTGACTAGGCAGCTGGATCGACTCGGTATTCAGGTATCGGTACAGGAGGCGGGAATAGAACGGATCAGGTTCCTTGCGGGAGGCAATCCGCAGAAAACCGAATCGTGGTTTCTCAAGGAAGGGGAAGCCCGGCCGTACATCATGATCATCCCGGGGTACCGCGTTTTTGTTTCAGGGATTCTCGAGCTGAAGGAGGGTGGGTGGCGCAACAAGCGGATTTTTGAGTTCAACTGGAGGAACTTCAAAACCTTGACGGCCTCTTACGCGAACGAGCCCGCTGCGGGATTTACGGTGGAGATGAAGCAGCGGTATTTTGGAATCCGGGAGGTGAAACAGGTGGATACGACCAAACTGAACGACTACCTGGATGCGGTCTCCCTTCTTGTGGCCAGGCGGTTCGTGAATGGGCGCTCCGATAGCCTCCCCGCAGTGAAACCCGCTGCCCGGATTGATATCACCGATATCGCCGACAGGACCTACTCGCTGGAGTTGTTTCCAGCCGGCGCTAAGGATACTGAAGTATATGGACGCATGGCCGACGGCCAGCGGGTGGCCTTTGACCGGGATGTGGTAACCGCACTCTTGCGACGCAGAGGGTACTTCGTTTCATCCGACAGGCGCTGAGGAGGAATTGACCGGTCCACGGCCTTCGAGGGGATTTCATTCATTTTTA
Source organism: Cytophagales bacterium (assembly GCA_034440075.1). Taxonomy (GTDB): domain Bacteria; phylum Bacteroidota; class Bacteroidia; order Cytophagales; family Cyclobacteriaceae; genus ELB16-189. The sequence continues at coordinate 23,245 of JAWXBL010000012.1, forward strand.
TGAATCCATTTTCTTCCTAACTTAGCCCCCGACAACCAAAACCACGGATTTACATGAAGTTCATCGTCAACTCCAGCTACCTGCTGAAGCAATTGTCTTATATCAACGGAGTGATAACCGCCAACCCGGTGGTGCCCATTCTTGAAAACTTCCTTTTTGAGATTGACAAGAGCCTTTTGACGGTGACGGCATCGGACTTGCAGACCTCCATGATTACAGAAATCAACGTGGAGTCGAAGGAGAAGGGGAATATGGCCGTTCCTGCCCGCATTCTTCTGGATACCCTGAAGAACCTGCCCGACCAGCCGGTGACATTTTCCATGGACGAGTCGACCTATAGCATCGAACTCAGCTCCGACAATGGCCGCTACAAGCTTTCCGGGGAGAATGCCACGGATTTTCCGAAGGTACCTGCGGTTTCCAATGATTTTTCATCGTCCGTTTCATCCGACGTGCTCGGCCGGGCGATCAACAATACCATTTTTGCGACCAGCAACGACGAGTTGCGGCCTGCCATGACGGGCGTGTATGTGAACCTCGGAGAGAAAAGTACAACGTTTGTGTCTACCGACGGCCACCGCCTGGTGCGCTACCGCCGCACCGATGTCAAGTCCGACAACGGCAGCACGATCATTATCCCGCGCAAGGCGCTGAACCTGCTCAAGGCCACACTTCCCTCTGAGAACACGGACGTGAGCATTGATTTCAACACGGCCAATGCGTTTTTCAAGTTCGGCTCCATCCGCATGATTTGTCGCCTTATTGACGAGCGGTTCCCGGATTATGATAACGTGATCCCTGCCACCAGCACGATCAAGATGACCATCAACCGGACTGATTTTCTCAGTTCGCTGAAACGAATTTCCATTTATGCCAACAAGACAACGCACCAGGTGCGTTTGAAGATCACCGGAAGCGAACTTCAGGTCTCAGCGGAGGACCTGGACTTCTCCAACGAGGCCAACGAGCGGCTGGTGTGTGAGCACGAAGGGGAGGACATCGAAATCGGCTTTAACGCCCGCTTTATGATTGAGATGCTGAGCAACCTCGACACGGATCAGATTAAATTGAATATGTCTGCGCCGAACAAGGCTGGGGTGATTCTTCCGGTGGAGAAAGACAAGAACGAAGACATCCTGATGCTGGTGATGCCGGTGATGTTGAATCAGTACGTGTAACGAGGCTACTTCTTCAGCTTCGAAAAATCAAAAGACGTTTCCAGAAACTTGGTAGTGAATTTTCCCGAGCGGAATACCGCGTTGTCCATGAGGGCAATGTGGAAGGGGATCGTGGTCTTGATTCCCTCGATCACAAATTCACTCAGCGCGCGCTTCATCCGCGTGATGACCTCTTCGCGCGATTGGCCCGTGGTAATGAGCTTCGCAATCATCGAGTCGTAGTTGGGAGGAATCGTGTAGCCTGCATACACATGGCTGTCGACACGGACGCCGTGGCCGCCGGGAAGGTGGAGGTTGACAATCTTGCCTGGTGAAGGACGGAAGTCGTTGGCAGGATCTTCTGCGTTGATCCGGCACTCCATGGCAAACAGGTTAGGGAAGTAATTTCTGCCCGAAATGGGAACTCCGGCGGCTACTTTGATCTGCTCCTTGATAAGGTCATAGTCGGTCACCTCCTCGGTGATGGGGTGTTCCACCTGGATGCGGGTGTTCATCTCCATGAAATAGAAGTCACCGTGCTTGTCGACGAGGAATTCAATCGTTCCAACTCCTTCGTAGTTGATGGCGGCCGCTCCCTTGATGGCTGCTTCCCCCATGCGCTCCCGCAATTCCTGGTTTACAATCGGAGAGGGTGTCTCCTCGACCAGTTTTTGGTGGCGCCGCTGGATGGAACAATCCCGCTCGGAAAGGTGACATACCTTGCCGTACTGGTCGCCGACGAGCTGAATCTCAATGTGTCGCGGCTCCTCTACGAATTTCTCCAGGTACATGCCGTCGTTTCCAAAGGCGGCTGCCGATTCACGGCGGGCATCGTCCCAATGCTTTTTGAATTCCGATTCGTCGTTGATGATGCGCATGCCCTTGCCGCCACCGCCGGCGGTAGCCTTGATGATCACGGGATACTTGATCTTTTTGGCAAGCGCAATACCGTCTTCCAGCGATGTGAGCAGGTTGTCAGAGCCGGGTATAACAGGAACACCGGCTTTCTTCATTGTCTCTTTTGCCGTGATTTTGTCCCCCATCAGGTTGATCATCGTGGGCGTGGGCCCGATGAACTTTATTCCGTATTCCTGGCAGATGGCTGAAAACTCTGCGCGCTCGGAAAGGAAGCCATAGCCTGGGTGAATGGCGTCGGCGTTGGTAATTTCGGCAGCCGAAATAATCCGTGGGATGTTCAGATACGACTCCTTGCTGGGGGGCGCACCGATACACACCGCCTCATCGGCAAAGCGCACGTGCAGACTCTCCCGGTCGGCCGTGCTGTACACGGCTACGGTCTTGATATCCATTTCCTTACAGGTTCGGATGACCCGCAGGGCGATTTCTCCTCTATTTGCTATTAATATCTTCTTAAACATACGGCTGAAATTGAAGGCCTCGGGAACTGCTGCCGATGAACCAGGTTGTAAAAAAAATTAATCAGGTTCTACGATAAAGAGGACCTGGTCATACTCCACCGGTGTTGAATTTTCAATCATCGCCTTGACGATCGTGCCCGATACTTCGGATTCAATCTCGTTGAACAGTTTCATTGCTTCAATGATGCAGACCGTCTGTCCTTTGGTAACCTTGTCACCCACGGAAACCAGTGGGGGAGAATCGGGGTTCGGAGTGCGGTAGAATGTACCGATCATGGGTGATTTAATTTCGACCGTGGTGCTTGCAGCGGCGGCCTTCTCTGCTTTGGGAGCAGGTGCAGCGGCAATGACGACGGGTGCTTGGGCGGGCGCAGCGACGGGCGAAGGCATGGCCATCATCCCACCGCCGGAAAGTACTTTTTGATCACGTTCCCGCTTTACATGTAGCTTTAGTTCTTTCGTTTCAATGTTGACTTCATTAAGACCGGATTGAGAAATAAAATCAATAAGGTCCCTGATTTCCGAAGTTTTCATGTTGGCATTGGTTGTTGTGGTGTCCGTCTTTCCGTTGACAGACTTTGACTTGGTAGTTTTGGAATGTAATGTTTTGGCCATGCGTTAATCTATTTTGACGCGTTCAATATAATTCCCGGTCTGGGTGTCGATTTTGACGTTGTCGCCGGTGTTGATGAAAAGGGGAACACGGATTTCTGCTCCTGTATCAATGGTGGCAGATTTTAGGGTTCTCGTAGCGGTATCACCCTGTACACCCGGTTCGGTGTAGGTAACGCTGACAACCACCTGTAGAGGGGCTTCGGCGGTGATGGGGTTAGAGCCACCTTCGAAGGCGATCATCAGAATCACTCCTTCTTTGATGTAGTTCACAGAATTTCCCAGCAAGGCCTTGTCCAGATAGATTTGCTCAAACGTATCCTTATCCATGCACACCAAGCTCGCGCCGTCGCTATAAAGGAACTGGTACTCCTTGGTCTCCACACGAAGTAAATCGACGGAATCACCCGGACGAAAGCGGTTTTCAGCAAGCTTGCCGTTGCGGAGGTTGCGCATCTTGATTTGATAGAATGCGCGTAGGTTACCCGGTGTGCGGTGCTGCAGCTCCTCCACCTGCATGATGTCACCGTTATAACGAATATAATTTCCTTTACTTAAATCCGAGATGGTAGCCATATAAGAGGGTCAATTTACAAATCAAATAGGTAATTACAATTGATGTTCAAGCGTGATAAACGCTCAGGGAGTGTCGTATGCCCACCGCACGTAAATGGCGCCCCAGGTAAATCCCCCGCCGAAGGCGGCAATGATCAGGTTGTCTCCTTTCCGTAGTTTCTTTTCGTAGTCCCACAACAGCAGTGGGATCGTACCGTTGGTGGTGTTTCCGTATCGGTCAATGTTCATCATGACATGCTTCTCATCAACGCCTACGCGGCTAGCCGTTGCGTCAATGATGCGCTTGTTGGCCTGATGAGGAACGAGCCACTGGATATCGCGAGCAGTGAGCTTGTTGCGTTCGGCAACCTGGGCCGCAACGTCGGCCATATTCGTGACGGCAAATTTGAAAACGGCAGCTCCTTCCTGGTAAACGAAGTGCAAGCGTTTTTCAACCGTTTCCTTCGATGCCGGCATCCGGCTCCCGCCAGCCTTCATATGCAGGTAGCATTCGCCCGACCCGTCGCTTCGGAGGAGGGAGTCCATGACGCCCACCTCTTCCGTGGTGGGTTCCAGGAGGGCGCAGCCTGCGCCATCTCCAAAAATGATGCACGTGGAGCGGTCGGTATAATCCAGGATGGCAGACATCTTATCGCCGCCAATAACGACTACTTTCTTGTACTTGCCGGATTCAATAAAGCTCGTGCCTGTGGCCAACCCGTATATAAAACCGGAACAGGCTGCAGAGAGGTCATAGCTGAATGCATTCACGGCACCGACGGCCGTGGCAACGATGTTGGCCGTTGCCGGAAATGTCATGTCAGCAGTAATCGTTGAAAAAATGATCAGATCAATTTCCTTCGGATCTGTTTTCGTCTTCCGGAGCATGTCTTTGACGGCTTCAATCCCCATGACGGAGACGCCGACGTTTTCGCCTTTCAGTATCCTGCGCTCCCTGACGCCGGTTCGGGTGGTGATCCACTCATCGGTGGTATCCACCATCGTCTCCAGTTCCTTGTTGGTAAGGATGTAGTCGGGGACATATCCACCAACGCCGGTAATAGCTGCTCGGATTTTGTTACTCATAGAATTGTTTATGATAAAAAAACAAGGCCCGGCTTACCGGAGCCAGGCGTTGACACGTAACGCCTACTCCCATTCATGACTGCTGTCTGAGGAAAAAGGATCGACGTTAAAACGTTCATACCTGCTTACGCAAGTTCTTTCTCCATGACCACGTTGCCACGGTAGAAGAGCTTTCCTTCGTGCCAGTAGGCGCGGTGTGGCAGGTGATGTTCGCCTGTGGTAGCATCGATGGCAAACTGCTTCGGCGTTGCCTTGTAGTGTGTCCTTCTTTTGTCGCGGCGGGTTTTCGAGATTTTTCTTTTAGGATTTGGCATAACTATTTTATTTTAACTTTTTCAATACCTCCCAACGGGGATCAATTTGGTCTTCCTCCTTTTTGTCAGCATCAACCGGTGAGGAATAAACCAGTCGAATTTCATCTACTTCCTTTTCGTCGTCTTTGAATTTCGGGTGGAGCCGCTTCATCGGCACCTGCACATTGATCAATTCATACATATACTGTCCCAAATCCAAACTTGTCCGCTCCCGGCTAATCAGAACAATCTCTTCGCTCAGTTCCTTTTCTTCCTGACTGTACTTGAACATGATCGTCCGCGTAAAGTGCATCGGGAAGTCAAAAGGCTCCAGGCTCCGGTCGCATTCCAGGTGCGCCTCACCGTGGATGTGAAATTTCACCTCAATAAGGGTTTCCCGCTTGTCCAGGTCAATTTCGGCGTTGAAGCGGCCGCTGTCCAGCAGAGCGGTGCCATAATGCTTGAAAAACTCGTCCCCGATCACAAAGTCGAATCGGTGGGAATTCTGGCTCAAGCCTATGATGTTCACCCTGTAATCCGTAGCCTTCATCTCATCCAAAATAAGGGCGCAAATTTATGACGATTTTCCGGATTTTGATGGTAATTCTCGGGATTCGTGCCCTGAAAAGCGGTAGCCGTACGAGGGAGACGGTTTTGCACCGTTTTAATTGAATTTGGGCTGAATTTGAAGTTTTGTGGAAATGGAACGATCAGGTCAGGCGGTAGTTGCCGGTAACCTGGAGCCGGAGGTCCTCGACGGACATTTTTCCGAAATTGGCCAGCAGGTAGGCGACGACATTTTTCAGGAAGCCAAGCTTGATGGCGATACTCTGCATGAAAATGACTTCCCGCTCATGCACTTTGTGATCGGCAAGCACCAATTCCACAGACGAAAGAAGGTAATCCAACTTTTGCTTCTCCGAAAGTGCACCCAGCGTGCCAATGGATTCCGGATGTTCGATGAGGTCATCGACCGCCTCTTCCGGATAATTCTTCTCCCGCGCAATCCTATAGATCAGTGCGCGCTCTGCGCTGGCAAAGTCCTTGTCGGCCATTGCCAACTGAATCAGGATGTTTAGTTTTTTTTTGGTGACTATATCCACGGAGGTTGTTATTACTAAGATACGCAATGAATGCCATTTCCGCCAGTGACAACGGTAAACGGGAGTTTTAAGGAGTGAACTCCTGTTACAAGGGGTTCAACTGCGGTACCCGCCGCTTGATGATATCGGCTGCCAGGAAGATGGCCTGCCGCAGCGACCCTTCGTCTGCCAGGTTGCGGCCGGCAATATTATATGCCGTACCGTGATCGGGTGAGGTTCTAACTGTCGGGAGCCCTGCTGTGAAATTAACCCCGCTTTCAAATTCAATGTACTTGAAAGGAATGAGGCCTTGGTCGTGGTACATGGCTAAAACCCCGTCGAATTTTTCATGCTGCCCGGCGGCAAAGAAACCATCGGCGGGGAATGGGCCGGCAATAAGTTTCCCTTTGGCCTTCAGATCATGGATCACCGGCTTGATGATGGTGTTCTCCTCGTCGCCGATAAGCCCTTCGTCACCGGCGTGCGGATTGAGGCCCAGCACTGCGATTTTTGGTTTGCTGATCATGAAATCATTTTTCAGCGAAAGCTCCATCAGCCGGATCTTCAGTTCTACCCGTTCACTGGTGATATGCTTGGAGACGTCAGCCAGCGGAACGTGTTCGGTGACTAATCCTACTTTCAGCGACGGCCCGACCATCAGCATGAGGCTTTCCATCGCCGCAAACGTTTCTGTCAGGTATTCGGTATGACCATGATACGGGAAGTCTTCGCCATACACGGTGTTCTTATCAATAGGTGCCGTTACAAATCCATCCAGCAGGCCCTCCTTCACTTCTTCCACCACCTGGCGCAGGCTCATCAATGCGGCGCGGCCTGTTTCGCGTGATGCTTGACCGGGTGTAATCTTTATTTCGTCCTCCCAACAGTTGACCACATTGATTGCCTTTGGGAAAAACTGTCCTTTGGTACGCACCTGGCTGTAGTTGAAATCTTCCAGGTTCATCAACTTCCGGTAATAGGAAAGTACGTGCGTGTTGCCGTAGATAACGGGGGTGATGTAGTTCAGAATCCGGCTGTCAGCCAATGCCTTGATGACGACTTCCGGACCGATTCCGTTAAGGTCGCCGAGGGTAATGCCGATGCGGGGCTTGCCCGAGGTTGGTGTTGCGCTCATGATATGCACCGCAAGATAGGAATCCTGCAGGAAAACAGGGAGGGTTCAAGTGTCTGCCCAGGTGACCTCAAATTTTTTCACCGTGTTATGCCCCTTCCGTGGTTTGGTGTAGTTTGCCACCATGGTTCGCCCGAAGAAGTTTCTTGGACAGCATTTTCTCAGGGACGCCAACATTGCCAGACGGATCGTAGAGGCCCTCGAAGTCACTGACCCCGTCACGCCGGTATTGGAAATTGGCCCAGGTACAGGTGTCCTCACCGCCTTCCTGGAAGAGCAATTCCCCACCCGCTTGCGCCTGGTCGAAATCGACAGGGAATCTGTCGATTATCTGAAGACACGGTTTCCCGCTCTTGCGGGGAGGATGCTTCACGGCGATTTCCTGGCGATGGACCTGGAGGAAATTTTCCCGGAGCCGTTCGTAATCATTGGCAACTTTCCGTACAACATCTCGTCCCAGATCTTCTTTCGGGTCCTGGATCATAAGAACCGGGTTACGCAGGTAGTGTGTATGCTGCAGAAGGAAGTTGCCGACCGGATCGCCTCCAAACACGGGAGCAAAGTGTACGGCATTCTGAGCGTTCTCCTCCAGGCGTATTATGACATCGAGATTCTGTTCAAAGTTTCTCCCGGCGTTTTTCATCCGCCGCCAAAGGTGATGTCGGCAGTGATCCGGCTGAAAAGAAATGCGCGGAAGGAATTGCCGTGTGACGAAGTGCTCTTCCGCACGGTGGTGAAACAAGCCTTTCAGAAGCGGAGGAAAACACTGCGCAACGCGCTGAAACATTTAAATTTGCCCGCCGCCGTCAGCGCGATGGACCTGATGGACAAACGTCCGGAGCAATTGTCGGTGGAAGACTTTATTTATTTAACACAACTCTTAGAAAAGGGTGAGGGAGATCAGGTTTGAATTAACAGCGGAGTTCCGCGACCGCTTCCAGCAGGCGCTTGATGAGCGCGACGACGTTTTTATTCGCGAAAGCCTGGAGAATGTAAAGCCGGTCGACATCACCGAGCTCCTCTATGAATTTACACCGGAAGAATCCAAGTATGCACTGGATCTCCTTTCCATCGACATCCGCGCAGAGATCATCAAGGACCTCGATCCCGATACCCGGAAGGGATTCCTGAAAGTATATCCCTCCGCTGAAATCAGCGCCCTCGTTGATTTGCTTGATTCGGATGATGCGGCGGATATCCTGAACGAGCTGCCAATAAAAGTCAGTGAGGAGGTCCTTGCTGGGTTGGATCCGTTGGTGCGGGCCCAGGTCATTGATCTGTTGCGCTATGACGAAAACGTAGCGGGAGGCCTCATGGCCAAGGAACTGATCAAGGCGCTCAACCACTGGTCGGTGGTGCAATGCATCGAGGAGATCCGGAAACAAGCGGAGCACGTCACCAAATTCTCCACCGTTTTTGTGGTTGACAATCACGACAAGCTGCTGGGGAAAGTGACCCTCCAGGCGTTGGTGATCTCTGACGCGAGCAAATTGGTGTCGGATATTCTGGAAGAAGACATCGTTTCGGTGGAAACATACATGCCCGATAATGAGGTGGCCGGAATTATGAAGAAGTATGACCTTGAATCGGTGCCCGTGGTGAATGTGCACGGCCAGCTGGTCGGGCGGATCACCATCGACGACATTGTCGATGTGATCACCGAGCAGGCCGAGGAGGACCGGCAGCTGATGTCTGGGATTACGGAGGACGTGGAGGAAGACGATACCATCTGGAAGAATACCCGCGCTCGACTGCCCTGGTTGCTGATTGGTGTGTTTGGGGGCCTGATTTCCGCCCGGTTCATGGGGTTATTTGAGCAGGAACTGGCCCGGATCACCGCCATTGCTTTTTTTGTCCCGCTTATTCAGGCAACTGGAGGGAATGTAGGGATCCAATCCTCCTCGCTGGTGGTCCAAAGCCTGGCGAGCTCCGGGTATGTGGAAGAAGATGTGTGGCAGCGCCTTTCAAAAGTCATTTTTGTCGCGTTGCTCAACGGTTTCTTTCTTTCGATCACCGTCTTCGGAGCCAACTGGCTGTTGTTTGGAAACGAACGGCTTTCGGTCGTGGTATCCATTGCTTTGTTCGGCGTCGTCCTGTTTGCCTCTCTGGTAGGAACCATCACCCCGTTGATTCTGGACCGCTTTGGAGTGAATCCGGCCATCGCCTCGGGCCCTTTCATTACCACGATCAACGACTTGCTGGGCCTGACCGTCTATTTCCTCACCGTTTCAATTCTCCTATAGAAGGACACCCGGGTTTGTTTTTGGACCCATGTAAGATTCGTATCCATTTTGCATCGTATGGGCCCAGGGTGTGGAGATACATTTGACCATATGATACTAGCACTACCCCGGATACGCATTCGATTTATTGATCAAATCATATCCTTCTTCAACTATGTTGTCGAGAAGCCGCTTTTGACAGCCGCACTCGTTTTATTTGTCGTGGCCGTTGTCGTAGTCGGGCTGAGTTTCCCGTTTTACGCGCAGGATCCACAAATGTTCGGCGCCCAGATCCTTGCGGAAGCCTATGGGATGTTGTTTGACATCGCGGTCATTGGTATCCTGCTGTACTGGCTCAACCAGCGCGGAGAGATCCGCCAGCGCATCCGTACCTATCAGGATGAAATTGATGATTTCCGGCTATGGGATTCTGAAGAAGCAGCTTTCCGGACTGTTGGAAACATCAAGCGACTGAACCGGCACGAAATTTTTGAGATCAACCTCGTCAACTCGTCCCTGCCGCGCACCAACCTCAGCTACGTGAACTTGCGCGGGTCGAACATGAATTCCACCAATCTTTCGAATGCCTCGCTGATAGAATCAAACCTTGAAAATACCCGGTTGAATCAGACCAATTTTGAGAACAGCAACATGAACCAGGTAAACATGAAGAATTCGTATGCCAGCGGAGCAAACTTCAAAGACGCCTTTTTGATCAAGGCTCAGTTGCAGAATGCGTTTCTCATCAAGGCGAACTTCTCTAATGCCTACCTGATGGAAGCCAACTTAAGGAACAGTTACCTCATGGGCGCGGATTTTGAGAACGCAAGCCTTTACAAAGCGGACCTGCGTGGGGTTAAGGGACTTACGGTTGATCAATTGGTTAAGGCTAAAACACTCTATTTGGCGAAGTTTGATGATGAATTGGATGCTCAGCTCCGGCAGCTGGTGCCCGAGTTGGTGGAGGTTTAGAGCATTTTGCGGCGATGTACAAAAAATGTATCTTTGTCTGTACGACAACGGTTTCAACAACGAAGCCGTTGTTGTTTTTTTTGCCTGTCGCGCAAAGCGAATGAATGTAATCTGTTGGTTTTATGAGTAAGAGCATATCCTACTATACGAAAGAGGGGTTGGAGAAGATGAAGCAGGAGCTTAATACCCTAAAGACAAAGGGCCGGAAGGATATTGCCCGGCAGATTGCGGAAGCACGCGACAAAGGAGACCTGAGTGAGAATGCCGAGTACGACGCGGCCAAAGACGCGCAAGGTCATCTTGAAGCTAAGATTGCCCAGTTGCAGACACACGTTGGAAACGCGCGGGTTATCGATGAATCCAAATTGGATACATCCTCCGTGTCTATCCTTTCCAAGGTAACCATCAAGAACAAAAAGACCGGTGCCTCGGTAACCTACACCCTGGTATCGGAAGAGGAGGCGGATCTGAAAGCGGGACGCATCTCTACGCAGTCACCCATCGGCAGTGGGCTGCTGGGAAAGAAGAAAGGGGACCTGGCCACCATCAAAACACCGGCGGGAACCATAGAATTTGAAATCGTCAATATCGCCGTGTAACCATGGCTTCGGTTTTCACGAAGATCATTAACCGGGACATACCTGCGCACATCGTCGCAGAAGATGATCACTACCTCGCCTTTCTCGACATCATGCCGCTCACCCGGGGCCACACACTCGTCGTGCCCAAGGTAGAAGTGGATTACATCTTCGACCTGGATGATAAAACGCTGACAGGCCTTCACGCATTTTCAAAAAAGGTGGCCTCTGCAATCCGGAAGGCCACATCGTGTAAACGCGTTGCCGTAGCCGTGCTCGGGCTGGAAGTCCCACACGCGCATGTGCACCTGATCCCTATGAACCAAATGAATGACGCGAATTTTGCCAACCCGAAGCTGAAGCTCTCGTCCGAGGAGTTGTCTAGCATCGCCGCACAGATACGCGATTCGTTCTGATCACCATGAATATCGTCAGGCCGACCTTACTGCTTAATGAAACAATATGCAGGGCCAACATCCGGCGCCTGGCAGAAAAGGCGCGCCGCAGCGGGGTCGTCTTTCGCCCACATTTTAAGACCCATCAGTCCCACGACGTAGGGCGCTGGTTTCGCGAAGAGGGCGTAACCCGGTGCACCGTATCCTCCGTTCGGATGGCCTCCTACTTTGCCGCCGACGGATGGAAGGACATTACCGTAGCATTTCCGCTGAATCCGCTGGAGACGGAATCAATCAACGAGCTTGCAGCTTCCATTCGCCTCAACCTCTGTGTAGTCAACACCGCGTCATTAACCCGGTTGCTGACCGCGCTGAAGCATCCGGTGAATTGCCTGATCGAAATTGATACCGGGTATCGGCGAACCGGTGTCGATCCGCAGGATAAGGCAACCCTCGACGGGATTCTTGGCGTCGTTGCGTCCTCAGAGTTGCTGCGCCTCGAAGGGTTCCTCACCCATGCCGGTGAAAGTTACACATGCCGCTCGGGCCCGGAGATATTAAAAATTCACAAGCAGTCCACCGAGCTAATGAAAAAGGTTGGCCAGCGCTACCGCGGGCAATATCCCGATCTTGTACTATCGATTGGGGACACACCGACGTGCAGCATCGCCTCGGACTTTTCTGACATCACCGAAATCCGTCCTGGGAATTTTGTTTTCTATGACATCATGCAGCGAGTCATTGGATCCTGCGCGTACGAGCATATTGCCGTCGCCATGGCTTGCCCGGTGGTGGCCGTGTATCCGTCCCGTCAGGAGGTTGTGGTACACGGAGGCGGCGTTCATTTTTCAAAGGACTTTCTGAAACACAACGATGCCCAGGTGATTTTCGGTCAGGTGGTTCAACTCACTGACGGCGGATGGAAGCTTCCACCGACGGGGATGGTCGTGAAATCCCTTTCCCAGGAACACGGAGTCATTCAGGCAACGCCGTTGGAAATGGAAAAGATTAGTGTGGGGGACGTCCTCGGTGTCTTGCCTGTGCACTCGTGCATGACCGCCGACGTCATGGGTGAATACTACACACTGTCGGGGCAGCGCATCGCCATGATGCCTAAATCGTAGGATTCTTTTTCGCTGCCAGCCTGATGGCGGCGTCCACCATACGGTGCCTGGCGCCGGGATGTGCATCCAGGAAGAGTTCCGGTTCGATTAGTTCTACCTCCATAAGCACAAAGACGCCATCGATCACCAATCCGTCCACGCGGGCATACAGGAGTTCGGCTTCAAAAAGCCTAAGGATTTCCTCACCGGCAGCGAGGATAGCCTGGTCGGGATGATCGGGGGCAACGCTTCCTCCGTACTCGGACTGCACGCGAAATTCTCCCCGGACCGGTGTCTTACGGATCGCGTGGGAGAAAATGCGATCGATGTATATCAGAGACAACTCGCCGTCTTCGAGGATGGAAGGCATAAATTGCTGAACAAGGACGTCGTGCTCCTTTACGGCCTGCCTGCATTTGTTTTCCATATCTGCTGGATCGGCGATGGAATGCACCCGAGTCATGTAGCCGCTCGCGGAAATGGCGGGTTTGATTACTACTTTGTTCCATCCGGGAAGGCCCTCGGGAAGTTTCAGGTCGGAGGATTTTTCGAGGAAGAGGGTGGGAATGATGCGTACACCGGATGCCTCCAATTCACGCAGGTAAAACTTGTGGTAATTGCGGCGCATCACCGACACCGGATTCAGGGTAATAATCTTTTCTTCTTCCAGCCGGTTAATCCAGCGCACGAATGCTGCCGGATGCAAGTGGTAGTCCCATATGGACCGGATGAGGAGAAAATCGTAGGAAGACCAGTTGACAGCGGGATCATTCCAAACCAATGGTGTTGCTGTAGCTCCAGCCTCCTGGAAGGCGGGGATCAGGGATCGATCACTGGCTGATAGGGTCGGGCATTTCTCGCAGGTAACAATCCCTATCTCCATGCGGTCTACACAAAGTCGATGTCTACGTTAAGCGGGTAGCGCATCAGGTAGTCCACGGCATCCTGGACCGTCATGCCCTCAAACAATACCTTATAAAGGGTATCGGTGATCAGGGGTCTCGCTTTGTAGTATTCGGCACATTTCTTGGTGATCCGCACGGTATTGATTCCTTCTGCAACCTCCTGCATATCGTCCATAATCTGCTGGAGCGTTTCCCCTTTCGCAAGGCGGTAACCAACCGTATAGTTCCGGCTCATGGGGCTGTTACAGGTAGCGACGAGGTCGCCAATGCCCGCGACACCGAGGAAAGCTTTTGTGTTTCCACCCAGCACACGTCCGAGGTACACCATTTCCACCGCCCCACGGCTGATGAGAAGTCCCTTGGCGTTTTCGCCGTATCCCAGGCCGCTGAGTCCGCCGGAGGCGATGGCAATTATATTCTTGAGCACGCCAGCCAGTTCTACCCCTACGAGGTCCGGATTTTCATACACCTGGAACCGTTCGTTGCGGAGCAGACGCTTCCCTGTCTGGATGACTTCCTGAAACGGGCTTGCAACTACAGTAGCGCCGGGCTGGCGCTGGGCGAGCTCACGCGATAAGTTGGGTCCTGCCAGGCATCCCACCCGAACGACGACGCTTTCTTCCAGAATCACCTCGCTCATGGTTTTCACCTGTTCGCGGCTCAATGTCTTTACTGTTTCAATGGTTTCGCCTTTGGGAAGCTGAAGGTCGAATCCTTTCGTACCATGGATGAGAATATGATAGGGATGGAGGTATGGGGAAAGTTTCTTCATCATCGCCCGGAAGTGCGCCGAGGGCACGATGGGGAAAATGACATCGCATTGTCGCGCCAGGGACTCTAGGTCATCGGTGGGGGTGACATTGGGGTGCATCTCGTGACCGCGATTCTTGCGGGTTTTGAGAATCGTGGAGACAACTTTCTCGTCACGCGCATAGAGGAGGACTTTCCGGTTGTTTGCCAGGATGTTGGCGATGACCGAGCCGAAGTTCCCGGCCCCGATCACCCCGACGGGCTTATCCGATGAACTTTTCGAGGTCATAGCCCACCAGCCGGTTGTGATAGTAATACAGTACGTTTAGATCCTGGGTGATGATGTTACCGTTCCTGGCACGCAACAACGGTCGCTTCACGTGGAAAATGCCCACATTTTCCAGGCCGCGGCGGATGGCCACGTCAAGGTCTCCTTTCAGGTGCGTGGCATGACGCACTTTCCCTTCTTCCTTCATGCGGTAGATTTCCTTCCTGACCTTTTTGAAAGTTTCCTTGAATTCGTCGTATGGAATCTCCAGGTCTTCTTCGGGCAGCCGAAGGAAGCCAAACAGATCCAACCGCGGATACTTTCTCAGCCACATCTCGAAGGCTACAAAGGCCACGAGGTGACTTGCAAAAACCCGGTTTATGCGATGGTATTCGGTGACGACCCGGCTGGCAAGCATGCGCGTATATTCGTTCTCCCGCTGCTTATCTACCGTCACCTTTTGTTCGGTCATGAAATATTCACGTGCGTTGATAATTCGTCCGCTGGCGTCAAGGCTGTTGCCTTCGTCGTCAACATAATTCCCCATCACATCCAACCCACGGCCGATGGACACGGAAATATTGGATCCTTTGGTAAAGAACTTGAAAAGGAACTTGATGAATTGGAAACTTCCGTAGTTATCCTCTTCCACAAAATACCGATCCTGTCCTTTCACCTGAAGATAATCTTCAATGAGGTCAGGGGCCTCCAGAACAAAATGATAATTGAGGGTGACGGGGACCACAAATATCTTGCGTGCATCGGTGCCCTCGCTTTCCAGATAAATGTTGCGCTGTGCCTCCACGGCGGTGCTGAGGAGCCCGAGCTTGAGCTGCTTTTCAATGCGTCCCGACCGGGAGCGGGTGCCC
The DNA here is from genome assembly GCA_034440075.1 of Cytophagales bacterium. Taxonomy (GTDB): domain Bacteria; phylum Bacteroidota; class Bacteroidia; order Cytophagales; family Cyclobacteriaceae; genus ELB16-189. The sequence goes on from JAWXBL010000012.1 coordinate 38,603, forward strand.
CCTGGGAAGAACAGGCTATGAGCACCCTTTTGGATAGCCACATTGGAATACATCTTGAGTGTCTCCAGGTAAGGAAGGTTCTTCTTCCGGCGATCGACCTTGAAGGCCCCCAGGCTGTTCATGAAATATGAAAAAATGGAAATGTTGAACAGGTTGAGTCCGGCTCCGTATATAAAGGCCGGGAGGCCGATGGAGTGGATGACCCAGCCTATCAGAATGCTGTCGAGGTTGCTGAAATGGGTAGGTACCATGACCACGGTTCCTTTCTTGGCCAGGCGACGCAGCATTTTCACCTTGCCTACGATGTGAATCTTGTCGCGGAGGCTATACCGGTTGCGGAAAATGGCGCCGAACTTCTTTACCCTGGCGCCGTTGAGGAGGCGGACAAACCAGAATTTGATAACCTCCCGGGCGAAGCGATACGAACTCGGATTAAAAGTTCCTGCAATTTCTTTGGCATACCGGAGCACAATCTCGTGCAGCAGGTCTTCTTCCTTTTTGGCAGCTTCCTCGGCGGACTTGCTGCCCAACTCAATGAGGTCATTCTTTACGCGCGCCCAGAAGCGGGCATCGTCCTTGGGGTCTACCCGCCAGCGGTTGCGCTTGATGCGATTCTGCTCCCGAAACACCGTGGTTTCCAGCTCCTCCAGCAGTTGCTTCCTGGAGGGGCGGAGCAACCGGATTTGTTCCATCGCCTTCTGGGTAACTTCTTCGAGGAACTCTTTGCGGTTCTTGCTGAGCTGGTAAACCGGCCAGTCAGGAATCCCATCGAGAATGGGCTTGTACCCTATGTTCTTATTCTTTTTTTCTTCTAATATCTCCATGGTCGCCTACAGACGGGGGTCAAAGTTATAAACTTTGTGAACATCAGATCTTTTCAAGGGCTGTCTGCAAGGTCTGCCCCATGGTGTCGAACTGGCGGAGTGCAGCCTGGATAAACTCCTCGTTGATCAGGGAGCGGAGTTCGGCTTCCGAGGCCACATCAAATTCCTGGACTTTATAGGTCTGCTCGAGCGGCCCCTGCTCCAACTTGACCAGGTACCGGTTGTTCCAGTGGAAGATGGTAATCTTGCACGCTGAATGTGGGATTTCGCCTACGACACGCATGGGGCAAGGTAACAAAACGCGATCGAAAATGCCGCCCTACGAAGGATGAGCGGGTGCACCATTGAGTCTCCAATACCTTCTCATAGGCCCCAAACAGCCTTCTTTAAAATTCTTATATATAGACGGGCAACTGTTTGACGATCCATCCTTAACTTTACCAAAAAATTTCTCTCTTGATGTTAAAGTACAGAGCCGACCTTCGAACCCTTCTCTACATGGTGGTTGTCATGGTGATCTTCACCTGGTTGTGGCAGCAGGGATTCAATATCTTTATCTACGTCTTCTATTTGATGCTCGCGGTAGCGGTTTCGGTCATTGCCCATAACCACAACCACATCAACATCTGGAACATTAAGCCGCTGAACGTGATTACCGACTGGTGGCTCACCGTGTTTTACGGCATTCCGGTGTTCTGCTGGATTCCCACCCACAACCGGAACCATCATCGGTACAATAATAAGGAGGGGGACGTGACGGCAACCTACCGTCGCAAGGAAGACAACGACCTCTTTACCCTGGTCAGCTACCCAGGCTACAGCGGATACTGCCAGATCAAGGAGTCGATCATTCCGTACATGAAGCAATTGAGCAAGACCGACAGGAAGAGGTATTATGAATACCTGATCCAGGTGGTGATCCTGGTTGCGTGGGTTGCGTTTTTCCTCATACTCGACTGGAAAAAGGCACTGCTCTACGTCATCATCCCGCAGCAGGTGTCGGGCTACATGGTCATGATCTTCAATTTTGTTCAGCATGTGCATGCCGACGAGGAATCGCGGTGGAACCATTCCCGCAATTTTCTTGATCTCAACTTGTTTCTTTTCAACAACGGGTATCATACCGTGCACCACGAGAAGGCCAACATGCACTGGAGTGAAACACCGGCTGCCCACAAGGAAGTGGCGCATCTGATTGATCCGGTGCTTGTCCAGAGAAGTTTCTTCGTCTATATGTTCAGGACCTACATCCTGGGAAGTTTCAAATCCCGGTGGAAGACAGAGTCCATGCGCCTGAAGCGGCTGGCTGATTAGGGGACAGGGTCCTACCTGACCCGCGCATTCATCCAAATTCTTTTAATCCAAAGTATGACAAAAGTCATCCGGCCGATGACTGTGCACGCCTAGTTTTGTTGCACAAATAAATATCAAAGCCGTGGAAAAAAACATGGGTTCTGTAGACCGGGTTACCCGCCTCCTGGTGGCTGTGATCCTGGTGGTTCTTTATTATGTCGGGATAATCACCGGCATTCTGGCAATCGTGCTTCTTGCATTTTCTGCTGTCTTTTTCCTGACCAGCCTGATAAGCACCTGTCCCCTGTATCTCCCGTTTGGGCTCAGCACACTTCGGCAGAAAAAATCGGAGCCATCCCGGAAGGGGTGAACGGATTATGGTTCGTACTATAATGAGGCTTTTGGGTTTCGGTCCCTCCGTCAATTTCCGGCAACTCGTGCTGGAAGGAGCCATCATCCTGGATGTGCGGTCGGCACCTGAATATGCGGAAGGACATATCGGCGGGGCTATCAATATCCCCGTAGAGCAATTGAGACAAAACCTGCGGAGCCTTCTTGACAAGCAGGCTGTCATTATCGCGTGCTGTACCAACGGAAAAAAAAGTTGGTATGCCAAGAATTTGCTTGACGCCACAGGCTATCAGCATGTGTATAATGGAGGAAGCTGGACCCGGTTGCAACGCAGACTAATTCAATAATATCATGGAACCCCACATTTATAACGTTGATGTTGCCTGGAGCAAAGACCGCCAGGGCATCATGTGTTCGCCGGAACTCAAGATGTCAACGGATTCGCTAAGCGGCTGCATCGAGGTGGCCACCCCGCCTGAATTTCCCAAAGGCATTCCGGGGATCTGGTCTCCCGAGCACTTGTTTACCGCCGCCGTTAGCAGCTGCCTGATGACGACGTTCCTTTCTATAGCGGAAAATTCAAAATTGGATTTCGTGTCTTTCCGATGTGCATCGAGCGGGAAGTTGGAACAGGTAGATGGTAAATTCCTGATGACCGAAGTCAATCTACACCCTGAGGTTGTGGTGCGGGAAGAAAAAGATCTGGACCGTGCCCTTCGCGTACTGCAGAAGTCGGAGGCTAACTGCCTTATTTCGAATTCCATCAAGGCCCGTGTTGTCATGCACCCGGTGGTCAGCGTTGCCCAGGTCGCTTAGCGGATCGAAACCGGAAGTGAACCGTTGATCTTGCTTCCCTCCAGCAGGGGTATTATCGCATTACACCTCAGATCAAAAATAATTTCGCGGATTGCTCGTTTTGCATTGTGGAAGGGTAATTTGCCCTTCAATCAGGTAGTAACGGGATAGAAAGTTGTAATTTTGGTTTCCTTGCTTCCGCAGGGCCAATTAACAAGTGTGCGAATGCGTTTCAGGCAGGTGATTCCGATTTTGGTGCTCAGTTTCTTGGCATGCTTCGATGCCTTGGGTACCCACTTGAGAGCCGGAGAAATCACCATCCGCAGAGAGAGCTGTACCAACCTCACGTTCCTGATCACCATCACCGTGTATACCAATACCGGTTCGCCCATCATCTTCGGTGAGGGCCTGTTGGACTTTGGCGATGGCACAAGACCGTTGACAACACCGACCATTCCGAATACACTCAGGCCCGAACTTGGCCCTAACATTGGAACGGTCACATTTACGACAAGTCATACATACTCCGGGGTGGGCCGGTATGTAATCAGTTACCTGGAGCCGAACCGGAATGCCGGCATTCTCAACATGTTCAATTCCGTGGAGACCCGGTTCTATCTGGAATCGCAAATAAACATTGACCCGTTCCTGGGATGCGACAACAGCCCGGTATTGCTTGTGCCTCCCATCGACAAGGCATGCACAGGCGCAGCCTGGTATCATAACCCAGGCGCCTACGATCCGGATGGTGACAGCCTGTCGTACGAACTGACGGTCCCTAAAAGGGAACAAGGCATTGAAGTGAACAACTACCGCCCTCCGAACGCCAAGGAATTCTATGACCGCATCGGCCTGGTATACGGTCAATCCAACGAGAACGGAAACGGCAACCCCACCTTCGCTATAAACCCGGTGACGGGAAACCTGATCTGGGATGCGCCTGGTGCTCCGGGAGAATACAACATAGCCTTCCTGATCCGATCGTGGAGAAAGATCAGCGGCATCTGGATCAATCAGGGCTTTGTGGTGCGGGATATGCAAATTATCGTGGAGGACTGCCAAAACAAAAGGCCTGAACTGACGGTGCCACCGGATATATGTGTGGAGGCCGGCACTGTGATTAATGCGGATATTTTTGGAACTGATCCAGACAATGACAAAGTAAAAATTGAAGTCTTCTCGCAGATCATCAACCCGCCGTTTCCTAACCCGGCTACGTTCACTCCGTTCCCCGTCGTACTTCAGTCAACAAGTCCATCGCCGGCCAAGGTATCCTTCCAGTGGAATACCAAGTGCCTCCATGTGAAGGATCAACCGTACCAGGTGGTGTTCAAGATTACCGACAACCCCCCACCGGGCAAAGGGGCCAAGCTGGTTCAGTTCAAAACATGGAATATAAAAGTCGTTGGACCCCCACCCAAGTGGAACGACATCCAGGTGCAGGCCGGACGTAAACTTAAGGTGGAATGGAAACCGTACGTATGTGCCAATGCGGAGTCCATGGAGATATGGCGGCGGGTACAGAAGACGACGTTTACGCCGCCTACTTGCGTGACCGGAATGCCGCTGTCGCTGGGATTTACCAAAATCAAGACCGTTCCGATAACGCAGACCTCGTTCATTGACTCCAACAACGGGCTGGGGCTGGCGCCGGGTGCACAGTATTGTTATCGCCTGGTTGCCGTTTTCCCACTCCCCAACGGAGGATTGAGTTATGTGTCACGCGATACGTGCCTCACGATGACCGCAGACGCACCGATTATCACGCACGTGACCGTGGATAAGACCGGCACGACTGACGGTCAGATCACGGTGAGTTGGCGCGGTCCGTTTGAAATTAACCAAACTAATTTTCCTCCGCCGTACACGTTCCGTGTACTGCGTGCCGAAGGCCTGTCCGGAAAATTGAAGCTTACCAGTGCGCATGCCAACCCCATCCCGGATACAACCTTCACCGACACAGGCCTGAACACGAAAGAGAACGCCTACAACTACAGGGTGATCCTGTACGACAATACGAATATGCCGGTGGATACTTCAGCGATCGCATCGTCGGTGAGGCTGGAGCCCAAGCCGCAGTTCAAGCGCATCGAGTTGAATTGGGCTGCCAATGTGCCGTGGTCGAACCAAAGTTTCAGTCACCGCAGGCACCTGATATACCGCGGGCCGGAAGGAGCCAACGAAAGCCAGATGGTGCTCATTGACAGCATCGACGTCACGTCCGGCCGGTTTGTGTATGTCGACTCGGGACAATTCAACGGCGTGCCGCTCAGCGATGATAAAGTCTATTGCTACCGTGTGAAAACCCGGGGCAGTTACGGCAATCCAAAAATCAAGGCGCCCCTGCTAAATTTCTCACAGATCAACTGTGCCCAACCCAACGACAGCATCCCACCGTGTAAACCGGCCCTTTCCATCGTTGCAAAGAAATGCGACCAGTACAGGCAATCGCAGCCGTGTGAACCGGTCGTGTTCAGCAATACCATTACCTGGCGGAAACCGGAAGATGAAGCATGCCGTCAGGATATTCAGGGATATAACATTTATACAGCACCCTTTGTCGGGGCAGAATTTACCTTGTATGTAGAAAACGTTAAAGACACATTCTACATTGACGCCAACCTGCCTTCGTTTGCCCGGTGTTATAAGATTTCTGCCGTAGACCGGGCCGGTAACGAAAGCGAACTGAGCGAACAGTTTTGTTTTGACAACTGTCCGTACTACGAACTTCCCAACGTGTTTACTCCTAACGGCGACAATTGCAACGAACTGTTTAGTGCCTTCAGCAACCGCCAGGTGATCGATGAGAACGGCGAAGGTCCGTGCGGTGTGGTGGATATCAGCCGGATGCGGACGAAATGTGCTCGCTTCGTTGAAAACGTAGAGTTTGTGGTTACTAACCGCTGGGGAAAAAACGTGTATGACTATAAGTCGGGAGGGGAGCGGACGATTTACATCGACTGGGATGGCCGCGACAACAACGGAACAGATTTGGCGGCCGGCGTATACTACTATAGTGCCAAAGTAACATTTACGGTTGTAGACCGGTCGAGGAAAGTGCAGAATATCCGCGGTTGGGTGCAGATCGTTCGGTAATCCACACCGCTTCATTCCAAACTTCGGGGATACTTAATTAACTTGCTCTTTCAATCTGGATCATTCGTCTATGAAAGCGTACATCTTCCCCGGTCAGGGCGCCCAATTCACCGGGATGGGCAAAGACCTCTACGAGGCAAACCCGAAAGCGAAAGAAATTTTTGAGCAAGCGAATACCATCCTTGGATTTCGCATAACGGATACCATGTTTGGCGGCACAGCCGACGAACTCAAGCAAACCAACGTCACGCAGCCGGCCATCTTTATCCACTCGGTGGTGATCGCTATGACCAACGAGACGTTTGCTCCGCAAATGGTTGCCGGCCATTCCCTGGGAGAGTTTTCTTCTCTGGTTGCCAACCAATGCCTAACGTTTGAGGATGCACTGCGGTTGGTCGCAAAGCGGGCGTCGGCCATGCAGCGTGCCTGTGAAATCAATCCGTCGACAATGGCCGCTATCCTTGGACTGGATGATAAGGTGGTGGAGGAGATCTGTGCATCCATAAAAGAGGAAGTGGTTGTAGCGGCGAACTACAACTGTCCCGGGCAGTTGGTGATCTCCGGATCTATGAAAGGAATTGAAATTGCCTGTGAGAAGATGAAGGCGGCAGGAGCGAAGCGGGCCCTTCCGCTTCAGGTGGGAGGCGCCTTCCATTCGCCGCTGATGGAGCCTGCGCGCGAGGAACTGGCCCAGGCTATTGAGTCAACGCACTTTAATATTCCTGTTTGTGCCGTGTATCAGAACGTCAATGCATCACCTTCCTCGGATATTAACCAGATCAAGAAAAACCTCATCGCCCAACTTACTTCCCCGGTGCGCTGGACACAAACGGTTCAAAACATGGTGAAGGATGGTGGGAAGACCTTCATGGAATGTGGTCCCGGCAAAGTGCTTCAGGGTCTGGTCAAAAAGATTGAGCCTTCTGTTGAAGTTGGGAGCCTGTAAGGAACTCTCTAACTGACTTTTCTTACCCCCAACGGATCCGGACATAGTGCCAGCAGGGTTTTCATATCCATGTGATGTACCGGGTGGACAAACGACGGTAACAGTTCTGCCAGGGGCTCCAGCACGAATCGGCGCGATGCGATTTCCGGGTGGGGAATTTTGAGGGTGAAGTCCTGGATTATGTGGTCTCCATAAAATAGTATGTCGATATCAATGGTGCGTGGCGCCCATCGGGTACCCCGTTTCCGGCCCAGTGCATCCTCAATGGAAAGGAGGGCGGCGAGCAAATCGGGGGCTTGGAGGGCTGTTTGGATGACCACGGCCTGGTTGAGAAAGGGGGCCTGGTTGGTATTTCCCCATGCTTCCGTTTCATAAATAGACGAAATCGCCTCCGGTTTTCCAGCCAATCGACCAATGTGCTCAACAGCCCCCTGGAGAAGGTGCTCCCGGTCACCTTCATTGGAACCCAACATTAAAATTGCACGTATCATCTGGATGCCTTGTTTCCTGCCACTGTAAAATTGGTACTTTTGCCATCTTAAATACCCATTATGAGCTTTTTAAAATCATTTCTTGCCTCCTGCCTCGGGACCCTGGTTGCCCTGGGAGCCCTTTTGTTTATCGGAATCACCGTGATCGCATCACTGTCGGACGAAAAGGTCGTTAGTGTTTCTGACGAATCGGTACTGCACCTGCGCCTGGAGGCTCCGATAGCGGAACTGGAGGTAGATGATCCGCTCGCCGATGTGTTTCCATCAGCTTCCAATCAGTCCATCGGGTTGTTGCGCCTGAAGGAGGTCATCAAATACGCCAAGAATGATTCAAAAATAAAAGGCATCTATCTCAACACCAGCATGATGATGACGGGAATGGCTTCCTTACAAGAATTGCGGGCCTCCTTACTCGATTTTAAGGAGTCGGGCAAGTGGATCGTGTCGTATGCCGATGCGTATACCGAAGGAGCCTACTATTTGGCTACGGTGGCTGACAAGGTTTACATGTACAACGAGGGCGAGGTGGAGTTTAACGGCCTGGCTACCGAAGTGATGTTTTTCAAAAAGATGTTTGACAAACTGGAGATCAAGCCGCAGATTTTCCGTGTGGGCGACTTCAAGAGCGCCGTGGAGCCGTTCATGCGTGAATCACTCAGCGAAGAGAACAAACTGCAGTTGAACTCGCTATTGACCGGTATCCATACACAGATGCTGCGGGATATTTCCGATTCGAGGAAGATACCATTTGAACGGCTCAAAGAAATCTCTGACAAGATGCTGGTCCAGGATTCGCGGTCGGCCGTGACATACGGGCTGATCGACTCACTCTTCTACGACGACCAGATCAAGGAGGAGTTGCGATCACGCCTGGGCATCGACAGCAAGAAGAAAGTGCCTTTGGTGAAATACAGTCAGTACAAGAAATCCATTTCCGGTGCAGGCTCTTCAAAGAATGAAATTGCTGTAATCGTGGCAGACGGAGATATTTTTCCTGGAAAGGGCGACAACGGCGTGGTGGGATCAACCACCATTGTCGACTTGTTACGAAAGGCGCGCACCAACGACCGGGTGAAGGCGATCGTGCTGCGTATCAATTCTCCGGGTGGCGTATTCCAGGCTGCCGACATGATGTGGCGCGAGATTGAGTTGGCGGCTGCCGAGAAACCGGTCATCGCTTCTATGTCAGACTATGCAGCTTCCGGGGGATATTACCTGGCGATGGCCTGTGATACGATCGTTGCCCAGCCCACGACCATTACCGGGTCCATCGGTGTATTCACCGTGCTCTTCGACCTCAGCAAATTCCTCGACAACAAACTGGGAATCACGATCGAGGAGGTAAAGACAGGAGAAGTCGGTGAGTTGATCACCGTCACCCGTTCGCTCACTGATACGGAGAAGGCCATCTGGCAGAAGCAGACAGACAAGATTTATGAAACGTTCACCCGCAAGGCCGCCGAAGGACGCTCGATGCCCGTGGATCAACTCAAGAAGATTGCTTCGGGGCGGGTATGGTTAGGATCTCAGGCCAAGGACAACGGCCTGGCCGATGTGTTGGGCGGGTTTGATGATGCCGTCGCGCTCGCAGCGAAAGCCGCAGACATCGGAGACGAATACCGGCTGCGCTACTATCCGCAACCCAAGCCGCTGCTGGAGCGCCTGATGGGAAATGTGGAAGACGAAGTGCGGACGTCCATGATGAAGAAGGAACTAGGTGAAAACTATCAATGGTACCGTGCCTGGGAGCGCGCAAAAACCTACCAGGGAGTGCAGGCGCGGATGCCGGTGGAGTTCAAGGTGAAGTAGGGGTCATTTTGACCTCAGGGCTTCCAGGATTTAACCAATAGCCCAAAAATCGGTTAAATCAGCCTCAGGAAGGGCCTATTCGATTACTAAAATATTTAGTAATTTAGCCCTCCCGATGATTCCACAGTTGATTTCCGACCATTTTGAGCCGATGCACATCGAGCTTGTTTTCCGGGAGTTGCACACCCGGTTTGGGTTTAACGAGCCGGCCTGGAAAAAGAAGTTCCACGAGTACCTGACCCACCAACCACGCACGACCAGCGAGATGGATGCCTTCATCAAGTTCGGCAACAGCGCCATCAACCCGGTCCTCAACGCCATCCTCTGCCGCAACAGTCTTCACTCCACGTTTGTAAAGATGCTGTACTATGTTGTAGAGAAGAATAGTGTGGGTGCTAAGAGCAAGAGGAGGTAGTGCAATGAACCGCAAAATGTAAAATAATAAATGTAAAAATGGGGCAGAACTGTGTCCGAATGACTAGCTATCCAACAGCGCCAGCTCCGGATACTCAAACGGCTTACACACCGCCGCCACATTCTTGTCTTCCACCTTGCGGTCGGTGATCATCTTGCTGATCGTATGGGCTTCCAGCCTTGCATCATCGATCGGCGCACACAGCGCCAGCACATCCTCCTGCGATAAATTCGGATTGAGCCAGTCGTTTTCATACTCGCGGGGCAGGATTACCGGCATCCGCTTCTTGCTGTTGTGAATTTTCTCCAGGAGCGGGTTGGCGCGCGTGGTGAGCACCGTATACGTGATCCGCACTTCGCCCGTCGCCTTGTCCGTCCACGACGACCACAGTCCGGCCAGGGAGAAGATTTTTTCTTCCTTCGCGTGAATGAAGTAGGGATACTTTACTTTTCCGCCTTTGAACCAACGCCATTCGAAGAATCCAGTGCAGGGGATCAGGCACCGATTCCCGTCTTTGGCCGCATCCTTGAAAGAGGGCTTCTCATACATTTCCTCGCTGATGCAATTAAGGGTGCGCATCCGCAGCTGTGATGCGTCGGCTGCTGACTTCGACCACCACGGGACAAGCCCCCAGTGCATCCTCTGAAATTCCCGGGGCCGGTCGGAGGTGATAACCGGCGAAGGCTTGAAGTCAAACCCATTCTCATAGTACGTGGGCTCCACCTGGATCTCCTTCAGGATCTGCTCATAGCGAACCATGAGTTCATCCATCGTGGCCGTATCCTGTTTGTGGTAGCACATGGTATGAAAGTATAAAATTTAATGTTGTCGCCCATAGGACCAGCGTTGAGTCTTTGACCCGTTCCGCCTTTTACATTTGGAGTTTAGCGTTTTACATTTTACATTTTACATTTCTTTCCCTCGTATTGAAAGAGGAATTTCAAAGAGAAGCACCGGATTGAGTGTCTAATCCGTCCTTCCTTTTACATTGGACGTTTTACATTTTACATTTCTTTCTTCCATAGAGGAAAAATTTCAAAAGGAAGCACCGGATTGAGTGTCTAATCCGTCCTTCCTTTGCATTTGGCGTTTAGCGTTTTACATTTTACATTTCTTTCCCTCGTATTGAAAGAGGAATTTCAAAGAGAAGCACCGGATTGAGTGTCTAATCCGTCCTTCCTTTTGCATTTTACATTGGACGTTTTACATTTTACATTTTGGGTTTTCTCGTCTTGTAAAATCTCCAATGGTAAATCGGGATAGGTCTCTGGTCCGTCCTTCCTTTTACATTTAGCGTTTTACATTTTACATTCTTCCCCTCGTATTGAGAGAGGAATTTCAAAGAAAAGCACCGGATTGAGTCTCTGGCCTGAATACGGGCCAAACAGGCCCTTTCCTTCTCCCAATTGATCAGGAAAACCTGACTGCAAAATGCCTCGCTCCGCCTTATATTTATCTTGGGTTTGGGCGGGGTGTGGGGGAAGAACACGATCAAAAACCGCATGAAAAAGATAAACGTCCTGTTGCTCGAAGACGAAGTGCTCATCCGCCAGGGGCTGCGCTCCCTCCTGGAAAAAGAATCGTTCATAGGCACTATCTACGAGGCCGGTAATTCCACCGAGTTCCACGAGCAGATCGCCAGCAAGCCCATCGATATCATTTTGCTCGATATCCGCCTTCCCGGCGTGAAAGGATATGAACTCCTCGCCAGCCTGTCGGGTAAGCCCAATCCGCCGAAAGTAATCGCCGTCACGGGCATGGAAGGGGTGGAGCTGGTCATCAACCTGCTGAAGGCGGGCGTGAGCGGGGTGGTATTCAAGCTGGACGGTTACACGGAGATCCTCAAGGCGATCCACGAGGTGGTGCAGACAGGCCATTACTTCCAGGAAAAGATTGCCCGCATCATCGAGGCCAATACCCACCGGTGGGACGTTGTGCCGCCCGTGGCTCTTTCCTTCCAGGAGAATGAACTGATCCAGATCATTTCCAGCGGACTCACCACGAAGGAGATGGCGGCGAAACTGAAGATGACCGAGGCGACCACCGAAACGTACCGGACACGGCTGCTGAAAAAGCTGAGGGTTCCCAACACAGCGGCCTTGCTGGCATACGCCTACAAGAACGGCATCCTCTAGGTCAGGCGGGGAGCGGATACTCCACGCGGGCGAGGAGCCCACGCCGGCCCTGGGAATAGTGAATGCGGGCGCCGATGATTTTGGACCGCATGCGTAAGGTGTTGTACTTCTTTTGAAGCGAGGATATGAAACTGTCAACTTTTGAAAAAGCCGTTCCGTCGTCCTCCACCTCGATGAGAAGCAGGTGGCTGGACCAGGCCAACCGCACATCTACGTGCCACGCCGACGAATGCTTCAGCGCGTTATGAATCAGTTCCTGAACGATGCGGGAGATGTACAGGGCGTCTTTGTCACCGATGGGTTGCTCGGAACCGGTTTGCGTAAAGTGAATGGTTCCTCCGCCAGGGCGCTCCATGTTCTGGCAGAGGGTCTGGAGGCGCTCCCCAAGCGAATCATGTTCCGACTTCACCGACATGAGGCGCCGCGAAATGCGCCTGACGGAATCCACCACTTCCTGGAAATCGGCATTCATGCCGTTGATGAGGTTCATCGTTTCCGCGGGATCAGCCTTGGCTCGCTCGAGCCGGTCGAGGTACAGCCGGAAGATGGACAGCCGCTGGATGAGGTCGTCGTGGAGTTCGGCCCCCATTTCGGCGATGATGTGTTCGGTGGCTTCGATGGCGCGGTGGGCGACGGCATTTTCAAACGAAGCGCGGGATTTAAAGAGGTAGAACATGGTGGTGGTATTAACAGACATAAATTACGAATTGGCGCCGGTTTACAAAACGAAACCAACATACGGTCATGAAAACGATACACGCGCTGGGCATGCTCACATGGTTTCTCGCAGCAGGAACCCTGGCCGCACAAAGCCCCAAAGTAGATTCCCTCCTCCATGCGCTGGAGACCAACACCACAGCCGACCGCGCCGAGATGCTGTGGGGGGTGGCGTATGAACTCTACGATGTGGACAACGCTTCCGCTCTGGACTACTGCCGGCGGGCATACGACCAGGCCCTCCCGAAAGGCGACTCCCTGCAGATCGTAAAAATAGGAACCACATACGGGCAGCTGCTGCGGAGGATGGACAAGGTTCATGAATCGATCGAGGTTTCGTCGTTTCTGCTGCCCGTGGCGAAGAGGCATGGGTTCAGGAAATACACGAAGATGCTACATAACTCCCTTGCGCTCACTCATACATTCATGGAGCATTTTGACAAGGCCCTTTATTTCCATAGTGAATCCCTTTCAATGCGAAGGGCGGAAGGTGATGCGAATGAAATAGCTGTTACTCTGAATAATATTGGCGTCCTATACTATAAAGTAGGTGACTATCGATTAGCACTACAAAATTATAAGGAGGCACTTAGGATAGATACAAAAGGCCATCGAGTAATCGTTCTTGGCAACATTGGTCTTTGTTACGCCCACCTGAAGGAATACGATTCTGCACTGTTCTATTTAGATAATAATCTGATTCTTGCTGAAAATGAAAAGAGAACCAATGACATCCTCCGTGCTGAGTTTGGATTAGGTCTCACCTATTTTAAGTTAAAGGATTTTGAAACGGCTGAGCAGCATCTGCAGACCTCGCTGAAGTTGGCAATAGAGGAAGGCTCACAGCGATTCCAGATCGATAATTTGAAGTTCCTTGCTTTACTTTCACTTAAACAGGATAAACTGGAGCAGTGCGAGCTTTACCTTCGGCGCATAGATGAAATGCCGGCATTAACAGCGTACCCTGGCGCACAAGCTGATGTGCGCAAGGATTGGGCTGATTTACAATTCGCAAAGGGCCAGTTCAGAAGCGCAGGCATCAATTACAGGAAATACATTGAGCTGAAGGAAGCGGTGGTTGGGAAAGAAATGAACAACCGGCTCCGGATGGCCCATACTGAAATTGCGCAACAGGAAAGCAACTCCCGGATTGAAGCGCAGGCCCAGATTGTCGGCTTACAAGAAGAGGTGATCGGCCGTCAGCGGTGGGTGATCGGCTTGAGCACCGCGCTGGCTATGCTCGGGGGCGGCTTCGCGCTCGTATTGGTAAAGACTAACCGCCGTAAATCGCGTATCAATGACTTACTGAACCGCCGCGTGCGGGAGCGCACGGCCGAGCTGGAGCAGGAGCGGGATGCCTCGCGTCATGCGCAAAACGAGCAGTCCCTGGCCGTGCAGAAAGCCACCAGAGAGTTGTCGGCATCGCTGGCTACCCTGACGGGATTGTCACAGGCGGCAGCTAGAGACCTGCCCCGCGAACAGGCGGTGTATTTCCAGAAAGCCGAAGCCACAGCCGAAAAGATGGCGCAGACGGTGGTGCAGTTTAAATCGACAGCGTAGGCCGGAAACAGAAAAACCCCCAGTCCGGAGGACGGGGGGTAGGTTTGTTTCTTTTATTGCTTAGTGATCTTCGGACCCAAGGCCACCGATCGGGGCAGTGGTCGAGTTGCTGGCTGTCGCCTGCAATTCGGTCTTCTTGACTTCGGGAGTCTTGGCTATCTGCGTAGCACCAAAGGAGACCATGATCCCGGTGGCTACAAGCAATATGATGATGCGTGTTTTCATAGATTATTATTAAGATTTTAGCCCTTAGGATCTGACCCAACACCAGCTGGCCCACCATCCCGAGGCTTGATTTCCTGCTCAGTACAAGCAGTCAGGCTTAAGCCACTTACAATAAAAAGGATCGCGATGTAAATCAGTTTTTTCATGTGATTGCTGTTTAATTTAGGTTGTTTTGGTTTTCTGCTTCTTATTATTCTTCTTGCCTTTGAAAGAATGTCCAAAGTTGCTGTTGGGAAGAAATATGTACCATGTAATATTTTTCCGGAAATCACCCGTGTACCAAAAAATTGGCTTTTATTTCGCGTTTTTTGGATTGCTGCTACTTTTAGCCGGCCCTTCAATTGCCCAAAACCACACAAAAGTTGACTCGCTGAAGAAAGAGCTGAGCCTTCGGCCCGATGCGAATCGTTATAAGGTCCTCTGGGGATTGGCCTACGAGTTGTTTGATTTTCAGAATGAGCAGGCATTCGGGTTTGCGCAGCAAGCGCATGGATATGCACTAAGCAAAGGAGATAGTCTTGGTATTGCGGAATCCGGTAGAATCATGGGGCAGCTGCTTCGTCGATTGCACAAGCTTGATGAGTCAATTGCTATCTTAAAGCGAGTTCTTCCCATAGGTAGCAGGCACATCGCGGACCGCCCGGAATTTGAAAAAGAAACTTCATATATCCTTAATGGCCTAGCACTTGCCTATACATTTACCGCTGAGTATGATAAGGCCCTTGAATATCATTTCCAGTCATTGGTTATGCGTGAAAGGAAGGGAGACAAAAGGCAGATCAGCATTGCCCTACACAACATTGGGTTGGCGTACTACAAAATGGGAAATTTTGATATATCGATTGATTATTATTTGGAATCCTTGCGTACCAGGAAAGAGTCGGGTGATTCAACTGGGCTTGCCGCTGATTTAGTGAACGTGGGGCTTTGTTACAATGAACTGAAGGAATTCAAAAAGGGCCAAGCCATGTTTGAAAAGGCACTGCAGGTGTGTGGTGATAATTGCAGTGATAATGTGATTATGAATAGCGAATATGGTCTTGGTCATTCCTTTTACCAACAGGGGAACTATCCTGAGGCGAATAAGCATTATCTCAAGTCGTATGAACTATCCGTAAAGCTGCGCGACTCGCGATTTGAGATAGAGAGTGTGTTACAACTTGCCAAGCTGGCCGCCATTGAAAAAAGACCTGGGCTGACTAGAGAATATCTTGACATTGCGCGTAAGACACCAGAGAAAGGTGAGTACAAAGAACTCTTAAAAGCCTTTTACAGGCTGGAAGCTCAATATTATTCAGAGGCTGGAAATTTTGAGAAAGCAAATTTTTATCTTCAAAAGGTGCAGGAAGTTAATGACAGTATTTTCAGCACAGACATCATAAGGAACCTCACCCGCGTTCAAACCCAATACGCCCAGCGCGAGAACCTCGCCATCATCGCTGCCAAAGACGAAGTCCTTGCCCTGAATGAACGGGTTATCCGGCAGCAGCAGGCGGTTACTTTCCTCCTGATGGCAGTAGTCGTGCTCGGAACCACGCTGGGTATCGTTATCTACCGTAACTACCGGACGATCAAGGAGGTAAACTCGGAACTGGCCCTGGCCAAACAGGTAATCGAAGACCACAACAAGTACCTAGACAGCCAGGTGGCGCAGAAGACGCGGGAACTGGTGGATACCAACGCCTCTCTCGTCAAGGTGAACGACGAACTGGATAATTTCATCTACAAGACCTCCCACGATATCCGCGGGCCGCTGGCCAGCCTCAAGGGAATGGTGAACCTGGCCATCATGGACGTGAAAGACGAAAAGGCGCTGGGGTACCTGGGAAAACTGGATCTCACGGCCGAGAAGCTCAACATGATCCTGACCCGCCTGCTGATCGTGAACCGCATCAACCACGCCGAGCTCAAGCCGGAGCATATCCACTTTGAGCCGATCATTCAGGAAATCCTGACTCTGGAACTAAAGCGGGGGATTCCCCCAAAAATCAACATCGACTTTGAAGTGGATCCTGAAGTTCAGCTCGTTTCCGACAAGGAAATGGTGCGCCTGATCCTCGAAAACCTCATCGACAACGCGGTCAAGTTCTACAACGATTCGGAGCGGGTGGAGTCGTTTGTGCGCATTGGCGTACGCACCGAAAACGGCCGCGTCACCGCGCGCGTCACGGACAACGGCGTGGGCATCGCCTCCATGAACCGGGAAAAGATCTTCCAGATGTTCGTACGCGCCTCCGAGCGCTCCGATACCGGCGGCATCGGGCTTTACCTTGCCAAACTGGCCACCGAAAAGCTGGGCGGCGAAATCAACCTCCTCTCCACGCCGGACAAATACACGGAATTTATCGTGCAGTTCCCGCTGGCGCTGCCCGGGCCGGGCGAAAACAAGATGAGTGAATCCAACCAGCCTGCCGTCCGCAACACACCCGTCGAACAGAAAACCGTTTGATTTTGGTGCCCTGAAGGCATACTGAAAAAGGTAACCAAGTTTACCGCCCGCGTTTACCTTTCCGCAGAAGATTGCATCTGGGCTGGAGCCGAACGCGATTTCCAAGGCACTGGACCGATTTGCGTCTTGGCGCGACCAACGTAGATTTTCCTGCTTTTTGACCGAAATTCGGGCCTCAAGTCGAAACTATTTCTCAAATTTGAAGCTTGGGCCGCGGCCTGTAACATGATTTTTTATCGCTGAAGTAACGATGCCTGAGAACCCTACGATTAGCCGCTATACCGTCACCGCAGCCCTCCCGTATGCCAACGGCCCCAAGCACATCGGCCACCTCGCCGGGGCCTATATTCCCGCCGATGTGTATGTAAGGTTTTTGCGACTTTTAAAGAAAAACGTTGTTTTCGTGTGCGGAAGTGACGAGCACGGCACCGCCATCCCAAACCAGGCACTGAAGGAAGGGACCACTTCGCGTGCCATCATTGACAAATACCATGTGCTCATCCGCGATTGCCTCTACCAATTGGGGATCTCTTTTGACGTGTATCACCGTACCAGCGAGCCCCTGCATCACCAGACTTCGCAGGAGCTTTTTCTCAACCTGTACAACAAGAAGCTGCTCACCGAAGAAACGTCAGAGCAGTATTTCGATCCCGAGGCAAAGGCCTTTCTCGCCGACCGGTACATCATGGGCACCTGCCCACGCTGCGCCAACCCGGAAGCGTACGGCGACCAGTGCGAGAAATGCGGATCGACGCTGAGCCCCCGCGAGCTGATTAACCCGCGGTCTACGCTTTCCGGGAGCGCACCCATCCTCAAAGCAACAAAGCACTGGTACCTTCCCCTGCAAGAATATGAACCGTGGCTGCGGGAGTGGATTCTGAAGTCGCACGCGGAGGACTGGAAGTCGAACGTGTATGGACAATGCAAGTCGTGGATTGACGCGGGCCTGCTGCCGCGCGCCATGACCCGCGATCTCGACTGGGGCATCAAGGTGCCGCTGCCGGGAACGGAGGGCAAGGTACTTTACGTGTGGTTCGATGCGCCCATCGGGTACATTTCCGCTACGCGCGCCCTGTTCCAGGAACTGAGTGAGGGAAAGAAAATTTTCTCCACGCCGCAATCGGATTTTGGCAAAGTGAAGGCCGACGACTGGAAGAAGTACTGGCAGGACAGCGGGTCGAAGCTGGTGCACTTCATCGGCAAGGACAACATCGTCTTTCACTGCATCATTTTTCCGGTGATGCTGCACGCGAGCGGCGAATACATTCTCCCCGCTAATGTTCCAGCCAATGAATTTATGAACCTGGAGGGTGACAAGATGTCGACAAGCCGGGGCTGGTCGATTGAGATGCACGACTACCTGCGCGAATTTCCCGGCAAGGAAGATGTGCTCCGGTACGCGCTGCTTACCAATCTCCCCGAGGCAAAAGACAGTGAGTTCACCTGGAAGGATTTCCAGTCGAAGAACAACAACGAGCTGGTGGCCATCTTTGGAAATTTTGTCAATCGCGCCCTCGTGCTCACCCAGAAGTATTTTGACAACCGGGTGCCGGAGCGGGGTGAACTCTCGGATGTGGATAAGAAGGTGATGGCTGCCGTCAACGATTTCCCGGGACGCATTGCCGCCTCCATCGAAGCCTACCGCTTCCGTGAAGCGACGGCGTTGATGATGGACCTGGCGCGCACCGGAAACAAATACCTTGCAGAAACAGAACCGTGGAAGCTGGCGGCGACCGATCTTCCGCGGGTGGGCACCATTCTAAACATAGCGCTCCAGATTGCCGGCAACCTGGCGGTGCTGTCTGAGCCATTCCTGCCGTTCACGGCAAAGAAGTTGAAGACGATGCTTGCCCTGAAGAATTTTGGATGGGAGGAGACAGGAACGTTGGAGTTGCTTGCTTCCGGTACGTCGTTAGGAGCATCCAGCCTGTTGTTTGAAAAAATAGAAAACGAGATCATCGAAGCACAAATCAAGAAACTCATGAATACGAAAGCGGAAGGTCCCGGCGAAGCAGCCCGGGAGCCGGTGAAACCATTGAAGTCTGAAATAACCATCGATGACTTTACTAAACTCGATATCCGGATCGGCGTGGTTACCGCTGCAGAGAAAATGGAAAAATCGAATAAGCTGTTGAAACTCACAGTCAACAGCGGCCTGGATACCCGCACCATCCTTAGCGGCATCGCCCAGCATTACAGTCCGGAAGAAATGGTAGGAAAGCAGGTAACATTTATCGCCAACCTCGCGCCCCGCAAGATGATGGGCCTCGAATCACAGGGCATGATCCTGACGGCTACCGACGCAGAAGGAAAACTGCAATTGCTGCAGCCGGCTGGACCGATGGACCCGGGAGCCGTTATCAGTTGAATTTTGTTTTCCTAATACCCAGGCCTGATGCACGAATCACGGCAATGCAAGGCCGCCTGGGCGCTTCTTTCTGAACTTCTTATCTTTGTCTCCGTTTACTTTCTTAAATCAATCAAAACACCGTTTTATGAAATATTCTGTGCTGAAATCCCTTGTTTTTGTTGTACTGCTGGCGGCCTGCTCTTCCGGAAAGGATGAGAATACCGTTCCTCTGACATCCGGCCTCCTGAAGGAGAATATGGACACCACGGTAAATCCAGGAGACAATTTTCAGATGTATGTCAACGGTACATGGATTAAGAACACAGAAATTCCTGCCGACAAGGCGAGCTACGGCATCGGATACATCATCCACGAGAAATCCCAGGATGACGTAAAGAAAATCATTGAAGAAGCTGCCGCTGCAGGCAAGGAATTCGGCACCGACGAACAGAAAGTGGGCGATTTGTACGCTTCCTTCCTGGATATGGAAAAAAGAAATACGTTGGGAACAGCCCCGCTGGCGCCGGAGTTTGAAAAGATCGATGCGATCAAAGATTCGAAGGGACTTGCGGAATACTTTGGGTATGCCAATATATACGGCTACGGATCACCGTTTGGGTTGTTCATCGTACCTGACTTTAAGAAGCCGACGGAATATGCCCTGTATTGCTGGCAGTCGGGATTAGGATTGCCTGACCGTGAGTAT
Source organism: Cytophagales bacterium (assembly GCA_034440075.1). Classification (GTDB taxonomy): domain Bacteria; phylum Bacteroidota; class Bacteroidia; order Cytophagales; family Cyclobacteriaceae; genus ELB16-189. Next base: position 58,765 of record JAWXBL010000012.1, read on the forward strand.
TACCTCGACCCCTCCGCGAAACAGCAGGAGATCCGCAAGGCATACGTGGAGCACATGGCCATCATGCTCGATCTGGGCGGCGTGAAGAATGGAAAGAAACTGGCCAAAGACATCATGGCGCTGGAGACGGCGATGGCATCCAAACACATGAAGAAGGAAGAGACCCGCGACATGGCCCGGATGTACAACATGTACCCCGTTGACTCGCTGGATCAGGTGATGGGCAAATTTGATTTCAAGGCGTTCCTCGCCGGGTCGAAGGTACCGTTGCTCGACCGGCTTGTGATCGGACAGCCGTCGTTTGTGCTGGCTATGAATGACCTGGCTGCGGGCACTTCGCTCGACACCTGGAAAGCGTACCTCAAGTGGAATGTGATCAACGCCGGGGCCTCGTTGCTCAACACGGCCATGGATGAGCAGAATTTTAAGTTTTACGGAAAGACCCTTACGGGAAGAATTGAACAGCGCCCGGCCTGGCGCCGCGGCGTTGACGTCGTCAATGGAAACCTCGGCGAAGTGGTGGGAAAGGTGTATGTCGAAAAACATTTTCCGACCGAAGCCAAAGAGCGCATGACGGCGCTGGTTGGAAACCTCATTGAGGCCTACCGCATGAGCATCAACGAACTGGATTGGATGGGTGCCGAAACGAAAATGCAGGCCCTTGACAAGTTGTCGAAGTTCACTCCGAAAATCGGTTACCCCGACAAGTGGAAGGATTATTCGGCGGTGACGATTAAAAAGGACAACCTCTTCGGGAACATCCAGAGTGCCAAGCTCGCCACCCACAACCAGGAGCTGGCCAAGATCGGCAAGCCCATCGACAAGACAGAGTGGGGCATGACGCCGCAGACGGTCAATGCCTATTACGATCCTACCAAGAATGAAATCGTTTTTCCGGCCGCCATTTTACAGCCGCCGTTCTTTGACCTGCACGCGGATGATGCCGTGAACTACGGCGCCATCGGAGCGGTGATTGGTCACGAGATCGGCCACGGCTTCGACGATCAGGGCAGCACATTTACCGGTGACGGTGAATTAAAAAACTGGTGGACTGATAAAGACAAGGAGGAATTTAAGAAGCGCACCGAAGCGCTGGTTGCTCAATACAGCGCCTACAAAGTATTCCCCGACCTGAACGTAAATGGAGAGTTTACGCAAGGAGAAAACATCGGTGACCTCGGCGGCCTTGGCATAGCTTTGAAAGCGTATAAGATGAGCCTTAAGGGAAAGGACGAACCGATGATGGATGGGTTTACAGGAACGCAGCGTGTGTTTCTGGGTTACGCCCAAGCATGGCGCGGGAAGTCGCGGGAGCAAGCCCTCCGCATGCAGATAAATACCGATCCACATTCTCCGGGGGTGTTCCGCGTAAACGGCGTGGTGCGCAACATTCCTGAATTCTATGATGCCTTTGGCATAAAGCCAACCGACACCTTGTATCTGGCGCCAGGGCAACGGGTGAAGATCTGGTAGACCTGCTTAGTTTCTTCCCCTTTGCATGGGATGTAAACTTTATTTTTGGTTTGTCACAGTTGCAATTGATCGGTTAGTTAGCTTCCTTCATAATTCAACTTTGTGAAAGCCCCTATCCTGTTTGCTGTCTTCATTCTTGCGGCCATGGCCGCTCATTGTCAAATGAAGTTTGAGAGTGGGTATTACATCAATAATGAAGGGCAGCGGGTTGAATGTCTAATCCGCAACATGGAATGGAAGAATACGTATCCAAAATCCTTTGAGTTTCGGCTTGAGGAAGCGAGTGCTTCGGCTGAAGTTCAAATAGAAGGCGCACGTGAATTTGGGATAGGCAGCACTATATACCGACGCTTCACGGTGAATATGGATCGATCCAGTGACCGCACTGAACGGCTTACGGAAAATCGCAATCCGGAGTTTACGAACGAGACGCTGTTTTTGAAGGTCCTTTTAGTGGGTAAAGCATCCCTGTTTCAGTATGAGGAAAGCGGTCTGCTTCGATTCTTTTATTCGCTTGATCAGTCTCCGGTTCAGCAACTTATTTATAAACGCTTTATCGTTAAAGAGAATGCGGCGCGGAATGATACCTATAAGCAACAACTACTGAATGAATTGAAGTGCGAAACAGTCTCATCAAAGGAAGTTGAGGGGCTAAATTATAGCAGTACTGACCTCATGAAATTCTTTGTTAAGTACAATCAATGTCAAGGAGCATCTGTCGCCACTGCTGCGAAGGCAGTTAAGCGCGATGCATTCAATTTGACTATCCGTCCAGGAGTAAGTTTTAGTTCTCTTATTCTCAAGAACGCAGCCCCGAATGTTTTTTGGGGTCCCAGCATGGAATTTGCTTCCAAGCCAACTTTTCGACTGGGTGTTGAGTTTGAGTTTTTTGGGCCCTTTAACAAAGGAAACTGGTCGGCATTTATTGAGCCCACCTTTCAATCATATTCTTCAGAGGCTGCATCGGGCGCGACTACCGCCAAGGTAGATTACCGTTCCATAGAGATCCCGGTTGGGATAAGACACTACATTTTTCTGGCCGATAGATCGACAATCTTTATTAATGGTGGGCTGGTACTGGACTACCCATTCTCATCTTCTACTGTTGACTATGCCATTCACAATGATTTGGCAATCTCCGGTGAATCGGGTCTTTTTGCTGGCGCTGGCTACAAAAGGAACAGATACAGCGCGGAGTTCCGCGCCGCCTTTGGGCGGGGAGTTGTTCCATTATACAGGGACTTCACATCCAAGTACAATCAATTCATGCTTGTTTTGGGTTACACCCTCTTTTAAGTTATCGAAAGATTCAGTCATTTAACGTGGGCAAAAAATTACATTCATCGCAGGGAGACTAAGCAGAAAGGTGCACATTTGATCCAGGAACCCGCAAGGGCTATCTTCGCTTCTCAAGCATCCTGTGTATTCATGCGTCTTCTCTTTGTCTTTTTTCTCTTTGTCACCGACATATGCCTGATGGCCCAGGACCGCGGGAGAGCCCGTGACTTCGGCATCACCGTGGGCGTTCTTCCTACAGGAAAGAAAAATTCGATCACCGATGTGCAGGGCGTTCTGGTTGGCCACACGACCATCAAAATGGGATCCACACAAACTGGTGTTACCGCCATCCGTCCCCACGGAGGAAATATTTTCCAGGAGAAAGTTCCCGCCGCCGTTTATACTGCCAACGGGTTTGGTAAGCTGGCCGGAAGCACGCAGATCCAGGAACTGGGGAATATAGAATCGCCGGTAATTTTGACCAACACACTCAGTGTGGCGGCAGGCATCGATGCGCTCGTGGACTACACACTGCAACAGCCCGGCAACGAAGCCGTGCAGTCTGTCAATGCGGTAGTCGGGGAAACGAATGACGGGTATCTCAATGACATCCGGGCACGGCAAGTGAACAGGTCGCACGTGCTGGATGCCGTACGCGGCGCCACCAACGATCGGGTTGTCGAAGGCAGCGTGGGCGCGGGAACGGGAACCATTTGTTTTGGATTCAAGGGCGGCATCGGATCGTCCTCCCGCAAGCTCCCGGAGTCGGTGGGCGGGTATACGGTAGGGGTATTGGTCCAAAGTAATTTCGGCGGCGTCCTTCAAATCAATGGCGCGCCGATAGGAAAGGAATTGAAGCAATTTTATCTCAGCGATCAGATCAAAGATTCAGCAGACGGATCGTGTATGATTGTTGTGGCCACAGATGCCCCGTTGGACAGCCGGAACCTGGAGCGGCTGGCACAGCGTGCTGTCCTGGGGTTGGGGAAGACAGGAGGCATCGGCTCCAACGGCAGCGGCGACTACGTTATCGCGTTTTCAACAGATCCGGCACTGCGGATTGCGCACGATTCCAAGGAGCGAACGCAAACAGTGACCCTTCTTCGGAACGATGCCGTTTCATCTCTTTTCCTGGCCGTGATTGAGGCTACTGAAGAGGCAATTCTTAATTCCATGTTCATGGCGACGACTGCAGTGGGGAAAGAAGACCACCGGATAGAAGCGCTGCCCATGGAAAAAGTGCTTCCTATTCTAAAAAAGTACAGCGTTATAAAGAAGTAGCTATGCAGGCGTTTGTAAATGATTCGTTTCTCCCTATTGAAAAGGCGACCCTTCATGTCGGCGACCTGGCCATCCAGCGGGGTTTTGGAATTTTTGACTTTTTTCGCGTTCAGTCGCATGTCCCGCTCTATCTCAAGGATTACCTCGATCGGTTTTACAAGTCCGCCTCCATGATGGGACTCCAGGGAATTATGCCCAGAGACCAAATGCGGAAGGTTATTTTAGAACTTATTGCGCGCAATAACATGGCGGAGGCGGGGATCAAAATGATTCTCACCGGCGGATATTCCCCGGATGCATACACTCCGGTGGAGGGAAATTTCGTAATCACACAGCATGGACTTTCATTGCCCACGGCCGCGCAGGTGGCGTCGGGCATACGAATCATCACGCACGAATACCGCCGCGACCTTTCCGATGCAAAAACCATCAACTACACTATGGGGGTGTGGCTCCAGAAAAAAGTGAAAGAACGCAACGCCGACGACGTGTTGTATCACCAGGACGGCGTGGTTTCTGAATTCCCCCGCTGCAATTTCTTTCTGATCACCAAGGATGAAACGGTAGTGACGCCTTCGCACCATATTCTTCACGGCATCACGCGCATGAAGGTGCTGCAGGCAGCCCGGGAAAAATTCAAGGTGGAGGAGCGAAATGTCACGCTCGACGATTTGAAGAATGCGAAAGAAGCTTTTCTCACCAGTACGACCAAGCGGATTTTACCCATCATCGCCATAGATGACGTGCCCGTTGGAACCGGCAAGCCGGGTGCGGTGACGCTGACACTGACCGACTTGCTTTCAGTGATTGAACGGAAGGAAATTGAGGCCTATCAGCAAGCGCTGGTGAAATAGTTCATCTTTACCTTTCAGACAAAACGCTATAAATTTCGAACCTATGAATAGAAAACTATTTGTCCTGCTGATGGCCTGTGTCGGAATGATGCAGGCGTACAGCCAAACGAATCCATTGTGGAATGAAAAGAAGGTAAAAAATTACCTGCCGCACATGACTGTGCCGGAAGTGAACGACTTTCTCACGCGGTCAGACATGGTGATCATCCCGGTGGGGGCCCTCGAACAACACGGCCTGCACCTGCCGATCGGTACGGATTTCATCAACGGCGTGGAGCGCTGTAAGCTGATCGCCCAGCAGCGCGACATTCTCGTGGCACCGGTGTTGATGGCAGGGCAGTCGCCGTATCACATGGGCTTTGCCGGATCCATTACGCTGAAAGCGGAAACGATTATTCAGGTACACATGGAAGTGATCGAAAGCCTCATCAAGCATGGGTTCAAACGGTTTGTCATTCTCAATGCGCACACGGGAAACACGGCGGTCACCGGTTTGCTGGTGGACCAGGTGAATCAAAAAACGGCTGGCATCGCTGTCAGCTTTGAGCAGGCCATTGCTCCCTTTGTGGAACGCACTGGCAATCCCACATCAGCGGGAGTCTTTGACCGTCACGGCGGAACGGGGGAGACGTCTTCATCATTGTACCTGATGCCCTCGCTGGTGCAACTGGATAAGGCGGTTGCCGCCACACTTACATTGCCGCCGCACATGCAGACCATGCTTCCAAAAGTGAATGCCGGTGACCCTACGGCGACCCTTGTATTTCTGGCGGAAGGATTGAAGGCAGAAGAGACCGGAAAGAAGACTTCCTCGGCCGAGATGTCTTCGACGGGCGTCTGGGGGGTGCGCGATCCGAAGGAATCAACCGCAGAGCGGGGCGCCTCCGATGTCGCACGCACGACCGCAGCAGCAGTGAAATTCATTGACCGCTGGAATGAACTGAGACCGTATACACCGAAGAAGTAAACCCAATTATGAATCATTTCTTTTCACGAGCATTTGTTTTCCTGCTGGCCCTGGCCGGCGTCACTCTTTCCTGTTCACCTCCGAAGCCCGGATCGGAGATCAAGAGCCCCAACCTGATCGAATTCACCGTTCAGCGCTCCATGCCGCACGACACAAAAGCGTTTACACAAGGGTTGGTTATTCACCGCGGGCAGCTTTACGAGAGTACGGGCCAGGAAAATTCATGGATCGGAACGGTCGACATCCAGACCGGAGTGGCAGCGAAGCGGGTTACCCTTGACAAGAAATATTTTGGCGAAGGGATTACGATTCTGAACAGTAAGATTTATCAGCTAACGTGGCAGACCAAAACCGGCTTTGTTTACGCGCTCCGTACGTTTGAAAAGGTGAGTGAGTTCACTTACGATACGGAGGGGTGGGGACTTACCCACGACGGCACCAGCCTGATCATGAGCGATGGAACGGAGTCACTTTATTTCATGGATACGGTTGCGTTCAAGGTGTCGCGGAAACTGACGGTAACCTACCAGGAGCAGCCGGTCCGGGGTCTAAACGAACTCGAATACATCGAAGGGTTTGTTTATGCCAACATTTGGCAGACTGACCTCATTGCAAAAATTGATCCTTCCACCGGGAAGGTTTCCGGATTTTTGAATCTGGCTGAACTGTCTGCGCGCGCGAAAGCATTGTACGGCAATGCAGATGTGTTGAACGGCATCGCCTGGCACGAATCGACGAAAATGCTTCTTGTTACAGGCAAGAATTGGCCGCTGATCTATGTCCTTCGATTGAAATAACTGGACTTACGCACTGAATGCCTTTTGCCACTGATTACGCAAATTGGAACAGATGATTTGTTCATAAATCAGTGAAAATCTGTGCAATCCCCGCGTGAATGAATTCATTCGGGCAGGTGTGGCTTTTAATAAACCCATCGCGTAACTCCATTGAAGTAACTATTCTTCAGAATTCCGCGTATTGTGCTGGTTCATGGCGCGCTCCGCACCGATCGTGCAGAAGGCAAGGATGGCATCGATACCCTTGTCCATGTAAGCGGGAAGGGCGGTAAGTTCATCCGGACCAAAGTTTCCGAGTACGAAATCCACCTGTTTTCCTTTCGAAAAATTATTTCCGATGCCCATCCGTAGGCGTGTGTAGTTCCTGTCGCCGAGGGATTCTTCAATGTTGGTCAGTCCGTTGTGCCCAGCACTGCTTCCCTGTGTGCGCATGCGCAGCACACCGAAGGGCAGGGCAATGTCATCAACGACCACAAGCAGATTTTCCCGCGGAATCTTCAGGTCTTGCAGCCAGTACGCAATGGCTTTTCCGCTGAGGTTCATGTAGGTGTTAGGCTTGATGAGGTGAATTTGCTTTCCCTTATGCTTTACTTCGGCCTTGTCGGCGAGCCGGCTGGTGGCAAAGGTCGCTTTGAGGTTATCGGCCATGCGGTCGAGCGTGAGGAAGCCGATATTATGACGGGTCAGTTCATATTCCGGCCCGATATTGCCTAACCCGGCGATGAGAAATTTCATGGCTCAAAAATAGCAGGATTGTCGGTGTTGCAGACAAAAAAAATCCCGCCTGCCGACGGCAGACGGGATGAATGGGTAGAATCGGCAAAGACTATTTCTTCTTGCCTTCGTCCTTCTTGGGTGCGTCTCCCTTCTTGGCATCAGCAGCAGGAGCGGGTGTGCCCGGTGCAGCACCTGCAGCAGCAGGAGCACCAGCTTCGGGGGCAGCAGCAGATGCAGCAGCTGTTTCGGCAGCTTTCGCAGCATCTTCAGCAGCCAGCTTGGTTGCACGTGAAATCTCAACCACCGCGATAGAAGCCTTTGGCGGATCTACAAACGTCAGGTTAGGAATTTTCATGTCCGACACCTTGACGGCGTGATGGAAGTCAAGCTCGGAGCAATCCACATCGATGTGATCCGGCATGTCTTTGGGAAGGGCAACAACTTTCAAGGTTGCACGCTTGCGCACGAGGGCGCCGCCTTTGTCTACGCCAGGTGCTTTGCCCACCAACCGGGTAGGGATGTCCATCTTGATTTTCCGGTCTTCGGCAATGCGAAGGAAATCGGCGTGCAGGATGATCTCACTCACCGGATGGAACTGAATCTCCTGGAGGATCGCCTGGCATTCGTCGCCCTCGATGTCGAGGTGAACAAAATGTGCTTCGTTGGTATACACCAACTCGCGGAATAAAATAACGGGGGCGGAGAAGTGAACCTGTTCACCTCCTCCATAAAGTACACACGGCACCAGGCCATCCTTGCGGATTGTTTCAGCAGCTGTTTTGCCGAGATTTGCTCTATGATACCCTATAATCTCAACGGTTTTCATAATTAATTATTGGTTTAAGTAGTTCGTGATTACAATTTGATGAATAGTGAGCTGATGGACTCGCGGTCGTGAATCTTGCGAATGGCCTTCGCAAACAGATTAGACACGCTGAGTACTTTTATTTTTTCCGTTTCCTTTTTAAGCGGAATGGTATCCGTTACTACGATTTCCTCGAGCGCGGAAGCACTGATGGTTTCATAGGCGCCACCGCTGAGCACAGGGTGCGTACAAACGGCGCGAACGGAAGCGGCGCCCTTCTCTTTCAACAGGCCTGCTGCTTTGCAGATGGTTCCGGCTGTATCTACCAGGTCATCGACGAGCACCACATCTTTACCTTCCACTTCCCCGATCAACCGCATCGATTCGATTTTGTTGGCCTCCTTGCGGTACTTGTCACACACGGCCAGGTCGGCGTTGAAATGCTTTGCGAAATACCGCGCCCTTTTTATTCCGCCAACGTCGGGGGACGCAAACATGATATTCTTTAGTTCCAGACTCTTTAAGTAAGGAATGAAGATGTAGGCGCCATCCAAATGGTCTACCGGAATGTCAAAGAACCCCTGAATCTGGTCTGCGTGCAGGTCACACGTCATGATCCGGTTGGCGCCCGCTGCAGAAAGCAGATTGGCAATCATTTTGGCGGCAATGGATACACGGGGCTGATCTTTCCGGTCCTGACGGGCATATCCAAAATAGGGGATAATGACGTTTACGCTCTCAGCGCTGGCCCGGCGTGCGGCGTCAATCATCAGCAGCAGCTCCATGAAATTCTCTGCCGGAGAGAAGGTGGACTGAATGATAAACACTTCATGGCCGCGCACAGATTCCTTCAGGAACGGAGACATCTCCCCATCGCTGAATTGCTGGTATTTTACTTCCCCCAGCGACTCACCATACGCCTGGGCGATTTTGTCTGCCAGGTATACGGTTGCACGACCGGAAAATATTCGAACTGCCATACGTTTAGTTTGTCAACCGGAGCCTGACTGCGCGACCGGAAATGGAAGCGCCAGAAGGAGCCGTTTGGCTATTGTTGCCCGACCAGGGCTCGAACCTGGACTTTCTTGAATCAAAATCAAGCGTGTTGCCAATTACACCATCGGGCAATTCCGACCAAAACTGCTTTCCTGACCTTCCAGGGGCCATTTTGGGAGGGCAAAGGTAGAACTAATTTGCTAAAGAAAAACCCCGGCAGGTAAGAAAACAGGACGATCAGAGACCTTTTTCATCGACTAAGGGTGTGCTTTCGACAAAGCCGTCGGCCCAGAAGCGATATTTGTCCAGAATGGAAATGACGGCGTTCTTCAGGTGCCGGTTGTTCCTAAAATCGATATGGCCGTACAACGTGGTGGCATACCCCTGCCAGATAGCCCGATTCTCGCGTCGATCGTAGAAATGAATCAGCAGCGTACCGGTCTTGAGATGGAACTTCTGCTGGTAGTACGCGAGATCTTCCCGTTGCGTCTGTGCCCAAACCTCAATGTCGGGCTGGACGTAGCCTCGCAACTGCAAGCTGTCAGTAAACAACCGGAATCCAATCAGCAGGTGCGGCCTGTGGGTTGACTGACGGTATCCCAGGAACTTCATCCGCGAGATAATCGATTTTTCCACCACCTGATTCAGCAGACTGGTGTCTGCGGAAGCAGTCGGGCGCATGATTTCAAAAGTCCTGTATTTCTTAAAATTGCCCTGGTAGCTGTAGTCATACTCGACGGGAAGTTCTTTATAGCCCAGGCAGGATGCGAGCAGGGGTATAAGCAAAACCAGGAGAAACGACCTTTTCATGTATTTTTTAAGTTAGTGAATTTAATGGTCCGGTATGAGATAACCATCAAACCACACGTGTATTCTTCCATCCCCGAACGGTTCACCATGAATGAATTTCAGAGGAAAGCAGTAACCACCTCCCCGCCCTTTCAGTAGAACGAGGCCCGCCAGTACGTTAGGACAGCAGGATGAGGAAAATCAAGGGGAATATCATTCCGAGGGAGGCCAGCCACCACCCCCGCTTCCAAAAGCTGTTCTTACCCTTTTCTATGAACATCCCGGTCATGGCCATGGTGAACATGGCCAGCCCAAAGAGGTCGGAGTAGTAGATCCACCACTTGCTCGTGTCCTGGTGTAGTTGCGTCATCTGACCAAGCAGGGGGGTAGTCCGGTACGACTCAATTTTTCCCTTGCCGCTTGTAAGATCTACCAATACATCGTTGCTCGTGTACGAGATCCGAAGATTGTTTTTGTCATCGACGGAAAACCTACGTACCACATCTTCAATTTGGTGAGTTGTTGTAAAATTCTTTATGTATTCGTCGGTCACCTGTTCTTTGGTTACGGGAATGGTCACCGTCACTTCCTTTACCGAATAGGTGTAACGTCGCGGATGCCAGCTTTGCCGATGGTTAAGAAATATCCCGGATATGGAGAAAGCAAGGATGAGTCCGAGGAAAAAATAGGCGATATCGCGGTGAACGTTTCTGGGTGCGAGATTCATAGGAGGTTTTGATTTAGGCCATAAATATAGCGGTGAGAATGGATTTGTCATCAGGTCTTTTTGACCATTCATCACCTAGTTTCCCTGCCTGTCACCGGGGTTGGCTACCTTGCTTTCATGATAGATCTTTTTCATATGAGGATTACGCTTTGTATTATTTTGCTCGCATGGCTTTCGGCCAATGCGCAGGCCCCCGAAGACTCACGCGGCCGGGATATTGTTTTCCGTGCCGTAAATGTAATCCCCATGGACAGGGAAATCATTTTGGAAAACCAGGATGTTGTGGTTCGTGGCGGAAGAGTAGTGTCAATTGGCCCAGCGGGAAAAGTTTCGCACAGCGCGGGCGCCCGGTTCGTTGATGGAAAAGGGAAATACCTCATGCCCGGGCTCGCAGAAATGCACGCACATGTACCGCAGGGAGAAGACCTTCAGCCGATGAAAGAAGTTCTTACACTGTTTGCCGCCAACGGCGTTACGACCGTGCGCAGTATGCTGGGCCATCCCAAGCACCTGGAATTGCGGGAGCTGGTACGACGCGGTGAAATCCTCGGCCCGCGCGTCTACACGTCAGGGCCCTCGTTTAATGGACTGAGTGTGAAGACTCCGGAGAGCGGCGACCGCATGGTCCGCGAGCAAAAAGCGTTGGGTTACGATTTTCTAAAACTCCATCCGGGACTTACGCGACAAAATTTCGAAGCGATTGTCCGCACGGCTAATGAAGTCGGGATAGCATACAGTGGCCATGTGTCATCTTCGGTGGGGGTGTGGCGTGCGATCGACGCGAACTATCAAGCGATCGATCACCTGGACGGATTTATCGAAGGCATGGTTCCGGGCATCGAAGCAATGACCGATCAGGAAATTGGATTCTTCGGCCTCTTTGCGAGCCGGAAGGCTGACCTCTCGCAGTTGCCTAAACTGGTAAGCGGGCTGAAAGAACACGGGATATGGGTCGTGCCCACCCAATGCCTGGCTGAGCGGTGGGTAGGAACTGCTGAAAGTCCGGAGCAATTGCGCGCCGGACCGGAGATGAAATACATGGATCCAAAAACATTGGACGCGTGGGTCGAAAGTAAAAAGCGTCAACAGGCAACTCCCGGCTATCAGGCCACTGAAGTCGACGCTTACGTGGCGCTTCGTCGGAAAATTATTGATGCGTGTAACAAAGGAGGCGTTGGCTTACTGCTGGGGTCTGATGCGCCGCAGGTATTCAATGTTCCCGGATTTTCTATTCATCACGAGCTTGGCTACCTCGTAGATTCTGGCCTTACTCCGTATGAAGCGCTGCGGACAGGGACGGTGAACGTCGCATCGTTTTTCCGGTCAACGGATAGTGGAACGGTTAAGCCGGGCAACGTGTCGGACCTGGTACTCCTCGGGGCTAATCCGTTGAAAGATATCGCAGCCACCCGCCGTATTGAAGGAGTCATGCTGGGCAATCACTGGTGGTCAAAGGAATACATTGACGCAGAAATGAAAAAACTGGTGAAGTAGGAGCTGGGATTTTTCGCAGGTCTATTTTTCGACGTGCTTCGCTACCCACTCCCGCGCGTTCACAAATGCTTCGATCCACGGACCAATTTCGTCGGTTTGTTTTGACCGGGAATAATACGGCCAGTTCCATGGGAACAAGGACCGCTCGAGGTGGGGCATCATGGCGAGGTGCCTTCCGTCCCTGGAACACAACGCGGCGATAGCGCCGTCAGAATCATTTGGGTTGCCTGGGTATTCGTGATAGCTGTAGGTTGCCGCAATGCTGAAATCGGAAACAATATCCAGCACAAATTTTCCTTCGCCATGTGCCAGCCATACACCAAGGCGCGCGCCGGCATAGCTTCCCAACATCACAGAGTTATTCTTTGGAATGGAAAGGGTGATGAATGTGGATTCAAATTTACCAGAACCGTTGTGATGCATCTTGGGATGGGCACTCATTTCCATATCGCGGTACACCAGCCCAAGTTCCATCATCAACTGACACCCGTTGCACACGCCCAGGCTGAGTGTGTCGGGTCGCGCATAGAAATTGTCGAGTGCTGCTTTCGCCTTCTCATTGTATAGGAAGGCACCTGCCCAGCCTTTCGCGGAGCCAAGCACATCGGAGTTGGAAAATCCTCCCACGAAAACTACCATGTTCACCTCCGACAAATCTTCCCGCCCCTCCACGAGGTCGGTCATGTGCACATCTTTTACATCAAAGCCTGCGAGGTACAGCGCGTACGCCATCTCCCGGTCTCCGTTCACGCCCTTCTCGCGGATGATGGCAGCACGGATTCCGGTAGGATTGCGCCTCCTGGGAGAAATACCGTAGGCGCCGTATGTGCCGTCAAACCGGGATTGGAACGAGTACGAAAGCGGCTGGCTGAAGATTCTGTCCCGACGCTGTGCTGCATGGCCTTTCGGACGCTGCACGTTGTCAAACAGGTAGGAAGTTCTGAACCAGGTCTCCCGCGCTTCGGGAATGGAAATTTCGAGGTTCGTTGTTGAATGGGTTAGCCGCAGTTGGGAAGTCTGTGTCACCGTCCCCAGTACGTGGAAGGTCAGCCCCTTCTTTTCCAGAAGAGGGCCGACGATACTTCTGTCAGCCTGAATGACCACACCTGGATTTTCACTGAAAAGTATTTTAGCAAGGTCTGGTCCCAGCGCGGTCACGTCCACGTCAAGGCCTGCGTGGGTGGTTGGGAAACACATTTCCAAAAGTGCCGTGATCAATCCGCCCGACGAGATGTCATGGCCGGCCAGAATTTGATCCTGCTGGATTAATTCCTGTAGGCAGGAAAAGGCGGTAATGAAATAGGCGGTGTCCTTAATGGTGGGAGCCTCGTGACCGAGCAGGTTTAAAACCTGGGCAAAACTAGATCCACCGGGTTTCAATTCGTCGCTTGAGAAATCGATATAGAGAATACTGGATCCTGAAACCGGCTTCAAGTCCGGAGAAACGGTTTTTCGAATATCACTTACTTCGGCTACAGCCGAAACAATGACTGTACCCGGCGAGTAAACTACGTCACCGGTTGGATATTTTTGGGTCATCGACAACGAGTCCTTCCCGGTAGGAATGTTTACTCCCAGGCTGCAGGCAAATTCGCTCATGGCTTCAACGGCATGGTAAAGCCGGGCATTTTCCCCCGGGTTTCTTGCGGGCCACATCCAATTTGCGCTCAGCGAAATCCCTTTCAATCCGTGCGTCAGCGGCGCCCACAGGATGTTGGTTAGCGCTTCGGCAACAGCCAGCCTGCTTCCGGCAGCCGGATCGATAAGCCCCGCCGCGGGGGCATGGCCCAGTGTCGTTGCCACACCTTTGTGGCTCAGGAAATCCAGCGCCATAACAGCGACATTGTTGAGCGGAAGTTGGATGGCGCCGCACGTTTGCTGGGTGGCAACCTTGCCAGTGACGGAACGGTCAACTTTGTTGACGAGCCAGTCTTTGCAGGCCACGGCCTCCAGTTGAAGAACCTGGTCGATATAACTTTGTATCTGGGTGTTGTCGTAGGTCACCGGTGCAGGCACTTCCCGCACGGTTTTGTCCTGAATGATTGTTTTTGGAGATGAACCGAAAAGGTCCGTCACCATCAAATCCACCGGCGCGATGCTGCCGTTGGCCCGCACGAACGACAAGCGGTGGTCTCCAGTAGCTGTGCCGACGACATACATGGGTGCACGTTCACGTGCTGCTACACGGCGCAGGGTCTCCAGATCTTGTGCGTGGATGGCAATGCCCATGCGTTCCTGGGATTCGTTGCTGATGATTTCTTTGGAGGAAAGCGTTGGATCACCCACGGGCAGCTGGTCGATTTCAATCGTGCCGCCGGTTTCTTCCAGTAGTTCGGAGAAGCAATTGAGGTGCCCGCCGGCGCCATGATCATGAACAGAGACGATGGGATTTTCGTCCGATTCTACCATCGCCCGAATTGCATTCATGAGTCGCTTTTGCATTTCCGGATTGGAACGCTGTACGGCATTAAGTTCAATCGCATTGGCAAATTCTCCCGTAGCCACCGAAGAAACGGCGCTTCCTCCCATGCCGATGCGGTAGTTGTCCCCTCCGAGCAGAACAATCTTATCGCCTTTGCGAACGCGTGCTTTTTTTCCATCCTTTTCCTTTCCAAAGCCAATGCCCCCAGCCATCATAATCACTTTGTCAAAGCCGTAGGTTTTCTGCGGTGTCTGGTGCTCAAAGGTGAGAACGCTTCCGCAGATTAGAGGCTGGCCAAACTTGTTTCCAAAATCGCTGGCTCCATCCGAGGCTTTGATCAGGATTTCAAGCGGCGTTTGGTAGAGCCATTTTCTGGGGCTCACTTTTTCTTCCCACGGCCTGCCGTTGTCCAACCGGGGGTAGGAGGTCATATACACTGCGGTGCCCGCCAGGGGCAGGGACCCTTTGCCGCCCGCAAGCCGGTCACGGATTTCACCGCCCGAGCCGGTAGCCGCCCCGTTGAACGGCTCCACGGTGGTGGGAAAGTTGTGGGTCTCCGCCTTCAGTGATATGACGGATTCAAAATCGCTTATCGAAAAATAATCCGGTACGTCCTGTCTGGCAGGAGCAAATTGTTCGATGGTGGGACCCTGGATAAAGGCTACGTTGTCCTTGTAGGCGGAGAAAATTAAATTTGGATTGTCCCGGGCAGTCTTCTTGATAAGCTGAAACAACGTCGTTTCCATCTCGCGGCCGTCGATGATAAAGGTGCCGTTGAAAATTTTGTGGCGGCAGTGCTCGGAATTGACTTGGGAAAAACCAAACACCTCGCTGTCCGTCAACTTTCTACCGAGGCGCTTACTCACGTCGGTGAGGTAATCCACTTCCTCGTCGCTCAGCGCCAACCCTTCCTTTTGGTTGTAGTCGGCGATATTCTCAATTTCAACTACCGGCTCCGGCGTGTGGTTTATGCTGAATGTCTCCTGATCAAGCGTTGGATAAACCGCCTCGAGCATGGGGTCGTAAACAGGCTCGCCGTCCACTTCGCGGAATTGTTCCAGTCTGGTGATTCCTTGGATGCCCATGGTTTGGGTGATTTCCACCGCGTTGGTACTCCAGGGAGTTATCATTTCCTTCCGCGGCCCAACGAAGGGGCCCGCCACCGTCTGATCCCCGACCGGCCTGGCGTCACCCAGGAGCCAAATCAGCTTTTCGATGTCTTCCACGGAAAAAGGGTGCGCGTGACCAACCGCAAACAGGGTGGACGGGGACCGGAAAAATAAAATCATGTGCTGATCGTAAGCTCAAAAATAACGGATTTGGAGAATCTGCAGGTACTTCGGCAGCTTAATTGACTCAAAACTTTACGCAAGCCCCTCCCGGACGTTCCGCATGACCTAATTTTTTCAAATTTGTCAAAATAAGATTCCATCACAGCCCGTCTATGGTGTTGTATGCATCAGGCAGTGGCAATGGATATCACCCTCATGGAGGAAATAAAGCAGGATACATTTCGAAAAGAACGCGGAAGGCTTCTGAATTTTATTCGGGGGCGGGTGGCGTCCACGGAAGAGGCGGAAGACATACTCCAGGATGTATTTTACCAGTTTGTCGCCGGGTTTGAATCCATTGAGTCTCTGGATCGGATCACGTCGTGGCTCTATGCGGTGGCCCGGAACAAAATCATTGACCGTTACCGCAAGGATGCAGCCCGGCCGAAGACGGCCCGACTGAATGAAGGCGCATCTTTGGATGACGACCCGTTGACCCTGCAGGAGATCCTCCCGGACCTTGACAACACACCCGAATCCGCATTGCTGCGGGAAGCAATCTGGGATGAGATTACCAATGCCCTCGATGACCTTCCGGCCGAACAGCGGGAGATCTTCATCCTGCATGAAATGGAGGAGCAGGGCTTCCGGGAGATTGCCGAGCGGACTGGAGTATCCATCAACACGCTGCTTTCAAGAAAGCGGTATGCCATCCTGGCGCTTCGCAAGCGACTGCAAGGATTTTACGATGATGTAATGGGGGAATGATAGTACGATGTATGAACTTAAATACGTAGCGATATGAAACGAGGAACCTGGATTCTAAAATTCCTGCTCTTTGGCCTGGTCATGCTGGCCGCGATAGGGCTGGTGACTCAGTACTTGTGGAATTGGTTGGTCCCGGCGTTGTTCGCCGGACCTGCCATAACTTTCTGGCAGGCTCTGGGCCTCTTGGTGCTTTCAAAGATCCTGTTCTGGAGCTTTGGAAAGGGCGGCTATGGCTGGCGGGGAAGAGGTATGCGAGGCCGCTGGGCAGCCCGTTGGGATTCCATGTCCCTGGAAGATAAAGAGCGATTGAGGCAAAAAATGAAGGACAAGTGGTGCTACCGGGCTCCGGCCGAATCCGAACCCACGGGTGCAAATCCAACGTCACAGCAGTCGTAAATCCCACGCTGACCGGACATTTTTTTTGGAAAAAGCCCAACCTATTCCGGAAAACGCCGTTTGAGGAAACTATGGAAACTTTAGTAATCTAATAAGTTTCCATAGTTTTGTGCCCATGATGGACGATAAAGACACCAAAGAGAGGATTTTAAGGGGAGGCCAGGAGCTATTCATGAAATATGGAGTACGCAGCGTATCCATGGACGACGTGGCCCGCCACCTTTCGGTATCCAAGAAAACACTTTACCAGTATTTTGCCGACAAGGACGAGATCGTTACGATGGTATCGGAATACCACATCCGCCACGATCAGGCTCAATATGATTCCCTGCGCGAATCTGCTACCAATGCCATTGATGAGCTCGTGAAGATTTCTGGGTGCATGAAAAAGGACATGCAGAAAATGAATCCTTCCCTGCTTTTCGATTTGCAAAAGTATCACCCGAAGGCCTGGTCGGTCTGGTTGAATCACAAGAACGAGTATATCGGCCAATCGATTATCCGCAACCTGAAGCAGGGCATTGAGGAAGGATTTTTCAGACCCGGCATCAACACCGACATCTTGGCCCTGGCCCGGTTGGAACTTATTCAAATCACGTTTGATGATCGGGTGTATCCGACCGACAAATACAACCTGGCGGAAGTCAACCTCCAGATTTTTGATCACTTCATTTATGGACTGCTTACGGACAAGGGACGTAAGGTGTACGAAAAATACAAGCTAGAACAATCCACCATCGCTGAATTAAATTCTCAATCGTCATGAAATACGTTTATCTGTTTGCTCTGATGTTGTCGGTTTCAATGGCCGGCATGGCTCAAGAACCGGGCGGAACTTCTTTTACCCTCGAACAATGTATCGCGTACGCCCTGCAGAATTCTGTGCGGTCGAAAAATGCAGAACTTGATCAGCGCATTGCAAGAGCAAAAGTGAATGAGACTATTGGTATTGGACTACCCCAGGTTTCGGGCAGCGCCTCCATCACTTCCAATCCGCAGTTGCCACGCTTCTTCACTACGTACAACGGTCCGGGGGGATTTCTCGGAGACCTCAGCAGTGTCCCCGGACTCCAGGTCGGCGATGTTATCGCGGCGCAGAATTTTTTTCAGTTAAAAAATGCAGGAAATGCAGGCCTGTCGGTAAATCAGCTGATTTTTAACGGCTCCTACCTCGTTGGTCTTCAGGCGGCAAACACCTATAAGGACCTGGCCGTGAAAAAGACGGAACAAACCAAGGAGGACATCATCCAGCAGGTCATGAAGGCGTACTATGCGGTGTTGATCAACAAAGAGCGTATTACGTTGTTCAGTAACAATATTGGCCGGGTCGATTCGCTGTTTCGCAATACTACCGCGTTGAACAAGAACGGCTTTGCCGAGCGCATCGACGTGGACCGGGTGAAGGTGACACTCAACAACCTGATAACCGAGCGGGACAAATTTATGAACCTGAATGAACTTGGGATTCAACTGCTGAAGTTCCAAATGAATTACCCGCATGACCAACCCATTGAGGTGGTAGGCAAGATACAGGAGATGGCGGTTGACACCAAACTCGATAGTTATCAAATGGGATGGGACTACAGGAATCGGCCCGACTACAAAGTGCTGGAGGTAAATCAACGCCTACAGCGTCTGAACATCCGGAACCAGTATGCGGAAGCAATCCCGGTTCTCTCTGCATTTGCCAACCTGGGATACACGACCCAATCACCAAGCATAGCCGGGATTTTTTCTACGAATTCGTCCTTTAGTGAAGCGGGAGCAATAGGTCCGGATCGGTGGTATGGGTTTTCACAAATTGGTGTGAGCCTGAATGTTCCGCTGTTCACCGGACTTTCCCGCAACTACAGGATCCAGCAGGAAAAACTGAAACTGCTTCAAATCGATAATGGGTTTATCAACCTCCGCAATGCGATTGATTTGGAAATAAAGCAAGCCAGCCTTTCATTCGATAATGCCATTAAGACATTGGCATCCCAGCAGGAAAATCAGGAACTCGCGGGGAATGTTGCCCGGGTGACCAAGATAAAGTACGAGCAGGGAGTAGGTTCCAGCCTCGAGGTCACGGACGCAGAGAACAACCTGCGTCAGGCCCAGACCAATTATTACACGGCGTTGTTTGATGCCATGGTAGCCAAGGTTGACCTTGACAAGGCCTTTGGAAAACTGCTTCCCTCAACGTACGATGAGAACACACAAATCAAATCCGACAATTAAGAAATACAAAACAGATGAAAGCAAATCATACAACATCCCTCGCCGCCGCAGTTTTCCTTGCAAGTTTGCTTGCCGGTTGCAGCGCCACTTCTACGGATAACAAGGTGAAACTTGAAAAACTGAAAGAGCAACGGGCCCAGCTGGACAAGGAAATCCAAATGCTGGAGAGCGAACACAAGATCGCCAATCCAGGTCCGGTGACTGTTAAGTCAAAGGAAGTGGGTGTGTCAGTACTGGCATTGTCCTCTTTTGACTATTTCGTCAAAACGCAGGGATCGGTGGAGGCCATCGATAACATCATGGTAAGCGCGGAAACGATGGGCATCCTGACGGCTGTTCATGCGCGCGAAGGACAAGTTGTTACCAAAGGACAGACCCTGGCGCAAATTGACAACGCGCTTATCCTTCGCAACATCGATGAGCTGAAGTCTTCCATCAGCCTGGCCCGGACAGTATTTGAGCGTCAGAAGAATCTCTGGGATCAGAAAATCGGCACAGAGGTGCAATACTTACAAGCGAAGAATAACAAGGAGAGCCTGGAGAAACGGCTGGCAACGCTCAACGAGCAGTTGGATATGACCCGCATCAAATCACCCATTAACGGATCGGTGGATGAAGTGGATGTAAAGATTGGCCAGAATGTAGCGCCCGGAATGCCTGCGTTCCGCGTGGTGAGCTTTGACAAATTGAAGATGAACGCGAATGTGTCAGAAGCCTTTGTCACCAAGATCAAGACCGGAAACAAAGTGAAGGTAAGTTTTCCAACCATGGGCGAAGAGATTGTTGCGGAAGTGACATTTGTCGGAAAAACGATAAATAGGATGTCGCGAACGTTTCCGGTAGAGGTGGCCCTGCCATCCCTCGCATACCTGCGACCCAACATGTCGGGCGTTCTGAAAGTGATTTTTCAAAACGTTCCGGATGCCTTGACTATTCCGGTGAATGTGGTTCAGGATATCAACGACGAGAAGGTGGTATACATCGCGGTAGCCGACGGCGACCAGATCGTGGCGCGCAAGAAAGTCATAACCGTGGCAGGCGTTTATGACAACCTTGCCCAGGTGAGCGGGCTGACTGTCGGCGACAAGTTAATCACCGTAGGTTACCAGGGGCTCAATGATGGCGAATTTGTAAAGTTCTAGGAGGACGGAAGAACCCTTCCGGAAAATTTCCACCTACTTAATCCTATTTTATGCAAGACATTGAAAAAGAATTCAAGCCTACCAACTGGGCTATCGACAATAAGGTCAGTATTTACGTAGCGACGGTATTTATATGCCTGGCGGGAATCATGACCTACATTGGTCTGCCGAAAGAGAACTTTCCGGAAGTGGTATTCCCGCAAATCTTTGTGGCCACCGTGTATCCGGGCGCGTCTCCCTCCGATATTGAAAGCCTTATTTCGAAAGAGATTGAAAAGGAAGTGAAATCAATCTCCGGCGTCAAGAAGATCAAAAGCAATTCGGTGCAGAGTTTTTCCAACGTAATCATCGAATTCGAGACAGACATTGACGTCGACAAGGCAAAACAGGAAGTGAAAGACGCCGTAGAGCGGGCCAAGCCGAACCTTCCGAGCGACCTGAGGGATGACCCCCAGGTGATTGAAATTGATATTTCGGCTATGCCGATTATGAACATCAACCTGTCAGGCGATTACGACCTGCAAACGCTGAATAAGTATGCGGAGCAGATGCAGGACGCCATCGAAGGGATCCGTGAAATCCGCCGGGTAGACATCGTGGGCGCACTGACACGTGAAATACAGATCAACGTCGACATGTTCAAACTTGCTTCTGCCGGTGTGAGCCTCGACGATATCGAAAATGCGATCCGCGGAGAGAATGTGATCATTCCAGGTGGACAGCTTTCAGTAGACGGTATGAAGCGTTCCCTGACGGTCAATGGAGAGTTCACTTCCGCAATGCAGATTTCCAATGTCGTCGTTGGGTCGACCAAGGGAGGAAAAGTTTATCTGAAGGACCTGGCCGAAGTAATCGACTCAAACAAAGAGCAGGAGAGCTTTGCCCGTCTGGACGGCAAAAACGTGATTACTCTCAATATCATCAAGCGCAGCGGGGAAAACCTGATTATCGCCTCCGACCAGATAACCGAAATCGTGGACCGGTACAAGGCTGGTATTCTCCCGCCGGGTGTAGAGGTTACGATTACCGCCGATCAATCGGAGAATACAAGAACGACCCTGCATGATCTGATCAACACGATCATCATTGGGTTTGTGCTGGTAACGCTTATCCTCATGTTCTTCATGGGGGCTACCAACGCAATTTTTGTTGGATTGTCGGTGCCGCTTTCGAGTCTCATCGCATTCCTCGTTTTTCCCACCCTCGGGTATACACTTAACATGATGACATTGTTCTCGTTCCTACTGGCCTTGGGGATTGTGGTGGACGACGCCATCGTGGTAATAGAAAATACCCACAGGGTATTCGATAACGGAAAGGTACCTATCCGCAAAGCTGCCAAGATTGCAGCGGGTGAAGTGTTCCTGCCCGTCCTTTCTGGGACGCTCGTGGTCCTTGCGCCCTTCATCCCCTTGGCGTTCTGGCCGGGTGTGATCGGAAAGTTCATGGTATACCTTCCCATTACGCTCATTGTCACGCTGCTGGCATCCCTGATCGTCGCCTACATCATGAACCCGGTTTTTGCTGCTGACTTCATGAAGGCGCACGATCACGACCATAAATCAAAAAGCAAATTTACCCGTGGGTATCTGACGACGGCCACTGTTTTTGCGGCCCTCGCGCTCGTGTCGTACATCGTGGGTTGGTTTGGCATGGGAAATTTCACGGTGTTCATGTTTGGCATTTACTCCCTGCATCATTTCCTGCTCAGCCAGATGGTCTCTCATTTTCAAACCAGTTTCTGGCCCCGGGTGCAGCAATCCTACAAGAACATGTTGACGCTGATCTTGCAGAAATACCGTCCGATCTGGATGGTAGTCGGTGTCATTTTCCTGTTCTTCTTTTCGCTGGTATTCACGGCGATACGCAAACCGCCGGTGGTATTCTTTCCTAACGGTGATCCGAATTTCATTTTTGCATACATCACGATGCCGATCGGAACCGATCAGCGTGTGACGGATTCCATTACGCGGATCGTGGAAGGCCGCGTCATCGATGTAGTGGGTACAAACAATCCGATTGTGGAATCCATTATTTCCAACGTGGCGGTAGGGGCATCGGAAGACCAGTTTGCCGGAACGAACGCACAGCCGCACCTTGGAAAGGTGACGGTGGCATTCGTCAATTTTTCAAAAAGGGAAGACCAATCGACCCGTGTATACCTTGACAAGATTCGCGAGGGCGTGAAAGGAATGCGCGGTGCTGAAATATCTGTCAACCAGGAACAGAACGGCCCACCCACGGGAAAGGCCATTAACATAGAGATTGCCGCTGAAGACTTCGGCGTGCTCGTGGCGTCGGCAAACCGCACGAAGCGGTATCTCGACTCGCTGCAGGTGCCGGGGGTTGAAGAATTGAAATCTGATTTTCAAAGCGACAAGCCGGAGATCATTGTTTACATCGACCGGGAAAAAGCAAATCGGGAGGGAATTTCAACGGCCCAGATTGGCATGGCGCTGAATACAGCCATCAACGGGAAGGAAATCTCAAAGTTTCGTGACAACAACGATGACTACGAGATCACTCTCCGCATTCACGATAGTTTCCGTAATGACATCAACACGTTGATGAACCTGCCGCTGACTTATAGAGATATGAGTGCCGGTGGGCAGGTGCGTGAAGTACCCATTTCTTCTGTTGCGCGGATAGAATACTCCAACAGTTATGCGGGCATCCGCCGGATCGATCAGAAGCGGGTGATCACGATTTCATCCAACGTGTTGGGCGGATTCAATGCCAACGAGGTTGTGGCAAACATTCAGAGCAGGCTCAATGCGCTCTCCATTCCCGACGGAGTGACAACCCGCATGACGGGCGAGCAGGAAGATCAGGAGGAGACATCAAACTTTCTGGGCGTTGCCTTTATAGCAGCTTTTGGGTTGATCTTCATGATTCTGGTCACTCAGTTTAACTCCATGAGCAAGCCGCTGATCATCCTCTCCGAGATTGTGTTCAGCATTATCGGTGTGTTGATTGGTTTTTCCATCTTCCGGATGGAGATTTCAATCGTCATGTCAGGAGTGGGAATCATGGCGCTGGCTGGAATTGTAGTTCGCAATGGTATTCTCCTGGTTGAGTTTACTGATCTTCTTCGTGCGCAGGGAATGGAACTGCGGGAGGCGATTGCGGAGGCTTCTAAAACCCGGATGACGCCGGTTTTGCTTACCGCCATGGCAGCCATGCTGGGACTGATCCCGTTGGCCGTAGGTTTGAATATTGACTTTGTAACCCTCTTTACGGAGTTCGATCCCCATATTTACTTTGGGGGTGACAATGTCGCTTTTTGGGGACCACTGTCATGGACTATCATATTCGGGTTGACCTTCGGAACATTTTTGACGCTGTTTCTCGTTCCTGTCATGTACCTGCTTGTTGCCAAGCTGAAGGAGCGGTTATTCAGAGCTCCTGCTAAGCCCGGGCCGACGGATCAGGCCGTTGTACTGAACTAAAATAAATCACTCCGGATGCCGTCTGTACGGTAGGAGGAACATGAAAAACGCATGCGGTACAGAATGATGATGCTCGTATTCTTTGTTGTATTTTTTCTGTTGATCGACTATTACTTCTTTCAAGGGGTACTGACAGCGACCAGAAGTTGGTCCTCACCGTGGAAAGGCATAGTCCGCATCGGGTTTTGGTTTCCGACCGGGATGGCAGTCGTCGTCCTGATCTGGTGGGCGGTTGGGAATCCGTATTTGCTTAGCAGTAGCGCCCGGAATTTTGTCATTACCGGCATCGTGGCTACTTACCTCTCCAAGGTGCTTGGCGTTCTCGTTCTCTTTGGAGGCGACGTGTACCGGGGCATCCGCTGGGTAGCGGGTTACTTCGGGAAAGGTGAAGGCCTTCCTGGAAAATCAATTGCACGTTCCGAATTTTTGTCCACAATTGCATTGGCTACCGCTGCTGTTCCGGTAGCAGCATTTGCCTACGGAATTATTTCGGGCGCGCACGACTATCGCGTTCGTCGCGTCACCGTTCGGTTGAAGAACCTTCCCAAGTCTTTCGACGGGATGCGCATTGGCCAGATTTCGGACATCCATTCGGGAAGTTTCTGGAACAAAACGGCTGTCAAGGGAGGTGTGGAAATGTTCATGCGGGAGAAGCCGGACATGATCTTCTTTACCGGCGACCTGGTGAACAACCAGGCCAACGAGGTGAAGGAGTATGTACCTATTTTTGAAAAACTGCGGGCCCCGTTGGGTGTTTTTTCAGTTACTGGAAACCATGATTATGGCGACTATCACCGGTGGGAAAGCAAGGAGGCGAAAAGCAGGAATTTTGAAGATCTGATCAAGGCACACCAGACGCTGGGGTATGATCTATTGATGAATGAACACCGGATCATCGCGCTGGGCGATGATAAACTGGCCATCCTTGGAAATGAAAACTGGGGCGTTCGGTTCTCCCGCTATGGCAACCTGCAGCAGGCCCACGCAGGTACGGAGGATGCAGCGGTGAAGCTCTTGTTGTCTCATGACCCCACCCATTGGGATGCAGAAGTAAGACCCAACTTCTCTGACATTGACATGACCTTTGCCGGGCATACCCATGGCTTTCAGTTCGGCGTCGAAGTGGGTGATTTCAAGTGGAGTCCAGTCCAATACGTCTACAAGCAATGGGCGGACCTTCACCGGGAGGGGGAACAATACCTTTACGTCAATCGGGGATTTGGATACATAGGGTATCCGGGAAGGGTCGGCATCGTGCCTGAACTTACGATTGTAGAGTTAAAGCGCGCCTAGCCGCCAGCGGCTTCCTTCGCTATCTTTTCCTGGCGTCGTTTTTCGTCAATCGAAAATTTGCCCGCGCCGAATATCATAAAGACAAGAAGTCCGAACAGTACAACCAGGGATACTTCCAATTCCATGTGATTTCCAACTGACATAAACCCTTTGGGTGCATTGACCAAGGCAACGGCACCGATAAGAATGGGCAACTGCACAAAACACATGATGCGCGTGAGCAAACCAAAGGCAATGAGCGGGCCGCAGAGAAGATGGGCAAAGATCACATAGTGGGAAATAACAACCCCGGTAAACAGCATGGTGAGTCCTTGAACGCTCAGCTCCAGAGTTTCAATATTGGATGCAAACTCAACGCCCTTGTACGTAATAAAAATACCCAGCGCGATTCGAAAGATATCGAGGAACCCTGGTCGATGGGCATTGCCCCAGCCTTCAATTTTTGTGAGAACACTCATACGCTAATGATTTATTGTGATACAATACACTCAATCAGTTAACAACGGGCAACTGCCTGCGAAAGCCCAAGGGGCTCTTCTGAGTTGTCTTCTTAAAGATACGATTAAAATTTGAAACATTGGAGAACCCGGATTGGTAGCACACCTGCTCTATGGGCTTGTCGGTGTGGATGAGCAATTGACACGCATGACTGATGCGCACTTCGTTGAGAAAATTGATATACGTTTTTCGGGTATGCAGCTTGAAGTACCTGCAAAAAGCCTCCACCGACAAGTTCGCGATCTGCGCTGCCTCCAACAGATATATGTTGCGGTGACTTTCCCGGAAGGTAAACTCCAGAATCGAATTCATCCGCTGCTCTTCGGCGGGAAGGAGTCTTGCGGGCTGTAAAGAAAGCTGTCGTTTACCGGGAGCGGTAATGAGGTGGTTGAGAAGGGTGAGGAATTGAAGAAGTCTTTCAAGCCCCGCCTGCTGTTCCATTTTCCGGATAAGAATTGCCGCTGACAATGCAGCGTCTTGTGCCAACTGGAATCCCCGGGAACAAACGCCGGCGAATTCCCTGACAGCCGTTAGTTCATTGGAATGCCACAGCGCGCTGCCGAAGTAGTCCTCGCTGAAATAGAGCGAGGTACTGCGGGCCTCCAAGCCCGAGCCGGCTTGATAATATC
The DNA here is from genome assembly GCA_034440075.1 of Cytophagales bacterium. Lineage (GTDB taxonomy): Bacteria > Bacteroidota > Bacteroidia > Cytophagales > Cyclobacteriaceae > ELB16-189. Next base: position 85,031 of record JAWXBL010000012.1, read on the forward strand.
TCTGGTCACAGCGAAAGACGTGAGGCTGACCGCTACCGATAACAAACACGTCGCGGAGTCCAAAGCGACCGACATAATCACCGGCAATCAGTGTTCCCTCACCGGATTCAATAAGCATGATTTGAATCTCCGGGTGCTGGTGTATTTGATCATAAAAGTGTGGCTCCAGGTCTGATTGAACACGCACCAACTCGTGTTCGGTCTTCGGGACATTGAATGAAATAACCCGTTTTGACATTATATTGATGCCTTCAAGGACAGGAGTATGATTTTGAATGTCAATATAGTATTATAATTGACTATTTTATGCACACAAATGGGAAGGCGGAGTGTTTACCTTTGAAAAAAAGCAATTTATGTGGCATGGTGTATATCCTGCGTTGACTACCAAGTTTACCGCAGATGACAAGCTGGATTTTCCGCTCTTTGGAAAAAACCTGAAGGCACAGCTCGACGCAGGCGTTGAGGGAGTGGTGCTTGGAGGCACGCTGGGTGAATCCAGCGTGTTAAGCAACGAGGAGAAGTTCTCGCTGGTGCGATTCACCATCGACCAGGTCGCGGGGAAAGTTCCGGTGATCCTCAACATCGCGGAGGGGAGCACCCGGGACGCAGTCAACCTTGCAGCGGAGGCTGAAAAGATCGGTGCGCGGGGCCTGATGATGCTTCCACCCATGCGGTACAAGTCCGACCATCGCGAAACGGTTGCATTTTATAAGGCGGTGGCGCAGGCCACCCCGCTGCCAATCATGGTTTATAATAATCCGGTCGACTACAAAGTGGAAGTGACCCTCGACATGTTCGAGGAACTGGCGGAGTTACCCACCATCCAGGCTGTCAAAGAATCCACACGGGATGTCGCCAATGTGACCCGCATGATCAACCGCTTTGGCGACCGGTATAAAATCCTTACCGGCGTGGATCCGCTTGCCATGGAGAGTTTGCTGATGGGCGCGGTAGGATGGGTGGCCGGGTTGGTATGCGCTTTCCCGGCGGAGACAGTGGCTATATACAAGTTGATTAAGGCAGGCCGTGAAGAAGAAGCACGAGCAATCTACAGATGGTTTCTGCCGCTATTGGACCTTGATATTCATCCAAAACTTGTTCAATACATTAAACTTGCCGAAGCCGAGGCCGGGATTGGGTCCGAGCAGGTACGGGCACCGCGTCTGGCGCTGGTAGGCGAGGAGCGCGACAGGATACTGAAGATTATTCGCAGAGGCATTTCAAAACGACCGTCATTACCTGATTACAGAAATTTATGAACGCAATAAATCTTCAGGAAAAATTCAAAAAATTCAACACATGCTGGCATCCTTATATTGTTGCGGAGCTTAACACGAACTATGTTAAGGTCGCGCGGCTGGAGGGAGAGTTTGTATGGCACAAACACGAGGCGGAAGATGAGTTGTTTGTCGTGCTCGAAGGAACGCTGATGATGGATTTTAAAGACAAGACCGTTACGGTAAAACCTGGAGAAATTCTGGTGGTGCCCAAAGGAGTGGAGCACCGCCCGTGGACCACAGAAGAAGTAAAAATCATGCTGGTAGAGCCGAAGTCTACGCTGCATACAGGCGATCTGGTTGTCGAGCAAACCGTTACAAAACAGGATTGGATTTAAAGCTTATGAAAAAGGAAACAGGACTCCCCGACATCGATGCCATTTTGGAAAAGGCCATGACGGCATTTCGTGTATTTCGAAACCGGAGCGGCAAAGAGCGGGCGGATTTTCTCGATGCCATTGCACAGGAAATTGAATTGCTTGGGCCGGAACTGATAACTACGGCAATGGAAGAAACGAATCTTCCAGAGGCGCGCCTGATTGGGGAGCGGGGCCGTACCGGCAATCAGCTGCGCCAATTCGCCGTGATGTTGCGTGAAGGATCGTGGGTAGAAGCTCGGGTTGATACAGCCCTCCCGGATCGCGCACCGTTACCGAAACCGGATATCCGGAAGATGCTTGTGCCCATCGGCCCGGTAGTCGTTTTCGGTGCAAGCAACTTTCCTTTTGCCTACTCGACGGCGGGCGTGGACACCGCTTCGGCGCTGGCCGCTGGGTGCCCAGTGGTCTTGAAAGCGCATCCAGCCCATCCGCGTACTTCCAACCTCGTCGCCAGGGCTATTGCGACGGCCATCAAAAAAACTGGTGAACATCCACACGTATTTCAGCATGTGGACGCGTCATCTTTTGAAGCCGGAAAAGCACTGGTGCAGCATCCGCAGACGAAGGCTGTTGGATTTACCGGTTCGTTTTCAGGCGGCAAGGCATTGTGGGACTACGCTGCCCAGCGCCAGGAACCGATTCCGGTATTCGCTGAAATGGGGAGCATCAACCCAGTATTCATCTTGCCGGGCGCTTTGAAAGCCCGAGGTGAAAAGGTGGCAGAAATGTACGCTGCGTCCATTACGCAGGGAGTCGGCCAGTTTTGCACAAACCCCGGACTGTTGTTGAGTATTCAAAGTCCTGAGCTGACTTCCTTTGCTTCCCAGCTGGGCGAAAAGATTCGTGAGGTTGCGCCATCAACGATGCTTCATCCGGGGATTGCGAAGAGTTTCACAGCTAATCGTGCCAACGCTTTAAAGATGAAGGGCGTAACCCTCGTGGCGGAATCAGTAGCGCCTGCCAAAGAAAATCAGGGCATTCCAACCGTGGCGACCGTGGCGGCAGTCGATTTTATGAATAACCCTGCGCTGGTAGAAGAAGTCTTCGGACCGTATTCGCTATTGGTGCAGGCGACTTCCAGGGAGGAGCTCTATGCAGCTGTCGATGCTATTCCCGGACAACTTACTTCCACCATCATCGGAGAGGAGGATGAACTGGAATCCTACGCAGATTTTATTCAACATGTCATTGAAAAAGCTGGCAGGGTGATCATCAATGGGATTCCGACGGGAGTTGAGGTATGTCCATCCATGCACCACGGCGGCCCGTTTCCGTCCACGACCGATTCAAAATTCACGTCTGTGGGTACGGATGCAGTAAAGCGCTTCGTCCGCCCCGTCAGCTTCCAGAATTTTCCGCAGACGCTTCTTCCCGCAGAACTGAAGGATGGTAACCCGCTCCAGATATGGAGGATGGTAAACAGCGCGTGGACCCGATAACCTCAACGCATTAGTCTGATGGCAAATACATTTTCTTGCATTGATGCGCATACGTGCGGGAATCCAGTTCGCCTGGTTGCCTTCGGCGGTCCGGAGCTGGAAGGAAAAAACATGAGCGAGAAACGCCAGCATTTCATGCGCGACTATGATTGGATACGAAAAGGGCTCATGTTTGAGCCACGCGGACATGACATGATGAGCGGGAGTATTCTATACCCTCCGTCGGATCCTGCCAACGACATGGGAGTTCTCTTTATCGAAACCAGCGGCTGCCTTCCTATGTGTGGGCATGGAACAATTGGGACGGTGACCATTGCCATCGAACATGGATTGGTAACTCCACGAACGCCTGGAATTCTGAACCTTGAAGTTCCCGCAGGCCTTGTTCGCATCGAATACAAGCAAGATGGAAAAAAAGTGAAGTCCGTAAAGATCCGGAATGTGAAAGCATTTCTGGCAGCGCAGGATATTCAGGCAACTTGCCCTGATTTGGGCGAGCTCACGTTCGACGTTGCCTACGGTGGCAATTTCTACGCCATCATAGATGTACAGAAGAACTTCCCGGGTCTTGAACACTATACAGCCGACCAGCTGATCAGTTGGAGTCGTGCATTGAGGAAGGATATTAATGCGAAACATACGTTCGTCCATCCACTGGATCCTACCATTAACGGGTGCAGCCATATTCTGTGGACCGGCAAGGTGTTGGATCCCTCGTCTACGGCGCGGAACGCTGTCTTCTACGGCGACAAGGCAATTGACCGCTCGCCGTGTGGTACGGGCACGTCTGCACGCCTCGCGCAGTGGCACGCAAAGGGGCGGATCAAGGAGGGGGAGGACTTCGTGCACGAGAGCATCATTGGGTCACGTTTCATTGGCAGGGTTGAAGAAGTAACGGAACTCAGCGGCATTCCTGCGATTGTGCCCAGTGTCGAGGGGTGGGCAAAAGTTTATGGCCACAATACCATTACCATCGACCCGGATGACGATCCGTATGCCTATGGATTTCAGGTGCTGTAATGGGAAACCATGTTGGAATCATCGGGGGCGGAATTATTGGTCTGAGCACCGCGTACTACCTGCAGAAATCAGGATTTCAGGTCACTGTTCTGGATAAAGGAAACCTTACCGACAATTGTTCCTTTGGGAATGCCGGCATGATCGTACCCAGTCATTTCACACCGCTGGCATCACCCGGGATGGTGGCCAAAGGAATGGCCTGGATGATGAAATCCACCAGTCCGTTTTATGTCAGGCCGAGGTGGAGTGCCGACCTGCTTTCCTGGGGGCTCCGCTTTTACCGGCATGCCAATAAAGCACACGTGACCCGCGTTGGTCCGGACCTCCTTGCGTTAAGTCTTTTCAGCAAAGCATTATACCGGCAGTGGGCCGTCGAAATGCCATTTGAGTTTGGATACCTTGAGCGTGGTCTCCTGATGCTGTACCAGCGTGCGGATGTTGAGAAAGAAGAATCAGAAGCAGCACATACGGCCAACCAGCTTGGTCTGGAGGCGCGGGTTTTGACGCTTCCTGAGATTCAACAGATGGAACCAGATGTGCGGATCAATGCGCGCGGCGGCGTGTATTATCCGGGCGATGCGCACGTGATCCCACAGGACCTGGTTACCCGACTTGCTGTTTACCTGAAAAAAAAAGGAGTACGGTTTGAAACGAACACCGAGGTAGTCGGATTTGCAACGGAGCATAATTCGGTAAGGGCAGCAAAAACCAGCCGCGGTGAATTTGCTGCCGATGCATGGGTCGTTGCGTCGGGCTCCTGGTCAGGAATCCTGAATAAGAAATTAGGTTGCAACCTGCCCTTGCAGGCGGGGAAAGGATACAGCTTTACGCTCAAGGATGTAAAGGCTAACACCCGCATCCCCACGATTTTTCTGGAATCCCGCGTGGCGGTGACACCGATGGGCAACCAGTTGCGCTTCGGGGGCACCATGGAAATCACAGGAATTGATCACACCATAAACATGAAGCGGGTGAAAGGGATTGTTGATTCCATTGGAGCATATTACCCGGATATGACCGTCGGACTGCCGGGACCACCGGATGTCTGGCATGGGCTGCGGCCTTGTTCACCAGATGGATTGCCTTACGTTGGGCGGACAAAACGCTGGGCAAATGTGGTGATGGCTACGGGCCATTCGATGATGGGCCTCAGCCTTGCTCCGGCGACAGGGAAAGTGGTGAGTGAACTTCTTGCCGGTGAAGTCCCCGGCGTGGACCTGTCTGTTTTTGACCCCGATCGGTTCGATAGGGGTTAAAACAAAAAATGTCCCGTCGTTAGACGGGACATTATGATATTGCTAACGTAGTTAAAAATCTAGATTAGTCTTCGCGGTTGAAACCACCTTTGCGGAAACCACCACCACCGTTTCCACCACGGAAACTGTTTGGTCTTTCTTCGCGCGGGCGAGCTTCATTGACGACAAGGCTCTTGCCCTGAAAATCAGCGCCATTCAGACTTGTAATGGCCTGGCGGGCAGAACCATCATCAGCCATCTCTACGAAACCGAATCCACGGCTACGCTGAGTGACTTTGTCCATAATGATCTTCGCAGATGTTACCTCCCCGAATGCAGAAAAGTGTGCCTTGAGTTGGTCTTCCGTGGCCTTCCAAGGAATGTTGGCTACATAAATGTTCATTTGTACTGTTGAAATTAGTTAAATAATAAAGTTCCGTTAATCCAATAATCTCAACTGAAGTACCAAGGAAACCTATGTGCCTACAGAGGCTGATTATCAATTAACGGGCAAATATAGTGATATTTTGTAAATCCTATGGAAAAGAGGCTGTTCCGGCTCTGATGGGGATGCTCGCGATGGAAAAATAGTGGCTCAAAAATCACCAAAAAGCCATTTCCTGATACCGTTTCAAGGTTAGTTGTCAGGTTTTCCTGGCTTCAAATTTGGCCAAACTGGCCTCCGCGGAAGCCTGGATTCTCGCTTGCAGCCAGGGTGTCCAGCCGAAAAGCTTCCCAGGAAGGCCAAGTGCCATCCCGGCCCACGATGGCAGGCTGAAGCGGTCGGTGTGGCGGAATATTTTGCCGTCTCTGAATTCAAATTTTGCATGGATGCGGTTGTGGACACGCCTTCCGGTTTTGGAAAATGTATACTCTGCCTCCCAATCACAGGAACCTGTCTTCTCGTCGGCCACAACATTTTTGAAAACAACCTCCAGATCCTTGGCGGATGTCACCAGCATGTTCCACATCGCACAGGCACGGGCTGCTTTGAGATGAAGAAATACCGGATCTGAAAAAACGACGTCGTTGTGATAGCACGCGTTCATTCTCTGCCAGTCTTTTTGCTGAAAACATGTGTAAAATTTCCTGATCAGTGCTTCGTTCATAATTCGGGTTTTTTCGTCCAGTCAAAGTGGAAGACATCCGGACGCGCATAATGACCGATAACATCAAAATCCATTTTTGCCTTGATGATTTCCCGGTGATCAATTTCTGCCGTAAGGATTTCTTCTTTTCCGTACGAGGGTCCTGCCAGTTTTTTTCCGAGGGGCCCAATGATGACGCTGCCGCCGGAACTGGGCAAAGACGGGTGATCGGACTGCAGTTTTTTTCGGAGGTCTGCCGGGTAATGTTCCTTGGTAAGGTATTGATTGCATCCCAATACAAAACACCTTCCTTCGCAGGCAATGTGTGTGAGTGTAGCCTGCCAACTGTCGCGGCAATCTGCAGTGGGCGCGAGGTATACGTCGATGCCTTGCTGATAAATGGCAGTACGGGCGAGCGGCATATAGTTCTCCCAGCAAATGAGTCCTCCCACTTTGCCCAACGGGGTATCAAGAACGTTGAGGTCGGAACCATCTCCTTCGCCCCAAATGATTCGCTCCGCCGCGGTAGGCTTCAATTTGCGATGGCGGTGGACAAGGCGGCCCTCCGGCGAAAAGTACAGCAGGGAACAATACAGCGTATCACTTACTGTATCCTTTTCCGTCACGCCTACGACCACGTATGCTTTTGCTTCTTTTGCCCATTTCGCCAGTAGGGCAGTTTCTTTTCCGGGTACTTCGATGGAATTTTCCCAGTACCGTAGAAAGAGTTCTCGTCCTTCTGGTGTTCTGCCACCCACGGTCGTTCCAAAGATTAACCCACGCGGATAGCCCGGGATGAGTACTTCGGGGAAGAGCATGAGCCGGGCCTTCTCTTTGGATGCCTTACGGATCAGTTGTCCGATCTTTTCAACCGTTTTTGTTTTGTCGAAAAATACCGGTGCGGTTTGAATGACCGAAGCAAGGAAGGGTTTCATAAGATCAGGGATCAACAAACGGACACACTGGTCTAGTAGGCTCTTTCAACAGAGCCCGTGCCGTACACTTTTTTTGTGAGGTCTTTGGTATTGCCCTTTAGCTTGATGCTTCCCGATCCGTGAACATAGGCTTCTGCTGTTGCGGAGACCTGGAGTTCTGCCGATCCGCTTCCGCTGACTCTTACCTTGCACGACTCCAGGGGACAATCAAAAGCCTTCAGGTTGCCGCTGCCGCTGAGCCTGGCATCGAGCGACGTGGCGTAGCCGCGCAGCGTCAGGTTTCCGGAGCCGCTTACTTCCGCCTTCACCGCGTTGCCTTTGATGTCAACATCCATGGTCCCGGCACCCGAAACTCCGAGGTTGATTATGTCGGAAGCGATGGAGTTTTCCGAAATAATTTTACCAGCCCCATTTACCTGGAGCTCCGAAACACTTTTCATGCTGATATACACTTTCATCGACGGATTCAGCTTGATGTCATCAATTTTAGCCCAAATGCTCTTGTTAGCAGTTTCAGGCTTTCGCTCCACATTGATCATCAACACGCCATTCTCCACTTTGAATTCGCTCAGTTCCATCACTTCCGATAATGCCTCTACGATCACTTCCTGTTTGTTGGTTTGCTTAAGCATGACCGTGTAGCTTGAATTCACATAAATGCTCTTGAATTCCGGGAGCTCCAGGGTTTTCTTGATGGGCTGTGAAAAGGCGATTGATGCGGCAGACAGGAGGAGCAGGGACAGGACGATGAGGGCGAGCAGGGCATTGATTTTTCTCATGCTGGAATACAGTTTAAATCGGAAAATTAGCTGTTGGGGTTAAGATGATCGTAATCAGGCCATTAATCTAAGCACAACCTGCATAAATATCCAAACCCTGGGCCCAGTTTTGTCCGCTAGTTTCTGGGTTTTCGGAAGATTAGTCGGTAGACGACAATGAAAATCGCCAGGCCGATGACCATAACGATGCCGACTTCTGGAGTAATATGGGCGACACCGTGCATAGGGATTCTTTTGGTGATGGAAAGCTCAGAACCGGATCCGAATCTGAAATTTAGCATCATTTCTTGTATTCCCATCGATCTGCTCAGTTCCTGAGGAGATCACGTCCCGGTCGTTGAACTTCGTTCGGGCCCATCGGATCCAAAAGTCTATTTTCTGCGAAACCTGATACCGGAACAGGACGTAATTCCGAACGCCCGTTCCTTCATAGGCAGGCAGCGAGGCCGTGAGCCAGACATCCTGCTCATAGACGTATTGGCGATTTTCATAATCATCCGTGTCAAACAGGGCATACCTTGTTGTCAGCGACCAACGCTTGCCCGTCACTGTAAAGTCCTGAATAACCGCCACCCCGCGACTGATCTGCCCGGCAAGATCATACTGACTTCCCTGGAGCCGTGTCTTTAAGGAAATACCAGGAGGAATTGAAATATCGCAGTTCACCCACAGGTTGGTCTTGGTCCCCGGCAGAGGCTGATAGCGAGGGTTTTGTTCCGGGAGGTTGCGAATCTTTACTTCTTCGCGGACTTGCACATAGAGGGTGATGTTCCTGGATGGAACATACGTAATTCGCGCCAGCCACTCATGCCCTTCAGACGGGCGGTACATCCGGTAGCGAAGCCATGGAAACCGGAACACATCTACATACGCGCTGAACGAGAAGGCTTTGCCGGGACTATATTTCCCGCCCCAGTAGAATCCTTCCTCGTTGCGGGGAAGAGTCCCTTCTGTGAATGCATTTGCATAGAAGGAATGGTAATCGTCTGAAAACTTCCGGTATAGCCAGGCCAGCTCAACGCGGTTGCTAAAATTACCTAGAACTCCGGCGACAACGCCAAAACCTGCACCGGCGCTCCGGGCCATTTCACTGAAGAAGGTGAGGTTGGCCCAACTGTAATGAAGGTATGTCCCGACATTGAGGTTTTGCTTTCCCCTCCATGCGGCCTGGTTGTAGGGATTGGGCGTCGGCATCAGGCTGTGACTGAGGCGCTTTTCGTGTGCAATAATTCCAGCATCTAATTTTCCAGTGTGAAACTGAATCACTACTCCGGCATCAGTATCCTCCACCTGATTTTGAAACTTGAGTTCACGAGGGGTGCGGTGATAACCCGTGCGGCTCACGGAGGATACAAGGTCCTCCTCCTCGCTGGTACCCGTTGTTCCATCCATTCTCTTTCTTGACGCAAATCCATGAACCCGAAGATGGGTAGTCAGGTTCCAGCTTATGGCAATGCCGCGGAGGAAGAGACTTTCGTTAACGGATGTGTATGGAAGGAAACCGATGTTGCTCCGACGCAGCGTAGTGATCGTTTCCGAATTTTTGCCCATGCCGTACGTGCTTCCAAACTGCAATCCCTGGCCGAACTGGCACTGAAAGTCGCCGATGATGATGTTTTCGATTCGCCCCTTTTTTTGGAGCTGAAGATGCATGGAAATGAAATCAAAACCCCATTGGCGGTTAGCCGGGTTCCACACGACTGCTTCTCCCGCATCCTTTTCTGCAGTAATGCCCATGCTGAAGTCATTCGCCCTGCTTGAACGGTAGCGCAGGTATACCTTGTCAGGCGAGCCAGCGTACCGTTGCAGCGAATCGGGTGCTCTATATCCCTTTTTCTCCTCTAAGACCCGCTCGTGACGGACTACGATGTAGCTGTTCTCCTGAGATACCATCCGCTTCAGCAAGGATGTGCTTACCGCAGCATTGGGATCAGCTACCGTCACAAAGGGAAGTATCCGGACCAGTGTTGCGGGGGTCCAGCCGGGAACCGCCTGGAGTTCGTGCACATCCAGCAGCGGTCCAGCGTGCGTGCGATAAGCCAGAAAGGAATTGATTTCCTCTTCGTTGAGGATCATCAGGCTGCGGAGTTGGTCTGCCGAAGCCTTGTTTGCATCCAGCGGATGTGACAGATATTGGAGGAGCATCTCGTAGAGTTCACTGTAGTTAACATCATACTCGGCACCGGAAAACAGGGCTTCTATGATTTGGTCCGCGTTTTCGGCAGGCAGTGGATTCTGCCCGTGTGAATCTACACCGCCAAGTAAAAATGCGATGAAGATAAGGTGCCTCATTTTCCTTTGCCGGAATGTAATCGTACAGATGCTGATGCGTGCTGTGCGAAGCCTAGTAGGTGACTGAACCGAATGGCGTAGTCTATTGAAATGCGATGAGTTTTAGCACCGATCCCGGTATGCAGGGAGGTTGGGTTGAGATTGAATCCGGTTCGAACGAATATTTTCTTATATATGGCTACTTCCGCCCCGCCCTTAACCGTCAGAGGTGATCCCAACCGCTTTTCAGCCTCGGCAACCAGCAACAACAGAGGGGTTGGCTGGAATCCGATGGCTGCCACAAGGATGACGGGCAGCTCCTCGTTTTCGGCAATGGCGGATTGGGTGATGTTGTAAACACCGGCACCCACTGCCAGCTGCGGAGTGATCTGCGTGAGGCCACCCACGTCTGCTGTCACGGTACTGCGCGTACCAAAACCATCCGCCCGGTATTGAACATAATTGACTTTGACTCCCAGGGAAGTGTTGCCGATTCGATTGCCGTAGGCGGCGCTCACCAGTTGTTCGTGGTATACCGGATCACCAAACCGGAAGAACCCGAGTGCAATTGCACTGGCAGCTTTTCGGATTGTGATCCCTGCGCCCGTCCTGTTGGCGCCGGGGAGTTCCGCGGCACTCTCGTAGCAGAAAATCAACCCACTTTGTGGGACCCGCGCCAGCGAACCGACATTGTTAAAAACGGAAGTTTCATCGGCAACTGCAAAAGTGGCATACCCCATCGCCGCCGCACGCGCTCCCAGTCTGGTGTTCACACTTTGACCTTGGCAGGAAACAGCACACACCCCAAGCAGAACAATCAGGAATAGGTACATGGCATTGCTTTTGACATTAAGTTTACACCATCACTCATCCTGCATGGAATGAAAGCTTCGTATGTTTTCCTGATTGTCTGCATCAGTGTGTCTTCGGACGGCCTTGCGCAGGTTTCCGATTCCATCGACCATTACCCGGATGGATCGGTACGCGCAAGGGGTCCTGTTTTCCGGAGCGTAAAAACTGGTACGTGGACATTCTACTATCCGAATGGAACTATCAGTGCGCTGGAAAATTTTGACAACGGTAAACTTCATGGACCGCTGGTATATTATTATCCCGACGGGGCGATTCAGGGGACGGAACAGTGGGGCCACGGATCGCTGGAGGATTCTGCTTTCTATTTCTACCGAACCGAATCTCTGGAGAAGAAGGGTCGGTACAGGAATAGTCAATACGACGGACTATGGATGTACTACCACGAGACCGGCAACCTGGCGCGGACCGTGAACTATGTGGACGGTTTTCCGGAGGGGGAGACGCGCGTGTTTTCGGTGGCGGGCACGTTGCTGCAGGAGGGACACTACCACCTCGGGAAGGAAAGTGGTGTCTGGAAATTCTACGGCGAGACAGGCCTCATGGAGTTTGAAGGGAGCTACCGGGAAGGTGTCCGGACCGGTGTTTGGTACCAGTACCAGCAAGGGAAGAAGCGTGTTTGGAAGTATTAGTGTATCAGAACTCTTTCTTCATGTTGAGAAAGAAACCCCGCTGGCCATCCTGGGTAAAGGTGTACTCCATGCGGATCACGAGGTCATAGACGGTTACGAAATCAAGCCCGCCCCCGGCGCCGGCGAGCAGCTGGTTCGACAGGCGCGTATTGAGACTCCTCTCCTGATAGTACGGATAGTTTTCAATATACCCGATATCCGCAAAGAGCTTCACATAGATGGCCAGGGGAAAGTAGTTGAACTGTTCGAGGGGCATCTGGTCTATCGTCCAGCTCTTTCCAAATATTTTCTTTTTCAACGTGGTTTTGTTGACGGCCGAGCTGGGGCCTTCAATGACGTAGTTTTCAAATCCCCGTACGATGAGGTTCCGGTACCCCAGGGCTTCAAAAAGGGTGTACGGTTGATTTCTGGGGGCGCTCCAGAAGAGGGAGGAAAAATTGGATAGGTATAGATTCTTTCCGATCTGATGGTGTGTGGAGTAGGTAATATTGGCCTCAAGCTGGCTTACATCATCATCGGGTAACAATCCGGTTTTACTGACGTACCCGGTTAATTGATAGCCCTTGAGTGGATACATGACCACGTCGCGATGCTCGGAGACAAAGTAGTAGGAAAGCTGGAAGTACCGTTGCCTGGTTTTGCTATTGTTATAATAGATAGGGTTCAGTTGCAGCACGGTATCGATCACCGACGCGTTTCTATAACTGAGTGAAAAAGCGTGCGTTTCAAAGAATGTCTTGCGATACGTATAGGTGACTCCCGCACCGGCCGATTCCCGCACAACACTTTCTTTCCTGAGAAACAGGAGTCTGTGGTCCAACGTTTGATACGACATGTTTCGCGGTGCGCCAAAATCAAAATTAAAGGTTAGGCCTTGCTTTTGTTTCCGGTCCAGGTTTGGAATCTTGTACTGAAGGTCAAACTTTCGGTTGAAGCCAAATTGCGCCGTAAACCGCAGCGACTCGTTTCTTCCCCTGAAATTGTTCTTATAGACCCTGATCCCGTAGTTGATACGGGTCAGATCGTGGTTGTAGTTGTTCCACCATTCGTTGAAGTTACGATCGGAGAGTTCAAAAATCGGCACCGGAAAAATATACCATCGTTCGGTTAACTCTACCAGCAGGTCGATGTGGTTGTTACCAAGCTCGAGGGCCCGCACCGACACGGTGTTGAAGAGCCGCAGATTATAGAGTTTGTTTTTATCCCACAGCAGGGTGCCCTGAAGTTCGCTGGCGCGAATGCTGTCTCCGGGTTTGAGTGACAATTCACGCTCGATGATACGTTCCCGGGTGACCTTGTTACCAAGAATGAATACCCGATCTACGTGCAGGATCCGGCTGTCAAGCGTGTCGCGACGGACCTCGGCCGAGTCCAGGGTTTGCTGGGCAAGCGCCTCACCGTTCGTTACTAAGATTATTCCCAGGACCCAGGCCAGCATGCGCATTCATCTTGAACTATCGAAATACAAAAATACGCTTTGCGGGCCAATTGGATCAGGCGCCAGGCTGCGGCCTTTTGTACGACCGGATCAGGATGACAACGCCAATAATCACGAGGGGTATGCTGAGAATCTGCCCCATATTGAGGGGGAGTTTATCTTCAAAGGCTACCTGATTCTCTTTCAGGAATTCATACCCGAAGCGAAGGCTCCAGAGGATGATCATAAAGAGTCCAAAAATGCGGCCCTCCGGAAGATGTTGCTTGTGTTTGTTCCAGATATAAAACAACAGCATGAAGAGGAGCAGGCAGGAAATGGCTTCATAGAGTTGCGCAGGATGGCGGGTTACTCCTAACGTATCAATCTGCGCCATGATCTGGTTGGATCGTTCATCCAGAATGGTCTTGAAAAAGAGACCCATCCCGGTTGGCCGCAGAACGGATTCAGGAGCGTAAAACAACCGCTGCTGGATCTCTCCATCTATAAAGAAGCGAACCTCCTGTTCGGGAAATCCCGCTTTGAAGAGCACGAAGATGCGAATTGGTTTCATCCCCGGTATGGTGTCGGCGGCGCCCGGATTCTTCTTTACCGTGACTACTTCGACCGGGTTGTTGGACCGGGTGGGATCGCCCAACACGGAGGCATGGGCCTGGCTGAAGAAGACAACACCGGTGGGTAGGGTCGTAGGTTTGCCCAGGATTTCAGAATTGAAGTAATTGCCAAACCGAATGAGGGCGCCCGTAAGCGCGACAAGGATGACGATCCGGTCAAGTACCTGAAGGTAATTCTGACCCGGTTTCTTTTTTCGTGCATAGAGCCAGAGCGCAAAGAGAATTCCAATGGCGCCGCCATGGCTCGCCAGCCCCTTGAGTCCGGTAAACCTGAATTCCGGTGTGAACTCAAACGGAAGAATGACACCCAACGGATCCTGCCACAGCATTTCCGGCTGATAGAACAGGACATGGCCCAGCCTCGCCCCGATAATGGTGGCAACGATCATGTAGATAGTGAGTATTTCAACATCAGACTCCGGCTTGCCTTCTTTCTTGTGGATGTAGTAAAGGATCTGCTGGCTTACCAAAAACCCAAGGGCAAAAAGCAATCCGTACCACCGAAGTGAGATATATCCAACGGGTGACTCAAAAGAAAAAAGTTCGGGGTTCCCGTTCCAAATAATAAAGTCAAGTGTGCTCATTGAAGAAGGATCATTAAATCGGGTGTAAATATAAACTGAAAAACGCCTTCGTCAAGGCCCAACACGACCTATACCTGATCGAGGGATTTTAACTCCTCCTGAAACCCGCCTGACAGGATCGGGAAGCGGCACCAGGATCGGGGGTCTATGTTGTGGTCGTCCAGATGAAAGGAAGGGGCCAGTCGCTCGCGCTTCCACTGGTTGGCCGACCATAATCTGAAAAATTTCTTGATCCACGTCCGTAGGGATTCCGGATCAAAGCTTCCCTTCAGTTCCTGGTAAATCGCAACCGGCAGTTTCCTGTCACGGATAGCAAGTTTTTCAATCGCTACCAGGACGTCATACGGCATCAAATCCTTTTCATCCGTCTGGGCGCGGTCTGCCGGACGCAGCTCGGCAGTAGGTTGATGCGCATTAACCTGTTGCAAACCCTTGTATCCCAACGATTTTTCTGCCCACCGCAGCCACTGGAGGATAAACGGTTTGTCAATCCCTGCAAGGGGGGAGAGGCTTCCGCTCGTGTCGCCATCCATGGTGGTATACCCAACGGCACCCTCACTCCGGTTGGAGGTGGTGAGCAGGATGCACCGGGATACATTGGCCAACAACCAGATGATCGGTGCCCTGGTTCTGGCCTGAATGTTCTGCAAGGAGACATCGTCCTGTTCCCACGTCAGCGGCCGACCAATCGCCGTTTCGATTTTCTGCGTATAAGAAGCGTATTCATCGTCAACAGACCAATTGAAAAATTTTGCCCCGATGGAATCAGACAGTGTACGCGCAGCCTGGAACGTATTATCGGATGAATGGCGGGTTGCCTGGTACGCACACACCAGCAACTGTTTGACGGCTTCGCGCTGCGAGGTGGGAGAATTTGAAGCGTCTGCCCCGAGCGCTTGCCAGAAAGCCGGCCACCCCAGTTCTGCCGACGCCCGCCTTACCATTTCCGAAACCAATACAGCGCAACAGGCAGAATCGGCTCCTCCGCTGAGGCTCAGCACAAATCCTTTCGCCTTGCTTTTGCGGAGGTAGTCAAACAGCGCCAACGAAGCGGCGCGGATGAATTCGTCGTTTCGCTCTCTTCCGTCAAGCATCGGTTGTGTTTCCGATGCATCAGGATTTTCTGTATCAATCAGGCAGGTCAGTACGTTGAACCTCCCAAAGGACAGGCGGGGGTTGACTGCCAGTAGTTTTCCATGTTGTCCGACGACAATATCACCATCGTAGATCATGCGGCCGGCTTCATTGCCCAGGTGATTGACAAAGAGATACGCACATGCAAACGCGGCCGACCCGTCGATAACCACTTGCTTCTCCCGTGCCGTGCACTTGCTCAGGGCAAAGTGGCTGGCGCTCGGGTTCATGATCAGATCGACGCCTCTCTTGGCCAGGGTCTTGCCGGGTCGGTTTACGCTCCATGCGTCCTCGCAGATCTCAAACCCAAATGTGATACCAAGGGCCTCATACACCAGGTCCCCGGCCTGAACAGATTCTCCGTTCACGGTGAGGTCAATCACCTTTCCGGGTTTCCAGGCCTCAAACCATCGGGGTTCGTAGTGAACGCCTTCCTTTGCGAGATTCTGCTTCAGGGTGATGCCGAGAATCTTTTCATTCCTGATCACGCACACCCCGTTGTATGTTTTACTACTGATGCGAACGGGTAGACCGATGCAAACAACCATGCCGTGGCATGCGGGGACAATGTCTTTTAGTTTTTGCCATGCCGTGGCGGAAAGCCAATCGCTGAGGAACATGTCTTCGCACCCGTATCCGGTGATGCAGAGTTCCGGAAGGCACACGATATCGGCTTTCTTGCTTCGCGCATTTGCTATCGCTGCCAGAATGTTGGATACGTTGTTATCCCAATCAAAGGGTATTTGATTTACAGTGGCGCCTGCGATGCGGAGTGTGGCCATGGTTACTCGATATGTAGTTGAGTACAGGTTTTCATTGCTGCATCCTGCTCTGCCTTTTTCTTGGTGTACCCGAAACCTGTCCCCTGGGCTTCATCATCAATAAAAACCTGAATAGCAAATTCCTTTTGGTTGCGGTCCTTCTTAATCTCCAGCATTTCAAACCGTACCGATTTGCCTTCCCGCTGCGTCCATTCGATAATCTTGCTCTTGTAGTTCGGGTTGTTCTGCACCACAACGTCGAGGTTAAAATGGGGTTGGACAAGCTTGTCGATAACAAATTTTTTGCACCGAAGATACCCTTTATCAAGGTACACGGCCCCCACGATGGCCTCCAGGGTGTTTCCAAGGACTACACGTTGCAGCTGGGCGTTTTTTTGGTCGAATTGTACGATGAGGTGTATGCCAATTCTCCGGGCGAGCAGATTCAGGGAGTCGCGGTTGACGATGCGGGAACGTATCTCGGTGAGAAACCCTTCGTCTTTGAATGGATATTTCTTAAAGAGGTAATCGGCAACAGCGGCACCAAGGATGGCGTCACCGAGGTATTCCAGCCGTTCGTTGGATTCGCGGAAACCGTTGTTCTCCCTGGCGCGGCTCGTGTGTAGCGTGGCGAGTTTGTACAGCGACAGGTTGGATGGAGTGAACCCGGTAATCGTTTGTATGGCGCCTATGAGTTTGCGCTCATCTTTCTTCGAACTTCTACCGGGGATTTTCAGTAAGTTCCACACGCGGTGTCTTACGAATGTTTCTTAATGATTATGGATGCGTTATGACCTCCAAAGCCGAACGTATTGCTTAGTGCAATGCGTACGTCTCTCTTTTGTGCCTTGTTGAATGTAAGATTCAGTGTGGAATCAAGCCCTTCATCATCGGTAAAATGATTGATGGTAGGAGGGATGATGGATTCATTGATAGCCAGCAGGCAGGCGATTACCTCAATGGCTCCCGCTGCGCCGAGCAGATGGCCAGTCATGGACTTGGTCGAGCTGATATTGAGTTTAGAGGCATGCACTCCGAATACTTTTTGAATGGCTTTGATCTCTCCAATGTCGCCGAGCGGCGTAGAGGTACCGTGTGTATTAATATAATCAACATCTTCAGGCCGGAGCCCGGCGTCGTCGAGTGCCGATTTCATAACCCGGGTAATACCCGCTCCTTCAGGATGCGGAGCCGTAATGTGATACGCATCGGCTGACATGCCGCCGCCGATGATTTCCCCATAAATGGTTGCTCCCCGTGCCTTGGCGAATTCATATTCTTCAAGAATCAGGGCCCCGGCTCCTTCGCCGAGGACAAAACCGTCGCGGTCCTTGTCATAGGGGCGGGAGGCCGTTTCCGGTGAATCGTTTCTTTCGGACAATGCTTTCATGGCGTTGAATCCGCCTACGCCCGCTTCACACACGGCCGCTTCGGAACCGCCGGTTACAAAGACGTCGGCCTTGCCCAAACGCATATGCGTGTAGGCATCGTAAATCGCATGGGTGGAGGTTGCGCATGCGGAGACCACGGCGTAATTCGGTCCCCGAAAACCATACTTCATGGAAATGTGCCCGGCGCCGATGTCAGGAATCATTTTAGGAATAAAGAAGGGGTTGAAGCGTGGTGTTCCGTCGCCGCGTGCATAGGACTTCAATTCCTCCTGAAAGGTGAACAGACCGCCAATGCCCGATCCCCAGATTACGCCAACCCGATCGTGGTCGATCGAATCGAGGGGCAGCCCGGAATGGAGGATCGCCTCATCGGCGGCCACCAGCGCATATTGAGCATACGGATCTACTTTGCGGGCTTCTTTGCGATCCATGAAATTGGTCGCTTCAAAGCCTTTTAATTCACACGCGAAACGGGTTCTGAACAGGCTGGCATCAAAACGGGTAATGGGCGCGGCGCCACTTTTGCCCGCCTTCAGGCCGTCCCAAAACGCACGGAGGGTATTTCCGATTGGAGTGAGTGCACCTATCCCAGTGATTACAACCCGTTTAAGATCCATTTTGCCAGAAATCAGGGGAACCCTGATTTATTTCTTAGCGTTTTGCTCCAGGTAAGCGATTGCCTGACCTACGGTAGCGATATTTTCGGCCTGGTCGTCTGGAATGGAAATGTTGTATTCCTTTTCAAACTCCATGATCAATTCTACGGTATCCAATGAATCAGCGCCCAGGTCGTTGGTAAAACTAGCCTCGGGTGTTACTTCAGATTCCTCAACGCCGAGTTTGTCGATGATGATTTGCTTTACTTTTTGTGCGATGTCCGACATGTTTGTATGGTTTAAGAGTATTTTAAAAAATCTGCGCAAAGTAAGAGATTTGGGGTCATATTGTCAAACTTTTTACGTTTCATCGGAATAGTGTCATGGCCTCAAAAATCAAGAAAAACAAGCTTGAAATTGAATACTCGTTCGATTTTGAATTGATTGGCGTCCGCACTTCCTTAAAAGGTTATAAACTGGCGTGGGAGTTGAATAAAATTCTGAATACCCGCCTGGCGAAGCAAAAAGATTTGGTTGTGCATCTGAAAAAGGGGACCGTGTCGTATGATCACTACGCGTTCCGTACACCCATGAATTCCCTCCGGCTTTTCAGAAACCGGCCTACGGATTCTGAAAAGGCAACCCCCGTGCTAATCCCTGAGTTTCCTCATTTTGATTATATCCTGATGACCGAAAGTGAGGAAAACCTGATGGGAAATCGATTGCAGGAATACTTGAGGCAGGTTCCTTCCATTGAACTGGCCGCTTTGATACCTTTGTCTGCTCTGAAATCGAAGGAGACCTTTATTTTTTGATCTACCCGATGTGAATCGGCGCAATAAAATTCCATGGAAAAAATCGCTTACAATAAGACCAAAATAGTAGCTACGGTGGGCCCGGCATCAAACTCAAAGGAGATGCTGCGGGCACTGGCCAAAGAGGGTGTGGATGTATTCCGGCTGAACTTCTCCCACGGTACGCATGCGGATCACCAGAAAGTAATTGACTTCGTGCGTGAAATCAATAAAGAGATGGGAACCCACCTGGCGTTGATGCAGGATTTGCAGGGGCCCAAAATCCGTGTGAACAGTGTAAAGGAAGGAACCGTGCTGACGCCCAAGGAAACGCTCATCATCACGACCCGCGAATTGGTCGGGGATCATTCCATGGTTAGCACCAGCTATCAGGACCTTCCTAAGGATGTGAAGGTGGGCGACCTCATCCTCATTGATGACGGAAAGATTGAACTGAAAGTACTGGAGGCTCGCGACATTGATGTGGTGTGCGAAGTGGTTTACGGAGGCCCCTTGAAATCACGTAAGGGAATAAACCTCCCCTATTCCCGGGTGTCGGCCCCTTCCCTTACGGAAAAAGATCTGATCGACCTGGAGTTTGGCCTGAAGAATGAAGTGGACTGGGTGGCGCTCTCGTTTGTTCGCCGTGCGAAAGACATTGACATACTCCGTGCGATTATCACGAAGAACAAGGCGATGACGAAAATCATTGCGAAGATTGAAAAACCCGAAGCGCTGGAAAACATTGATGCGGTGCTGGCAGCGACGGATGCCGTCATGGTGGCCCGGGGCGACCTGGGTGTGGAGATCTGGCTCGAGGAAGTTCCCATGGTGCAGAAAATGCTGATCGAAAAATGCAACAAGCTTTCCAAGCCTGTCATCGTGGCCACGCAGATGATGGAGAGCAT
Source organism: Cytophagales bacterium (assembly GCA_034440075.1). Taxonomy (GTDB): domain Bacteria; phylum Bacteroidota; class Bacteroidia; order Cytophagales; family Cyclobacteriaceae; genus ELB16-189. Next base: position 105,177 of record JAWXBL010000012.1, read on the forward strand.
GATTGAAAATCCACGGCCGACGCGCGCCGAGACAAACGACGTCGCCAACGCCGTCATGGATGGGGCCGATGCGCTCATGCTGTCGGCTGAAACCGCTGCCGGTAAGTACCCACTCGAAGTGATACGGAGCATGGTGCGCACCATAGTGTCTGCAGAGAAACAGGAAAACCTGTACTATCGGTTTCAGGAAGTGGATCCGCACTCTCCGATTTTTGTCAACGACTGCCTGGTGCTGGCCGCCTCCAAGTTGGCCAAGCAGGTGAATGCAAAAGCAATTGTAGGAATGTCGTCAAGCGGATACTCGGGATACAAATCTTCTTCACACCGGCCCAACGCAAACATTTTTATTTTCACCAGCAACAAATCGATCCTTAATACGATGAGCCTGGTATGGGCGACGCGGGCTTATTTTTACGAGAAGCAGACATCAACCGATGAAACGATCGCTGATGTGCAGGCCATTCTGAAGCGCGACGGCCATGTGAAAGCCGGTGATATTTTTATCACCCTCGCCAGCATGCCGATCCACGAGCGCAACCGCACCAACATGATGAAGGTGAATGTAGTGGATTAATAGTTGGTTGTTGGTGGTAGTTAGTTGATGGAGCTAGCGTGCACTTTTACATTTTACATTCAGCGTTTTACATTTTGACTTAGGCTTGATGGGAGATTTTATTTCCCACTGATTCAAATAGCGCAGATTTTCGCAGATGCATGATCCGCGCTAATCTGCGTGTATTAAATCAGCGTGCTCTGCGGGAAAGATAATTAGATAGCCCATGGTGTTTGCTGTGATTCCCTCTGCGTCTCTGCGGTTAATTCATTTGGTGATTTAGTGACTGTGTGATTTGATGATTTGTTTTTGCGAACAACCAACAACAGCTCGCAACTACTTCCGCGGCTCCACCATCAACACCTTTTCCCGTTCCACCACCACTACACCAGCTGGATCGCCTTTCCGCTTCCTGACAAACTTTGCCGGTGTAAAGGCAACCGGGCAGAGCGATTCGTTTTTTCGCTTGGAGTGGTAGGCTGCCAACTGCGCGGCGCGCTCCACAACGTCTTTTGGAAATTCCTTCCCAGCCTGATGCTTGATCACCACGTGCGATCCGGCAACATCTTTGGCGTGCAGCCACAGATCATCCTTGAATGTGTGCCGGAGGGTTAGTTCGTCGTTGGCTTTGGCATTCTTGCCCACCCAAATTCTATACCCGCTCTGTTCGTGCTCGTGATAAGGCCGGGCAAGTTGCGCGTCTTTCTCCTTTGCTACCTTGATGTACAATGCACCAATCGGCCGCAGGGCCGCACGGTCCGTGGCGGTCCGGACCTCTTCTTCGTGCCGGGTAAGTACGTCGAGCTCCGATTCCTTCCGCGCCAACGTATCTTCCAGCGTCTGACGCTCTACATTCTGGTTCTTTGATTTCCGGTAGTAGGCTTCCGCGTTCTTCTGCGGAGAGAGTTCTTTTTTCAACTTCACGGTGACGGTTTGTGAGGCATCCTGAAAATCCGGGAGGGTTACCGATTCGGCACCCCGCTGAATGTGGTGCATGTTGGCCATGATCAGATCGGCCCATGCTTGAAAATGATGATCGTCGTCAAGGGTCGTAAGGCGCTGCCGCGTTTTCTCTATGAAGGTGTGGGTTTGTTTGATCCGGCCGCGCAGCGTTGAAAGCAGCGACACCTTGTCTTTCTGTAAGCCGGCCTGCGACATGTGCATCGAAAAGAACTCGTTGGCCGCTTCGATGGGATCGGTCAAAACATGTTGAGGGGCATCGGTAGGCAGCAAAGTCAGATGGAGGCCGCCTTGCTGTTCTGCGATATAGAAGGAAGGGGTCTCGAGTTTGGCTACCGTCTCCCGAAGGAGCATCCATTGCTGTTCCGCCTCTTTCTTTTCAAAACCGTGGGCACGAAGGTACACCCAGACCGGCTTGCCCAGCGTAACGTATGTTCGGGCGAGGTCATCCTGATTTCCCTGGAAAGATTCCCAGCTCCAGTCAATGGTGCGGTCGAGATCTTTCAGCGTGAGGTCGGCATCGGCGGCGAAATTGTTCCTGAAGATTTTTATTGCGCGCTGGTCTTGGAAGAGCAATACATTGGCCTGCTTGCCGTGCATCTTGAAAACTACCGCCAGCGACCCCTCCAGCAAAAGAGCAAAACTTCGTTCGTTCTGAAATTGCCGTGCGCCTGTGACCTTTTTCATAATGATTTCCTCCCACAAATCGATGCTGTTCTTGCGCGCCCGGCTGAACCCGGAGGGGAAGGATAGGCATTGAAATTCGGCGCCAAGTGTCGCTTTCAGGAAGAAGGATGCGCCTCCTGAATTGAATTCAAAAATCAACTCGTCTTTGTTCTGGCTGAAACAGGAAACTACCGTGAATCCCTGAATCCGTTTTTCGAGTGAGTTTGAGAGTTGACGCAGGAAATAAAAATTATTGTGCACGGGCTGCTGCTCGATGGTGGAGTTACATGGTTACCATAAGCCCATCGTGAGCGAGGGCAATGCCGGGCGGAAGTTCTGCTTCCACGCTTTTGTGCGTTCCAAGTTTATGGCTGATGTGCGTAAAGTAAGTTGATTCAGCGCCAATCTGCTGTGCCATCGATACAGCTTCCTTCAGGTTGAAATGCGAAATGTGTTTTTCTTTCTGCAGGGCATTCAGAACGAGGATGCGCGTGCCCCGGATCCGTTCCAATGTTGCTTCGGGGATGGAATTGGCATCGGTGATGTAGCTGAAATCACCCACACGAAAACCAAGCACGGGCATGTTCAGATGCAGGACCGGCAATGGAATGATCGGAGTGTCGACGATCATGAATGGCTGGTCGGTGATTTCAATCAGGGATAGCCGCGGAATTCCAGGGTATTTGTGAGGCTCAAAGACGTAAGCATATTCTGTGCGAAGCTGCTGAAGTACCGGTGACTGACCGTACACAGGCATATCGATACGATGAAGGAAATTGTACGCCCGGACATCGTCCAATCCGGCCGTGTGATCCTTATGGCTGTGTGTGAAAAGAACGGCGTCGAGTTTCCGGATGTCTTCACGCAGCATTTGTTGCCGGAAGTCGGGCCCGGTGTCGATGACCAGGCTTTGACCATGGACTTCAACGTGGACGGAGGTGCGAAGGCGCTTGTCGCGATAATCCATCGACCGGCACACCTCACACGAGCACCCGATAACGGGCACGCCCTGGGAGGTACCGGTGCCAAGAAATGTAATTTTCAAGTATTGGAGCTCACTTCCTCTTGCAACACGTCCTCATACAATTTCCGGTTCTTCTCACTGAATCTGTGGGTATCGAGCTCGACGTTCTTCAAAATATCCAGGAGAACGTTGATTTTGCCTTCGGTTGCAAAGAACTTGTTGACAATCATTATTTTCTGGTCGCGCAGCAGGCAATATCCCGATTTGAAATTTCCCTTCTCATAGCGCAAATAATAGTCCGACTCCGCGATCAGGTCCTCTAACTTTACAAGAAATTGGTTGGTATACTTAATCATCCTGCAATCTATAAAAAAGTCTTTTGTTGCGTGTCACTCAGGGATGGTAAATTAGCACCGATGTAGGTCCGTTTTGAGAAAAGCATGAATAACCGAAAACTTCTTGTAGTGGTAGGACCGACGGCGGTGGGCAAAACGGCGGTGGCCATTCGCCTCGCTGAGCATTACCGGACAGAAGTCGTGTCAGCAGATTCCAGGCAGATTTACAGGGAGATGAACATCGGCACGGCCAAACCATCGGAAGAGGAGTTGAAACGGGTTACTCATCATTTCATCAATGTCCGTTCTGTGCGCGAGGCCTACGATGCGGGTGCCTTCGGAGTGGACGCCCGAAGCATAATCGACGGCTTGTTCCGGCAACACCAGAAAGTTATCCTTTGCGGTGGGTCGGGATTGTACATACAGTCTGTTCTGGAGGGGTTTGACGACATGCCTGCAGGTAACCCGGCAGCAAGGGCTGAAATCGTTGAGGCATTTGAGAAGCAGGGCCTGGACTGGCTTCAAGGGGAAGTGGCGCATCACGACCCGGACTATTTTGAAATCGTAGACCGCAAAAACCCACAGCGGCTTATGCGGGCCCTGGAAATTATCCGGGCCACCGGGGCGCCCTATTCGGGATTCCGCAAGAAAGAACGGTTGGTGCTTCCGTACGAGGTGGTTAAGATAGGCCTGACACTGGAGCGTGAAGAATTATACCGCCGCATTGACCAACGGGTGGATGAGATGATGCTTCGCGGGCTGTTCGAAGAGGCCGCAGAACTCTTTCCGCATCGTCACCTGGGCGCCCTGCAGACCGTGGGATATCAGGAGGTATTCGGCTGTATGGAAGGGAAATACAGCCGTGAAGAGGCAGTGGATTTGCTGAAGCGGAATACGCGGCGGTATGCGAAGCGTCAGATGACGTGGTTTCGCAGAGACCCGGAGATCCGGTGGTTCAGCCCCAGCGATTGGGAGGGTATTCTTGGAGCGGGCCAATCAGCAGACAATATTCCATGAAGCGCAGGTCATTTATTGGAAAGGCCGGCACCCTGGCGCTCGCTGTGTTGACTACCCAGGAGGTATTTGGAAAAATTTCATTTCCGCAGACTCCTTCCCTTCGGCTTGTTCTGCGCGGAGGATCTTGCTTTTTTGAAAACCGATGGCAGTCGCCCGATATCGGGATTGATCGGCAGGGAAAATTATGGATGGGACAGGCGGGGTCGTTGCAGGCGCCGGAAGTGCGCATCCTGGAAAACCAAGTTGTGTCGCCCGGATTTATCGACATCCTGGCTGATAACGCGGCCAATCCGCGCCGTTCCTATCCGGTATTTGAAAAGTTCAAAGTAACTGATGGGGTAACGACAGCGCTTCAAATGCACGGCGGATCAGGTGACTGTGCGGAGTACTATCGTACATTCGGTGCGCTGCCGCATGTTATCAATTACGGAGTGTCGACGGCGGTGATGCGGATCCGGAATATGACCACGAGCATTGCTGCGCGAAAGAAGCAGGTGGAGCGTTGTCTGGACGAAGGCGCCCTTGGGGTGTCGCACAGCCTGGAGTATCAACCCACCCCATATGACGAAGTTCTTGCTTATGCGCGCCTCGCAACGAAGTACGACCGTCCGTTCTTTCTTCACTTACGATTTTCTTCAGCCACGCAGGAAACGGAAGGCGTGGAGGAAGCTGTTCAGCTTGCCAAAGACAGCGGAGCCCGGGTGCACATCGACCATCTGCATTCCACTGGAGGGACCTATCGGATGGGGGAAGCCCTGGAAAGGATCCGGTTAGCCAACGTGCATGGGCATCGGATTACCTGCTGCGTTTATCCCTATTCCTTTTGGGCGACTTACCTGAATTCGCGCCGATTCGACGATGGATGGCAAAAGCGCTATGGTCTGACCTACGCCGATTTGCAGTTGGTTGGCACCGGAGAGCGCCTGACGGCTGAGAGCTTTGTCCGGTACAAGATCCTGAAGAAGCTCGTGGCAGTGCCCCCGGGAACCATGCCGATGGAGTCGACTGTAGACCTGGCCTTGAAAGAAGGTTTCTGCATGATCGGCTCCGACGGCGGTATTGAATATCCGGTGTCAGCAAATTCGCATCCGCGTGGAGCAGGGTGTTTCGCCACCTCACTTTCTCATGCACGGCAACTGGGAATGCCCCTCGAAACAATTCTCCACAAAATGACCGGGCTTCCACGGAGCCTGATGTTGCCCGCGATGGAAGACCGCGGCATATTGGCTTCCGGAGCATGGGCCGACCTCGTGGTCTTCAACCAAACCCAGGTCAACGGCAGGGCCACGGTGGAAAAGCCCAACCAGTTTTCTGATGGGATCGATATGGTTCTTGTAAACGGCACCATTGCTTATGAGCACGGCAAACTCGGATTCAGTTCGGGCACGGGGATCCGTTATCCAGTTCGAACCGGCTGACACGTACTCTTTACTACCTTCGCACCATGTCGTCGCTCTCCAAAAAAGTCCTGATTGTTACGTACTACTGGCCACCTTCCGGCGGTAGCGGTGTCCAGCGCTGGCTAAAATTTGTAAAATACCTGCCGCAGTTTGGATGGGAGCCATTTGTGTTTACGCCGGAGAATCCGTCGGTGGAAATTCGCGATGAATCGCTTTTGAAGGATGTACCGGCGGAGGCAGAAGTGATCCGCTTTCCAATCTGGGAGCCATACACCCTTTTCAGAAAAGTTTCCACGTTGGCCGGACAGGGGTCCGTGAAGCAAATGGATATGGTGACTACTGGCAAACGAAGCCTGTTTCAAAAAATGTCTGCCTGGATGCGTGGTAATCTTTTAATTCCCGACGCACGGGTATTCTGGGTGAAGCCATCGGTCACTTTTCTGGCTGACTTCCTAAAGTCCAATGGGATCACTACGGTGGTGACCACGGGTCCTCCTCACAGCCTGCACCTGATTGGTTTGAGGCTCAAGAAACTGGATCCATCCATCCGATGGATTGCCGACATGCGTGACCCCTGGAGTGAATGGGATTTTCTAGACACGCTTGCACTAGCCCCTTGGGCCCGGCGCCGGCACCAGACTCTGGAGCGGAAAGTCCTGACGAATGCGGATCGTATCATCACCATCGCGCCATATCATGTAGCCCGGTTTGAAAAGCTGGCCGGGCGAAAGGTGGACCTGATTACAAATGGTTTTGATGAGGAAGACTTTGCTGGCGTTCAACACAAACCAACTGTGCAATTCACTGTCCGACATATCGGGATGGTGGATACGCTCCGTGATCCGCGTCCCTTCATGGAGGTTGTCAGGACATTGCTGGCCAGGGAGCCGGGGTTAAAAGAGAAAATACGCATAGAGTTTATAGGATCAGTGAATACTGCCTTCCGGAAATTCATCAGCAGTGATCCGGCACTTGCTGCAGTTACTTCTTTTGTGGACCCGCTGCCGCACGATCTGCTGGTGAAACTTTATGAGACCACGGATATGCAATTGCTTGTTCTTGCTCACACTGTATTAGCACCTGGCAATTTGCCGGGGAAATTTTTTGAGTACCTGGCGAGCGGCAATTTTATCTTTGGAATGGGACCCGAAGACGGTGACGCGGCCAGGATTCTTCAGCAAACAAATGCGGGCCGGATGATCGATCGAAGCGACGGATTGGGGATGGAGCGCTTGCTTACCGAACGGATGGCAGCATGGGCAAACGGTTCGGTGGAGTCTGGTCGTGAAGTACGTGCCTTCAGCAGGCGGTCGTTGACTACGAAATTGGCGGAAGTTCTATCGGAGCTATCTCGATGACGGACGCGCGGGTATGCAAAAATACTTGTGCTGAGGATTGCAAAACTGAGGGAAATTTCGTATTATATGGATGCTAATAAATAATAACTATTAATTCACGTATATGACATCATCGAAGAACCAGGGACAGCCGAACAAGGCTAAACCCAAAAAATCACGCACGGCATTGAAAGTAGCTGGAGGAGTATTGGTAGGAGCTGCCGCGGGGGCTATTGCCGGGGTGCTGTTAGCGCCAGATAGCGGCAAAAACACCCGGAAGAAGCTTGCTGAAAAATCCAAAAAGATTGCTTCCGACGTAAAGGCAACAGTTTCGAAGACTATTAAAGGAGCCACCGATCGTTTCAAGAAGGGGCCCGAAGCCAAAAAGAAGTAGACTTATCAGGCAGGCAGGGCGATTGTAAACGTACTTCCTTTGCCTGCTTCTGATGTAAACTGGATGCTTCCTCCCATGGTGGCCAGTGTTTCCCGTGTGATATACAATCCAAGCCCGGATCCTGTACTTGTTGCGTGTGCGCGAAAAAACATATCCATGATCTTGGCGTGATACGCCGGAGGGATACCAATACCATTGTCCAGGAATTCAATTTTCAATTGCTGTCCTTCCTGCGAGGCTCTGATAGTGAGGGATTGCCTTTCTTTGTTCGTGTCCCTGTACTTGATGGCGTTTGAAATAAGGTTGGAAAGGATGATACGCAGCCTGGTTACATCTGTACGGATAACCATTCGGTCAATTCCCTCACACAGGAAGTCCATTTCGGACGCTCCGTCCATGAATCGAAGTTCATCGAATGCTTCCTGGATCTGCTCGCCTACAACGATTTCTGTTAATTCTATTTTTTGATTGATGTTCTTGGAATAATCCATGATGGAACGGATGAAGCGATCCATCGACTCCATCTGTTTGCGCATCATCTGGAGGTATTTTCCGCGTTGCTCTTCAGATTTTTCAGCCTCCGACAGATTGAGCAGCCCCAGGACGGAGCTTATGGGCGCCCGGAGATCGTGCGATGCACTGTATGTAAACCGATCGAGCTCCTTGTTTACCTTGAGCAAGATGCGGTTTTGCTTCTTGAGGTTTTCTTTTTTTCTGAAATTGGACCGGAGGAGCAGGACCACCAAATAGGTAGTCACATATGCGAATACGAGAACATTGACGAGCGAAATAAAAAAAAGCTGACCGGATGAAAAGGTGCGGTGTTCCAAGGGTGAATAGGGGAGATGTATAGCGGCCATGTACAACATGAACGACATGCCGATAAATACAAAGGCAAGCCTGGTTTTAGTCGGATTGAATAAGACAAGTGCTGCTGTTCCGGCTGTAGCGAAGTATAAATTAATGTTGGTGGGTTGAGATTCACTGGAAGCAACACAATAGATAATCACATTGAAATTGATCAGGCCAAAGAGTTTAGCCAATGTCTGCCGATTAAATTTACTAAATGCATAAGAACCCAGTGCGGATGCTGCCAGCCCGGCGAAAATGTACCAAGGAGTGTTGAATACAAGGAAGTAGTTTAGGACAGCGTAGACAATGCTCATCACCAGCATGACCAACGTTAGCCGAACAACTACTTTATCTTGACTCCTTTCCGTTTTTGGCTCGCCAACAGGTAGCGATAGATGCTGCATGGGTTTGGAACTCGGACTCAAAAGATAACATTTTGAGAGAGGAGTTCAAAATGCCAGTCAAATTGATGATTTTAAGTCCTGAATTATCAGGATGAATATGTTTTCAGACATGGAATTGAATTGATTTGCAATGCGTCTGCAAACAGAACGTAGTACCTTCGTTTCAACTTAACACTTACCGTGCACGATTACCTGCCCTTGTTCATACTTTTTGTTGTCGCATGGATCGTTCCCATGACGCTCTCCTGGCTTGAAATCTCCAAAGTTCCATCGGTGATTGTTGAAATAGTAATGGGGGTCGTTATTGGTCCTTTCGTATTGAACTTCGTGTCGGGTCAGGAACAACTGCTGAATCACTTATCCTATATTGGATTCCTTTTTCTGATCTTTCTCAGCGGGCTCGCCCTCGACATTCAGAAAATTATTTCTTCTTTCCCGCGCGGCAAGATTCAGTTCGTTACCCTGATCAGCAATACATTTATAGTATCCGTCATTATCTACCTGGGGAGCGTGCTCCTTGCGGTGGCCCTGGTGTATTCACTCCCGCTGTTCTCCGGCGTAGATAAAGTCTTTATGGTGATCCTGCTCCCGTCAGTCGCCTTGAGTATTATCGTGCCGATTATTAAGCACGATGGGGAGATCGAAAGAAGATTCGGGCAGATCATCTTGCTGGAAGGCGCCATTGCCACCATCATGACGATCATCCTCATCGCCATCTATTCGGGGATATTCCAGAAGGAAGGGTTTGAATTTGAACTGCTTCTGTTTCTGATCATTTTCGTTGTCTTCTTTGTCACGTACAAAATCGGAACGCTTCTGGTCCGAATCAGGGTGTTCCAGGAATTGCTCTATAAACTGGAACATGCCGCCTCTCAAATCCGGATCCGTGGTTCCATTGCGGTGCTTTTGCTGTTTGTTAGCATCGCTACAGCCATCAATACAGAGCCTGTGCTGGGGGCCTTTTTCGCCGGCACCTTGCTTTCCATCTTTCTCGCCAAGGAACGCTCTGCCCTGATTTTTAAGCTGGATGGAATGAGCTATGGATTTTTTATCCCCATTTTCTTCATCATGGTCGGCGTGAAACTCGACATGAATTCCCTCAAAGATATCTCAACCAGTTTTTATTTTATCCTTTCACTGACGGCCGCGTTTTATGTGACACAGGTCGTGCCGGCCTTCATACTGGCGAGACTCTTTGGTTGGAAGCGAGCGCTGTCATCGGGGATTCTGCTTACTTCCCGGCTTGGCCTGACCATCGCTACCGGACAAATCGGAATGGATCTTGGAATCATAACGCCTGCCATCAACGCCGGTGTGGTCGTGACTGCGATCGTTACCTGCATTGTGTCACCCATGCTCTACAAGTATCTGAGTGCCCAGGCGGATCACTACTATAGCGTATATATCGTTGGCGGAGGCGAGGCTGGTGTGAAACTTGCCAAACGGCTGGACATGCACGGAATTACCTCGTTGATTATCGAGGCACAGGATGAACGATATGAGGTGGTGAAATCGCTTGGCCTGGAATGTATTCTGGCCAATGACATCAAGGAGGAGGTCTATGAATCCTTGAAAATCCGACCGGTGGATACCGTCGTGGTCCTCACTCCGTCTGACAAGAAGAACCTGCGCATATCCCAGATCCTCCGGACAAAACTTGGTCACAGCAAAGTGATTACCGTCACCACCAGGCCCGAGTTGCTCGATGAATACGATAAATTAACAGAGGTCAAGGTGGTCCATGTTGACGAAATAATCGCCAGCACTATGGAGAACGAAATCCTGCGCCCCGGGATGGGCCAGGCCCTCACAGAAAGCTTTGGATCGTACAGTGTCGAAGAAATCCCTGTGAGAAACATTACGATAGACCGCGTACTTGTTAAAGATATTCCCTTCCCGGAGTCAGGGTCCCTCGTTGTGCTGCGAAGGGATAACGAAATATTCATTCCCCACGGCGATACGCATCTCTTGTTGGGTGACCTGGTCACGGTCATCGGGAATGCAACGGCGCTGGGGGAGTTCAGGAGGCTATTGGATTAAGCCACCCCGTCCCGAAGGAATCCTGAAAGGAGACCGATTGGTTCATTAAAGAATTAGCTATATTGCTATGCCTGTTTCTGAATTCGCCAATTTTCGATCCGCTCCATCAATCCCACAACTATGTTAACCCGGTCAATTTCCCTTGTCATGCTCCTGGCTGTGAGCATTGCAGCCAGTTCCCAGGATGCTGAAGGAAGCAAGGAACACCCCATGTTTCCGAATCGGATGCCGAATTATGTGATTGCGGAATACTCCAGCAATTTCGATGAGGCGGAATTTAACCTGGCCGCCAACCAATCGAAGATGGTGACGAAAGAAGGCACCAAGACTTTCATAAACTACGGGTTCGATACCGAGTCGGGTAGTCAAATGCCCAGTGTACTCCAAATCCTAAGAAACTATGAGAATGCGGCGAAGAAAATTGGAGGCACAACCGTATTCCTGAAGGCTGGGGATGAAGGGGTTGCTGTTTTCAAGATTACTAAAGGCAAAAGTGAAGCATGGGTAAAAGTGGAGAAAGGTCCCAACGATGCCTATAACTATACGCTTACGATTGTTGAGATAGAAGCTATGAAGCAGGAGATTACTTCTGATGATATACTGACTGCACTCAACACCGATGGCCACCTTGCACTCTATATTAATTTTGATTTTGGAAAGGCTGACATTAAACCTGAAACCAAAGCAGTCATTGATCAGTTGGTTGGCATGCTGGCTGCGAATCCGGAATTGAAAGTGAGCATTGAGGGGCACACGGATAATGTTGGGACTCCGGCTACCAATAAAACGTTATCTGAAAGTCGTGCCCGGTCGGTGATGAATGAAATAGTCCGAAATGGAATTAATGCAGCCCGCCTGTCTTCGAAGGGTTGGGGTCAGGACAAACCCGTTTCTGATAATACGTCAGACGAAGGAAGGGCAAAGAATAGGCGGGTGGAAATTGTTAAGATGTAACAATCTTTTGTCCCGGTCGCTCAACACCGCGATTTTTTTCAGCGCAACCGTAGTAGGATAAGTGCTTTTCGGACGAGCTCATTCGCTTCCGGTAACACGTTGGTCCAAAGAATCAAACTGCCGTAAGCCAGCGCTATAGCCGCAGAGCGAACTATTATATCGACGATCGTCCATTCCAGGGGCGGAATCAGCCAATGAACAAACCAGGCCACTCCACCGATAAGAATGACCTTAATGAATGACGAGGAGAACGGCTGAATACCCAGCTTCACCCAGATAAAGATGAACTTGATGACGTTGAACAAGCCCAGGGAGATTGCAGCGCCATAGGCAGCGCCCTCTATCCCGTATACCGGGATCAGGGTGTTGTTTAGTACCACGGTCATAACGGCGAGCAGGACAATCAGCAGGATGTTGAAGGTGTAATATTTGGACAGGATGATAATCTCACTGCTTGGTCCAAACAACATGTCGGTCAGTTTTCCGATTCCGATAATTATTACCACCCATCTCCCTGCCGAATAGATTTCACTGCGGGGCATGAGATCGAAGAGGTTATTTAAGTTCGCCCAAACGCCGAGCAGCAGCAGGCTTCCAATGATAAACTGGGTGATGGCAGTTTTTCTATACAATGTCCGTATTTCCGCAAAGTCATTTTTCTCAAATGCCCTGGAAATTAGCGGCATGGTAATCTGCGAAAGCGCTCGCTTGGGTATTTCAATCACGGTGGCGACGTAAAAAGCAGTGGTGTACACCGCATTCGCCGCGAGGCCCATCAGCCCCGAAACCATCAGACTATCCATCTTGCCGATCACAATCATCGCTGCCGTTCCGGCAAAACCAAAAAGACTGAATCGAACCATGGCACTGGTAGTCTCTGATTTCAGGGAACCGAAATTCAAGCGTGGACGGAAATCGCCCGTACGCCACAGATAAAGGACAAGCAGCGCGAGGCAGACCAGGTACGACCCAACTGTGCTGAGGATGAACTGGTCAAAATTCAGGTACCCGAGGAAATACGCCAGGATCATCAGGGCAAAGAGCAGCCGTATGACCACTTCCCGCAGGACGTTAGGGATCACCGTGCGGAGCAGCGACCGCGAATAGGCCTCCAGCACGGAGGTGAGCAAGAGGATGAGCGTAAGCCAAAGAGTCAACGTCGCATAGGACACAAATTCCTTTGCGTTCGATTCAAAATAGGAGGTGATGGCCTCCCTGAAAATGGCAAACGCCAGAAAAAAAACCGCAAAGCCGGCAAGGGTCAGCAGCAGCATGAGGGAAATGAAGGAGCCCGATTGATTTTTGTCTTTTGAAAATACCGGAAAATACCGGATGATGCTCTGGGAAATACCGAACTGGGCAAAGGGGGTAAAGAGAATGGCAGCGTCCTGGATGGTGCGCAGCAATCCCACCTGATCGGGAGAAAGGAAACGCGGATACAGGTACAGCAAGTTCACATAGCCGATGATCACTCCTACATAAGAGATCACACTGGTAGCAAGGCTTTGCCGGATTACAAGTCCCATGCGAGAAAGATACTTATTTGTTGAGAAAGACCTTGCGTGCGTGTCGGATGAAGTGTTGCAATAAGGTGTTGGGTCAGAATGGAAGAACTAGTTGGGAAGGAGTTTGCTCACCACTTCATGGAGGCGTTTCCTGTTTGTCTCTGCCGAAAGTACCCGGGCCGCCTGGTCAGCCTTCAGCTTGTGCCGGTTGATCTCCACCTCCGTCAGGCGACCGATCTTGTCTGCCAATGCCTCGGGGGTAAACGTTTCGGCAACTACACCCAGGTCATGTGTGTCCACGAGTTGTTTCATTTCAGGGGTGGGACCGATAGCCACGGCGAGTCTCGCCTGTACGAAATCAAAGAACTTGTTGGGAAGGGTGTTGGCATAATTGAAATTGACAGGAGGGAGCAGGAAGACACCGATGTCATACCCGTGAATCACTTCAATGACACGGTCGGTGGGAACGGGATCAATGATCCGGACCCGGGGGTTAGTCGCGATCAGCGATTTGAGCGACCCCAGGTAGGCCCTCGTTTTCTTGTTCGCAATGGCCGGGGTAAGCAGCATCATGTCGAGCGTGAACCGGTCATCCAGATAGTCCATCATCCGGATCATCAGTTCGAGCTGCCGCGATGGGTTGGCTGCGCCGTGGTGAATGAGTTTGATATGACCTGGCGTGACCAGGCCGGGTTTCAAATCCGTATAGTAGGCTGCGTTTGTAATAACTATCGGGTTGACCCCAAATTGTTTCTTGTATTCCACGGCGAGACCTTCGCCTACTGTGGTCATGGCATCAGCTTGAGAGAGGTATTTGCGGCATAAGTGCACGTTGAAATCCTGAAAGAAAACCCGCCACACCCATTTGTCCTCGAAGTGACGCGGAGCATATTCGTGGGCATCAAAAAGTATCTTTTCCTTTTTTCGGATCCGCACGGCGAGAGGAAGCGACTCTATGTCATTGGCCACAATCAGGTCAAAAGAGCGGGAGGCAAGGCTTGCGCGCAACGCCGGGAAATCATACAACAACCTATAGGCTATTGGAAACAGCCGCAGGAGCAGCATGATCGATGTGACCGCTTTCAGCAGGATGCCAGGCCTGATTCTTTTTATTCGGATAATTTCATGACTCCAATCCGGAGGCGCATCGAAACAGGCCACCGTAATTGTTCCGCTATCCTTGAGGAAATCAATCTGCCTGGCAATGCGCGCGTCATGCCGTAAGTCACTAAAGGCCAGAATCAGGATGCGGGTCATTTCTTCCTGCAGGCTTCAACGATGTAGTACCTGGGAGTAAGCAATCGCAGGAGAGGCCGGATGCCGGGTACCAGTACAGGGCTAATCCATTTTTCACTTCGAACAATTTCCCAGCCTCCCTTCTCCAGAAGCCAGTCAAACTGCCACGCCTCGAACTCATGATAATGCTGATCCCACTGGTCTTTCCTGTTCCGATACGCTTTTGCAAACCAAAGCGAAAGAGGTACGCTGGCGATAAGCCGGTCCGTAGGGATTGCGCGGAGAACGCCCAGCGGATTTAGCAGATGTTCAAATATCTCAAATGCCGTTGTGCAGTTGCCTGAGCATTGGCTAATGGAGGCCGTTGACTCGTCAAGGTCTTCTCCCGATGTGTTGGTTACATGATACCCTTCTTGACTCAGAATTTCGGAGAAGGCATTGGGGGTGCCGATGTCTATGATTCGGGCTGGGGGTGCAATCGTTGCCTTCACGAAGGCAAGTGTTTTCCGGTATCGTCTCGCTTGTGCAAAATGACTCATGATTTCGAACTGTTTTTCCCTGACGGAAATTCCACTGGTCTGCGACAAGTATACATCGTTCAGTCAGGATCGATTAACTATTCTTTAGTTTCTCTGGATTCTCTTTAAGAAAACTTTCCCAGGACCCCGACTTTCCCTTTGGAGTCCCTTTTTGAAAATGGTGACAAACGGCAACGGCCAGGGCATCGCTTGCGTCCAGCAGTTTGGGCAACTCGTGGAGGTCGAAGAGCTGCATCAGCATGCGGGCTACCTGCTCCTTGGACGCATTCCCATTCCCGGTAACGGATTGCTTTACTTTTTTTGGCGCGTACTCTACGATTGGAATTTCCCGATGCAAGGCCGCCGCCATGGCAACTCCCTGCGCCCGGCCCAGTTTTAGCATGGATTGAACATTTTTTCCGAAAAATGGAGCTTCCAGCGCCACCTCATCCGGATGAAACTCCTCGAGCAGCGTGATAACCCGGTCAAATATCTTTTTCAGCCGCAGTTCGTGCGATTCGTATTTGGACAGCTGAATAACGCCAAACTGCAATAGCTTGATGGTTTCGCCCCGGACAAGAATAATCCCGTAACCCATCACATTGGTGCCGGGATCAAGGCCCAGGATGATGCGCTCGGCTGGCGCCGCCGGCTTTTTCGCGGCTTTAGGAGTCGTGCCAACTTTTTTTTCAACTTTGCTCACACCTAAAATTACTGACAACTTTTCAATGACCGTCGTTTTCGTAGTGATATTAAGTTTTTACTGTGGCCTGCTGGTTGTCGCGCTCACTGGTTGGGACCGGGTGAGGAAGAGACCCAACCTACCGGGCGGCACGGTATCAGGAATATCCATCATCGTCCCATTCAGGAACGAAGAGGAAAACCTGGCGAACCTGATTTCGTCCTTACTTGCGCTGGATTATCCAACCGGGTTGTGGGAGGTGCTCCTCATCAATGACCACTCGGAAGACCATTCACTCGAATTGGCATTGTCGCTCACCCAAGGGCAAAGCCACATGCACGTGTGGAGCCTCCCGGACGGCGCGGAAGGAAAGAAGCTGTCTCTGAAAGCAGGCATTGGAAGGGCCCGGTTTCCGATCGTGGCTACGACCGATGCGGATTGCCGGGTCCCGGTACGGTGGCTGATGGAAATTCATGGTTGCTTTCATGACAGAGCATCTCTTTTGATCGGATTGATTAAGTTCAGGTATACGCATTCCTTTTTTGGGAAACTGCAGATGATCGAGTTGGCGGGACTGATGGGCTCAACAGCTGCTGCGGTTGGATGGAATCACCCCATCCTCAGCACGGGCGCAAACTTGGCATTTCGCAAGGAACATTTTCTGGCCGTGGGGGGGTATGACGATAATCTGCACATTGCTTCCGGGGATGATGAGTTTCTCATGCGAAAGATGGCGCGTCAGTTCCCTGATGGGCTGGTATTTATGAACGCTCCTGACGCCGTCGTAGAGACTGTTACCCAGCATGACCTGTTCGCGTTTTTCAGGCAGCGGATACGGTGGGCAGGTAAATGGAGATTCAATTCCGACGCGACAACAAAGGGGGTGGCCATCGTCGTTGCCGCCGCACAGTTTTGTTTTCTCCTCATCGCATTGTCTCGGCCCGACTGGGGCCATCTTTTCGTTGTTGCGAAAATTCTCCTCGAGGGCGCCCTGATTTACCGGGCCTCCACCTTCCTCCGGGAGCGTCCTGATTGGATTGGATTCATCGCACTTCAAATTCTTTATCCCGTGTACATCGTCATCACTGGGGTAAGTTCATTCTTCGCTGTCCCTTCCTGGAAGGGGAGAAAACTGTAACGGCTAGGGAGCTTCCGAATAATTTTCGCCTACTTTTACCGTTGGAGAAGCCTATGCCGCACCAGGAAATCAAAAGAGCGTTGGATCGCAAAGAGCTGGAACTCAATGCGCTGTTGGAAATTACGCAGGCTATTAACAGCAATGTGCCTGAAGATTCCTTGTACAAAATATTTCACTTCACGCTCCGGTCAAACCTGAGTATCAACAAACTCGCCCTTTACGTCTTTGATAATGCATGGAACTGCAAGGCGAACTATGGGACGAAAAAGGATTTTGGCAAACTGCCGCTGGATGATCGCTTCCACATGATCAAACAGGTTCATCGGATGACCGAATTTTCAGATGAATGTGACTTCCATGATTTTGACATGGTGATTCCGGTGGCCCACAAAGAGGAAACACTGGCCGTCGTTTTTATCGGGGGGGTGGAATTGCGGTCAAATGGCGCCAATGGTCTGGAAGGGATTAAGTTCATTCAAGCCCTGAGCAACATCATTATCGTTGCGATTGAGAATAAGAAATTGGCGCGAAAGCAGTTGGAGCAGGAGGCCTTCCGGAAAGAACTGGAGATTGCGGGCGACGTCCAGCAGTTTCTTTTTCCTGAGAAACTCCCCAACACGGAACGGCTCCAACTGGAAGCCAGTTATCTCCCCCACGACCTCGTGGGAGGGGACTATTATGATTACATCCCCATCAACAAGAATCAATTTCTGATTTGCGTGGCAGACGTTAGTGGAAAAGGAATCCCTGCAGCGCTAATGATGTCAAACTTTCAGGCTTCGCTTCGCACGCTGCTTCGTCACATGCCGAACCTTACGGAAATTGTGGAGGCACTGAATTACCAGGTATTGGAAAATGCGAAAGGAGAAAAGTTCATCACCTTCTTTGGTGCCATTTACGACGTTAATCTGAAGACCCTGGTGTATGTTAACTCAGGGCATAACCCGCCGTTGTTATGGAATAAGAAACATGGAATACGGATGTTGGAGGAAGGAAGTACCGTCCTGGGGGCTATGCATCCGCTGCCGTTTCTGAAGGAGGGCTTTATTACCGACCTCGACGATTTTCTGCTGTTTTGCTACACCGACGGGCTTACTGAAACACTGAATGAGAAAGGAGACGAGTATGGGCAGGAATCGCTGGTTGAATATTTTGAAAAAAACCACAGCAAAGACCTTCGGGAAATTCACCAGGACATCATCGTTGAATTGGACGGTTTCAAGGGTCGAAACGGATATCGGGACGATATTACGATGCTCAGTTGTCGGGTGCGCTAAAGTCCCCGGGCCTTCCTATTTTTGAATTGAAAACCGATTCCGTTGACGCCCGGCTATTTCTTTCGTCCACCCTTTTTCTTTCCTCTGCTTTATCCGGAGCTTTCCTGGCGCGTTCCGACAACGGCCAACGAAATCTATTTAACCTTTGATGATGGGCCGGTGCCCGGACCTACCGAATTCGTACTTGACCAGCTAGACCGGGTGAAAGCGCCAGCTACCTTTTTCCTAATCGGCGACAATATCCGGAAGAACCCTGCGGTCTTCAAGAAGATTTTGCAGAGGGGACATGCTTTCGGCAACCACACCTATCATCATGTGAGCGGATGGAAAATGGATTCGGAAGACTATTTGGCCAATGCAGCACTTTGCGACGAGGAATTGGACCGGGCCGGGGCACCACAGGCCGAAGGCAGAACACTGTTCAGACCTCCCTACGGCCGAATCACCCGCCGTCAGATCGCTGCCTTTAAAGAGTATAAGATCATCATGTGGGACGTTCTGACAAACGACTATGCGAAGAACCTGTCGCCGGAAAAATGCCTCTTGGGTGCTTTGGGTGCAACCCGGCCTGGCTCCATTGTAGTATTCCACGACAGTCTCAAGGCGGAAAAGAATTTGTCATTCGTACTCCCACGTTACCTCGACCGGGTTTGTGAAATGGGATATGCTCTTAAACGGTTGCCTTGAAACGCGTCCTGATTTGCCCGTTGGATTGGGGCCTTGGTCATGCCACACGGTCCATCCCGGTAATCCGCGAATTCCAACGCCAGGGTGCGGAGGTACTCCTCGCTTGCTCCGGGCCTGCGGGTGTTCTCCTTCAGGAAGAATTCAAAACCCTTTCATACACGGAATTGCCGGCTTACGATCCCGTCTATCCGCGGCGAACCTCGATGATGGCGGCGATGGTATTGCAATTGCCGAAGTTCATGAACGTGGTGCGGCGAGAACACCGGGCAGTGGAAGCCCTGGTGCTCCAGCAAAATATTTCGCTGGTCGTTTCGGATAACCGGTATGGCTGCTATTCACGCAGTGCCAAATCAATTTTTATAACGCACCAGATCAGCGTGCGGTTACCCGGGCCCTGGAATTTCCTCGCTTTCTTGGTGAATGCTATCCTCCATTCGTTCATCCGCAAATTCGCGGAAGTTTGGGTTCCCGATCAGCAAGGAAGCGGGTTGACGGTCCCCTTTATTCCCGACCAGGTTGTTCCGTTCAAGTACATTGGATGGCTCTCCAGGTTTGGTGCAGCCATACCGTCGCCAACAAAGTACGATGTCATGATTATCGTGTCGGGTCCCGAACCGCAACGGAGTATGTTTGTTGCAAGGGCTTTGGAGCAAGCGGTAAGGTCGCGGATGAAGACCCTTTTAGTATGCGGAGTGCCGCACCAGACTTTTAACCGGGTGGAAGGCTTGGTGGAGGTGGTCAGCCATCTTTCGGCCGTCGGGATGGAGGAAGCGATCAATGCTTCCACGTGGATTGTAGCCCGAAGCGGGTACAGCACCGTGATGGATCTCATCGCACTGAAGAAGCGGGCTATTTTTGTGCCAACACCTCAACAACCCGAGCAGTTGTATTTGGCAAAGCACCTGATGGATGCCGGGTTTGCATTTTCTGTTGAACAAGACCAATTTGTGCTGGATACTGCCGTCGAAAAGGCCGTCGGCTATACCGGATTAGCAGTGTATGATGCAAATCATTCACTCCTCACTTCGGAAGTAAGAAATGTACTGATATGAAGCGGTTTCTGATGAGTTTCACTTTTGCAGTTAATGGAATCCGTGCTGCATTTATCTCACAACGTAATGTACGCATTCACAGTGCAGCCACCCTGCTCGCAGTGGCGGCAGGATTCTTTTTTACAATCTCTGCAACCGAATGGTGTCAGGTGATCTTAGCCGTAGGACTTGTATGGGCTGCCGAACTATTCAACACGTCGGTGGAAGGCCTGGTAGATCTGCTGGAGCCCGGTAAGCGACACCTGGCGGGACGGATAAAGGACATCGCTGCCGGCGGTGTTCTGATGGCCGCACTCTGTGCCGCAGCTGTTGGCGCCCTTGTTTTCCTCAAATACCTCATGGTATGAAAAGCTGGACGGATACCCACGCACACGTCTTTGTGGAGGAGTTTGACCGGGACCGTGAGGAGGTGTTGCGGCGTGCTTCCGGGGCGGGCATTGAAAAGATCTATATGCCCAACATCGACCACCGGTCCATTGATGACATGTTGGACACGGAGCGCAAATATCCCAACCAGTGCTTTCCGATGATGGGACTGCATCCATGCTCGGTGAAAGCGGATTTTGAAAAGGAATTGTATACGGTCGAGGGGTGGCTTCAAAAGCGCCGCTTTTCAGCAATCGGTGAGACAGGCACCGACTTGTACTGGGACAAAACATTCTGGGCAGAACAACAGGAAGCCCTCCGGATCCAGGCGTCGTGGGCAAAGCAATACCGCATTCCGTTGATTATCCATTGCCGCGAATCGATGGACGAGACCATCGAAATACTGAAACCCTTGTCTGACGCCAACCTGTCGGGAATATTTCATTGCTTTTCTGGTTCGATAGAGCAGGCAAAAACGATCATGGGCATGGGCTTTTACCTGGGTATCGGAGGTGTGGCGACATTCAAGAACGGAGGGTTGGACGCGGTGCTGCCTTCCTTGCCGCTTGACAAATTGGTGTTGGAAACGGACAGCCCGTACCTGGCGCCGGTACCTCATCGCGGAAAACGCAACGAGCCCTCGTATCTGGAATTGATTGCCGCCAGGGTTGCCGCCCTGATGGGGCTCCGAGTGGAAGACCTTCAGGAAGCCACCACCCGCAATGCATCCAACCTGTTTTGCAAAAATCTGTCCACCTTGGGGCCAGAACCAAATCCTAACGTGTAGTTTTCTGAACCAATGACCTACAAGACCCTGACGATAAATACAGCATTGCCTGCCAAACCCAAGGCGCGCGTAATGATTATCTACACCGGCGGTACCTTTGGTATGGTTCGGGACAGCCAGGGGGTCCTTCTGCCGTTTGATTTTTCCCTCATCGTGGAGCACCTGCCCACCTTGCGGAATTTGTTCCTCCACATTACCGTTGTCTCGTTCGAGAATCCAATCGACTCTTCAGACATTCAACCGTCGCATTGGCAACAGATAGGGGAAATCATTCAGCAGCACTATGATTCCCAGGACGGTTTTGTGGTGCTCCATGGTACAGATACGATGGCCTTTACAGCATCGGCTCTGAGTTTCATGCTGCAAAATCTTTCCAAACCGGTTGTTTTCACCGGTGCGCAGCTCCCCATCAGCGAATCGCGGTCGGATGCGCGTGAAAACCTGATTACCGCCCTGGAGATTGCAAGCAGTTCCTTAAACGGCCGGGCGCGGGTACCTGAAGTCTGCATCTATTTTGATTACGAGTTGATCCGCGGATCGCGCGCGAGGAAAGTTGAAAGCATGCACTTTGATGCCTTTCGGTCTGACAATTATCCTCCGCTGGCCAAGGCGGGGGTGGTTATAGACTATAATGATACGGCCATTCAGGCGCCAGGCACCGGCCCGATCCGTGTCCTGAGTACGTTTGATTCCTGCGTATCCATTCTCAAGCTATTTCCAGGCCTCCGGGAGGAATTTGTGTTGCCGGTGGTCCGTAACCCTCACAGCAAGGCACTAATCGTTGAAACCTTTGGGGCAGGGAATGCGCCTTCTGCGCCCTGGTTCCTGCGGATTCTAAAAGAGGCCATTGAGGGAGGGTTGCTGATACTTAATGTGTCACAATGCCCGGGCGGCATGGTGGTGCAGGGAAAATATGAAACCAGCCTCGGATTGAAAGAGATTGGGGTAATTAGCGGCGGGGACATGACGATGGAAGCGGCGATCACCAAATTGATGCTCTTGCTGGGCGAATACGGGGTGGAGAAGGCGAAAGCGCTTATTCAGGAGCCGTTGGCAGGAGAGGTTACCAATCAGGTATAGTCACCGGGAGTTGGTAACTGGGAATTTTCTCCATTTCTTTGTGGCCTTCAAATAGGGAGAGGTGTCCGAGTGGTTGAAGGAGCACGCCTGGAAAGTGTGTATGCTCGAAAGGGTATCGCGGGTTCGAATCCCGCCCTCTCCGCCAGTAGGAAAGACGCCGTTGACAGGTCGGCGACCAAAAATCTCGTCATGAACGTGCGAAGGTGAGTCCAGTGGTGATTTGTGCGGATCGGAAATTGTCCGTTAAAAGTGACTTTTTACCGCTGAGAGGGTTAATCCAAATGGGTGTTAATTCAAAAGCAGGTTTTTTACTTAAAAAAGTATGTTTAGTTGTTTGGAAACGAACAAAAACTTTAATTTTGGCCGATTCAAGAAAAGAATAAACCTCAAACCATGAAAAAATCAGTCTCGATTCTCGCTTTCGTTTGCACGCTAATGCTCGGGGCGTTTGCCTCGTTCGCTCAGGATACAACCCCCAGCAAGCTTCCTGCTGATCAGTCAGCTGCCGAAGCTGCAGCAAGCGGAGATGATGCCGCTGCGGGAGATGTAGGGTTTCACCAAATGTTGAAATCCAAGTTCATTGAAGGCGGTGCTCCATTTATGTGGCCCATTCTGATTTGCTTGATTTTGGGCCTTGCGATTTCCATCGAGCGTATCATCGTTCTCAACCTGGCAACGACAAATACGAAGAAATTGCTCCTACAGGTAGAAGAGGCGCTGTCGAAAGGCGGCGTTGAAGCAGCCAAAAATGTTACAAAAAATACAAAGGGCCCGGTAGCCTCCATCTTTACACAAGGACTGATGCGCGCATCGGAAGGAGTGGACATGGTCGAGAAATCAGTGGTTTCGTACGGCGGCGTTGAAATGGGCAAGCTGGAGACAGGCCTCATTTGGATTTCGTTGTTTATTTCACTCGGACCCATGCTTGGGTTCTTCGGAACGGTGGTAGGTATGGTGGCCGCTTTTGATGCCATCGAAGCTGCTGGTGATATTTCTCCTCAGGTCGTTGCAGGCGGTATGAAAATTGCCTTGATCACAACCGTAGGTGGTTTGATCACAGGTATGATTCTCCAGATCCTTTATAACTACCTGGTTTCTAAAATTGATAGCCTTGTTAATGCCATGGAGGATTCGTCCATCACATTGGTAGATCTCTTGGTGAAACACAAAATGACGAAATAATGGAGACGATTTGCTTCGAGAAAGGGATTAGTGAGCTTGGTTGTGGGCTGATCACAGGGGGATTGTATTTCATGTATTTCCTTCTTTTTGTGGCGGCGATGGCGGTCATCGTATTACCGCTGATGAACGCACTGAAGGCACCCAAGGAACTGGTGAAGTCGGGCGCTGCTTTTGGTTTGTTGATCGTCATCTTTTTGATATCCTTTGCGATTTCAGGGGATGAAGTGACTCTGAAAACAGCAGCGATTGGAACCACGCAGGCAAGTTCAAAAATGATTGGCGCCGGATTGATCATGCTTTATGTTGTATTCTTTTCTGCCCTGATAGGGTTGGTGTATTCTTTCTTCCATAAAGCAATTAGATAATGGCAAGGATAACGCCTGACATACCGAATGCTTCGATGGCAGATATTGCCTTTCTGCTGCTGACGTTCTTTCTGGTAACGACAACGATTGCCAACGATCGCGGACTGAGCATTCAGCTTCCTCCTCCCCCGGAGGCAAACCCCCCGGAGGATGTAAAGATTCAGGAGCGGAACATGTTCAAGATTCAGGTCAACTCTTCGGATGCCCTCCTGGTGGAAGGGGAACCTATGTCGGATATCTCCGGCCTGAAGGAAATGATCAAGGTTTTCATATTGAACAATGGTGTAGATCCTGCTTCTTCGGATAATCCGCAAAAGGCGATTGTTTCCTACAAGACGGACAGGGGCACTACCCACAAGCGTTTTATTGAGATCCTTGATATCATTCAAGGCGCCTATTATGACATTTATGCGGAACGCGCCGGAGTAACGAATGCGCGTTGGAGGGATCTTTCTTCGGACCTGTCAAGCCCTGAGAACCAAGAGCTTTACGAAAAGGGCCGTGGAAGGCTGCCGGATGGAAGTGTGGAAATACCGATGATGTTGTCTATTGCAGAACCAACGAAGGTTGGTAACTAAAAAAAGAGAACGAGCTTATGTCAAAATTTAAGAAAAAGACCGAAGTAAAGCAGACGATCCCAACGTCGTCAATGCCGGATGTCGTCTTTATGTTACTTTTCTTCTTCATGGTGACAACACAGCTTCGGGAAACTGCCATTGATGTTCAGCAGCGTATTCCGGAGGCAACTCAAATGAGGAAGTTGTTGCGCAAGTCCCTGGTGACGAACCTATACATTGGTGAGCCCCGGAAGATTGAGCAATTTGGCAAGGAACCAAAGATTCAGGCTGACGATGTATTCATTGAGCCAAAGGATATTATCCTTTGGGTGAGCCGCCAGCGCGATCTCCTTCCTGAAAATGAGCAAGACCAGATGACGGTGGCACTGAAAGTAGACAATGAGTCCAAGCGTGGAATCATTGCCGATGTCGAATCAGAGTTGCGAAAGGCGAATGCCCGCAAAATCCTCTATACGACCTTGCAGAAGAAAGAAATATTTTAGGTCCGAGCCTGATAATAGAAAGCCCCTGATGAAGGGGCTTTTTTTATATTAGGGGATGCTCCACGCTGCTGGTAATTCCAACACCAAAGTCATTCGCGCCTGGTGCATGTTCGACTGGGCCAATTCGGTGTATTCGCTCGTGATTACGTCTGCAATTTTTCCAGTGTATTACCAGGCGGTGACCACGCAGACAGATGGAAGTGATCGGGTGGACTTCCTGGGCTTCTCCATGGTGAATTCAGTGCTCTATTCCTTCTCGCTGTCCCTTTCGTTTCTACTGATTGCGCCGTTGCTGCCGCTGCTTTCTGGAATAGCAGATTATTCCGGAGCCAAGAAGTCCTTTATGAAATTCTTCGTGTACCTCGGGAGCCTATCCTGTATGGGGTTGTATTTCTTTCGCGGGGAGAACATTGAATGGGGGATTGCTTGCAGCATGCTGGCAAGCATTGGGTATGCAGGAAGCATGGTGTTCTACGATGCATTCCTTCCGGAAATTACGACGCGCGACCGCGTGGATGCGGTAAGTGCACACGGGTATTCCATGGGCTACTATGGTGGCGTCATTTTATTGGTAATCAACCTGGCAATGATTTCATTTTGGTCGGACTTTGGGTTTTCCAGTGAAGGGGATGCTACACGGTTTTCCTTCGTCCTGGTGGGTCTCTGGTGGATCGGATTCTCTCAGGTTACATTTTATGGTTTACCCGAACGGGAGAGGAACGCGTCGGGTAAGCGGCTGGTGTTTAACGGATACCGGGAGTTGAGAAAGGTGGTCAGAAGCCTGGTATACCATCCTTCGCTGAAGCGCTACTTGGTGGCGTACTTTTTCTATAACATGGGAGTGCAAACCGTGATGTACCTTGCGGCGAGCTTTGGTGCCAAGGAACTTGAACTGGAAGACAGCAAGCTGATCCTGACCGTTCTCATCATTCAGCTTGTCGCTTCCGCCGGGGCTTACCTCTTCGCGCGGCTGTCTTCCCGGGCAGGCAATGTGGAAACCCTTATGATTATGACCGGCGTCTGGATTGTAATTTGTTTTCTGGCCTACTTTGTGACCACTCCGAACGAATTCTATGGAATTGCTTTCCTGGTCGGACTGGTGATGGGCGGCATTCAATCACTGTCCCGCGCTACCTATGCCAAATTGATACCATCCAACTCCATTGACCACGCTTCCTATTTCAGTTTCTACGATGTGACGTTCACCCTTTCCGTGGTTTTTGGAACGTTTTCATACGGCCTTATAGAGCAGCTCACGGGGAGCATGCGTAATTCCACAATAGCCTTGGCAACGTTTTTCATCCTTGGGATGGTCCTCCTGCGCGGGGTAAAGATGTCCGCCCCGCTGCATTTGGATGGAAGTCAATAGAGCAGGTGCTTTACGGTCATGCCGTTGTTTTTCAGCTGCTGCAGCGAATCAATTCCAATCTTGAGGTGGAGGTCTACAAAGCTGGACGTCACGACCTTATCGCTCACTTCTGTTTTCACTCCATCAGGAACCATCGGTTGGTCAGAAACCAGGAGCAGGGCACCCGCTGGTATTTCGTTATAAAATGCAGTGGAGAAAATGGTGGCCGTTTCCATGTCAATAGCCATCGCGCGGATTTTGACCAGATATTCCTTAAAGACCTCGTCCCATTCCCAAACCCTGCGATTGGTGGTGTATACGGTCCCAGTCCAGTAATCCTGGTTGTGATCACGAATGGTTGTTGAAATAGCTTTTCGAAGTGCAAAGGCCGGAAGGGCAGGCACCTCGGGAGGGAAATAGTCATTGGAAGTTCCTTCCCCGCGAATAGCGGCAATGGGTAGAATAAAATCCCCCAGGTCGTTTTTCTTCTTGAGGCCGCCGCACTTGCCAAGGAACAGACAGGCTTTGGGGCTCACGGCGGAGAGGCAATCCACGATCGTCGCCGCGTTGGGGCTGCCCATGCCGAAGTTAATAATGGTGATCCCACCGGCGGTGGCACTGCGCATGGCTTTGTCCTTGCCATGTACTTCCGTGTTATGCCATTCAGCAAACTTGGATACATAGTTGTCGAAGTTGGTCAGCAGGATGTACTCGCCAAACGCATCCAGGGGGAGCCCGGTGTATCGGGGGAGCCAGTTCTCTACAATTTGTTCTTTCGTCTTCATTTGCAGTAATTTCGTTAATGACACCCCTCAATCTTCCGCGTTATGACTTCAAAATTAAGAAGAGTGATGGAAAGGTCTTGATTTTTGACGGAGTGCGCAAAAAATTTGTTGTTTTGACCCCCGAAGAGTGGGTGCGGCAGCATTTCATCAATTTCCTTATTCAGCATCACGAATACCCCAAATCCCTGTTCCGGATTGAAGGAAGCCTCACATACAATACTCTTCAGAAGCGCTCTGACATCCTGGTTTATGGTCGGGATGGAAAGCCGTGGATGCTGGTCGAGTGCAAGTCGTCTTCCATCAAGCTCAATCAGCGGGCTTTTAACCAGGTGGCAATATACAACATGACCGTGGGGGCCAAATACCTGGCGGTGACCAACGGCATGGTTCACTATTGCTGTGAGGCGCCAAAATCCGGAGGGACAACTGAATTTCTGGAAGAATTCCCATCGTTCGATCCGTGACCTCAAATTCGTGCTCCAGATTGGAGTCGGGACACGGTAACTCGCCATATTTCAATTATCTTTGCACCCTATTTCGAATAAAAAGAGGGGATTTTAAGCATTTATGGAGGTTAGTAAGATCAGGAACATCGCAATTATCGCACACGTAGACCACGGCAAGACCACCCTGGTGGATAAACTTTTGCACGCCGGACACTTATTCAAAGAGCATGAAAATCCGGGCGAACTCATCATGGACAGCAATGATTTGGAGCGGGAACGGGGCATTACCATCCTGGCAAAGAATGTATCTGTGCGGTATAAGGATTACAAAATCAACGTCATTGACACCCCAGGCCACAGCGACTTTGGGGGCGAGGTAGAACGCGTGCTTAATATGGCTGACGGTTGTTTACTGTTGGTTGATGCTTTTGAGGGACCCATGCCGCAAACGCGGTTTGTGTTGCAAAAGGCGCTCCAGCTGGGGCTGAAACCAATCGTTGTTGTTAACAAGGTCGACAAGAAAAATTGTACCCCCGACGAAGTGCATGAGCAGGTATTCGACCTCATGTTCTCTCTGGACGCCGCCGAGTTTCAGTTGGATTTTCCTACTTTTTATGGCTCGGCCAAGCAGGGCTGGATGAGCACGGACTGGAAGAATCCTACGACCGACATAACTCCGCTCCTGGAAGGAGTAATAGAGCACATCCCGGCTCCCAAAGTAGACGAGGGGACGACTCAATTGCTGATCACGTCGCTGGAGTATTCCTCTTACATCGGGCGTGTGGCAATCGGCAGGATCCAACGCGGTAGCGTGAAGGCTGGTCAGCCAATTGCACTGGTAAAGCGCGATGGTGGCGGCATCGTTAAATCCCGGATCAAGGAAGTATATGTCTTCGAAGGATTTGAGAAGAAAAAAATGGACGAGGTGAAGGCCGGTGAGATTTGCGCCATCGTCGGAATAGAAGGATTTGAAATCGGTGATACCGTTGCGGATATTGAAAAGCCTGAGGCATTGAAGTCCATTGCCATCGATGAGCCTACGATGAGCATGTTATTCACCATCAATACATCGCCGTTTTATGGCAAGGAGGGTAAGTATGTTACGTCCCGACACATCAAGGAGCGCCTCGATAAGGAGCTGGAGAAGAACTTGGCCATGCGCCTCGGAGACACGGGCTCTGCAGACAGTTTTCTGGTTTATGGACGCGGTGTATTGCACCTTTCCGTACTCATCGAAACGATGCGCCGGGAGGGTTATGAATTGCAAATCGGCCAGCCGCAGGTTATCTATCGGGAAATCGATGGCGTCCGGTGTGAGCCGATTGAGGAATTAACGATCGATTTACCTGAGAACGTAGCAGGGAGAGCCATCGAGACGGTTTCCATGCGGAGAGGCGAAATGACCAACATGGAGCCCAAGGGAGACCGGATGATTCTGAAGTTTATGATGCCGGCACGCGGCATTATCGGGTTGAGAAATTATTTGATGAACGCGACAGCGGGCGAAGCGGTGGTCACGCACCGATTCAAGGAGTACCAGCCGTTCAAAGGGGAAATTCCGGGCAGGATCAATGGGTCGCTGATAAGCATGGAAGAGGGCGAAGCCATTCCGTTTAGTCTCCACAACCTGCAGGATCGGGGAAAATTCTTTATTGACCCCAGCGATCCGGTTTATGCCGGTCAGGTGATTGGAGAGAACAACCGCGGTGGCGACCTTGTCATCAACGTGACGAAGACGAAGAAACTAACCAACATGCGTGCGTCCGGATCGGAGGAAAAAATGCGGATTTCCCCGGCTATAAGACTGAGTCTGGAAGAAGCCCTGGAATATATTCAGGGCGATGAATATGTGGAAGTTACGCCGAAGTCGATCCGCCTGCGGAAGATTTATCTCAACGAGAATGACCGCAAGCGCGACCGCAACAAGGTGCTCGTAAGTTAACAGTTCATGAATCGCAGGATCATCCGAATTCTGTTTGTTGCACTTTTCTACCTCGTTTCCCTGTCTGCTGTCGCGCAGTCGGTGAAGTGGAAGGATTGGGAAGTTCAAGGGGATACGCTCTATGAAAAGCAGGAGTTTGCCGAGGCAGCGAGACTGTATTCAAAAGTCCTCGATGCGAACACATTGAAGGATGGCCAGTATGAAGATCAGGGCCTTTATAACACACTCTATAAGCGCGCGGTTTGTTACTACAGCACCAAGGAATATGACAAGGCGCTGAAAGATCTGGAATTATTTGGTCCTGCCTACCCTAGCGCACCGCAGCCAAAATTGCTGAAGGCGTTTATCTACAGAGAACTTGACGACGTGGACAATCAGTTGACGAGCCTCAACGAGGCCATGGCCCTGCAGCCGCCAAACCCTGACTTCCTGAAATGGCGAGGCCTTCTCTACATACAGAAGGAACAATTCGAGCCTGCACTGGTAGACATGCTGCGCGCGCGGCAATTTCAGGATGATTCTGAAATTGAAACGTATCTGGGGCTTGCTTACTTTAATCTGGACAAAAAAGACAGCGCACACCTGAGCTTTACCAAGGCCATTGAGCTGGATGCGACCTTTATCGCTCCCTATTTGTATGGCGGATCCATGGCCTTGCAGGAGGGAGATTATGAATTGGCCCTGGAGTACCTGAACCTGGCCCTTCGCCTCGATTCCAGGAACAAAGAGGCTCTATTTTACAAAGGGGTTGCGTTGATCGAATTAAAGCGCCTGGATGAGGGTTGCAAGTGTCTCAACAGGGCCTTTTATGCGGGCTACGACGACGCGGGCGACTACCTCGCGGAATATTGTTTTAGCGTTGAAAATTGACCGAACAGGACTCCTGTAACCGGTTTTTCGAATTTTTAAAACAGGCCCCATTGCCCTATTTTTACGAATGGCAGAGCAGATTCTGATTCTAGATTTTGGTTCCCAATATACCCAGCTGATTGCCAGGCGGGTACGCGAACTGAATGTCTATTGTGAGATATTTCCCTTCAATAAAATCCCACCGATCACGCCTTCCATTAAAGGAGTGATTCTCTCTGGAAGTCCCTGTTCTGTCCGCGACGAAGGCTCTCCGGATATCGATCTCTTGGCGCTGAAGAACCTCCCCGTGCTTGGTATTTGCTACGGTGCACAACTGATGGCGCATAAAGGCGGGGGGAAAGTACTGCCGTCGCAAGTACGAGAGTATGGCCGGGCACGCCTGACTACGGTCGACCATCACAACGAGCTGTTGAAAGAGGTATCGGAGGAATCGCAGGTGTGGATGTCGCATGCCGATACTATTGAATCAGTAGGAGCGGGGTTTGAAGTTATTGCAAGCACGGCCTCGGTAGCCGTGGCCGCATTCCGAAAAAAGGGAGCTCCGGTATATGGCATCCAGTTTCATCCGGAAGTGACACATACCCTGGAAGGCAAGAACCTCTTGCGGAACTTTGTGGTTCATATCTGCCGCTGTGCACAGGACTGGACGCCGGATTTGTTTGTGGAGACTGCGGTTGAATCCTTGAAACAAACCTTGGGCAACGATAAAGTAGTCATGGCCCTGTCCGGAGGGGTTGACTCAACGGTAGCTGCCATGCTGGTTCACAGGGCGATTGGAAAGAACCTCTATTGCATTTTTGTAGACAATGGGTTGCTCCGGAAGAATGAATTCAATGAGGTTCTAACTTCCTACAAGGGGATGGGCCTCAATATTACAGGCGTTGATGCAAAAGCCAAGTTTTATAACGCGTTGAAGGGGATTTCGGAGCCGGAGGCAAAACGGAAAGCGATCGGTCGGACGTTTATCGAAGTTTTTGATGAAGAGGCCCATCGGATTAAAGACGTGAAATGGCTGGGCCAGGGAACGATCTACCCGGATGTCATCGAATCTGTTTCTGTGAATGGTCCGTCTGTCACCATCAAGTCACACCACAACGTTGGCGGTCTCCCGGAGCGAATGAAGATGAAGATCGTCGAGCCGCTTAATACGCTTTTCAAGGACGAAGTCAGGTTGGTAGGCAAAACGCTCCAGATCGATCCGGATATCATTGGAAGACATCCGTTTCCCGGCCCCGGGTTGGGCATTCGCATCATCGGGGATGTCACGGAAGAAAAGGTACGGATATTGCAGGAGGTTGATCACTTGTTCATACAGGGATTACGTAACCATAAATTGTATCATGCCGTATGGCAGGCTGGGGCCATTCTGTTGCCGGTACAGTCTGTTGGTGTGATGGGTGACGAAAGAACGTATGAAAAAGTTGTGGCGCTGCGGGCAGTTATCAGCCTGGATGGGATGACAGCAGATTGGTCCCATTTGCCCTACACCTTCCTGAGCGATATTTCTTCAGAGATTATCAACAAGGTGAAGGGTGTGAATCGGGTGGTGTACGATATTAGTTCCAAGCCGCCGGCTACCATCGAGTGGGAGTAACAATGAGATTGAACGAAAAAACAAAGGCCATGCTCTTTCGTGCGCTCCTGGTGGGCGCTCTGATCCTCGGTGCATTCCAACCGGTTGCGAGCCAGGATTTCAAACGGCAGTACAAGAATGCAAAGGACTTCTTCAAGGAAGGCAAATACAACCTGGCCATGGAGTCCTTTAAGCCTGTTATGGTGTATGACAAGGAGAACCCGTATGTGGAGTATGCCAGCTTCTATTATGCACAGGCGGCCATGCGGCAGAATTTCAGTGCCGTCGCCCGTGATATGCTGCTTCAAATCAAGAGGCTCTATCCTGGCTGGGACCAAATGAATGAGGTCAACTACTGGTTGGCAAAAATATATTTCGATAAGGGTGAACACTTTCAGGGAATGAACCTGCTTATGCAGGTGAAACAGGAAGATTATCTCGAAGTACAGGAGATCAGCCGGCTCAAACGGTTCTACCTGGCACGTATTTCAGACCCCGAGATTCTTCGGCTGATGTGGGAGGAATACCCCAACGATGCGGATGTCGGAAAATTTCTGGCAAAAGCAATCGGACGGCAACCGGAGGGCAAGCAGGATCTGGACTTGTTTCAAGCGCTAGCGACGCGGTTTGGGCTGGAGCGCAAGGATTATATTTCACCGGACTGGCCGGCCCCGGTTTTCAAGGATGAATATAACGTTTCGGTTTTGTTTCCTTTTCTCGTTGCTACGCTCGATCCGTCACCGAGTGTAAAGCCCAATCAATTGATCCTGGACCTGTACGAAGGCATGCGGATGGCTGCCGACTCCCTCTTTCGCAACGGGATCAAGATCAATTTATTGGCCTATGATACCGAGCGAAGCCCCACCGAGCCGCAGCACGGCCGTGAAGTGATCAATCGACTGTTGGGAACAGAAGAATTGAGGAATACAGACCTGATTGTGGGGCCGATTTTCCGGGAGGAGCTCAAACCGGTGCAGCAATTTTCTGAGGAGCGGTGGATCAATATGATAAGTCCAGTATCCAATCAGTCGGAATACGTTGGGAAGAACCCGTATGCAATGCTTTTCCAGCCATCGCTGGAAACACTGGGTGCCAGGTCTGCGGACGTTCTTGCTGCACGGTCCCGAAACAAGAAATGCATGATTCTGTATGGGGATAACCAACGGGATAGTGTCATGGCGGCGAATTTTTCCCGACGGGCCCTGGAATTGGGGATGCAGGTGGTCTGGATGGAGCAATTTAAGAAGGAGACAGCCGAACGCATTATTGCCATTCTCGCCAAACCGACGGAGTACGATGAGTTCAAGAACCCGAAGCAGTTCACCATGAAGTTGGACAGTATCGGAAGCGTGTACGTAGCCTCAGATAATCCGTTGGTGTATACCAAGGTGATCAGCAGCATCGAATCCAGAGGGGATTCCGTGTTGATCATTGGGTCTGAATCGTGGCTGGATAATCCATCGGTCGATCTCCGGAAGTACGAGCGGTTGAATGTCATGTTTGCCGCACCAAACTACACCTCCTATAGCCGTGCCCCATTCCAAAAATTCCGCAAGGCGTATATCAGAACACATGGGTCTTTCCCACAGGAATACATGAATTACACCAAAGTGGGATTTGAGTTCATGATGATCATTGGCCGGGCCCTTCATGATCACGGCGTTTATTTTCAGACAGGACTCGCCGAGACGGGCCTGGTCCCGGGCTGGTTAACGAACGGATATGAACTGTCGCCCACACGGGATAACCGTGGATTTCCTTTTATTTACTTTCACCGGGGTGAGCTCATCCCGATTGAATAGCATATATGGCTGATCTTCTGATCACCGATATCAAGGGCTTGGTGCAGGTGCGTGATGAGACACCTCATTTCACTAGCGGCACAGCCATGGCCAACCTGCCGGTGCTGAATGATGCATTTCTTGAGATCACTGGTGATGTTATTTCCGGGTTTGGGCCGATGGATCGGCTACCCTCCACTCGTCCGTCAAACGTAATCAGTGCTTCAGGGCGGTTTGTGTTTCCGAGTTTTGTCGACAGTCATACTCACCTCGTATTTGCGGCCTACCGGGAAGAGGAGTTTGTCATGAAACTGAAGGGAGCAACGTATGCCGAAATTGCTGCCAGCGGAGGGGGGATCCTGAACTCAGCAAAACGTTTGCAATCCTGTTCAGAAGAAGCGTTGTTTGAAGCATCCCTGGAGCGGGCATACGAGATCATGCGAACAGGAACGGGCGCAGTTGAAATCAAGAGCGGATACGGACTGACGGTGGCCGACGAGCTGAAGATGTTGCGTGTGGCGCGGCGCATTGGCGAGGAAACGCCGCTGACCGTAAAGACTACTTTTCTTGGAGCGCATGCGGTGCCGTCGGATACCACCAAAGAAGCATACATCCGGTTGATTCTGGATGAGATGATTCCCGCTGTAGCGGATGAAAAGCTGGCGGACTACATTGATGTTTTTTGCGAAGAGGGCTTCTTCACGCCCGAAGAGACAGTTCGTATTGCCGAGAAGGGAATGGCCTATGGCATGCGGCCGCGCATCCATGCCAACCAGCTCCATCGTTCGGGCGGAGTGCAGGCAGGCATTCGTGCGGGCGCCATCAGTGTCGATCACCTGGAAAATATCGGCGACGATGAAATCAAAGCCCTGAAGGGGACATCGGTCATGCCTACGGCCCTTCCGGGGGCTGCGTTCTTTCTGAATTTACCGATGCCGCCGGCCCGGACCATGATCAGCGAAGGGTTGCCGCTGGCGGTGGCTTCTGATTATAATCCTGGCAGCTCACCCAGTGGTAATATGCCGCTTATGATTTCCCTGGCTTGCATCCGCATGCGGATGACGCCGGAAGAAGCTATCAATGCGGCAACGATCAACACGGCCTATGCACTGGACCTGCTCCCAACCCACGGAAGCATCACGGTTGGCAAGCGTGCGAACGTTTTCATTACAAAGCCCATCCCTTCAATTTCCTACATGCCCTACGCGTATGGCGGGGACCTGGTAGAGACGGTCATCCTGAACGGAAAAGTCGTTTAACGGATCACCTCGGCTTCAAAAGTTATGGTTGCCTTCAGGGAGGAGGCTACCGAGCAGTATTTTTCCAGGGAGAGGGCTGCCGCCTTGCGCACCTCATCCTCCGTGGCATCGGGCGATTGTAGGATGTACTTGCAATGAATGTTTGTGAAATAGCGCGGCGCGCTGTCCTGCCGGATACCCCCGGTCTCGATGACGAACGTCTGGATGGTCTTTCTTCTCTTCTTCAATATGGAAACGATGTCGACCGCACCACAGGCCGCTACGGCTGAGAGCAGCACTTCCACTGGCGACTGGTGCTGTTTTAGGTCCTTCTCGCGCATATCGATGGTTAGCTTGTTGCCGTTTTCGTTGACGGATTCATACACTTCGTCTTCAAGCATGGTCGTGGTAATCATCATGATGCGCTATTCGTATTTTATGGGCCAAGGTACCATTTTGGAAGGTTATTTTTGATCGATAACTTTCCGCTACCTTTGTTGTTATAGAGGCATGACAAGCATTATTCGTATTCCGATGTTCCCCCTGACCATCTTTCCCATGCCGGGGGAGATGGTGCCCCTGCATATCTTTGAGCCACGCTACCAGCAGCTCCTGCAAGACGCAGAGGAGCGGGATATTTCGTTTGGGATCTATTTTAACCATACCCAGAACACCCTGAAGTTGGGCTCATTGGTGAAACTGGAGACGGTTATCAAGCGCTATCCGGGTGGGGAGTCGGATATTATTGTCAAGTGCCAGGATCTGTTCAGCATGGAAACGTTGTTCCGCACGTACAAGGAGAAACTATATCCAGGGGGAGATGTGGAATTCTGGCAGGTCGATCTTCATCAACCCGTGAGCAGCAAGCTGGTAAAGGAATTCGAGAAATTTATGCGCTTGCTGAAGTTTTCGATTGTTCCGGTGCCGTGTTCGGCCTACCACATCGCCACTGAATTGAACCTTGATTTTGAGGACCGGCTGAAGTTTGTCAAAATGGATAAGGACAAGCAAGAAGCATTCCTCGCTGCCCGCCTAAAGTTTCAGATGCACTTGCTGACCGAGGCGGAAAAGGCCAAGGATGTATTTCATCTGAATTAACTCTACATATTTCTCCGGTACTGTCCACCCACCTCAAACAGGGCTTTT
Source organism: Cytophagales bacterium (assembly GCA_034440075.1). Taxonomy (GTDB): domain Bacteria; phylum Bacteroidota; class Bacteroidia; order Cytophagales; family Cyclobacteriaceae; genus ELB16-189. The sequence goes on from JAWXBL010000012.1 coordinate 141,117, forward strand.
GTAATCTGACCCAGCGAGCAAACCTTGCACGCCTCCATCAGGGCTTCAAAAATATTTTTATTTTGAACGGAGGCCTCCTGGAGGGAATTGAGTTGTGACTCGACAGGAGCCTCTTGAAACGTATTCAATGCCCGCAGCATCTTGATCTGGTACTCTTTCTCTTCGGTGGTGGCGCGAATCACCTCCTGCGGGATAATGGTGGGCGAGCCCTTGGAGCTAAGAAAGGTGTTGACGCCAATGATCGGATACTCTCCGGTATGTTTCAGGGTTTCATAATACAAACTCTCTTCCTGGATCTTCCCTCGCTGGTACATGGTCTCCATGGCGCCCAAAACGCCGCCGCGTTCGGTGATGCGGTCGAATTCGAGCAGAACAGCTTCTTCCACCAGGTCGGTCAACTCTTCAATGATAAAAGAACCCTGTATCGGATTTTCATTCTTCGCTAAGCCCAGTTCTTTGTTGATGATGAGCTGGATCGCCATGGCCCGACGTACCGATTCTTCGGTAGGAGTGGTGATAGCCTCGTCATACGCGTTCGTGTGTAGGGAGTTGCAGTTGTCGTAAATGGCATACAAGGCCTGCAGCGTGGTGCGGATATCATTGAAATCAATTTCCTGCGCATGCAGGGAACGGCCGGAGGTTTGGATGTGGTATTTCAGCATCTGACTTCGGGCGTTTGCACCGTATTTGTTCTTCATCGCCTTGGCCCAAATCCTGCGGGCGACGCGTCCAATGACAGCGTACTCCGGATCCACCCCATTGCTGAAAAAGAAGGACAGGTTGGGAGCAAATTCATCGATGTTCATCCCACGGCTCAGGTAATACTCCACGTACGTAAACCCGTTCGAAAGCGTAAATGCCAATTGGGAAATCGGATTGGCGCCGGCTTCTGCAATGTGATAGCCCGAAATAGATACCGAATAAAAGTTTCGGATTTTGTGATCGATAAAGTATTGCTGCACGTCTCCCATCAGTCGAAGGGCGAACTCGGTGGAGAAAATGCAAGTGTTCTGTGCCTGGTCTTCTTTCAGAATGTCTGCCTGTACGGTGCCCCGTACCTGGGTCAGCGTTTCCGCCTTGATTTTTTCATACACCTCCCGGGGGAGTACTTGATCACCGGTTACACCAAGCAACAGAAGGCCCAGGCCGTCGTTGCCTTTTGGCAGTGGCCCCTGGTAGGCAGGCCGTTCTCCCTTGCCGGAATACATGGCGTCAATTTTCTTTTTGACTTCTTCCTCGAGGCCCTGCTGCCGGATATAAATCTCGCATTGCTGGTCAATCGCTACGTTCATGAAATAACCGAGCAGCATAGGCGCCGGACCATTGATCGTCATCGACACGGAGGTTTTTGGATCCGCCAGGTTGAAGCCGCTGTACAACTTCTTGGCATCATCCAGGCAACAAATGCTAACACCGGAGTTGCCGATCTTGCCGTAGATGTCGGGGCGGAAGTCGGGATCGTTGCCGTACAAGGTGACCGAGTCAAATGCCGTTGACAGCCGCTTGGCGGGTGTGGTGAAACTCACATAGTGGAAACGCCGGTTGGTTCGCTCCGGGCCGCCTTCGCCCGCGAACATGCGCGTGGGGTCTTCGCCTTCCCGTTTGAAGGGATAAATGCCTGCCGTGTAGGGGAATTCACCGGGTACATTTTCCTGCAGGGACCATCGGAGCAAGTCACCCCAGGCCTCGTATTTCGGCAATGCTATTTTTGGTATTTGCAGATGCGACAGAGACTCGGCGTGTGTTTGTATGCCGATTTCCTTGCCGCGGACTCTAAATTTGAAAACAGGTTCCCGGTATTTCTTTATCTTTTCCTTCCATTCCTCCACGACCAATTTCCAGTTGCGGGGATCCAAATTGAGTTTTTGTTTTTCAAATTCCTTCTGAAGTGCCTGGCGAGTAGAATCATCGGAGATGCCATTCATGGTTTTTTGAATGGCGTACAACTGCTGGGCGGTTTGTGATTGAGACTCCACCCACTGATCGTAGGCGCGGTTATTTTCAGAAATCTCACTCAGGTAGCGGGTCCGGGCAGGCGGGATGACAAATATCTTCTCCGACATTTCCCGCGTAATCTGGAATGTGGATTGGATCGGGGCCTTTGCCTTTTCAACTAGCGTATCGATCAGGTGCTTGTAAAGCTGGTTGGTTCCCGGGTCATTAAACTGTGAAGCAATGGTTCCGTATACCGGCATCTCATCGACTTTCTTCTGAAAGAGCTGGTGGTTGCGCTGGAATTGCTTCTTCACGTCACGCAACGCATCCAGTGCACCCCGTTTGTCAAACTTGTTGAGGGCAATGACGTCGGCAAAATCAAGCATGTCGATTTTCTCTAGCTGAGTGGCGGCCCCGTATTCGGGTGTCATCACATACAGCGAAACGTCGCTGTGGTCGAGAATTTCGGTATCACTTTGCCCGATTCCCGAAGTCTCCAGGATAATGAGATCGAAGTGTGCTGCCTTCAATATCTGGATGGCCTCCTTCACATAGGCTGACAAGGCCAGGTTGGACTGGCGTGTTGCCAGCGAGCGCATAAAGACCCGCGGGTTGTTGATGGCGTTCATCCGGATGCGGTCGCCGAGTAGGGCGCCGCCGCTCTTGCGCTTGGAGGGGTCAACGGAGATTAATCCAATGGTCTTATCCTCCTGATCAAACAGGAACCGACGGACGATCTCATCCACCATGGATGACTTGCCGGAGCCGCCGGTTCCGGTGATCCCAAGCACGGGGACATGCGATTTTTCAGCGAGTCCATTTATTTTAGCAAAGACCTCCTTGTGGTTTTCAAAATAATTTTCTGCGGCAGAGATGAGCCGGGCGATTGCCATCGGATTCTTCTCCGGAAGCATTTTCAGTTCTCCGGTCAATGTTTCTCCGAGCGGATAATCACTTCGCTGAACGAGATCATTAATCATTCCCTGCAGTCCCATGGCCCGGCCGTCGTCCGGGGAGTAAATCTTGGTGATGCCGTAATCTTCCAGTTCCCGGATTTCTTCGGGGAGGATAACGCCCCCGCCTCCGGCGAATATTTTGATGTGGGAAGCTCCTTTTTCCTGGAGCAAATCAAACATGTACTTGAAATATTCGGTATGGCCACCCTGGTAGCTGGTCATGGCAATAGCTTGTGCATCTTCCTGGATCGCTGTATTCACCACCTCCTCCACGCTGCGGTCGTGACCCAGGTGAATCACTTCACACCCTGTTGCCTGAATGATTCGGCGCATGATGTTGATGGCTGCATCATGGCCGTCGAAGAGGCTCGCGGCGGTCACTATGCGGACCTTATTCTTTGGCTTGTAAGGCTCCGGCGCCTGGTGGCCCTCCAGGGTTTTCTTCTCGGTCTTTTTAATGGAGATGGTCGGCTGGCTCATGCGTATTAGTTGATCTGGCATTGGTCTGCCCGAATGATACAAAAATACGGAGAAGGAAAAGATTAAGCTAACACCTGGTAGGAGGCCTGTGCATTCATGTCCCTGCAAATCCTCCGTTGCAACGCCCAGAACTCCCTTCCGTATCCAACCAGGATTTCATCTCCGGCCTGAATGGTACGGGTGGCCTCTATGAAACACCGGTCCGCGTAGAGGATGTACTCCGCGTTGTTTGCAAGTCCCCGGACTCTTGCCAGACCTGCGGCGTCATTCGCAAACCGACCAAGTGATTTTTTGTAGGGTAGGGCATCGATAGCAGTAGTCCTGTTGAGGCGAAGCAGGTAGCCGTTGTGGCCATCCTCGTGTTTTGCCTCGCGCCACGCCCGGCGTCGTCCCTTGTACTCCACGATCCGATCACCCTTGCGAATAACCATCCGTGTAAAGAGTCCTTTTCCAGCACCAGGAATCCCGGATTTCTTTGTGAATAGTCTATTTCGTGGAATGCTCATTCTTGGAATTCTGGTACCTTGATGGATATTCAAAAGACTTCAAATATCATCCAATACAATGAAACTATCACGCAGACAAATTTTGAAAACTGTTGGTTTAGGAACAGCGCTTTCCGCACTACCAGCGTTCGCCGGCGCCGATTTGATCCGCCCATCCATGCCCTCCGACATAGATCCGGAATTCTGGAGTAAGATACGCGATCAGTTTCCGCTATCCAGGGATAAGGTTTTTTTCAACCCTGGTACGGTAGGGGCCATGCCCACAGTAGTTGTGGAAAAAATGGTGGAGCACCTTCGTTACATCGCGTCCGACGTTGCTGACTGGGCCTACAAAGACGACAACAAGGAAGAGTTTATCAGCGGATACAACAACCTCCTTGGCTTGCGGACAAAGGTTGCAGCGCTCATCAATGCTTCTGCCACGTCGGAGATTGCCATGACGGATAATGTTACCAACAGCATGAACTATGTGGCCAATGGCATCACGCTCAAACCGGGCGATGAGATTCTGACCACGGACCAGGAGCATGTGGGCGGTAAGTCTGGCTTTCTGTTGAAGGAGAAAAGGTACGGCGCTGTTTTTAAAACGGTGGTCATTCCCAAACCCATTGAAAATTCAGCGGAATTGTTTAAACTCATCGTCGACGCGTTGACACCTAAGACGAAGGTGCTGATGCTCTCCCACATGATTACCGGCAGTGGTGCCATCCTTCCTGTCAAAGAGTTATGTGCGGAGGCGGCCCGACGGGGAATTTTTACGTTGCTGGATGGGGCGCAGACGATTGGACAAATCAAAGTCGATGTCCGTGATATTGGATGCGATGCGTACGCGGGATGTTTTCACAAGTGGATGGGTGGTCCGGCCGGCACGGGATTTCTGTACATCCGCGCCGACCGCATGAAAGATATCTGGACCACAGTGGCGAGCGGCCGGTGGGATAATCACGAGGACGAAGGGTACCGATTCACGCAGCGGGGCACAGGCAATTTTCCGGTGCTGAAGGGCCTGGAGGCTTCGATCGATTTTCACAATGAAATCGGTGGAGAGAAAGTGTATGCACGTATCAAGTTCCTGGGTGAACGGCTGAGGAATGGGTTGCGGGCCAACAAGAAAGTGAAGATTTTTTCCCCTAAGGAAGAAGCGATGTGTGCAGGCATCACCGTCTACAACCTGGAGGGATTTACCGGGGCGAGACTGCAGGATGCCTACTGGGCCAAAGCCAGGATGCGCCCTAGGTCACAGGGGGATACCAACGGCGTCCGGCATTGTACGCATATTTTTAACAGTCCCGAGGAGATTGACCGCGCCCTTTCGATCGTCAATGAATTGACCAGTTAGGAATCTGTGAATACGATGAAACGCCCGACGGAAGAGCCGCCGGTAAAAGCCAGGCCTTCGGTAGATCTGGACGTACTGGCTGCCATTCATCCGGAACTCTTCGATGATTCGCACATTTACGTTCATTGCCATATAAGGAATCAATGGCAGGACATGCTGATTCGGATCTGGAGGGCTACTTTTCTCCTGGACCGGGAATCCGGGAGCCGTTCCACCTTGGTCCACGCCGAGAATATCACCTATGCCCCGGTCTGGACCCTCGTGCCGGATGGAAAATCCTACAGCTTCCTTCTTATTTTTGGAGCGCTGCCTAAAACCTGCACCTTGTTTGACCTCGTAGAGGAAACCGCAGGAAGCGGGGGGTTCTATGTCAGCAGCATTCCGCGAAACGAGCGCGATGTTTATCATGTGAACCTGTTGTAATACGGCTGACTACAATATAAAATCTCCAAATCCGTCCATTGTCCAGTATCATCACCATTATTGCGCATGAAATCGAAAGTAACTATCCGGGAAGTTTTTAAGACCATCATCTGGCCCCGGAAAAATATCCTCTTTGTCGGCTTGTTTTTGATCATCATCAGCCGCTTATCCGGCCTGGTATTGCCGGGGGCCACCAAATACCTCATGGACGATGTGATTGCTAAGGGGGATGTGTACATGCTGAAGCTGGTGCTGGCGGCAGTGGCTGGTGCCGTGCTGGTCCAGGCCGTCACGTCCTATGCCCTGACACAAATCCTCAGTGTGGAGGCACAACATCTGATATCTGTTTTGCGCTCGCAGGTTCAGAAGCAGGTGTTGAGACTTCCAATCCGGTTTTTTGATAACAACCAATCGGGGGCCCTGGTAAGTCGGATTATGAATGATGTGGAGGGAGTAAGGAACCTGGTGGGAACCGGGCTGGTGCAGTTGTTTGGCGGGGTGCTCACCTCTGTGATTTGTCTGGTGCTGCTGATCAAGATTAGCCCGATGATGACGCTTTACGTTTTGGTTCCCGTTATCATCTTCGGGTTGATATCGCTAAAAGCATTTTCTAAAATCAGGCCGATTTTCCGGGAGCGGGGCAAGATCACCGCTGAAGTGACCGGTCGCCTTACGGAAACACTGAACGGGGTGCGGGTCATTAAAGGATTCAATGCTGAACAACAGGAAATAAGGTCGTTTGAAAAGGGGGTCGAACGGCTCTTCCTCAACATCAAGGCCAGCCTTACTTCCACGAGCCTGATTACAAGCTCGGCCACCTTCCTCCTTGGACTGGCCTCCACGGGAATCATGGGTATAGGAGGGTACATGATCATCAACAATCAATTGACTTTCGGTGAGTTCCTGGCGTTTACGCTCTACCTCGGCTTTATGATTGCACCCATTGTGCAGATGAGCAACATTGGAAGCCAGCTAACCGAAGCGTTTGCGGGCCTTGACCGAACCGAAGAATTGATGAACATGGCGCCCGAAGACGACGGCACCACACGCACCATCAAAATAAAAACGATTCACGGGGACGTCGAATTCAATGACGTTTCATTTGCCTATGAAGAAGGAAAAGAAGTGGTAAAGAACATTTCATTCAAAGCCCCGTCCGGGTCTGTCACAGCCTTGGTCGGTACATCCGGATCCGGGAAGACAACGATCGCGGGGTTGGCGGCATCCTTTCTGAATCCGCAGAGCGGAGTGGTGACAATCGATGGAATTGATCTCTCAAAAATTTCACTGGAAAGCTACCGGAGCCAGTTGGGAGTTGTTTTGCAAGACGACTTTCTGTTTGAAGGCACCATCCGCGAGAACATTCTATTTCCCCGGCCAAACGCAACTGAACTTCAACTGTCCGACGCCGTGCATGCAGCCCATGTGCATGAATTCACTGACCGGTTTGAAAAAGGCCTTGAAACCGTAATCGGTGAACGCGGTGTAAAGTTGTCTGGTGGGCAGCGACAGCGCATTGCCATCGCCCGTGCTGTATTGGCGGACCCGCGCATTCTGGTGCTGGATGAAGCCACCTCCAACCTGGATACGGAAAGTGAATCATTGATTCAGGAAAGCCTGAAGAGCCTTATGAAAGGCCGGACAACGTTCGTAATTGCACACCGGTTGAGCACCATCCGCCAGGCAAATCAGATTCTGGTCATTGAGCAAGGGGTGGTAGCGGAACGGGGGACGCATGACGAGCTGATCCAGCGAAAAGGACGCTATTTTGAGCTTTATACCTATCAGGCAAGAATTTAGAGCGCTGGACCGCATGCCTAAAAAAATGCGGACAAGACCTTTCCACTCTATCCGAGGAATAGTAAATTAAGGTCTCATTCAAACACAACCCTATGGATTTTTCAGAATTATTGAGCATGTTCCGTCAAGGTAAGGGGACGGCCAAAAGCCACATGAAAAACCTGATTGAAATGGCCGCGGCAGACGGACAATTTGCGGATGTCGAATTTTCATTACTGAAATCCATTGCGAAAAGGAATAACATATCCGAGTCTCAACTGGCGCAGATCAGAAAGGACCCAACACAGACCAAGTTTGAAGTACCCACAGACGGAAAGGAGAAGTTTAAGCAATTATATGATCTGGTTCATATGATGGCCGTTGATTCTTCCATTCACGAGGAGGAGCGCAAGTTGTCAAACTTGTTCGCCATACGCTTCGGATACCCAAAAGATAAGGTTGAGGAGTTGGTTACCGTCATCCACAGCAATATCAAAAATCAGCAGACCCCTGATGAGACCATGAAGCGGGTGGAGTTGTTGATTCATTAGGCTTTCCTTACCGATTCAATATGTAATTTGCGTCCATGGCTATGGACCTTCCTGTGCTGGACGTTGTTCCGCTCCTGCGCGAAAGATTAAATGACTTTCCGGTAGTAATTCTTCAGGCCCCACCCGGAGCCGGAAAGTCCACGATCCTGCCGCTGCAGCTTCTGGACGAACCCTGGCTTAAGACAAGAAAGATTGTGATGCTCGAGCCGCGCCGACTGGCCGCCAAAACGGTGGCGGAACGGATGGCGCAACTGCGGAATGAAAAAGTAGGAAGCACCATCGGTTATCGGGTTCGATTTGATTCCAGGACAGGCCCCGATACAAAAGTGGAAGTTGTTACCGAGGGAATTCTTACGCGGAAGATTCAGGCCGACAGCAATCTGGAAGATGTGGGCTTGTTAATATTTGATGAGTTTCATGAACGGAGTCTTCAGGCCGACCTGGCCCTCGCACTAAGCCTCCAGATCCAATCCATTTGGCGGAGCGATCTGCGGATCCTTATTATGTCCGCAACGCTCGACAGTGAATCGCTCTCCCGGACGCTCGGCGGCGCCCCCGTAATTGTCTCGCATGGACGGCAATATCCGGTTACCCTTTCATACGCGGCCGTTGAGTCGGAAAAGCCAACAGCTATTAAAATGGCTTCCGCTATTCGAAAGGCACTTCGAGAAGTAAAAGGAGACATCCTTGCTTTTCTTCCGGGCACCGGTGAAATCAGGTCCACCATAAAGCTGCTGGAAGAAGAACCTGTTGCTGCAAGGGTCGTTCCGTTGTATGGTGATTTGCCCTTCAAGCAGCAACAGGAAGCGATCCTGCCCAGGGAAGATGGGACGAGAAAAATTGTTCTGGCAACCTCCATCGCGGAGACATCACTCACCATCGAGGGAATTCGGATTGTCATCGACAGCGGTCTGGCGCGTGTTCCGCGGTTTGATCCCCGAAGCGGACTTACCCGGCTGGAAACGATCGGAGTTACCAAAGACGCCGCCGCTCAGCGGGCGGGCCGGGCCGGTCGATTGACAGAGGGACTGTGCTTCCGGTTATGGACAGAGTCACGGCACCGGAATCTCGTGGAGCAGCGAAAGCCCGAGATTCTGGAGGCTGATCTGGCTCCTGTCATGTTGGAGCTGGCCCAGTGGGGTATCCGCGACCCTTCCGATCTTCAGTGGATTACACCACCTCCTGCTGGTGCGGTCAATCAGGCGCTTAATCTGCTTCGTCAGTTGGAAGCCATCGATGACGGGGGGATTACTTCCCGTGGGAAAGAAATGGTGCGGCTCCCGACGCATCCGCGTATTTCTCACATGCTTATCGGGGCAGCGCCAGGAGAAAAAGCCGCCGCCACCGATCTGGCGGCCTTGCTGGAGGAACGGGATCCATTGGATAAAACAGCGGGGGCAGACATGACGCTTCGCCTGGAAATTCTTCGCCGCTGGAGAAGAGGTGAACGGACTGTCGGTGATCGATCTGTTCTTGAGCGGATTGAGCGGCTCGCTGCCAACTGGCGCAGGATGCTTCACCTGGAAGTGGACAACGATCCGCTACGGGAACAGGTTGTTGGTAAACTCCTCGTGACCGCCTATCCCGACCGAGTGGCGCGGCAGAACAACACGCAAAGTGAGTACTACACGCTCGCGGGTGGCCGGGTTGCCAAGCTTCCACCCCATGATCCGATGATCTATGAACCGTGGTTGTGTGCAGCACACGTTGATTTGGGCTACGGGGAGGGTAAGATATTTTTGGCGGCTCCAGTTCAGGAAGCGGAATTAAAGAAGCTTGCCGAAGAGCAAACGGTCGTGCAATGGGATAAAGATGCTGCACGAGTTGTTGCACGTACTGAATGGCGGATTGGAGGGCTGTTGCTGGAGGGCAAACCTGTCAAAGATGTCCCTCCGGATGAATCCCTTCGCATTGTTTGTGATCAGGTCAGAGAACAAGGGTTGCGGATGTTGGGTTGGGGAGAAGAGGAAAAGGCCATGCAGCATCGCATCCTCAGCCTCCGTGCGTGGCGTCCGCAGGAGCCATGGCCTGATGTGCGAACGGAAATACTTGAGCAAACGCCTGAGGACTGGTTGGGTGTTCATCTGTCAGGTATTTCCAGGGAATCCGAATTACACCGGTTGGATAAACGCGTGATCCTTTACGGGATCATCCCGTGGGAGCTGCAATCTACGCTAGCAGTCCTCGCGCCTGAGGCTGTGGAGGTTCCTACCGGTTCGCGGATCAAGGTGGAGTATTTCGCGGATGGAAGTTCACCGGTTGTGCGTGTGCGACTACAGGAGATGTTCGGGTTGGTGAACACACCGGCAGTTAATGCAGGGAGCGTAAACGTTATTCTCCATTTGCTTTCACCCGGCTACAAGCCCGTTCAGGTGACGCAGGACTTGCGGAGCTTTTGGCAAGGAACCTACCACGAGGTTCGCAAAGAGTTGCGGCGGCGGTACCCGAAGCATGCATGGCCGGAAGATCCTCTAACGGCGAAGCCGGTGCGCGGCGCCCTCAAGAGGCGTCCCTAGTGGCTGGTTAATCGAAGCGCGTTCAGATACTGCTCGATGTACCCGCTGAGTTGTTTCCGTTTGTATTGCATGATGTATCGTGGGTGGGGCAGTGGAATAACCTCCCGGAACCAGCGATGTTCTTTGTTCAATGACGTTAGAAATTTGTAGTTCTTACCTTCGCCAAGACAGTAGCACCTGTCGGTATCCATTCCCATTTTAATCTGGCGATTCATAGATTCGACAGCAAAGGCGGTAACACCTTCTTCCAGTCTTTTTTCGTCGTAGTAATTAATATTCTTTCCTGCCTTTGTGAAACCAAGCGGCGAAACCGAAGTGATAAAGTATCGCTCGTAGAATGATGCCGGACCCCCGTATGCGGAGATCATGCGGTAGATGAAGTCGGACGAAAGCTCCGGGGATTTCTTCAAGGTGTTCGGAATGTCGCAGGCCGATTCGAGTCTCACCGGGTCGGTGAAAGAAATACCCGTCGTTCCGGATCCAAACCTGCCGGGATTTATGCCGATGAGGAGGATGCGCTTATTGGTATCGTGGTAGTATTTCTTATAGAATTTCTTGCAAAGCCCTAGCGTGTATGCATCCGTGTACGGATTCATTACCTGGATGCCGCTTGGTAATTTGTTTTGAATCGTAAGGCTTCGATAAAAGGAAATGATCTGATCGGAAAGCATGGACCCCTAGTTTTGAAAAGCACTGCGATAGAAGTTTTCCCCTTGGACGTACTCGAGCAACTCCATATAGAACGGATGGGCCGCCAAGGTAGCGCTGTCACCAACCATGATTAGTTTTTTCCGGGCCCGTGTCATCGCAACGTTGGTGCGACGGATATCGCCCAGAAATCCAACTTCTGCCTTGTCGTTGCTGCGCACGAAGCTGATGGCAATGACATCGCGCTCCTGCCCCTGGAACGCATCAACGGTGTTTATTGTAACCAGTTTATGAAGAGGTTCGAGCAGGGTGGATGCTTCGGCGTTCTTATGGAGAAGGTCCACCTGCGACCGGTATGGGGTGATGATGCCCATCGTGAACCCCTGGTGAAGCCACTCTTCCAAACCAATTTCTTCTATGAGCTTTTCCACCACGTGAATGAGGAGTTGAGCTTCTTCCTCGTTGTAACGGCTGAGTGTTTCCGGATCCTGGGATTCACTATACCCGCATCCTGCAGTGTCAATGAATTCCAGGGGTTGTTGATAGGGATGAAGTAGGGCTGCCTTTACGGAGTCGTGCGCAACAAGTTCGTTTTTATAGAAATACCGGGAGGAGAAGTTCATAATGGAAGCGTGCATCCGGTATTGTACGCGCAACATGCTTGCCTTGGCCGCATGTGAGGCGATTCCTTTTTCAAATAACGTTACCGATAAACCAGCCCGCGCTGCTTCATTGGATTTGATGGTTGGAGGAAGCTGGTGGTGGTCGCCGGCGAATATGACGCGCTGTGTGCGTAGGATGGGAATCCAGCTGGCTGGCTCCAGCGCCTGTCCGGCCTCATCGATAAAGGCGGTCTTGTACTTCCGGCCGCGCAGCACCGGATGTGAGGCGCCGACCAGCGTGCTGCAAATCACATCGCTATTCTTCAGCAGGTCGTTGATGATGTGAAACTCGAGTAAATCAGCGTCGGCCTTGAGGTCTTTAGCCTCCTGTCTGAGGGCCCGTCGGTTTTCTTTCTCCGCGTGACCGAACTGCCTCTTGAACTTGAAGGCCATAGCTTTTACCTGTTCCATTTTCTTGCGCAGCGCTCGCAATTCCCGGTAATTCTCGTGGGAGGCTATGCGGGCATCGAGTGTTTTGCTCAGGCTCTGTTCGGTGACACGGGCTGGATGACCTACGCGAAGAACACGAAGCCCCAGTTCGCTCAATTTTTCTGTGAGCAGGTCGACAGCGGCGTTGCTCGGCGCGCAGACAAGGACCTGGTGTTCTTCTTTCACAATTTGCACAATGGCATAGACCAGGGTGGTGGTCTTACCGGTGCCGGGCGGCCCGTGAATGAAGGCCAGGTCACGGGTGGTTAGTACCTTCTGAAGCGCTTGCTGCTGGCTGGCGTTCAGGGCTGGCACAGGAGCTGCTCCGGAATGACCCGGCGTGGCCGTTGAAGCACCGCCCAGCAGCATTTCACGCAATTCGGCAACGCGGGTTTGATCGGCCTTCATTACTTCTTTCAGGGCGAATTCCATTTCGCGGTAGCTCATCTCATCAAACATCACATCCACCCCTAATTGTCCGGCGTCTATCCAGTCTGGAAGTTCATCTCCCTGCAGCATTATGACCATGGTGTTATCCCGAACGTAGTTGATGACACCAGACGTATGATGCTTTTCCGGCTTCCCGGTGGCATTGGAAAACAGGCTGATCGATTTCCCGCTTTGGAAAGCGTGTGGTTGTTCGAGGTTGTTGGTTCGCTCTACCTCAATGATCAGGCGCTCGCCGGTGCCGATATAATCTTTCTTCAACCGGATTGGATACCACGTTGTTCCGTCTTTCGTGCGTTGGTGAAGGGATCGAAGGAGGATTTTTTGCCGGTAGTATTCCAGGTCTGCCTCACGCTCCAGGCGGAGGAGTTCGAGGGTTCGTTTTAGACGGTTGATTGCCTCCATACTGACGTGCAAGATAGGCACGTGGAGAGAACTCCCTTAGGCGAGCAGGATGGAGGCGCTGTTTTCTGTCGGAGGTTGAGTAGGTCCTCGCATGCTGATGCAAGTCAGCGTGCCGGGTGACTTTTCTCAAAACGAAACAGAAAATATGGCAGTACATTAGCATAATGAAAATCATCAGATAAAGTTGATTTCCAGACTCAAAAACCTCCTTTTTTGTTTGAAACAACTAAGAGGTTTAAGCTGAATTACCTACTTTTATAAAAATCCCAAACTAAACATCCCTTATGAAAAATATACTTGTGCCGACCGACTTTTCAAAGGAAGCCGAGACAGCCACTGACTTGGCTTTTGATATTGCCAAGAAATCCGGAGCAAACCTGATCCTGCTGCACATTGTGGAGCAAGGATTTACAACCAATAGTTCATTTAATGTCGAAGGTCAGGTTGCGGCACCATCAAGCGGCATCGACAAGTTATTTATGATAAAGCTTATCGAGAAATCGAAAAAGCAGCTGCAAAAGGCAGTTACTGATCCGCGGCTTGCCGCTGTGCGTGTAGACGGCCAACTTCGCATTGGAAATCCATATCACGGCATGAAGACGATTATCACTGAGCAGAAGGTTGACCTTGTGGTCATGGGTACGGCGGGAAGAACAGGAGTAGCGGGTATGCTCATCGGGTCCAACACGGAAAAGATAATCCGGTCATCACAATGCCCGGTGCTGACGGTGCAGAAGAAACCTGCGAGCAACAATTTCAAAGACGTTGTGTTTGCTACATCGCTGTCCACCAAGGAGGAGGTATTCGCTAAAATTCTCAAGCGAACCCAGGAAATATACGGTTCAACGATCCACATTGTCAGGATCAATACACCCGGCGACTTCCAGCGGGACTATATAGT
>JAWXBL010000013.1:0-33434 GCA_034440075.1 Cytophagales bacterium
ATGACCGGGGGATTTGGGGCCTTTCTGAAAGCAAGCCGTTTTATGTCAATCAGTCATCCACCATCATTCAGAATAATATTGTGGCGATGGAGTATTTCATTGACGCGGACCCGGGTAGGGGACTTGGCGTTGCTATACCGATCACGCCAGCCATCAACTTGAATATTCTGGAGAATGTACCGACTTCTCCTTTGGCGGAAGGATTTCACTTAATTACCGTGCGCGCGCAGGATGACCGGGGGATTTGGGGTCTTTCAGAAAGCAAACCGTTTTACGTTAACCTTTCCTCTGGTGCCATGCAGAATAACCTTATCAATTTAGAGTACTTTTTTGATGTGGATCCCAGCGTAGGAAGCGGCATAACAGTGCCATTAACACCCGCAGGGAATATCAATATGCTTCAAAGCATTGCAACTGGAAGCCTGTCGGATGGCCTTCATGTAATTTTTATTCGGGCTCAGGACGAAAATAATTTGTGGGGGCAAGCAGAATCAAAAGCTTTTTTCATCGATGACAGCCGACTCATTGTCAATTATGAATATGCCATTGACGTCGATCCAGGTATCGGTTTGGCTATACAGCAGCTAATAGTTCCCCCTCAAAGCGCAATCGATGAACCACTTTCAATTGACACCAATCCATTGGCAATAGGCGGCCATAGTTTATTTATTCGTGTAAAGGACAGTAATCTTTTTTGGAGCAAAACAAATACGGTGACGTTTATTGTTTGTTCAGGCGCTGCAGCAAATTTTTCCGTTGCAGCTGATTGTCAGGGAAACCCGACGACGTTCGCAGACCTCTCAACGAACGTACTCGTGGGCGATGCCTATGGCTGGGATTTTGATGGAGACGGGACCATTGATGATATGACGGCCGGGAACACGTCGTATGTTTATGCCGTTACAGGGTCATACCTGGCCATGTTGACTATTGACCGTTCCGGGTGCACCAGTTCTTTCACGACAAACGTTAACATTGTGAATTCAGCTACTGCTTTTACAGGGCCAGACTTTACAATTTGCGAGGGCAGTATTGCGAGCCTCAGCGGTTCGTTTGGAGGGTCTGCCACGAGCGCATCCTGGTCCACGTCTGGAAGTGGGACATTTGACGATCCTACCAGTTTGACTGCAATCTATGCTCCGGGCCCGAGCGATGCGGGCGCCGGATTGATTCCGATCACGCTTACTACAGACGACCCGCCTGGAGGCTGCGTTGCGGGGATATCCACGATGAACCTGACTGTGACGCAGCGACCAACAGCCAATGCGGGTAGCGATCGTCCGGTGTGCCCGGCCAGTACGCTAACATTGAGCGGGATTATTGGCGGAACCGCAACCTCGTCAACGTGGATGACCTCCGGTGATGGATTGTTTAATAATGCTGCCTTATTGAATGCAACCTATTCGGCAGGCCCGAATGACGCTGTGAGCGGAACATTTGACCTTACACTGATAACAGATGATCCGGATGGCGCGGGTCCATGCACGTTTGCTACTTCTCAGATTACGGTCACTATTTCACAACCTGTGTCCGCGGCTCCCTTAACCACAAATGCCAGGGTGCAGCAGGTAGTAAATTTGGATGTGATCTCGCCGGCAGCGATCAGTCCTGGCGACGTGGTTACCGTTAACATACAACAAGCAGGAGCAAAAGGTCTTACCTCGATAAAACCTGACCTGTCAATCGACTACATACCAAATCCCGGGACAGTGGGCGCTGATTTGATTGACTTTCAGCTTTGCAATCAATGCAGCTTGTGTGATACGGAAAGAATTGCGATCACGATATTGAATGAGCCTCCTGTGGTGGTTGTGCCTGCTTCGCCCATACTGACGCAAACAGGAACCATGATACAGATTGATCTCCTTCCGCTGATTTCAGACTTGAATGATAACATTGATTTCAATTCAATAGCCATCGTCGTAGCGCCAGTCAGTCAGGCGGTCGCGTTTATCGACGCAGCCTTGACGCTTACCGTCGATTACTCCTCTAACCAATTCACAGGATTGGATAATCTTACCATTGAAGTGTGCGATTTGATGGGTGCCTGCGTAAGACAGGTTTTGACCATTCAGGTTGAGGGCGACCTGATAGTTCACAATGCCATTTCACCAAATGGGGATGGCCTCAACGATTACTTTATAATCAGGAACATCAACTTTGTGGAGCCAAGAAACAAAGTGAGCATATTTAACCGGTGGGGGGATAAAGTATTTGAGGTCGAAAATTACGACAACTCCTCGCGGCGGTTTAACGGATTTGGAAATGGCGGCAATCAACTTTCCAGTGGAGTCTATTTCTACAAGATTGAATTCATCAGCGGTCGGGAAACCATTAGCGGATTCTTGAGTCTGAAGAAATGAATATAATGGGCAAGAATTTCATTTTATTGATTTTTTGGCTGGTCAGCTCTGCAGCGCTGGGGCAGGTTGATCCGTTGTACTCGCAATACCTCAATAACCCGTTCCTGATCAATCCGGCCTACACTGGGATGAACAAGTATTTCAACATAATGGTTGGCTACCGAAATCAATGGGCTGGTTTTGATGGAAGCCCTACAACCGTTTCGGTGACGGCTCACTTGAGCCTCCTGAACAACGTGATGGGGACAGGCCTCATCGTTTCTCAAGACAAGGTTGGCGAATACAGGAACACACTTGTTCAGGGTACGTACGCGTACAGAATCAATCTTCAAAAACATCAACTTATTTCGTTTGGTCTTCAGGCAGGAATCATGAATTTCAGAAGCGATAATACGGTCTTGAACCCACATGACCCGGGTGATCCATTGTTTTCGGGAAGTCAGAACATTACCAAGCCGACCTTCGGGGCGGGTGTAATTATTAAAGGAGATCGACTTTTTGCGGGACTCTCGGTTCCACGACTGATCAAAACAAAGGAAACGTTTAACAATGTTGGGACGGAATTGTATTCACAACACTTTTACGGTTTCGTATCGTATGTATTCCATATAACCTCCGTGGTGCGGTTTAAGCCAGGTGTTCTGATTCGGGGAGTTTCAGGGTCTCCCTTGTCTACGGATGTTAATCTGCAATTTAGCATCGATGAGCGATATACAGTGGGAGCCTTAACACGGAACCTTAACACCTTTGGGTTTCTTGCAAAGTTCAAGTTTGCCCATTACCGACTGGGTTATGTATTTGAGTTGCCTACCAACAATTCAGTTGGCACGCAATTCACTACGCACGATATTACTTTTGGGATAAATGTTGCGATTTTCAACTTCCACGATGTCTTGGAGGTTAGCGACTATTAGCGTTACAAGAATGTGGATTCTGGCATTAGAAGCCAGCGAAACCTAATTGCGTCCAGAAGTGGACTGGTTGTTTATCATATTCAACGCTATCACCCCGTACAATCCGGCAGTTTCTGTTCGGAGACGGGTAGGGCCTAGGCTTGTTCTAACGAAGCCCGCCCCTTGGGCCATGTCCAGTTCATGTTCGACGAAATCTCCCTCCGGACCAATCAGTATGGCATAATGCCCTTTAGGTTTTGCCATCGCCGAAAGGTGGTGAGGGTTCGTCTCATCAACATTGGCTATGAATCGATCAGGCTCGGTGCAATCGGCAAGAAACTTAGACAATTCAGAAATGCCCACCAGTTCTGGAAGCCAGGCCTGTTGCGATTGTTTCATGGCATTCACAGCAATTTTAAAAAGTCTGTCCAAATTGAGTTTCTTACGTTCGGACGTCTGACACTGTATAAAGGATATCTTATTTACCCCGACCTCAGTGCACTTTTCCACCATCCACTCCATGCGGTCCATATTCTTGGTGGGGGCGATGGCCAGGTGAATGGAGTATTCTCGTCCGGGGGCAGTCACCTGCTTCTGAATCACTACCGACGTTCCATGTGGATCTAGTTTTGTGATGGCTGCATGAAAAAAACTTCCATGCCCGTCGCAGAGTTCGATCGCATCACCCTGGCGCAGGCGCAGCGTTTTCACGTGGCGGGATTCCTCGGGCGAAAGAACTCCTGCTTTTGGATCCGGATGATAAAACAGGTGCAATGAAAAACGGCTAGTTGTATTCCTTCTCCAGTCTGGCCATGAGATCGACGTACTCCTGCATGGACTGGTCTTTGGTTTTTCCCTTTTTGGCAGACCAGGCATCAAACTTGGCAATGGCCTTGAAGTCGAATCCCCCTGGACGGTGACCGGTCGCATCCCCGTCGGTAGCCTGTTTAAAAAGGGCGTACAGGTCAAGCAACTCCTCGTTGGAGGGCCGGCGCGTAAGTTGTTTGGAGCGCGCCTGGGCTGCCTGAAAGTCGTCGGGAAGCGCCACTCCTCAGCGTTTTTCGATGGTCGTGTACTTCCGATGTTTCTGACCCACGTAAATCTGACGTGGCCGACCAATGGGCTCCTTGTTTTCACGCATCTCCTTCCATTGGGCAATCCATCCGGGGAGACGACCGATGGCGAACATGACGGTGAACATGTCTACCGGGATGCCGAGGGCCCTGTAGATTATCCCCGAGTAGAAGTCTACGTTGGGATATAATTTGCGCTCGATAAAATACGGATCACGTAAGGCCACCTCTTCGAGTTTGATGGCGATGTCGAGGATCGGATCGTTGACGCCCAGTTTCTTGAGCACATCATCGGCTGCCTTCTTGATGATTTTGGCGCGCGGGTCAAAATTCTTATACACCCGGTGGCCGAAGCCCATGAGGCGGAAGCCGCTGTTCTTGTCTTTGGCTTTGTTGATCCATTTTTCCGTATCGCCGCCATCCTTGCGGATAGCTTCCAGCATGAGGATTACCTCCTGGTTGGCACCGCCGTGCAGGGGCCCCCAGAGGGCGTTGATCCCTGCGGAAACGGACGAGTAAATGCTTGCTCTGGAGGATCCTACGATCCGCACGGTTGAGGTGGAGCAGTTTTGCTCGTGATCGGCGTGCAGGATCAGCAATTTATCCAGGGCATCTACCACAACAGGATCCACCTCATACTGCTCGGCCGGATGGGCGAACAGCATTTTCAAAAACCGGGAGCAATAGTCGAGCGAATTGTCAGGGTAATTGACCGGATGTCCAATGGCATTTTTATACGACCAGGCAGCAAACGTCGGCATCTTGGCCAGTGCGCGGACGATGCTGAGGTAAACGCCTTCCTGCGCGCGGTTGGGATCCAGGGATTCGGGATAAAAGGCGGTCTGCGCACAAAACAGGGAGGCTAAGACACCCATCGGATGAGAGGTTGACGGGAAGCCGTCGAGGATTTTCTTGATGTCCTCGTGAACCAGCGTGCGCGACCGGATGTCGCCGGTGAACTTATCAAGTTGATCCTTCATGGGAAGTTCTCCGAAGATGAGCAGGTAGGCGACTTCCAGAAAGGTCGACTTCTCCGCGAGGTCCTCAATGGAATATCCGCGGTAGCGCAAAATCCCTTTATCCCCATCGAGGAAAGTGATGGCGCTTTTTGTTGCACCGGTATTTTTATAGCCGAGGTCCAGGGTCACTGCCCCGGTCTTCTCGAGCAAGTCGCTGATATCGATACCTTCTTCATTTTCAGTCCCCACGATAATCGGAAATTCATACGTCTTTCCGTCGAGGATTAGTTGTGCTGTTTTTGCCATGATATTCTAATTTTCTCTAAAATAAACCCGTGTTCTTGGAGTTGGAAATGCTTTTCCCAATTTAATTGTTTCCTAGAATCAACGGCATGCCGTCTTTTCCCGAACCGATTACAATTATTTTGGTATTGGGGGATTTGGAGAGCTCCAAAGTAGCTTCTATACCTCTCATTTTCAGCAACTTATCGGTCAAACTGTTGTTGATGATGTTGTTTGCCCTGGACTCACCTTCGGCAGCAATCCGTTTACGTTCGGCTTCGCTTCTTTCTTTGTCAAGCCTGAATTGATAGGCGAGCGCCTCCTGTTCCTGCTGCAACTTATTCTCAATGGCGCCCTTGATCTGCTCGGGCAGCATGATGGAACGAACGAGCACGGCAGTAGCGGTCACGAAGTTGACGCTGAGAACTTTTTCCGTCTCTGCTTTGATGGACAATTCCACTTCGGCGCGCTTGGTGGAGTAGATTTCTTCGGCCGTGTAACGGCCCATCACCTGGCGAACGGTAGAGCGTACTTCTGGGATCACGAGCACGTCTACGTAGGATTGGGTGAACTTCAGGTGTAGGGTTCCAATTCTTTCCGGGATAGGGAAGTACCGGACGGTGATGTCCACATGGATGGACAAGCCATTCTTGTCCAGGACATCCATATTTTCATCCGAAGACATTTCATTGACTTTGTAGGTATACACGTCATTCCAGGGCGCCTTCATGTGCGTGCCCTGATCAATGACGTTTTCAACGTCAAGTCCCTTGCCAAACGGGTAGAAGACGATCGCGCGTTCAGTAGATTGGACGGTGTAAAACAGGCTGGATGACAGCGCCATTAACACGATGAAGCTGATAATGCCTAAAACGATCAAAGGTAATTTGCGGTTATTCATAGTTTTTATTCAGTTATGTTCGACTTGCTAAGGTAGTGAATTACGGTTGGTTTGCCCGTATGCTCCCGGGTCACTTAGCCGGGGCGTCTTCCATTTTCGGAAGGCTCAATAATTTGCCGATGATGAGCATCCCGTACAGGGTGCCCCACACCGCCTCAATGGTGCTGATATTCCGGATGAGCTTGGTGGGCTCCAATCCGGGGTCAACGCCGCCCAGAATGCAAAAGCTATAGGTCACACATTCCGAGTAGTTGGGAAAGCCAAGCTCGATGGTGGCTCCCAAGCCACCCGGATTGGCGATCGTGAGCAGGTCAAACAGACTTCCGAAGGAAATTCCCACCATGAGGAAAACACAGGCGGCCCCCCACAACTTGTCAGGGGTGAGGTTGCTTCCTGAGAAGATATCGCGAATCGCGAAGGCAATGACGGTGATTTCGATCGGGAAAAGCAGGCCGTGCACGGCCAGGAGGAGCGCCTGGCGGTTTTCAACTTCAATGACCCGGTAGTAAGGAAATTCTGAAAGGATGCCGATTCCGATCGTGATGAACAGCAACGTGAAAATGATGGTGAGCAAGGTCTTGTTGGAGGTAAAGTTCCGGAGCAGGTCACATAACAGATAGGTGTACAGGGCGCCGAAAAATGAGAAAACCGTAATGATAAACTTTGACAGGTCACTCTTTGAATCCTCCAGAATGGGCCCGGATAGGGTAAGGCCAAAGACGATAATGATGATCTGGATGAGCACCACATTGCGGTAGTCTTTGGTCTTCTCTTTTTGGAGCTCTGACCGTGTGAGTGAGCTGCGGAATTTGAAGAGGAAATTGAACATGGCGGATTCGTGTGTGCAAGATAACTTTTTGATCTAAGTCCGGGAGGAGGCCGGGTACAGTTTTTCAACGACCGTTTCGACTAAAATCAGGTAGATCAATAAATAGGCAGGCAAATGAAACCGGTCTTCAATCACGGGGTGGAGCAGGTAACGAACAACCATGGAGCTGATGGCCGCGAGCACCAGCAATGAACCGTTATCGGTTAAAGCGTGCCGCCGGATGGCCAGCGTTATAACCCCGAGTCCCATAAAAACCAACGTGTAGGAGTGAAGCACGGAGCCGAGCCCCTGGATAAGGCCGGGCAGATAGTGTTGCCCCGGGATGTTGCTTCCGAAAGGCATGGTCGGAAGGAGGAATTCCAGAATCAACGTCATGTCAACGAGGATGAGGGCAGTCATGCCGGCACCTGCGAAGATGAACACACCGGCAACAGTCCAGCGGATCTGCCCGGAATAGGCCTGCGCCAGGGCGACCGGTACCAGAAGGATCAGGGCGTCGGGACGAAACAGGATTGCCGCAGTCATCAGGGCGAGGCCGGTGCGGGGACTAGACCCAACCACCAGCACCAATCCACCGAGAGAGACAGCGGCGCAAAGCAAGTCGGGTGAAGAATAGCGGGCCAGGTCGAGCACCAGGGGGGAAAGCATAATCGAGAAGGTGCTGACTGCAGCCAGGAGAGGCGGCCCGACCCGCATGCCCCAGACGAGTAGCATACACCCCAGCACGAAATAACTGATCGTGGAAGGAAGGTATGTCGCGGCGACGAGGTTGAAACCCATCCTATGTAGAAGGGAGACGACGGCATTGTATCCCGGTTTGATCCGGAAGTATTTCAGGATGTCCTCAAACGCTGCGGCATCGTTCATCAGTTCGGGCTGTCGCTGAGAGATGGCCTGGTAATCGCCGGGCGGGAGCAGTTCTTCGGCGGTACGGTACACGTCGCGGTGCGTTGTTGCGAAGGGGATAGCCGGATCGTCCAAGACGATCGCCATGTAGGGGAACATGTCCCAATTGTAGTACGGTCGCTGGCTTTGGATGACTGCTGCTGCGAGAAGCACAACGGCGAGGAAGGCGATGGTGAGGGATTTCCTGGGGTGCACGGTCTGGAAGGTACAAAATGATAAGAGCGGCACGCGCCGCTCTTATCCAAGTCATTGAAAAACAGAGGGTTACATAGGACCCAGCGCGCCTCCCATGGAAGTACCGGGCGTAGGCATGACCATCGGCGCAGTCTTTCGGGCCGCTGGTTTCTTACGGACAACCTTCTTTTTGGTCGCCTTCTTTGCCGGTTTTGTGGTTGCTTTCTTGGCCTTCTTTACTTTCTCAACGGGCTTTTTTCCTTTTGCTTTTTTAGCAGCTTTTTTTGCTTTCTTCTTTGCCATGGTTCAGACTGATTAATTGGTTAAAGTGTAACCGATAACAAAAATTGTTGATCGGGCCATAAAGTTATAGGAGAGTTTGGAACTCCTGTTACAATTACCAAAACATTTTTTTTGAAGGACGCTTTGGATGTTTACTCTTTCAACTCCCTGGCAGCAGTCAACAGGAAGGAGCCCTTGAGCCGCTTCTTATAGTTTGGGTTGATGTACTCAAAGAGGATTTCACCCTGCTTGTTGAGCACAAATACCGCAGGTACCGGAAGGACTCCTTTATTCAGGTTGGACGAGGCTTTCAAAAGCATGTCGGCATATCTTTCAGGAGCTGCAAAAGCTAGTCCGAAAGCGCGCGCAGCCTCCAACTTACTGTCGCTGAGCAAGGTGTAGTTCAATTTGTTCTTGTCTACCGACGCCTTCAGGCTTTCGGGCGAGTCGGGGCTGATGGCAATAATCTGGTAGCCCTCCCGGAGCAGATCGGGTTCGATGGCTTGCAGCTCGGCCATCTGCGTATTGCAATAGGGGCACCACCCTCCGCGATAGAAGACGAGGATGGCGTGCTTCTGGCCTGCCAATTCCAGCAAACCGATTTCGTTGCCGTCGATGTTGGAAAGTTTGAGGTTAGGAATCTTCTCACCGATCAGGAGGGGAGAAATGTCGGTAGGTTCTTTGGGAACGTCCTGGCTGCGACCGCTTATAGCCAACAGGAGAAGGAGGTTCAGTAGTAACAATGGGTATTTCATGGTGTGTGTTGGTTTCTGCTATGCAACGTCCAAAGTTGGTTAATAGCTGGAGTTATGCAATGGGTTTGTTAAAAGCCACACCTGCCCGAATGAATTCTTTCAGGCGGGGATTGCACAGATTTTCATTGATTTATGAGCAAATCATCTGTGCCAATCTGCGTAATCAGTGGCAAATGGCATTCAGTGGGTAAGTCCAGTTAATAGTTTGGAAAAAGTTTTTGGTAAGGCCAGTGCGACAGCCAAAATCGCGATGATGAACCGTTTGACAAAGTTGCGGAGGTTGTACGGATGAACAACAACGAGACCGAAAGTGCTTATCACACCGGATGGTATTTTGGCTATCACGAAACGGTTTCTTAAAACAACTTTATTAATTACCTTTCTAGGATTCCGTGATGGTCTCTTTCAAAACATGTCTATACGATGGATAGTTTAGTAATTAATGCGGCTACCTATTGGCTTCCAGAAAGCATTCCGGAAGTAATGTCCCTTGTAAATGACGCCCGGACTGGGGGGGAAATAATATGTGTGCGCGGTTCAGCGCATTCATTTCCGCTGATTGGAGACCTGGAGAAGGGGTCTAGCCACGGCAGGAAATACAAATATGTCATGCTTTCCAAATTGAATGCGGTAGCCATTACTGGAACCATGGTAACTGTTCAGGCAGGCTGCAACCTGGGCCCTGATCCATGGGACCCTACAGGCATTTCTTCACTTGAAAAATCACTTCTCTACAAACTGGATCAACAAGGGCTTTCCATACCAGATCTTGGGGGCATAACCCATCAAACGGTCGGCGGTTTCCTTTCCACGGGATCATCAGGAGGATCATGCACGTATTCATTCGAAGATGCATTGATGGCAGTTGATATTGTCACCTGTGGGAAAAGCGGTGCAGCTGTCACCACTTTTAGGAGGCCTGCTGATAACAATCCGGATGATCCTTTTTTTGGAGTTGGCATCGCCAGCCTCGGCTTGTTTGGAATAATCGTGTCGGCTACGTTCCAATGTCATAAAAAATTCTTTATTGCCGGGCAGGAAGCAACCACAACAGAGGATGGATGCGAAATTGCCCTTTTTACAAACGACGGGACAAAACCCAGTCTGCAAAAGTTTTTGGAAGAGACACAGTACACCCGGTTGATATGGTGGCCGCAGCAGCATGTAAACAAGATGGTAGTCTGGAAAGCGTGGCAGGCTACGGAAAGTGATGCCAAGAAGTGGGCGTATCCAAACGATCCTAATCCGGATGCGCAGCCGTTAAAACAATATCAGGAAGTACCATGGATCGATGATAGCCCAACGCCTGCCAACCTGGGTGCGCACTTCCTCTTTTCCGCCATGGGCCGGTGGCCCACGTGGTTGATAAACGCCATGGGAGACAATATCAAATCCCAGACGCTCATCAATCTGGTGGACGTATCATTTTATCCTTTGATCTTTCCTGCAGTGTTGGATATTTTTGTTAAGCTGGATGGTCCGGATGGGCCGCAGCGGTTTTGCGATGTGTGGTACACCGGCTTGCCGATGGATAACCAAATGAGCGATAAGTTAATGCCTGTTTGGTTTACCGAACTTTGGATATCCATTGATCAAACGCAACAAGTGATGGCGGCATTGAAAAAGTTTTACGATGACAAGCCGGAAAATGCCGGAAAGTTCAGTTGTGAGATCTACGGTACGAAGAGCAACATGTTCTGGCTTAGCCCTTCCTATGGCACGGATGTGGTCCGCATTGATGTTTTCTGGTATGCCGACAGCAGTGGTGACCCCCGGGAATATTATCAGAAGTTTTGGGAATTGTTGGCGCCATACAAATTCAGACCGCACTGGGGGAAGTACCTTCCAGCGCCCGACAGCCAGCAGGGAGTGAGTTACTTGCAGGGAAATTATCCAAAGTGGCAGGCCTGGAAGAATTTACGGGATGAATTGGATCCCTATCAACTATTTGTGAACGACTACTGGAGGGCCCAGCTCGATATAGCGGTTCTGAAATGATGAACCCTTTAAAAACCTGAAGAGATTATGATTCAACCTGACCAAACAGGATTATATCACCCAACAAGTGAAGCAGACATTGTTGAATTGGTTCAGCATGCTATTCAAAACAACCTGCAGGTTAGGGTTCGTGGTGCCGCACAATCGGCGGATGGTTCTGTTTATGCAGATGGATATTCTTCTACTGCCGCAGGAAAAAATATTAATATGCAACTGGACCAGTTGCGGTCTGTAGCCATAGACGAGACGAAGATGCAGGTGACGGTAGGGGGTGGGTGCAATCTGGGCTATGATCCATTTGATCCTTCGCACACCTCGTCGGATAAGGATAATAATAACCTGTTTTTTCAACTTCACCAGAAGGGCCTGGCTATTCCCAACGTAGCGGATGAGACCCACCAGACGGTGGCTGGGTTTATTTCCACCGGTTCATCAGCCGGAAGCATGATTCATTCCTTTGATGAATGCATTTTGTCTGTGCGGTTGGTTGATGGTACGGGAAAGATTCAAACGTTCACAAGGAGCGCGGACCTAAACGATCCATTTTACGGCGTGATCGTATCCATGGGATTGATGGGTATCATTACATCGGTCACCCTGCAATGTGTTCCTGCATTCACAATTACGGGTACCGAAACCACCACAGCTGTGACGGACTGTGAGTTTGACTTCTTTGGTTCCGGGAGCGGATCCAAATTATCGGCTTCAAAGTTCTTCTCAACGACAGAATTTACCCGCACCATGTGGTGGCCGTACCAGACCTTGCATCGTGCGGTTGTCTGGAAAGCAAAGACGATGGGCCCTGCAGACTTCACTTCTATGGCCGGTACGCAAGCCAAGTTCGTACCTAAGCCGTACACTTCCATTTTTCCGTCCGTTGAAGGCTCCACTTTCCCGGCTGAGGCTGTGGCTTCTACCGGGTTTACCATGATTGCTAGCTGGCCATCCTGGTTTAACGACTTGGTAGGGAAGAGCTCAAGTGAACAGAAATTGAAAGCGCTACTTATAAAGGCCGGCATCGAAACAGCGTTTCCTTATGTTTACCCGTTGCTCATCGATATTTTTATGCCGATCAACAATAGCTCCAAGCCGGCAAAGACTTTTTGGGACTATTGGTATAAATGCCTTCCCATGGATAAGGTGGAATTCAGCAACAACCTTTTCGACCTGGCCTATGCGGAGATGTGGATGCCTATGGATCAGGCAGGCAGCATCCTGACTGACATGCAAAATTTATACGAACAGAAGGGGTATGCGGCCACGGGTTTTTTCACGACTGAGATATTTGCAGCCAAGAAAAGTGATTTCTGGTTAAGCCCGGCCTACGATCAGGACTCTATCCGGATTAATTTACTCTGGTTTGCAGCCAATATCGGTGAGCCGATGAAGTACTTCCAGGAGTTTTGGGATTTGTTTGCGAAATATGAATTCCGGCCGCATTGGGGAAAAAATTTACCTCCTGCTACAGATACCAACGTGAACTATCTGAAATCCAGGTATCCCAGGTGGAACGACTGGCTGAAGCTTCGGGGGCAACTGGATCCTAACCAGATTTTCATGACCACGTATTGGCGCACACACCTGGGCGTGGTAGCAAACAACTAATCCGGCATGGTGAGAGAACAGGCAGCCAATTTTTTTGGTCCCCTTTCCAGGGTATGGAACAGGATCATAAACATTGGGATACGGGAGGATACCAGCCTATTCGACAAGAAGCGAACCCATCTCATTAATGGGATCAGTACCATGGCGCTTGTGGTATTCATTCCATACTTCATAGTCTATTTCAACAAGGATGTTGGCCGATACATTTTTTACGAGAGCGCAGTTGCCATCATAGGTTATTCTTCGCTCATCGTTGCAAACTATTTTCGTAAGCATAATCTGGCCTGTCATATATTCAATATTTTTAATCTCTTCTTTTACTTGTTCCTGGCAGTCACTGGCGGAGGCCGCGATGGTGCTGAGTATATCTTTTTCACGACAGGTATTTCTGCTATGCTTTTTTTCAAGTCAACACGTGTGGTGGTGCTCTACTTCCTTGTAAATTTTGCGTTCTTCATGACCGCAAAGTTTCTTCCCAGGTTTATCGACCCTATTTTTGTTTACGAGGGGCAAAAATTTGTTTACATCGCGAACCACATATCAATTTTTGCGATTCTGTTTCTTATCGTGAATTACTTTCGATCAGAGAATGCACAACAGGAGCGGCAGCTTAAGAAAAAGAATGTCAGTCTCTCTGAGGAAAAGCAAAAATCGGATAATCTCCTTTTGAATATTCTGCCTGGAGACACTGCCGAAGAGTTGAAGCTGACTGGCTCCGCAAAATCAAAGAGCTTCGATAATGTTACGGTCATGTTTACTGACTTCCGGAATTTCACGCAGGCAGCAGAAGGAATGTCACCGGAGAAACTAGTAAGCGAAATTCATGATTACTTTAGTCATTTCGACCGGATAACGGGCAAATACAATATTGAGAAGATCAAAACGATAGGCGATTCATATATGTGCGCGGGTGGTATTCCGGTGCCAAACGATACGCATCACAAGGATGTGATATGCGCCGCATTGGAAATACAGGCGTTCATGCAGGAGAGAAAGGCCGCCTGTGAGCAGTCGGGAGACTTGTACTTTGAATTGCGTTTGGGGATTCATACCGGACCTGTTGTTGCCGGCATCGTGGGTACCCGGAAATTTGCCTATGATATTTGGGGGGATACGGTGAATGTAGCCTCCCGGATGGAGTCTCATGGGGAACCCGGCAAGGTGAATATTTCCGGAAGCACCTACGTATTTGTTAAGGACATATTCCATTGCACCTACCGAGGCAAAATTGAAGCGAAGAATAAGGGGGAAGTCGATATGTACTTCGTAGAAGGATTGAAGTGAGAGCCTCGGTGTTCTCATCCGATCAAAATCCTCAACGAGGCAGATGAGGCGGCATTACCCTACGACCTCTTTATACAAACGATAGAGATTACCACCCATGATGTGTGGAAGATACAAATTGGTACACTCAAGTACCAAGTAAATCAGCCGCCACAGCAAGTCTCTTAAGGCCGGTTCATGAGCTACCCACCTCAAATCCTCCGGAACCTTTTACTTCTTAAAGATTAGATACTCATACGCCTGAAGGCTAACCTGCGTAGAAAGGTTTATGGTGGTTCCGTCGCTGGTGCGGATCCAGCTCGTGTTGGCTATCGACGCATCCAGCGTGTAGGTCACGGGTGCGTTGCGCACGTTCACGATGACGAGCACTTGCTCGGTGTTGTGCGTACGCTTGAACGCTGCCACATCGGGGTGATTAAACGTTTGGATGAATCCCTGCTTTACCGCTTCGCTGGACTTCCTAAATGCGATCAGCTTCCTGTATGTAACATTCATGCCGGGGTTGATGGTCCAGTCGATGGGGCTGCGGCTGAAGAAGGGAAGTTTCACCGGGCACCCGACTTCCTGCCCGTTGTAAATCAAGGGTACACCGCCCATGTAGGCGGTGAGGACAAAGGCGGCCATGGACCCGGCCTGTCCGTTGAACAAGCCCAGCGGGGTATCATTCCACGCCACCTCATCGTGGTTGGACGTGAAACGCAGTTTGAACACGCCGGGGGCGAGCCCGCTTTGTTCCGTTGTATTTACCGTAAGCAGGTCCGTGATCGGGTTGTTGTTTTTGTACACGTTGATGAGTGTACCAAAATATTCCCAGGCATAGTTCAGCTGAAAGCCGGCGCCAAAATGGTCTGGCCGTGAGCCTTCAGCGAGGAGGATCAGCTTGCGGTTGGGGATGGTGTGCAGCGTATCAATAGCTGCCTTCCAGAAATCGAAAGGGACACCGTCGGCGTAATCACAACGGTAACCGTCGACGTTGGCAGTGAGGATCCAGAACTTCATGGCGTTGAACATGGCCCGGCGCATGGCGTTGCTGCCGAAATTCAGGTCGGCAACATCCTGCCAGTTGGTGCCGGGAGGGATGGAGATGTTCCCAGTACCGTCCCGCGTATACCAGGTGGTATTTTCAATCCATGGGTTATCCCATGCGGTATGATTGGCTACCCAGTCGAGGATGACGGCCATGCCTTTCGCGTGGGCCTGATCCACGAAGTTCCGCAGGTCTGCCAGGGTGCCAAACTCCGGGTTCACTTCCTTGTAATTCTTTACCGCGTAGGGGGAACCCAACTGCCCGACGGATTTCACCTCACCAACGGGGTAGGTAGGCATCAACCAGATGGTGTTCACTCCAAGCGCCTTGATGGAGTCGAGGCGGGAGAGGAGGCCGGAAAAATTTCCGGACGTACTAAAGGCTCTCAGGTTGATCTCGTAGAGGACGATGTCCTTCGTATCCGGCACGCCGGTAAAGGGTGAACCGTATTGAGGCGGGTCGGTATAGACCACCGCCGCCGGAGCCTGCTGCACTGGAAGCTGGTCCTGCTCTGGTGCGCATCCGGAAATAAGTATCCAGGCACTCAACCACGGCAAGAACCTTCTGGCTATTCGGTTCGGGGGAGACATCCGGCAAAGATAGATGCTACAGGACGGATTTTGGTACTATGCCGCGGGACCATACCTTGAGATTCTTCCACCATCCCGCTTCGCCGTCGGGGTTATAGGTGCGGGTGGTTTGCCAGGCGTTTTCAGGTTTCATGTCCTCGTCCATTGCACGGAACAAGTTGCGGGCAATGTTCTCATCGTAGATGGCGGCGACGCATTCCGTGTTCAGGTTGGCGCTTCGCGGATCGAGGTTGAAGGTGCCGATCACGGCAATGGCCTCATCGATCACCATCGATTTCGCGTGCAGCCCAAAGATGGGGGTGAAATCGATCACCTTTTGCAGGGCGCCGGTCATCACCTTGAAGCGGATAGCCGCATCTGGCCTGAACTCATAAATGTCCACACCCGCGGCGAGGAGTTTGTCGCGATCTCGTTTGTAACCACTGAACGCCTCCAGGTTATCGGTAGACGACATCGAGTTGGTGAGTATTTTGACATCAACGCCACGGCTCACCGCGTCGGCAAAGAGTTGTCTACTGGCATCCATGGTCACGAGGTAGGGAGTCTGGATATGAATGGATTTTTTTGCGTTCCGCACCAGGTTCATGAGAAATGCCGTGGTGACGCCGCCCCCCGACAAGCCGCGCGCATCGTTCTTGCCCGGTCGGTCAGAAATAAACGAAACGCTGTCGACCCACACCAGCTGTCCGGAATCCTTGATGCGCTGAAAGGCGATTGGCATCCCGCGGATCTTGTCGCGTACCTGTGGCCAAAAATTGGCCGGATCGCAGGCATACTGGTGGATGTATTCGTATTTACTGGCTGCATTCAGGTTGAGGTCCTTTTTGTCAAGCATGCCTTTCAGCGGGACGCTCAGGGGGTGGTTCCAAAACTCCTCGAAGGAGCGTTGCACGGTGCGCACCGTTTTTCCGATAAGCATCACATCGCGGTCGCGGAAATTATAGGTGTGGTCATAATCAAAATATTCGTCAGCAATATTCCGGCCGCCGGTGATCACCACTTTTCCATCTACTGTAAACGTCTTGTTGTGCATCCGCTGGTTGAAGTCCTTGAAATCGGTGGTCAGGCTGATTAGTTTCTCCGGCAGATTCTTCCCTACGTTTGCCGTGGGGTTGTAAATCCGGATTGACAAGTTTGGATGGGCATCGAGTGCTAGCAGGTCTTCGGCGTCAGTCTTGACCAGGATGTCATCTACCAGCATGCGCACCTTCACGCCCCGGTCTGCGGCGCGCAACAGGTAGTCTATCGCGATGAGGCCGACGTTGTCGGCGGAGAAAATAAAATACTGGACATCAATACTTTTCTCGGCCGACTCACACAGCCACGCCCGCGCAATCATCGAGATATCTCCTTCTTCCAGGGTATACACACCGGTTCTGGATGCAGTGAGCGAATCCAGGGACGCCAGCTGCTCCGAGAGTTTGGGCACGCTGTCCATATGTATCTGTGCGCAGAAGTCCTGATCGATTGAAGGCAACGGGGCATCGCTGGAGCACCGGAAGAGAAGCACACTAACCAACAGCGCCGGAAGAACTAGACGGGGGGTTGGATATTTCATGAGGCTCTTATTTTGTTTCAAGCCTGTGTAGAATATCGTTCATCATTTCAATCTGCACTTTTTGTATTTCGAGAAGCTCCTGCTGCTGGTGCATGATGAGGTGATCGAGTTTTTCATGCAAGGTTCTTATTTCCAGTTCCGACTTAAGGTTTATCATATAATCCTTCCGGGCTCGGTCGCGGTCTTTTTCTTCCTGCCTGTTCTGGCTCATCATGATCACCGGCGCCTGCAGCGCGGCCAGACACGACAGGATCAGGTTGAGAAGAATAAAGGGAAACGGATCAAAGGCGCGGTTAACGAGCCAGACGACATTGACAGTAATCCAAACGACAATGAAAGCGCCAAACGAAAGGATGAACGTCCAGCTGCCGCCGAAGGTAGCCACGCGGTCGGCGACCCGTTGGCCGTACGTCAAGGCGGGCATTTCGTCACCATCCAGTTTGTCGGTGAGGGTGCCCTGTTCTTGCATGGACACAAGCACCATGCGCTCCAACTCAGAGAGTTCTCCAATCTGCCTTCCGAGGTAGTACGAAATGTATTTTTCCCGGAAGGTATTTAGCTCGCCGATCGAAAGACAGGAACCAATGCCAAATTCAGGCTTCTCGGTACGGATGAAGGCCATCAGCGAATCACGGATGGTGTTCCCGGAGACCCGGTCTCTCAGCGGGAATTCCTGACCTGAAATATCGCTCTTAAAAGTTGCCACGGCACAATATACAGAATGTGCGATCAGCCCTTGCCGGCGTGACGATGGTTACATGTTTGCAGCCAGGCTGTGGTTCCAGCTTTCAAAATGCCCCAAATTGGGTCCCCGCTACGGAAAAGAATAAACCGTATCTTTCATTTTTTAAACGTGAAGAATACCGGTATGAGGAGTCGATATTATGTGATGGTTGCCGTGGGGTTGTTTATACTTGGTTTCGGAATGCCTGCGTGCAAGGACGATGCACCGGTGAAACCCAAGGCGTCTCTGACAGACAAAAGTCTCACGTTCAAGGAGTCAGACGGCGAAATTGACATTACGGTAGTGCTGGATAAGCCCGCCGCAGCGGACGTCGAGATCGCTTATACCCTGACGGGCACAGCCATCGAGCAGACGACTTCCGGACCGAATGCATTGCCAGACTATCAGATAAATACCGATCATCTGATTGTGAAGATACCTAAGGGTGGAATCACCGGAATTATTAAACTCGAACTCTATTCCGACTCTGAACAGGAGCAGGATGAGACCATCATTCTGCAGCTGGAAGCCGCAACCACCACGGGCATTGATATCTCCGGCGAAAGCAATTTGACCATTACGTTAAAACAGGAGGACGGGCTGATGGTAGTTCTCGCCTGGGGCGTAGGCCCCGGGGAAAATTATACCGATGTCGATATGGACTTATTTCTGTGGGCAGAGGGTATCTCAAACGCCACGCTGGGGTTGACGAACTTTGGTTCGCTGAAGGCCAGCGTAACATCGCCGGAGTCTTTTTTTCTTCCTTCGATGCTTCTCAAGGACGGCTCGTACGGCCTGAGCTGCAATTACTATTCGGGTTCGGCAGATCCGATGAATTTTAAGGTTTCCTATACGAGCGTCGTGGATGGGGCCGGCGGTCTTCCTACAGTAATTCCGGGAACGTATACGCTGACCAATTTAAATGAGTGGGACAAATCTGGAATCAACCCGATCCTGATCATGACGTTCAAAAAAACCGGTACCAGCTACAGCACCTTTTCCAATATCACGGTGCCCTCCAATGGTAGCCGGGTTGTTTCAGTGGCCATTCCTCCTGGTCTGCTACGCAAGGGGAGTTAGGCCTAAAATTTTCCAATTTATACGATTGCGCCCTTGCAAAATCGATTGTTACGTCTAAATTTGAGTTTAGAATCATTCTAAACAATAACCTTAACCGTTGAAATTATGATTAAAAAGGTCATTTTAAGTGCTTTTCTAGCTTTCCTGTGCTTCCATTCGCGCGGTCAGGCGCCTCAGGTAGGCGTTATGGTGCTCGCACACGGCGGGGGCGATTCATGGAACCAGCTGGTAATGGATGCTACCCGTGGCATTGCAGATAAGTATCCCACGGAGGTGGCCTTTGGGATGGCTCTTCCCCGTACGATGCAGGAGGCCGTCGATAAGCTGGAGGGGATGGGTGTGGAGAAGATTGTGGTGGTGCCGCTGTTTATTTCCTCACACAGTTTTATCATCCGGCAGTCAGAATATCTTCTCGGAGTCCGGGAAAAGCTCGCCGACCCTCCGATGGTAATGGATCATTCGATGGATCCCGGGAAAGCACCGGGCAGCGCTCCTATGGAAAGTGGACACATGAACGATTCGCCGGGCTCCCATGGACAAATGGGCCATGACATGCATAAACAGACGGCGACCCTGGAGCGCCTGCGCACGAAGTCAAAAATTATTTTTTGCAAACCCCTCGATGATCATCCCTTGGTTGCCCAGATCATATACCAGCGAATTGGAGCATTGAGCAAGAACCCTTCCCGTGAAATGGTTATCCTGGTGGGTCATGGTCCTAATCCGGAAGATGACAACCGGAAGTGGGTTGCTGACATGGAAAGCATCGCCGATCAGGTACGTGTGATCCAGAAAAAAAACAAGCAGGAGTCAAAGATGATGTTGGCAGTAACGGTGCGCGACGATGCGGACCCGACTGTTTACAACCAGGCGAAAGAGAATCTCAGGAACCTTGTGTCGCAGGGCGGCAGGCAGGGAGACGTGATCGTGGTGCCTGTGTTCCTTTCTGAGGGCGGGGCGGAACAGAAAATCGTTACGCGGCTGGAGGGACTTTCCTATACGTGGAACGGAAAAACGTTGCTGCCCGATCCCCGGATTTCAGAGTTCATCAGTCAGTCGGTACGTGGTGCGCTGAGCAAGTGATTGGTTGACGGGGACATCAGCTGAGATACTTGAAAGTCGTCGTTTCCTCTTTCGACAACCCGTTCATTTTCCGGGTGCGGCCGGCCCTGTTCCACTTGGATCGAAAACTGCCCTCGGTCCAATCCGACAGGATGATGGGGTGGATGTAGGATGACCTGCAGACGGCGGGTGTATTCCCCAGGTCTAAGGCCACCGTCTTTACCATTTCGTTTGAAACCTTTTTCCGCGCCGACGGCGAGTCCGGATCCAGTTGTTCGGAAAGGCGCCAGGCGGCCTTCCACGTGGCGGCCCAGGTTCGAAAATCCTTCGCAGTCACTTTCTCGTGATCGGCTGTGATGGCGTCGAGATATTCGTTGATGTGATTGGACTTGATGTCGAAGTCGTTACCGAATTTGTCTTCATACCGGAAAAGATCCTGGCTTTTCTTCCTTCCCCCGATGGCTCCCGATTTGCTGATGAGCATAGCCAGGTCGTCCTCCCATATTCTCCGCTTCCATGGCTTGCCGGATTTGCCGATAAACTCAAACACCGCATCGAGTTCACCCTCGGCAGCGCTGGAATAGTCCAGCTTCAGGTGGCCCTCTTTCAGCGTGGTCAATCCGTACGACTTGTTCGTCCGCGCATATTCGTCGTTGCCCACCCGGAAATGATACAAGTCGATGAGTTTCACGAGCAGCGCCGCCACTTTCTCTTTGGGCATTCCTTCCAGTTTCAGATCCGATTCCACCTGTTTTCGTATGCGGGGGAGGGTGCGCGCAAACCGAGTCATGCCGTCAAACTTTTCGGCCGCTCTGGCTTTCGTCCAGTTGTCATGGTATCGGTATTGGAGACGTCCTTTTGAATCCTTGCCCGTAGCCTGAAGGTTCGCCTCGGCATCCGGAGAAATCCAAACTTCTTCCCAGGCAGGAGGGAGCACCAGCCGGTTGCATCGTTCAATGATCTTTTTGTTGGAAACTCTTTTGCCGCGGCGATCAAAGTATTCCCACGTTAGAACTTTTCCCTTTCTTTTCTTCCGTGAAATTCCTTTGTCTGCCATTCGGTCCGCCGTTTGATGGTGAAAAACGTAATCCGAATTTAACGGTTTTACTTCACAATAGCTCGGGGCAAAGGAAATAAGTTGGGTGATGTGGGGATGGATTATGAAATGCTTTAGTGCAGGCTGATCACCTTCGCCATCTTCCAGGTTCCGCCTTCGTTTTTCCACACGACGATGAACTTGCTCGGCTTTGATTCGGCATCGGGTTCTTCCTTGTTATAGAACTTGTGAAGGCCGGTTTGCACGGCCCCGTAGTTCTTGATCGGGTAAACCTCCACACTGCCTGGTACCAGTTCGCGCGTCACCTTCCCGCATATATTTTTCCGGGTGGCGTCGAGGATATCCTGTTTGGATGTTGACAATCCGCCCTGATCGTGAAAGAATTCGATCGAGTCTGAATAGATACCGGCTTGCACGTCCAGGTCACACCGGTTGTAGGCATCGAAGAAAAGCTTATCTATCGCCACGACCGCCTCGTAAAGTTCTTTGTCTTCCGGTACGTATTCTTCGTGAAGTTTTTCCTTACCTGAATTGCATGACAGCAGCATGATGCAAAGGATAACCCCAGGGATGATAGAATAGAGAGTAGTTTTCATGAGTTTTTTTTCCAATTGCTGTTAGATCGCTCTGTGTTTACATTGAAAAATATTGGCTAATCCGGCGGCAAATTCATTTTCTCCATGAATCCGTTGAATCGGTCATCCCCCTGGAGGTTTTTGAGTAGCGGATCTCCTTTGAGGAAAGTAAGCCAGCCGTCCCGCTTGCTGTAGGCAATCTCCAGCCAGGCCAGCGCCTTGTCTTTTTCTCCACGGTAGGCATGGAGCTCTGCGACAAGGTACGGCCATTCGTTTTGATAGGTGTCAATAAACGCTTTTGCTTTCTCATCGGATTCAATGCGGCGGCCCAGCGCGTGGGTTGCCAGCGCCAACCCAAATGCTTTAAATGCTTGTGAATTTTCCTGCTGCATCACTTCCAGTGCTAATTCCGTTTTTCCGAGCATCAGGTAGTTTCTGCCCAGATACATATGGGCCCTCGGAAATTGCGGGTTTAGCTCCAGAGTCTTGAGGAAATAGGCAATAGCTTCTTCCGGCCGCCCGGCATGGGTGAGCACATTCCCCATCCCCAAATAACTGAGCGGAGTAAGTGGATCAAGCTCGAGGATTCTTTTCATGACCGCTACTGCTTCAATCCAACGGCCTGTTACAAAATATAGTCCGTCGCCTACGCGGGTCAAAATATCCACATTATCCGGTTCAAGGTTCATAGCTTTCTGATATAGTTCCTCTGCGCCGTGCCAGTCGAAATCCTGATATAATTTTTGAGCGCCTAATTGCACGTAACCATCCGGAAGCGCGGGATTGAGTTCGATGGCACGCAAGGCCGCTTTCCGTGCTTTATCACGACCCAGATTTCTAGGAACATAATTCAGCCATGCCTGTCTTGAATAGGCTCTGGCAAGTTTGCCCCAGGCCCGCGCATTGCCCGAGTCAACTGCGATGGCCTGATTATAAAAATCTACCGATTTGGCTACGTTTTCTTTATCCTGCCTGTCATAGAAATAATTTCCCTGCAGAATCAGGTTATACGATTCCACATTACCGGTGGTGGGGGTGGTTTCTTTGAGAAGTTTAAGTTTCAATTGAAGAACGACCGCTTTTGCTATTTCGTCCTGTAGTTTAAAGATCTCCTTTAAGTCACGGTCATACGTTTCACTCCAAATGTGCGAGCCGTCTTTTGCTTTTATTAATTGTGCGGTAACACGGATTTTATTTCCGTCTTTGCGGACACTGCCTTCCAGCAAATGAGCTACCCCAAGTTTTTCAGCAATCTCGCGCAGGTCTTCGTTTTTCCCTTTGAACGAAAAAGAAGACGTACGGCCAATGACCTTCAATTGTGGAATTTTTGCCAAAAGATTGAGGAGTTCCTCGCTTAGCCCGTCACTGAAATACTCCTGGTCCTTGTCGCTGCTCATATTCACAAAGGGCAGCACAGCAATCGATCGGTCTGCCGTTTCTTCAATGCGTAAGGCTGTCATGGAGGCGTTTTGGAAAACCGTATAAAGTGTATATCCCGAAGCAAGAATCAGCAGGGTGCCGATGGAAAGGATAACGGACTTACGATGCTTGTAAAATATATTTTTGCCTGATGCCCGATTTCTTGCGGAGGTGCCCGGAAGAGGAGGGGATTCATCGCCGTCCACCAGTACCTGATAGATGCGTATGGGCTCCTTAATATTCTTAAGATGCTCGACGCTCACGAACTTTGTTTTGATCCCGTGCTTATTGGAAATGTTGTTGTGCACCGCCTCGGAAATCCAGACAGTGCCCGGTTCCGCCAGTGCCTGGATCCGTGCGGCCACATTGACCCCGTCGCCAAAGACATCGCTGTTTTCAAAGACCACTTCTCCCACATGAATTCCAATGCGGAGGCGGAATTCGTTACTCGTATGGCACTTCCGCTGAATTTCTATGGCCGCATTGACAGCATCCGACACGGTATTGAAACTGGCCATGACCCCGTCGCCCAATTCTTTGATATACCGTCCGTTGTATTGCTCGATGACAGGCTTTTGCATTGCCCGGTTCTTCGTGAGCACTTCAAGGGCTTTCCGCTCATCTTGTCCCATCAATGCGGAGTACCCGACAATGTCAGTAAACATCAAAGCAGCAAGTTGACGGATTTGGGACATGGTTTGGGCTGTTCGCTTTTCGTTTGCCGATGGTTATTGGTTGTCCGCTAGTGTGGGTAAGATTATTAGGAGTAAGGCGAAGGGTTTGGTTGCCAACATGGGAGTAGGAGGTTGCCTCTCACGCTCTAGTCTGTTCCAACATCCATTTCAATTCCTCCAAACCACCGTGCAAATACATTGTACAGGGGAGCAGCGATCATGCCGGCGGCGAATCCCACCGTTGCGAATATGAACGGCATGCCTACCAGCGCACCCAACGCCAGCACGGTGCCGTAGCTGAGTCCGGGTGTCGCGGCCGCCTCCGGAGAGACCCACCGCATGCTCACGAGTGTATCGACGATGAGTCCACCGACGGAGTATAGAATCCCGGCCACCATTCCGGCCACCGCCATGACGGCTGCGAGCAGTTTTGCAAAAAAGAACACGCCGATTTTTTGAAGTCTGGTCATGGTGCTTATCGTGGTTGTGCAACAATCATGGCTCCTGCACCAAAGATAACCACATCCTGGAGGAAATGGATAAGCAATGCCCAGCCCAGACTTTTTGTTTCAATCACTGATTTGGCCAGCAGCCATCCGAGGAGGCCCGACATGATCACTCCAAACACGCCGTTTTGGGTTCCAAAAAAATGAGGAAGACCAAACATGGGGCGGCATTGTCCCAATGGATGATGTTGAACAGATTGTCAACGAATTCGGCCCGTTTGTTTTTGTATTTTTAATAGTAGGAGTGATCCCAACTGCAATGACAAGAAGGGGAAAGGCGCCCACTGGGTTAGTTTTTCCGGGTCCTCACATTGCAACGGGCTTGTCGTGTACGACCGGTATCCCAGAAGCTGGGTTTATGATTTTCCCTCTGCCAAAGCCTTACTGATTTCCCGTTGTTTCGTGTCCGAAACGTTTCCGGTTTCCGCAAACGCTTTCCAATCTTTGACAAATCCTTTCAGGAGTTTGGTAAAATTATGCTTGATGGGACGGCCTAAGAGTAAACCGCCAATGCCTCTTAAATCCGCGGTGATATGGGTTGTTACCCGGCAAGAGGTCTCGTTGATGGGTTGAACGTTCAGGGCATTCTGCAGCCGCTTCACAAACCCGGGCAGGTCCTCACTTTGTGCCGACCAGGTGATTTCTTTGTTCGCAGCGTCATAATGCAGTATTCGCTCGTCGGCGACTCCAAATTTTCCAAGGTCGCAGAATCGGGCGCCGGCTGGTGCTCCTTCAATGGTAGGAGGGATGGACTCGTTGTTCCACGACCTACTTATCCCTCTTCCCCAATCGGCAATGCTGAGAAAATTGGGCCCGATAATTTCCCATGCCTTGTCAGCGGAGGTGTTGATTTCAATGAATTCCTTTATGTCCAATTTCTCCACGGTACTTTCTTTAGATGGTTTAGCTATCAACATACATTTCCTCAAACTCCAATTCGTACCCAGATAAAGCATCCGCAATCGTGGTGGCAGGCGGCTCATAGATAAATGAACCGGTTCGGAGAGACGAAGTTAACCATTTAATTCAACAGCGCGTCCTTGTAAGAAAACAAAGTCTGGTAGACACTCTTCCCTGGAGGTATCTTCACCAACCAGCACGTGGCGTCTTCATCAGCCAATACACTGCCTTTACGGTCAGCCTCCTTCAGGCGAAATTAGTTGTACCCGTTCAGAACAAACGCACCCCAATAGTAGGGATGGGGAAAAACCTTTCTGGTTTCATTCATAGCAGCCAGGTACGACTGTTGCGAGGAAGCGCCGCCGAGGAGCGATTTGTAAAAGGTATCCATATACGTTACGGTTGCTTCGTCACTAATCTTCCACAGCGACCCCATGACGCCCTGTGCGCCGGCGAGTTGGAAGGCACGCTGCAGCCCCCAAACACCCTCGCCGCTCTGCACTTCTCCCAGGCCAGTTTCGCAGGCGGAGAGGACGACGAGTTTCGTTTTGGCAAGATCGAGTTGAGAAACTTCGTAGGCAGTGAGGAAGCCGTCCTCAAATCGTTCGTAATCATCGAGAGTGAAAGGCTGGTCATCCGCTGCTCCTGCCAGAATCAACTTGGAACGTAAATAGCTGTCCACTGTACTACGCGTGTCAAATTCGCCGTGCGTGGCGATGTGCAGGATGCCCGGACTTCGAAGTGCTTTAATTTTGAGTTCATTGGCATCTTTGCTTTCCAAACGCTGCACGGTGATCCCCCTGGAAGAGGCACGGGTGGTGATGAGGTCGATCTCTTTGAGTGTTCCCGGGAGCATGGAGAAACCAGAACGTGTACCGTCGGCGGCAATCACTTCGTTAAGATTCAGGGTCTTCTTTGTGGACTGCAAATCGCCCGTCTTACGACTCATGGTAAAATCGGGGTTGCCCAGGATAGCCAATGTGGTGGCCTGTAGTGCCACTTTTTTATTCAACAGATCACGCCCTGTCGCTATCCTGACCAATTCTGTCTCATCAAGGACATAGTTGGATGTTGTGGGGTTCTTCAGCGTTACCGGGTTCAACAGGTGATACAGGCCGTCGGCGGAGAGGAAGATGCGCTTTGAGTCTTTCGTCGCATCGGCGATCTGTTTCCAGTACAAGTCGTAGGAGGCTTTATCCTCGAGCGATGACCGCAGTTGGTTTTGGTAGAATTTAAAATGGCGGCCTTCAAAGTCTTCACCCTCGCCGAGGAGGGCGGTGATGGGCTGCGGTATTCCGGGTTTTACCACAAAGGCCCAGTACTGGGGTACGGGCTTATCAAATTGAAAATTGTCGCGATTGATCCGGACAACCTCCACGAAGGCATCCCCCTGGACAAGTTTGTTTTGGATATCCTTCCATGTGATATTCCTTATGATCGTTGGAGTGACTATTTTTTCATTGACTTTTCGCTGCAGGTCATTGATCAGGCCGGAATAACGGCGAGCTGAATCTGCCATTGCCTGTGATGGGTTGGTTTGTCCTGCCTGACTGAACGCAGCAAGTTTGGCGCGGCGCGATCGGAGCGTTGCAAGTTGTTGAAGGGCAACCGGGTCGGAAATCTTGCGGATGGCCTTTTCCTGTTCCAGGGTGACATCAAGAATAAGCCCCTTGGTTTGGATGGATTTGTTAAGCATACCAATCATGCTCCCAGGGCTTTGTTTCACATTCAGTGAAAGCAGGGAATAGTAGGAATCCAGTTTCTTAAAGTACCCCTTAAAATATTCTTTCCGCTGCGATTCAGACAAGTATAGCAAGTTGTCCTGCAGGTTCTTCTCATCTTTTTGTAGCCCTTCCGTTAGGAGGGCGAGGGCAGCCGGAAAATTGCCAGAGACCATTTCAACCTTTGCCTGTAAATTCTGTTTTAGTGCATCAATTCCTCCCTGAGATACCAAACCAAAGAACGAATCATCCTTGAATGCGCTATACATTTCGATTTGTTGATTAATCAAGTTCTTGCTGGCGTCATAGTTTCCACTCAGATATTCAAAGGTGGCCTTACCGTAAAGGCCTTTCGCATATTTTTTCGCTTTCTCTTTCTGCCCCGACTTGAAAAGGGGAATTACAGCGGCATCGCCGGTTGACGCTATTTCCTGCATGGTACTGGTAAAGTCCTTCGTTTTAATTTGGCCTACTTTGCCCGAGTATTCGAGGGTCTTTTTGGTACTCTCGATGCTTTGGCGGATCATCTCCTTGGTTTTTTCATCCAGGTGAGGCGACTTCAATGACTCCTCCGACATGACGATCGATTGCTCAAGCTGTTTCAGTCTTTCGTCCTGTCCTTCCATCATTTTCGATACCGATTTGGATGTCGTCTCCTGCATGACTTTCAAAATACTATCCGATTCAAGGAGGTAAGGAATAGCCTCCCTGTATCGGTACATACCCAAATACAGTTCGCCGAGGGCGTAGGAATAGCTAATTTTTGCTGCCTGGCGCTGTACCACCTCAACGTTTTCATAAGCTGCAATCAGATCGGGGTTGTTGGCGACATTCTTGGCCATTTCCTTCTGCATCTTTTTGACGTACTTCGGATCATCTTTATCCACTTTGTATATCTGTTCCTGCTCTTTCTTAAGTTTCGACTTTACATCGTACGAACTTTCGAAGAAGTCCTTTAGGACAAGAAGCACGCTGATGGCCTTTTCTTCCTGGCCTGCCGATGAATACATGCCGGCAAGTGCACCGTAGTGCGTGCTTCTGTGAGTGTCGAACTCGTCGTCCGCCACCTGATTGACACCCTCCATTATGTGTATTCCACTTTCAATGAGCTGATTGGTCACGTAGAGCTGAGCGATCGATTGAGCGAGGAGTAGAGTAAGGAGCCGCTTAGGGAAATTCGGTAATCCGGGAGGATGATAGAATGGATAATTTTTGTTAAGTGCCTCTTTGGCCAAATCGAAATGATACAGTGCCTTTTTCATATTACCGCGTTGTCCATAAGCGTGGCCCGCGGCTTGGTGGCCTTCAAAATATTCTTTGTCCTGATTGGTATAGTTCTTGACAACGGCCAGCATGTTGGTGATGGATTCCTCCGTGTTGGTGAAGAACATGTTCTGTTGGGCCTGGGTGAATTCACTGTCATTCACCACCCGTGTCCGTACCCGGGAACCTTTCTTTTTCAACTTGATGCCAATCAGTTTCGTAATCCAGGTACTTGAGAAGTCGAGCACGATGGATTCATCAAACACTTCATAGCCACGCGCTTCGATTCTCACCTGGTAATTTCCGAGCGCGCACCGCTTGAATTCAAAATTACCATTTCCAGTCAATCCCGTAGTTTTTTTTACCCCCTTTGAATCGGTGAGGGTTACTGTGGTGGCATCGGTCGGCCTGTCAAGCTGGTCCTCAAAATTTACTAAGCCTGACAGGTCCAGCTTTTGGGACAGGGTCGATTCGCTGTAGGAAAGCAAAAGCAGGACGAGGGATGAGCTGATAAAAGTTTTCATAGGGTACAGGGTTGTACCTAAAGATATCAGCCAATCCATAAAGCGCAACTCGTATTTTCGATAGGAAGTTTGAAAAGAAAGTTTATGAAGATACCTCACCAGCCACCACGTTGGATCATGACCAGCTGCTTCCCGGCCTATGGCAGGGTTGTCCTGCGACCAGGTAGCTGATTCCTGATTTCAACCAGCATGGTTGTGTCGTCTGGCGTCAGCACAATCTTCTTATCCACTTCCCTGGTTGGTGTCCTCACCAACCAATATGATGTATCTTCACCAGCCACCAGCATGGAAGATCATACCGGCTCTATTTTGTATCAAGACAGGGTTTCCCGCTTTCCCGCAAGCTGTTTGCTGATTTCATCGAGCATCTCTGTGTCATCGGGAGTAATTACAATCTCCTTATCGTTTTTAGTCACCAGCATGAGGTAGTTTGATGACCTGGTAGCATACCAGGTCATACCGCCATGGGTGGTGTTTCTATAAAGTCCGTAGTATCCAAAGAGCCCCCCGTTCCCAAAAGTCCACTTCCCTGGTTGGTGTCCTCACCAACCAGCACGTTGTCTTTACTTGCCAGACCCAAAAGATTACTCTCTATACCTTGGTTGGTGTCCTCACCAACCAATATGATGTATCCTCACCAGCCACCAGCATGGAAGATCATACCGGCTCTATTTTGTGTCAAGACAGGGTTTCCCGCTTCCCCGCCAGCTGTTTACTGATTTCATCAAGCATACCCGTATCATCTGGAGTAATTACAATCTTCTTATCGTTTTTAGTCACCAGCATGAGGTAGTTTGATGTCCTGGTAGCATACCAGGTCATGCCGCCATGGGTCGTATTTCTATACAGTCCGTAGTATCCAAAGAGCCCCCCGTTCCCAAAAGTCCGTATCGTCCACAGCATGGAATCCGACGTGGGAAGAAAGGCGTTTTTGATTTCGGAGAAATCGATGGTCACGTCTTTCAGAGGCCGCTTCACCACCACGCCGTGCCTGTATACGCTATAGCCCAGCGGTCGGAAGAGGTAACAAAACAGGAAAAGGCCCGGCAGCAGGATCACGGCCGACAGCAGGAGTGCCGGTTTGGTCCAGTCTTCCGACTCAAAATTAATCTTCATGAGACTGAATCCAATAATCGATGCAAACAGTACGGCGACGAATCCCGTGATGATTTTTGATTTAAGGTCGAGTGTAGCCTTGTATTCCATGCCGGTTTCGTTGTTACCTTTTGTAAAAAATGTAATCGGTTACCAACGGCTCCAGCCCGTGCTCCCGGAACTCCGCGGCGATCTGTCCGC
This sequence comes from Cytophagales bacterium, assembly GCA_034440075.1. GTDB lineage: Bacteria > Bacteroidota > Bacteroidia > Cytophagales > Cyclobacteriaceae > ELB16-189. The sequence goes on from JAWXBL010000013.1 coordinate 30,281, forward strand.
GGTGGTATGTGGAGTGGTTGATCACGTGAAACAGAATGTCCCGGACCGTGTTTGTGTATGGTTGCCCTTTGCTGTTAGTGTAAGACACGGGTTGATCAAAATAAAGCGTCTCTAGAATGCGAATGGAATTCTCATAATTCATCCGATCGATCCGTTGGTATTCACCGGCAGGGTGAATTTCCCAGACCCCATAGGGAGGGGAGGCAGGATCAATCCGGCTGTTCCAGATCTGATGGGCATTGAGAATATGATTGTAGAGCGTTACCGATTTCTCCGAGGTCTTTTCATGACTGGCAGTAAATAGTTCCGCCAGTTTCTGGTTGGTATGGTGGCTGTATTCGAACAGGTCCTTAAAGAATGGCTTCATTTGGTCAATTTGTGGGTCTTTTTTTTGCCAATGCTTCTTGAGCAAGTTTGTTTTGCCTGACTGCTTCCAGCGCATTGGCCTCAGCGGCCGCCCGCTGCACATCGGCAATCTCTCGGGCTTGCACAAGTTGGAGTCTCAGTTCTTCCATTTTTTCACGGTTTATGGAGGCCAGTTCAAAATTTTTGTCGGCCCGAACCATTTGGACATAGCCAAACGAAAGTGAAACCAAGGTGATGATTCCAAGGATTGCGATGATGATGTTCTTATTCATACACTATTGTTTTTGGTTCATGAAGAATGGTTTAACGGGTCGGTTAACTTCCGGGTAAGCCATACCCGGAAACCGCCTCTTGAATATACGCACGGGAGAATGATCCTAAGCAATTACTTGTTTTTTCCGGCCAGACGAATCAAGGCGGGGATGGCGATAAGGACCCATACGACGTTGATGAATGTGTTGGCAAAGGCGGAATAGTAATAGGAATAGATAATCAGGAAGATGCCGCCGAAGAGGTTTAGGAGCACGAAGCCCAGGGAACCGGACGTGAGCCGCTGGTAGCTGTTGAGTCCATAGGCAAGAATCACCATCACCGACCCACTCCAGCCCAGTACATCAATTAGTATTTCCATGGTTCAAGGTACGAGGATTTTTGTCACGGCGGGTCGCGGCGGCCGTTCCACGAAAAGACATGGTTACTTAGCCTTATCCAATTCATATTCCTTCCGGAGGAACGCCAATAGATGAATCGCTTCTTTTTGTTGCCGTTCCAACTTGATCAGGTTTAAGGCGGTATGGGCTGAAACGTAATGAAGGTTCACCACAAATTCGTTAAGAAATTTTCTATCCGTTGTCATCAGGGCTGCATTTCCGACCGGAGGAACCACGGCCCAGGTCTTCGTGTCCAACATGTCATGGAAGACAAACCCGGGCTACATTCTTGATAAATAGAGCCATTCGCAGCCCCAGAGACCAGGCTTGACATTCAATTGGATTACGGTTCCTGGTTCAACCGCATTGAAAAAAGCCTTGGTTACTTCCATTTCATCTTTGTCTATTCCGGGTGCGGGTGCGAACAAGACCTCGAAGTAGTCGCCGTCATTGTCCGTATTTTTTCCTGTGACTGTCACCGCAAATGACGCCGGGTCCTTCTTATCGAAGAGGCAATTGGACGCAGCAAGGGATCCATAGCTGTAAACAAAGAAAATGAATAAAAAGGCTATCATGTTTGCAATGTCCAGTTTGGTACGGGCCTTAAATTCGGACGTGGTGGCCATCATGATCAGCCAGAAGATCATGGCTAGTAGTGAGGCAACAATAAAAAGGCGACTGTGTCCATGAAAACTGAACGTGACACCGACTGATAGCAGCGCAATGCTCGTCATCATTATACCAATAAGGGGGGACGGATTCTCTACGGTGGTCCTGAAATTATACCATATGAGTCCTTTGAACATGAAGATCAAAAACATAGAGGCAGGTATCAGGGCAATCAGGAAAAGCGTGAGTGCAGAAAGGATCCATCCGGTTTCCAGGTTCACAAATAATTTCGCAATCAGGACGACGAAAGCCAGCACACTGGCAGCGGAACCAGCTTTGTTCAGGATGCCGGTCAGTTTAACTGCCTTTGGATACCGGGGGTCTTGAAGTATCGATTCGCTGGTTTTGGGGTCGGGTGGTGGTGAACGGAGCATCGCGTTGGGGTTCGGCTTATGAAGATACGCATCGGGATAGATCCCGACAGTGCAATTATGAAATTATGTTTGACTTACCCGGGGTTGGTTACCGAAAAGCCCGCGCAATGTGCCAGGCATTTGATGGATGATTCATAAGCTGTTTCATTTGTTGGAAATAGATTGCCCAAAGGTCAGCAAGTTTGTGTCCGGATCAACGAGTGAGAATTCCCTTTGTCCCCAGGGCTTTGTTTCCAAAGGCCCTGCCGGATGGATGCTCACCTTCTTGGCCAGCAGGCTTTGGTATAGTTTATCGATCTCGTCTGTTCGGATATACACTTGCCCATAGTTTTCTTTGGGATCCAGTTCTTTGAATTCAAAAAAATGAATTTCTATGCCATCTTTCTGCAGCATGAGGTATCCGTCGTAATCAGCGGGTCCGACGGGCTGGAAGCCCAGCTTGTTTATATAAAAGTCCCTGGTCGTCGTTTTGTCACGCATGGGCAATTTCGGATGGATGGTGGTGAGCATGCTCGCTTGCGATTTAAAAGGCTACTGTCCCGCGAACGACGTCCCGAAAATCCCTACAGCCAGTTCTACCCAAACGAGGAAGAAGACGAGCAAGATTCCCAGGCAGATAACTACCCTGTTCTCGATTTTGCTCACCTTCCGTATTGCCCGCTCGCACAAGAGGGCAGTGATGAGGAGCAGGGCACCGGCTACAACAAAATCGAGCGGCCCCCAGTTTACCTCGTTGGCGAACTGCATAGCGATCAGCGGGATCAGCAACAGTAGTCCGACGCCGAGCACGATGCCAAAAAGTCTTTTGTTCTGCATAATTCTTAATGTTCTGGCCCACATTCATATGCAAATTAGCAAAATTATTACTTCGTGAATTTCGCTTTTGAATAAACAGAAAGGCCTTGTAGGGCCCTGGCAATTCAAACGTTTCTGCAGCGTTGTAACCCGCCCGTTTGGTAAGATCATTAGGATTGATTGGTGTGTCAGGCAGGAATGAAAGTTAACGGATCAGGCCAACGGACTGGAAGTTTATGTTTGGTGTCTCATGCCTAGCCACGGGATCAGAAGATGAGTTTGAATTGTTTACACCTGAAG
>JAWXBL010000014.1:0-38032 GCA_034440075.1 Cytophagales bacterium
AGTGGTGTCCTGTGTGAATAACCAGAAAATGTATGTGAAAATGGTTGCCTAAATTTATTCTGAACCGACTTGTTTCGAACATAGAAATCAAAGGCAAGGGGACTACGGCGGGCAAAGATCACAGAAAGTGACGTCTTGAAAATTCTTTGCCGGACCCTGACTTGAGATATCGTTCAAAATTGTAAGCCTTGTACTTATCAAAAAAGTTCACAATGAGTTTAGGTTGTACGGGCAACCTTGACTTAGTATACTCCACCATTCCACTGTTGTGGCGTCTTAGCCGATCAGCAATATTATTTGTACAGCCGGTATAGACTTTCCCATCGGAGCACAGAAGAAGGTAAACAAACCAGGTGGACACGAATGCAAGCTCGGATTTTTATAATTGATCTCATGTGCGGATACTGATGGAAAACCGTACAAAGTGGACCGTAGCGACGCCGCAAATTTGGAATTGAAAATACCCGTATAGGGCGTGGACAGCGTCCACCGTAGCCCCGCCGAAAATTTGGAATTCAAAATTTAGCCGCCCAAGGCGAAGCCCGCCTACGCCCCCGAAAACGGGGGACTACGGAAATACTGGCGAAACCCCCAAAGTGGACAGCGTCCACAGTAGCCCCGCCGAAAATTTGGAATTGAAAATTAGCCGTCCAGGGCGAAGCCCGCCTACGCCCCCGAAAACGGGGGACTACGGCGGGCGAAGGTGGAGCTGCAGGGAATCGAACCCTGGTCCAGAGAAGATAAACGTGTACGTTCTACATGCTTAGTTGACTTTGATTGTAGAGAAATGAAAGGCAGGCAACAGCCTTATCACGTCCGTAGTTGCTGTTTTCTCGACGCCCCTGCGCAACACAGAGAAGCCCAGTTTTGCTGATCGACACCGCAATTCCGGCTCCCGCAAAACAGAGGGTCCGGGCGATGATGGCCTCCCTGGATCTTATCCTGGGATAAGCTAACCTGATCTTAGATCAGATTAAGCAGCCATGGCGTAGTTAGTCTCGCCACGTAAATTGTTGAGAGCAGTGATTAAAGCTCTACCCTCATGAGCTTGCATGCTGGCACACACGATCACACATCCTGTCAAAACCGGTCAGCCCCGGGTGTTGTGTCGGTATTCCAACGTTAAGGAGACAAATGTAAGGGAAAAATGGTTCGCGGAGAACGGCGAAAAGGTGAACAGCTAACAGCATTTACCTGGGGAGTCCTTCGCCAAACAATCAGCAATACGCTCACTATCGGTTGGCAAACTTCGCCAGCAACTCCACAACCCGAGCTTCATTCAACATGTCCTTCAGATCCGTGTCACCCCGCACCATGTCTACGTCTGCGCCCTTTTCCAGCGCGTTTTCGAAATACTCATAGAACATGATCGTATCCTGTTTCATTAGGGCGATACCAGCAATATCATAGTAAATGATCCAGTCATCCTTGTCCAGCGCTAGCGCCCTTCGCATGTAGCTCATGGCCGAATCAAATTCATTCAGGTAGGCGAACGCAATACCGGTATTGATATACATCGTGCTGAGACGATACACCGTCAATTCGGAAGGCGTTGCAACCTTAAAGAAATGCTTGAATTTTTCTATGGCTTCCTCATTGCGGCCCATTTCGGCCAGTACATTGCCCCATGTATTGTAAAACCTATGCTCGTTGGGATAAAGCTTCAGCCCTTCCTCAATCTTTGCGACGGCCTCAACCAATTTCTCCTCATAGAGCAGGCCCCAGGCCCAACTATCATAGGCATGCCCTGCCATGATCGGGTCATCTCCGAACTTCTCTAACAGGTATTTGGCCATTTTGATGGTGTTCGGCCCATCGTGTTTGATGTTGGCGTAATAGAGTTCAAGGAGTTTGGGGTCCGTTGCCTTCAAAATCCCTTTGGCTGCTTCATCCACCAACTGGCGCACATGAAGTTTCAAATCATTATCCTCACCTTCGGATTCATACCACTCCGCCGGCTGACCGGATACCCGTAAGATGATGGTGCTTTTCTTGTTGGAGGCAAATATATCTGCATGGATTTTGTTCTTTGCCCCAACCCCAAGGGCCTCGCCAATGAGCGTAACCACACCGCGTATCGGTACACCCAACCCGACCATATCCACCTCCACATCGACACGATCGGAAGCATTGATATACTCGCCAGCCTCATCGTGCTTTCGCAACACGTCAATCATTTCACGCAAGCGCTCCTGAATCATGTTGGCAACAACGGGACCCGAAAGTCCAGCCTCCTCAAAGGCTGCCGGCACATTGACCTGGTCGATGTGATAGCTCTCATCCGACAGCTCCCGAAAAACGAAAGCCGAGGCGATGAGAATCGCACCAATAACAAAAACTTTGGAGAGAATGGAAAAAATAGCCGATACCCGCTTCTCCAACTTGATCACCCGCAACCGACGGGAATGATGGTTGGACTTCGAAGACGCTACTTCCTTCAACCACTTGTCAGGATCGATCTGAGGTTCTTCCATACGTGCCAGGGGTCTGGTAAAGGTAGTGGAAAATAGTTCCTGAAGGGGAAATGTCCTTGGCGCCGGGTGTTGGGTAATGGCTGTTGAGTGTTGGACATTGAAAACCTATGACATGTGCAGACCGGCCTTCGCGTCCAAGATTCTTCAGTAGCTGAGCATCAAAATATTCAATATCAAACGCTGAATATCCAATAACGTAGTGGTCTTCCCTCGCGTCACCAAGTGTTGGGTGGGGGTGGGGGCATAGCGATGGATGCCTACTTGTCTGGCACCCGCCTTTGCTTGTGCGTAGAATAATACCCCTATTCGACGCAAAAGCCCTCTTTATGGCCAAGCACATCCATCAAATGCCCAAATGGCCTGCCTTTCAATGGCATCAGAATAGCCTGGCTAAGGCCCTTTCTGCTGTCCGTCACAAGCAGGGCAAACTCATCGGCAAGATGGAGGCACTCGGCTTCAATCTACGCAGTGAAGCAAACCTCACCACATTGACGCTTGACGTGATCACGTCAAGTGAAATCGAAGGGGAAGTTCTTAATCCCGACCAGGTCCGCTCCTCGGTGGCACGAAGATTGGGAATGGACATCGCCGGCCTTAAATCAACTGACCGTCATATCGAAGGGATTGTTGAAATGATGATGGATGCCACACAAAAGTTTGACACAGCGCTTACTTCAGAGCGCCTCTTCGGATGGCACGCGGCCATGTTTCCCGGAGGCCGAAGCGGGATGCGAAAAATAACGACAGGTGCATGGCGTGACAATACGCAGGACGACCCCATGCAGGTAGTGACCGGACCGATGGGAAAAGAACGGGTTCACTTCCAGGCGCCCGATGCGGATCAATTGAAACCGATGATGAAGGCATTCTTGAAATGGTTCAATCAGGAGATCGCGATTGACCCGGTGCTAAAAGCAGGAATAGCGCACGTCTGGTTCGTGACTATCCATCCATTTGATGATGGCAACGGTCGTATCGCCCGCGCCATTGCCGATATGCAGCTTGCCCGATCCGATGAAAGCCCACAGCGATTCTACAGCATGTCCTCACAAATCCGTCTCGAGCGAAATGAGTACTACGCCATTCTCGAACAAACTCAGAAAGGCACGCTCGACATCACCTCCTGGCTGACCTGGTTTTTGAAATGCCTCGACCGGGCGCTCATTGCAACGGAAAGCACGCTGGCTGGTGTAATACAGAAAGCACGGTTCTGGGAAGTGCATGCATCAACACCCATGACTACGCGACAGCAGCGGATGGTTCAAAAACTACTCGACAACTTCGAAGGAAACCTGACGACTTCAAAATGGGCCAAAATGGCCAAGTGCTCGCACGATACAGCGCTTCGTGATATTCAGGACCTCATCGAGAAGGGTGTGCTTGTTAAAGGCAGTGGTGGTAGTCGGAGTACGGTGTACATGCTTAAGGTGTAAGAAGTTGGAAGTTGGAAGTAATTTTCCAATAAGCTAAGCGTCAAAATATCCAATATCCAACGATGAAAATCCAATGCCTAAGTGGCATTCCCTATGCCGTCGTCTCTGACCCTTATGGGCGGAGTTTTCCCACCCTGTCAATAATCAGATACTCCTTCTTCGACACCGACTGCCGCGTAATCATCTCCGCAAGAAACCCGGTGAGAAACAATTGCGTCCCGAGTACCACAGCAACCAGTGCCAAATAGAAAATCGGCTGCTCAGAGACCTCGCGCTTCAGCGGAATCTTTGAAACGTACACCGAATCAATCTTGTCCCACAGGATCTTTACCGTGAAGAAGAATCCAACCAGGAAGGAGACGATGCCCCAGGCGCCGAAGAAATGCATGGGCCTCCGTGCAAACCGGCCCACAAACGTAATGGTGAGCAGGTCGAGGAACCCACGCACAAAGCGTTCCCAGCCGAATTTCGTGCGTCCGTATTTTCGTTCGTGGTGCTCCACTACTTTCTCGCCGATGCGCGTGAAACCCGCCCACTTGGCGATGACCGGAATATACCGGTGCATTTCGCCGTGCACGCTGATGCTTTTCACCACCCCGAGCCGGTACGCCTTAAGACCGCAGTTGAAGTCATGCAGGGGTATGCCGGAGATACGCCGTGTGACAAAATTGAAAAACCGGGAAGGAAATGTTTTGGATATCGGATCGTGCCGCTTTTTCTTCCAGCCGGAAACCAGCTGAAAGCCCTGGTCACGAATCATTTGAACCAGCGCCGGGATCTCCTCCGGGCTGTCTTGCAGGTCTGCATCCATGGTGATCACCACCTCGCCCTGCGCAGCCTTGAAGCCGGTGTGCAGCGCGGCGGACTTACCGAAATTGCGGTTGAAGCGGATGGCATGAAACGAGGGATTGATGGTATGAAGCTTGACCATCTCCTCCCAGGTGCTGTCGGTGCTGCCGTCGTCGATAAAAATAACTTCATAGGAAAAACCGTTGGCATCCATCACCCTGCCGATCCATTGTCCCAGCTCGGGAATGGACTGCTCCTCGTCACGCGCGGGGATGATGATGGATATGTCCAGAATGCCTTTCAAAGGGATGCCTGCTGGTTGGCTTTCTGCGTGAAGATGGTCACGATAAGGCCCGTGATGACAACGAAGATGATTCCGCCGAGAAATCCGAAAATGAGCAATGCCTCCGGCGACATGAATTTAGATGCCATATCCATCGCCTGATCGATTTGTCCATCCGACATCCCCCGGTTCTGCATCTCCTCGATTTGCTTGTCCTTGATGGTTTCCGCAAAACCGCTGTCGATAAACTTGATGTAGACATAAAAAAAGATGCTGTAGATGGTGGATGAAACCAGGCCAATCCAAAATACGACCCCCATGCCCTGCCCATAGCCCATGAATCCATCCCCGTTGCTAAGAAAATTCTTTTGCGCCAGGTAGATGACAGCTACGTAGAAAACGATGCTGGCCCACCGGGCCGCACCCTGGGTCATATCGACATTCATCACAGTAAGTACCGTGAAATAGACAATAGAGATGGCGGCCAGGATCACACCGTAGCGTAATCCGACCGATCGGGTGGTAACAGCGGGTTGCGTATTTTCTTCCATGGTATTGATTTTATAAAGTGGATTACATTTCCAGAGGTATATTCTTTCGCGTAAACAACGATGTAATAAGCGCTATGACCGCATAGGCAATGAGCCCTTTGCCAAAGGTGATCACCTGACCTACCATCGTGAACTGCCCCGGCAATTCGGTACGCAAGCCGTCAATGGTCTGGTCGATGGAACTTTGAGGAGCACCAAAGCCTGCCATCATATCTTCCGTATTGGTAATGATGGCCTCCATCATCTTCTGGCTAAGATCCGGATCAATCACCGTAAACAGGAGGATCCCAAAAAGTGCATTTATTAACCCCGATACTGCAAGGACGATAAATCCATGCGTAAATGCCTGACCGTAGGACAAGTACCCGCCGATTTCTGTCCGGTAGTTGATGCCGGCGTAAATCACAATGCCTATGCCGAGCGCGAAGGAAAGGCCAATGAACTTGAAGGTGACCATAAATGTCGGGTCCACTACATACGCGATCACGGTGAGGGCAATTGCTATCCCGCCCAGAATCGTTCCAAAGCGGATGGCATGATTCGGCAAGGAGGGCGTTTCATTTTCGGTTGTTGCTTCCATACGTTGTTTAGTTTTGAGGTTGACGTCTTAAAATTACGGAGATTATGATGCTAATAAAAAAGCTGATAACGAAACTCTGTATGAAGTAGCGCCCGGCCAGAAAATAGCGATCGGCACGTTTCAACTCCTGCAGGCTTTGTTCGAATGTTTCTTTGCCAATCCGGTCGATATCTTCGGGGGAAAAAGCCCGGGTTTGCTCCAGCGCCTGCACGATAAAACTGTCTACGAAGTTGGGGGTCAGCGCCGCAAAGCCCAGAATGGAAGCCCAACAGAGGGAGGCGCACACCACCGTAAAGACCAGTGCTCCCATCATTCCCTGCCAGAAATACAACGTACCCTGCTGGTAGTAATCACGGGTCTCTTTGAGGGCAAACAAGAGCATGACCACGAAAACCGGAATGCGCGGATCCAGGAACGGGTTGATAAGAAACGGATGCTTTTGCATGTAGTACAGGGAAAGAATGAACACCATGCAGAGCACGGCGCCGATGGCCCCATAGCGCAATCCCACCCGGAGTACAGGCGACGAGATCTTCTTGTCACTCATTGGAATAATTCCGGCCGTTGTTGAACACAGCCATGGCCCTCCCCTTCACCTTCTTCCCCCACCAGGGAGAATTCTTCGAACGCGATAAGTTGGTCTTGCCATCCAACTGCCACGCAAAGGAAGGATCTATCAGCGTGAGGTTCGCCTTCTGGCCAACATCAATCACGGGCACAGGCAGGCCGAGCAGGACGCGCGGGTTGGTGGTAACTTTTTCCAGCAGCACTTCCCATTTCACGTGAGCGGAAAGTTCGGTCAGGTTCGCGGCAAAGGTCTGCAGGTTGATGATTCCGAAATCGGCCAGGTCAAACTCCAGGTTCTTGGATTCGTCATCCTGCGGAAGGTGGCCGGAACAAATCACATCGATCGTGCCGTCGTTCAACCCTTTCAGGAGGGCTTCCCGATCCGACTTTTCACGGAGCGGAGGATTTACCTTGAAGTTGGTGTCGAAATCCATCAATGAATCATCATGAAGGAGGCATTGGTACCCGGCGATATCACAGGTGGTTGTCAGTCCCTTTTTCCGGGCTGCGCGAATCAGGTCGATGCTGCGGGCTGTAGAAAGTCTTGAAAAGTGTAACCGTCCTCCCGCATAGCTGAGCAATTCAAGATTTCGGATGATGGCCAGCTCCTCCGCGATGTCAGGCATTCCCTTCAGGCCCAACGACGTGCTTACTGTTCCTTCGTGCATCTGCCCGAACATATTCAACCACACATCTTCGGGATGGTCAATCAGAAGGCCGTCAAATTTTTGCAGATACTGGAGCGCTTTGAGAAAAATATCGGTATGCCATACGGGCTTCAGTCCATCGGTAAATCCTACTGCGCCGGCGGTCTTGGCGTCAATCATTTCGGTCAACTCTTCGCCTTTGTTGTTGCGGGTGACAGACGCCAGCGGATGGAACTGTACCAGCCGATTTTCGTTGCCGCTGTTCAAATAACGGATCTCGTTTTTTGTCTGCACACACGGACTGGTGTTGGGCAACAGGGCCAGGTCGGTAAACCCTCCTGCGGCGGCGGCCTTTGCCAGGGAGACGAGGTCTTCCTTTTGTTCAAACCCCGGATCACCTACATACGTACCGAGGTCGCACCAACCGGGGGAAAGCATCATCTTGCGCGCATCCAGGACTTTATCTGCAGGGTATTTCTTGTCCCCTATTTCGGCGATGCGGCCGTTCTGGACGAGGATGTTTTTTGTCTTTTTATGAAACGGAGAGGCGGCATTGAGAATCGTCGCAGATTGGATCAGTACCTTCATTCGTTCGAATTTTGTCTATCACTTCAGGAAGCGGATGAGCAATACTTCAGCAAGGAGGAACAGCAATGCCGCAATCAGCGCGTATTTCCACAGTTGCCGCCCCAAATATCTCTCTTTTATTTCGTTACTGAAAGAGCCATCGGATGACGGTTGGAACACCGAAATGTTCTTCCCTCCTCCTGCCATGGACTTCACTTCTTCCCCGCTCCATTGATCCAGGAGTGATTCCCGCTTGTCGAGGTCAAACGCAATCAACCCAATGGTGTCCTCCCGGATGCGCGCCACATAAAACCCCGGATCGATGGTGAATTTTGGAATTTCCATCAGGACCCGGTCGCCCATACGGCGCTGCGAAGGGACTACCTCCTGCTCGCCACTCAGCGTCACCGGCGCTTCCCCGCCCAGACTGTCCAGCTGAAGCGTTGCAATGGATTCACTGAGGAGGTAGTAGGGCTTTTGACTAACCCGGTGGCCGGAGGCTGCCATACGGTACATCACCGGGACAAACAAGGCATGACTTTGAAAATCAGAGTATCCACTTTCCAGCGGCGAGGCGAGCAGAAAGGTGTTGCCGGATCGCGACAAGAACGGCGTTCCGTCTTTGAACGAGAGAAGTGCAGAACGGTCGGCGCCCCAGCCAAGAATCGGCTTCGCCCGGGGCATGCCCATCGAAGCAGTTCGTTCCTCAAATACGTTTTCGAAAAAGGGATTCTGGAAATCCGGCTTATCCAGTTCCATCAGCGCAGGGACCTCGCGGGCTGTCAGGGTCCACCCGTGTGCTACGCCCCGGAGTGCCCCCATATCGGTCCTGGAAGATGGGATGATCAGGAGTGTCCCCGGGCCTTTTTGATATTCACGGATCGCATTCAGTACAGATGCTTCCGGACGTTCAAGGCCATTCAGGATGACCAGGTCCGACTGCATCACCACACCAAGCTCTACGTTGCCGGCGGTGAAAGACCGGTAGGAAAAAAGCGACGCGTTCCCGAATACTTTCTCCAAGAATGCAGACCGGCTTCCCACTTCAACCACGCGAATTTTCTCAGAGAAGTTCAACGTCAGATAGAAAACGTTGTCAAAACTCACCGGGAAATCGGTGAAACTAAGAACGGCGCGGTTCAGGCCACTCAGGCCGCGTGTCAGGTCAAAGGTTGCTGAGGCTGTGCCGTTGGGCTGCAGGTCAACGGAGGCAGCGCCCGACTGAATTTCGTTGATGGCGAGTTTGATGACCAATCCTTCGCGGGCCTTCGGTCCGGCATTGCGGAGCCTGACATGCAGGGTGTTGGGCTGTCCGCCTACTACAAAGGGATCTTCGAGGTACACCGAATCCACGAGCACGTTGGAGGCACGGTCGAGAATGATGGGAACCAGGTGCAGTGACTGCAGTGTGTCTACCTTTACCGACCCCAGGTCATGCAGCGTCGATTTCTGAAAATCAGAAATCCAGAAAAGTTCATTCTGGCTGGAGGCCATGCGGTTGTACACTTCACCAAAGGAACGACCCACGGGTGAGAGGCGCACCTGGGTGAGGAGGTCGGAGATTTCACCTGCCGTCTTGTAGTTATTTGAAAACGGAGCAAAGTCGTTGGTCAGAAGCCGATAGCGTGTATCGGGTGGAAAGAGCGCCACGATGTCGCGGGCAAAATGGAGGGCGGCATCCAGGGCGCGCGTCTTCTCGCCGACCGTTGAAATCATGCTGTAGGAATTGTCTACATAGAGGGTCACTTCGCGTCCCGGCGTTATTTGTTCGGTGGCCGGAAGAAACGGTTGCGCAAAGGCCAGGACCAGGAAGAGCAAAAATAAAAGGCGTGAAGCGAGGACCAGGTATTGTTTGAGTTTTCTTTTTTGGGTGGTCTCCTGCCTGATTTGATGCAACAGCCGGGTATTCGAGAAAAAAATACGCGTGGTTCTGCGGAAATTAAAGAGATGAATGATGATGGGGATGAGGAGCGCCACAAGGGCCCATAGAAAAAGGGGGAAAGCGAAACTCATGGGTGGCAAAGCTAAGAAAAAAGGGGCCGTTCAGCCTTATAAATGATCTAAACGGCAACCAGCCCGGAGCGATTCCAACTTTTTCGAGTACTTTTTACGCTCATTCCAGACACCGCAGGCAACGCGGCAACACTATTCTGCATTTTGACTATAACCGACTCCCGATTGGAAGAATCCAAACTTGTTGACCAATGTAAGAAGGGTGACCATCGGGCACAGAAGGAGCTGTACCTGCTGTACTCCGACCGGATGTTCCGGCTTGCAAGCAGATATGTCAGAAATACGGTAGATGCAGAAGATATTCTCGTGATGGCGTTCACCAAAGTTTACTCCGGAATTCAGGGATTTGTCTATCGCGACAAAGGGAGTCTGGAAGCTTGGATCAGAAAGGTCGTGGTTAACGAATCATTGATGTGGCTGCGACGCAGGCATAATTTCAACTTGACCGAAACTATTGAGGACCACCATTTCCCCGTCGCGCTGGAAGACTTCAGTCAGTTACCTGTGGACGACATCCTGCAGTTTATTGCAAAACTCCCCATCGGGTATCGCACGGTATTCAACTTGACGGTCATTGAGGGGTTTACTCATTCGGAAATAGCCGCCATGCTCGAAATTACCGAGAGCACCTCACGAACTCAATTGTTCAAAGCTAAAACACTTCTAAAACAAATGCTTGCCCTGGAGGGGTTTCACTATGGAACATGAAAAAAGAATTCGAGATAAGGTTCTGCAGGCTGATCATACGCCGGCCATTTGGAACAAACTGCACGTGTGGTCTGCCATCTCCCTCGGACCCCAACCCAAACAAAGGTTGGCATTATACTATGCGGCCGCCTCCCTCCTTCTGGCATCCTCCCTCTTCTTCTATTCCATTCAATCCACACAACGGGCTGAGATCAATCTCCAGATTGCCACCATCGAACGGGCTCTCGATCAGAGGGAAAGCCAGGTCTTCGCAACAGCCGACCCGGAGGCCGTTGCTGTTGTGTGTCCCGATCCGGTTGTGACGCGTGCTGAGAAACCACAAATCACGCAGCCTGTCGCAATAAGACATGAAGTGAATGATTCCTTGGCTCAAACGATTGCCGTCATGCAATTGCCACCCTCACCAGAAAAGCATATATCTGAACAACCCATGGAGGAAGTACCTTTAGAAAAACAAGATGCACCTCCCACGCGGAAGCAGATCCTGCCAATTCTTGGGTTGCTGTCGGCAAACGGTGATCTTGTACAAAGAAATCGCCTTCAGGTCAGTCTTTTTGGAAACGACGAATATTTGAAGACGAGTCCGGTAAATGTTCAGGCCACCAACTTTGCAAGCTTTGAAAATCGATAAACGTATGAGAAAATCCATCTTCTTTATCACGTTCGTTCTCTTCATGATTCACGCTGGGGCTTCTGCGCAACCAAAATTTAATCTCTATCCGGACTCGATCCGAATAGAATTTCCTGACCTGGGAGCGCTTGTAATTTTTGAAATGAGTAACTACCCTGAATCCAATGACTTCATCCGGAATTTTCCCCAGACCCTTGGCGAATCGCTGGAGTACATCCGGAAAAGTTCATCCAGCGACCTGACTTCGTCCCCGCCTATGCGTATCGAGATCCAATCCATGCCGGAAGGTCTCAAAGAGGAAAAGCTATCTATGAAACCTTACGGAGAGAAAAAACTCGTTCGCATCAGCCCCCTGGACCCAGCCCAAACGACGATGACGGTAATTAAAGACAAGGGAATTGTGGAAATGCTTCCTCCAGGCTGGGAATTGTATCTGAACTCCAAAACGTACCGTGTCAAGGTGTACGCCGCGACGTTCTCCTCCCTGGAGGCTATCGCGACTCAGGACTTTGGCGCCGTGGTGGACAAAATTAACGCCGATGAAGGCATGAAGACGCTCTGGCGAAAGAGCATTGAGTCGCAGATAATCGTTCGTGAAAACAAAATTGAGAATAGCTCAGCGAAGTATATTTTCCCGGGTGATAACATCTCCCTCACCTTAAATGCGGGTGTCGGCCTTTTCAGTAACATCATTTATCCAGAACTCTCGCTAATCATGGGCCTGACTTTCAAAGACCGCTACCGGCGACCCAATTTTCGCACCTCCCTGATATACAACAACCTGTTTTTTGCCGAACGAACGAATGATGGATTTGACACACACATTAATTCTTTCCTTTCAGGGAGTTTCGAAGTAAACTTCAACCGGAAAACCCATCAGGCACACTGGAGCGGCCTGGGCATCGGGTGGCTGACGCGGAGCAGCAACAATTACTTTACCGGAAACACAGCCAAATTTTTTATCACCCATTCCCTGCCGGGAAGTCGGTTCAGCATGGTTCCCGAGTTCTATCTTACCGACAATCTGAAGAAATTCACCTTTGGAATGACGCTGAAGTATTCATTCTAGCACGCTGTCCCGTAGGCGTGGAGGACACTATGCGCAGGCGATCCGTTAAGGGCCAGGGAAATCCCCCTGACCCCTCAACGAATCATTCATCAATCCTACGCCTTCGGCTTCCCGCCCAGCATCAACATGTCGTTGACATTGATTTCGGTGATGTACCGCTTTTCACCCTTGGTGGAGTCGTACACGCGGTGAACGAGTTTTCCTTCCACGCACACCTCGTTGCCTTTCTTGAGGTACTTGCCGGCCACGTCGGCCAGCTTGCCCCAGATGATCACGTTGTGCCACTGGGTGTCTTCCACTTTCTCCCCTTTCTGGTTTTTGTAGTTGTCGGTGGTGGCAATCGAAAAGGAAGCCTTTTTAGACTTTTCAAAAACCTTCACCTCGGGGTCTTTACCCAGTCTGCCGATCAGCTGGACACTGTTGCGTAAACTTTTCATACGTTTTTTGTTTTGTTGAACATTTTACGACGGACACCCGTCCGCCTGTGCAAACGTGAAAAAAGAAGATGTCAGGCGCCCGCTTATAAGCGTTTACTTACGTATCTATCCGTGTGCGAACGGATAATTCGTCAGGTTTTTCTCACGGCGCTTCCCTGGGAAGACGGACGGCGGCTCCCTATTTTCATCCCATGGCTGAGAAGAAATGTCTGGAGTGCGGCACCATCCTCCTCGGAAGAATAGACAAGAAATTCTGCTCCGACCAGTGCCGCAGTACCCATTACAACCGGAACCACGCGGCGGCGAGCAGGTACATGCGGCGGGTGAACAACGTCCTCAGCAGGAACCGGCGCATTCTGGATTCGCTTAACCCGGGTGGTAAAATCAAAGTGTCAGCCTCCCGACTCAAAGAGGAAGGGTTCGATTTCCGGTACCATACGGGTGTCTGCCGTACCCGTGATGGAGGAACCTACTATTATTGCTACGAGCAGGGGTACGTGCCGATCGCCAAGAACTATTTCCTTCTTGTTATCCGTAACGACGTCGTCCGGTAAGTCCTCATGGACCCGGAACAATCTTGTATATTCACCCCATGAGCAGCTGGTCACTAAAAGATAAAAAGGCCGTGGTCACCGGGGGTACCAAAGGCATTGGGAAAGCCATCGTCGACGAGTTCGTGGAACTTGGCGCCGATGTGATAGCCGTGGCCCGCAGCCTTCCGGCAAAGTCCCAGCAGAATCCTGGTGCACACTACCTGGAGGGCGATGTTACCGATCCGCTCTTCCGGCAACAACTCCTGTACGCCGCCCAGCAACGATGGGGCATGATCCACGTTCTGGTGAATAACGTGGGCACCAACATCCGGAAAAAATTCACAGAATATTCGGAGGGGGAATACCGGCAGCTTTTTGAAACAAACCTCTTCGCCATGATGGCGCTGACGCAGCAGGCGTTCGACCTGTTGAAGCGGTCGGGCAACGGCAGTGTGATAAACCTCGCATCCGTCGCCGGATCGGTTGACGTGCAAAGCGGTCCGCCTTACGGCATCACCAAGGCAGGCATCATCCAATTTGGAAAGCACCTCGCCGTCGAATGGGGACCGCACAACATCCGCGTGAACACCGTCTCGCCGTGGTATATACAGACTCCGCTCACGGAGCCGGTACTTTCTCAACCCGATCGGCTTGAGAAAATTCTGGCGCGCACACCCCTGGGACGTGTCGGTCAACCTGTCGAAGTAGCCGGCACGTGTGCCTTCCTTGCCATGGATCAATCGAGTTACATCACCGGGCAAAATATTCTGGTGGACGGGGGAATGACTTCAAAAGGGTTGTGATTGTGTTGGGGAGTATGCGGCACCTAAAAACACTCCTATCCCTTCTTGTTCTTATGCTGCCCGGTGCCTGCAGGGAAAAGCAAGTCGTGGAACCCGGCATCTCACTTACCCTTGCCGTCGATCGAAAACGTGTCATCGAAAATATTTCATACGATCTTTTTTTCGATGTTCCTGCCGGCCGACACGACAGCATCGCAGCAAGGATCACCCTTCGGTTTGACCTGAAAGAAGGCGCGAAAGATGTGGCCCTGGATTTTGCCGCAAACTCCCAAAGCCTGAAATCGCTTTCCGTTAACGGAAAGAAGGTTTCTATTGATTTTACAAACGAGCATATACTGATCAGCAGGGACGTACTCCAACCCGGGACGAATACCGTCGACATCGAATTCACCGCAGGCGAAGCGGCCCTCAACCGCAACGATGATTACCTTTATACCCTTTTTGTTCCGGCCCGCGCCTCCACGTGTTTCCCCGTTTTTGATCAGCCGGACCTTAAAGCCACCTACACGCTCACGCTGCGTATTCCGTCCGACTGGAAAGCCATATCCAACGGAAAATTGATTTCGTCAACTGCGGAGGGGGATAAGTTGCTTTTGAAATTCAGCCCCACACGGCCGACCAGTTCTTATCAATTTGCTTTTGCCGCCGGAAAATTCAAGCAGGCCACCGACCCGCAGTCGGGCATGACCATGTACTACCGCGAAACGGATTCACTCAAAGTGGCACGCAACACACCCCGGATCTTTGAGTTGCACCGCCAATCCCTCACCTGGCTGGAGGAATACACCCAAATTGATTATCCCTACGAAAAATTTGATTTCGCCCTCATGCCTGCCTTTCAGTTCGGAGGGATGGAACACCCCGGAAGTATCTTCTACCGCGAAAGCAGCCTCTTCCTGGAATCCTCCGCGTCGGTCAACGAGGAACTTCGCCGCGCCAGCCTGATCACCCATGAAACCGCCCACATGTGGTTTGGCAATCTGGTCACCATGCAATGGTTCAACGATGTGTGGATGAAAGAAGTGTTCGCCAATTTCATGGCGGCCAAGATGGTGACACCATCCTTTCCGGAAATCAACCATGACCTGCGCTTCCTGATGTCCCATTATCCCGCCGCCTACGAAATAGATCGAAGCATCGGCACGCACCCTATCCAACAACCGCTTGACAACCTGCGCAACGCTGGCAGTGTATATGGAGCCATCATCTACCAGAAGGCGCCCATCATGATGCGCAACCTCGAAGTGTGGATCGGCCCTGATAACTTTCAGCGAGGCCTCCAGGATTACCTGAAAGCGTTTGCGTATTCAAATGCCACCTGGGACGACCTGGTCGTCAGTCTCCGGAACCATACCGGGCAAGATCTTGGCATGTGGGACCGGGCCTGGATAAAGACCGGAGGTATGCCGGAAATAAGTACGACCAAAGCCCCCGATGGAAAATCGTTTGTCCAGATAGTGAACGATACTGCAATGATCGTCTGGCCGCAGACATTTGATTACCGGATCACAACGCCGCAGTTTACAATGATCCAAAAAGTGACAGTAGATCGCTCCTCTCGCGCCCTGCTTTCAAAGTATGTTGATCCGGAAATGAAATTCGTCCCCAACTGGAAAGGGAAAGGCTATGGATACTTTGAAGCCAATCCCGAATACCTTCTGGAAATAATTCCCGGGGAATCGGATCCTGAAGTTCGCGCAGGCCTGTGGATAAGCGTATGGGAATCGTTCTTGCGGAGCCACCTTCTACCTTCAGTCCTGCTGGAACAAATTCAGAGGGCGGTGAAATCAGAACAAGATCCTTTGCTTCTCGAATACCTGACCGACAAGTTACAAACCGTATACTGGAGATTTCTGACTCCTGCCCAGCGCACCATGGTTGGTAAGAGCCTTGACGAAACCCTCCTGGATCACTTGAACCACGACAAGGATCCATCCCGGAAACGAACATTGTTCAATTGCTATCGCAATGTGGTCAGCAGCGCTGCTGGAATAGAGTCCCTGCGGAAACTGTGGGCAAACGAGATCACGTTGGGATTGGATCTATCCGAACGCGATCACATCCAAATCGCCTACGCCCTCGCTTTGCGAGAAGCGCCCGGTCATCAGGAAATTCTCTCCAGGCAACTTGCTTCTATCACCAATCCCGACCGCAAGGCTGAAATGGAATTTATCCTGCCGGCACTGTCAACCGACCCTGCCGTACGCGACCGTTTCTTTGAAAGTCTGGCAAACAAAGACAACCGGGTCCACGAACCGTGGGTGCTGGAAGCCGTGCGTTTTCTGAATCATCCATTGCGGGCTTCCCATTCGGTTCGATATGTGGCTCCGGGGCTTCAGCTCCTGGAAGAAGTGCAACGCACCGGTGACATCTTTTTTCCGAAAGGGTGGCTCGATGCGATGTTGAGCGGGTACCAATCAGTCGAGGCAGCTTCTACGGTAAGAGCGTACCTCGATCAGCAGGTTAGTCTCCGGCCCGACCTGCGAAACAAACTGCTTCAATCTGCTGACATGTTATTCCGCGCAGAGCAAGTGATGAAAAATAATTCGACGCAAAACCCCTGATTGAGAATTTTTCCAAACTTCCTGGTGGAATTTACGTTAAAAAAGGATTCACATTCACCAAACCGTTGAGCACATGAAAACAATCTTGGTAGCCCTCTTTGTAACGGGAATTTCCCTGGTTCAGGCTCAGGAATCGATTCTGGTTACACCCCAATGGTTGAACGAACACCGGACCGATCCGAACGTAGTGATTGTTCAGCCCAATTACCTCAAGCTTGATTATGACCAGGAGCACATTGCCGGGGCACGGTATCTCTGGCCAGGTTGGCTCGCCCCGGACGGACCCCAGGGAAGCATGAATGCGCCGGAAATCGAAAAGGCAAACGAGGTGCTTGGATCGATGGGGATCTCCAACAACTCGCTGGTGGTGCTTTGCCATCCGCGCAACGAGGTGAGCCAGTCGGCACGAATGTTTCTTGTTTTTGAATACCTGGGCATGAAAGGTAAGGTGGTATTTCTAAACGGCGGCCTGGAGGCCTGGAAAAAGGCGGGCTACCCGGTGACCTCAGAAGTCCCCGTAGTAAAAAAAGAAAAGTTCAAAGCCGCTATCTCACCGCTGTTAGTTGACAAGACCTATGTCTTCAATAATCTGCATTCCAATTCCACCGTTATCGTCGATGCGCGGGCGAAAGCATATTATGATGGTGATCCGGCCGGTCAGCCGCGTGACGGACACATCGAAGGAGCCCGCAACATCCCCTACGCGGAGATGATAGACGCCAATGCCTATAATTTCAAGTCTTCCGATGAGTTGCAGCCGTTCTTCACCCCGGTCGCAACCAAAGACAAAGAGGTTGTAGCGTATTGTTTTATCGGCCAAACAGCCAGCGTAGTCTACATGGCGGGTCGGATTCTCGGGTACAACATGAAGTTGTACGATGGGTCCATCCAGGAATGGAGCCGGATCAAGGAACTGCCCATGGAAAAGACAGAAAAGAAATAACCCCGCCTCCATCGGTCCTCTTGCTTCCCAACTATTATCAATCCGGGTGCGAATCGGGTAACTTTTCCGCCTTCATTTACGTTACTTTGTTGTGAGTGAGTCCAGGGTAAATCACCCATCGGGAACCGACCTAATTACCTAAAGGTATTACGCGCAGAAACCAATGTTTATGGTGAAAAACCTCAAACGGGCTCTATTAAATTTTGTTTGGAAAGCACAACATGAATTGGACGACTTTTTATATTTCAGGAAATACAGATTTCAGGGCGGAAG
Organism: Cytophagales bacterium; assembly: GCA_034440075.1. Classification (GTDB taxonomy): domain Bacteria; phylum Bacteroidota; class Bacteroidia; order Cytophagales; family Cyclobacteriaceae; genus ELB16-189. The sequence continues at coordinate 17,866 of JAWXBL010000014.1, forward strand.
TTCGGAGAAAACTGGAGCATTCGAATCTCCGGTATATGCCCGGATTCGTATCAAGCCCTCCGGGGGAGGCACCCTGCGACCTCTTTTGGGTTGACTCAAAGACAGACCTTCGAACGTTTAAGGAAACGATTGGCGGAAAGCTGATCTGGAAATACCGGTTGCGATTCTTTACTTCCCTCGAGGCCTTCGACGCTTCTAAGGAAAAGGCAGAAAGCCCCTACAGCGTTCGCGACCATGAAATGATGCGGGAAATGCGCAACGCGTCGTAGCGAATCAGGCTGGCGTATCCGGATAGGACCGCTTGAATTCTTCCATATATTTCTTCATTGCCTCCTCGTGGTTGTAGGGTTCCGAAACCCGCTCCCCACGCAGGACATTGCCAGCTGCCTGCTGAATCCGCTTGCGGCTTACTTCGCTGGACGTCAGTAGCGAAGCCTGGTGCAACAATTCGCTTACAGCAGGACGCATGGATGAATCCAGCACGGAAAGAAAATTGTCAAAGGTTTGCAGTTGGCTTTCAAGCGCATCCCCCTCAAACAAAGGGAGAATGTTTGTCAGTGTAGTCATCACGGCAACAGGGTCGCGATCCTCCGGCTTCTGTGGCTGAAAAGGAGGGATGGACGAGACAACGCCGTTTGTATTAAAGAGCTTATCAAAGCCGGAGAGCAAATCAATAAGGGTTTCCGCATTCGGGTCACCATCAAAATTTCGGACAGCGTACGTGGCCACCTGGCTCTTTACGGGAAACTCATCCCGTTTGACGATGATGTCATGGATCCGGGGAAGCAGAACAAATTGAATCCACTGTTCAAAGACCATCGTATTTGAACCGAAAGGCCCCATGTCCATAAACTGTACTTCCGGCAACGGCTGACTGTCCCATCGGCCGAGACGCCTTAATTCTGCTTCGATGGCTTCCGCCTTCAAAGCCACAGACGAATAAAGATCGGGTTCCGATTCCATGATCGGGACTAAATGTAGCATTTTTTTGAGCGCTTCCGAACAGCGGGCGCTCACTTACTAAGCACCTTTCAATCAAAAATTTAATACCTTCCCTGCCTGAAATCATTAAATTTCTCATCATGCTGAACAAAGCGCAACGTGTTGGTATCATCGGCGGGGTTCGCACGCCTTTTGTCCGTTCCTTCCGGGAATATAGCCGCACCACCAACCATGAAATGCTGGTGGCCACTGTGAATGCACTGGTAAAGAAATTTCACCTGGAGGGACATTTGCTCGGGGATGTGGCGCTGGGAGCGGTAATGACCAGCTCTATCGAGTGGAACATCACGCGTGAGGTCGTACTCGGCAGCACCCTGCATCCTCAAACCCCCGGGTTCAATGTCCAGCGTGCGTGCGCGACAAGCCTGGAGACTGTCAACCTGATTGCGCTGAAGATTGCCGCCGGTCAGATCACCTCCGGAATTGCCGGAGGCAGCGATACCAACAGCGATCTTCCCATCATGGTTCAGCGCGCACTTGCCTGGAAGTTAATCGACCTGAATAATGCGAAGAGCTTGGGAGCGCGATTGTCAACGATTTTCAAATTACGCTTTCGTGACTTCGCACCTGCCTACCCCGCCATTGTAGAACCACGCACCGGAATGTCCATGGGACAACACACTGAAAAGATGGTGCAGCAGTGGGGCATCAGCCGGCAGGAACAGGATCAGCTTGCCTATGAAAGTCATATCCGAGCGGCACAAGCTTATGCCGACGGATTCTACAAAGACCTGGTATTCGAATTCAAAGGAGTATCCAAGGACCCAATGGTCCGGGCGGATACGACCACCGAAAAACTCGCGAAGCTCAAGACCGTGTTTGACAAGACGGACAAGGCTACCATGACGGCGGGAAACAGCACGGCATTTACTGATGGGGCCGGCGCCGTGCTTCTCGCGAGTGAGGATTTCGCGCGAAGTCAGAATCTATCCATCCAGGCCTATCTTCACGATGTTCAGGCCACCGCCGTGGATCACGTTCACGGTGCCGGCCTGCTGATGGCCCCTACCTCTGCCGTTGCCCAGTTGCTGCAGCGAAACAACATGCGTCTCCAGGATTTTGATTTTTACGAAATCCACGAAGCTTTTGCCGGGCAAGTTCTCTGCACCCTAAAAGCCTGGCAGGACGAAGGCTATTGCAAGAAAGAGTTGGGCCTCGATCATGCTTTGGGTTCCATTGACCGCTCCAGGATGAATGTGAAAGGGGGCAGCCTGGCGCTGGGACATCCGTTCGGAGGCACGGGTGCGCGGTGTGTCAGTACGTTGGCGAAACTTCTTGAACAAAAGGGAACCGGCACCGGGTTGATTTCTATTTGCACCGGTGGGGGCATGGGCGTGGCGGCTATCCTGAAGCGTTAGCGGTGATGTCTGAAAAAGAAGCGAGGCTAAAGATCGTGAAACGCCTGATTGACCTGGGACGTCAAGAGGCAATGGCAAATGCGATGGAAGCGCTGGACCCGTCTATAGAATTTGAGACCGCTTTCAGCATGGTCAACGAAATGCAGAACGAAAACCTGATAAAACTCGTATACTGCGTTCCACCCGCCGTCATCAATGTGCAATTGACGCGGGTAGGCCTTGATTGGTACCAAAATAAATCCCGCGCATGAAAATCTTACTGACGTTTCTGTTCTTCACGCTCTCTTTAGCTGCCGTATCCCAGCCGCGCGGAAATGCGGCACGTATGGAGCAACGCATCCTCTCGCTGGCCCGTTTTGGCGCCAACCCCGAAGGTGGTGTGAGCCGGGTGGCCTACAGCGATGCCGATATCGCCGGCAGAAATTATGTAATGGAACTAATGAAAACGGCCGGCCTGGAAGTGACCGTTGATGCCGCAGGAAACATCATCGGCCGCCGGAAGGGACAGAACAACAACCTCCCTGTCATTGCTTTCGGCTCCCACATTGACAGCGTTCCCGGCGGGGGGAACTACGATGGGGACGTGGGTTCTCTCGGTGCTATCGAATGCGTTGAACTGATGAATGAAAACAAGATCTTCACGCAGCATCCGCTTGAGGTGATCATATTTCAAAATGAAGAGGGGGGATTGATCGGCAGCGAGGCCATTTGCGGGGTCCTCCATCCCGCCTCACTCGCCCTCATCAGCAACAGTGGAAAAACTATTCGGCAGGGGATCATTGACCTCGGGGGTAACCCGGAAAAATTATCGGAGGCCGTTCGGAAAAAAGGATACTTCAAGGCCTTCGTCGAACTTCATATTGAGCAAGGGGGTATTCTGGATCAAACGGGGGTTAAAATCGGGGTGGTGGAAGGAATCGTTGGAATCAACCAGTGGGCTGTAACCATTTCGGGGAAAGCAAACCACGCGGGTACCACGCCTATGAACCAGCGAAACGACGCGCTGCTTGCTGCTGCCAAACTTGTAACTGCTGTCAATCAGGCAGCTACCAGCATGGAGGGGAGACAGGTGGCAACCGTGGGACGGATCCGGGCCGAACCGGGGGCACCCAACGTTATTCCAGGCAAAGTTGAGATGACGCTGGAGATACGCGACTTGTCTCATGAGAAAATCTTGTCGCTCTTTGAAATCATCAAAGCCCGTGGCACGCAGATAGAAAAGGAAAGCGGCACCCGCATAACCTATGTGTCCATCAATGAGAATCTTCCGGCCATTACCGACAAGCGTATCCAGGGCCTGATTGCATCGTCCGCCAAAGAACTTGGCCTTTCTGCCAGCCTCATGCCCAGCGGGGCCGGCCACGATACGCAGGACATGGCGACCATCGCGCCTGTAGGGATGATCTTTGTTCCCAGCAAGAATGGAATCAGCCATGCTCCCGCAGAATTCACCTCTCCGGAGGATATGGCCAACGGCGCCAGCGTCCTGCTGCAAACCATTTTGAAAATTGATAAGTCAAAACTTTAATTCCTGACATATGAAAAAAGTGTTTTTGCTCCTTCTGGCCTTCACGCCGCTTCTCGCAACCGTTGCCCAAACCCTTCAGCCAGGCAAGCCTGTGGAAAACGGCATGTCACCAGAGCGCCTGGCGCGGATTGATCAGCTTATGAATGAACAAATTGGCAAGAAATGGATCCCAGGCGGGGTCGTTCTCATCGCGCGAAATGGAAAGGTGGTGTATCACAAGGCATATGGCTTCAGTGACACAGAGAAACAAACAGCGATGAAAAAGGATGATATCTTCCGCATCGCCTCCCAGACCAAGGCCATCACTTCGCTGGCTGTGATGATGTTGTTTGAGGAGGGGAAGTTCAGACTGGATGACGCTGTGTCCCTGTACATTCCTGAATTCAAGAACCAAAAAGTTCTAAACAACCTGAGTTGGTCTGATACGACGTATACCACAGTACCCGCAAAGAACGAGATTACCATCCGCCAATTATTGACACACACATCGGGGATCGACTATGCCGCCATTGGGAGTCAGGAGTTAAAGGCAGTGTATGCCAAGGCAGGTGTCCCAAGCGGCATTGGAACAGAGGTCGATGTGTTGTCTGACAAAATGAAAATTCTGGGAGGCCTTCCGTTGAAACATCAACCGGGGGAGGCATTTACCTATGGGCTCAACAGCGATGTGCTGGGCTATCTCGTGGAGGTTGTCTCCGGGATGTCTTTCGACCAGTTTCTCCGCACACGGATTTTTGGACCCCTTGGTATGAATGATACGTACTTCTACCTGCCCAAAGAAAAGCATGCGCGCCTGGTGCCGCTGTACACGGTAAAGAATGGAGTGTGCGAAAAGATGGTCTTAAAGGCCTTCGACAAAGTGGATCCAAACTACCCCCTGCTTGTTGGAAAATACCATTCCGGCGGCGCGGGCCTCAGCTCCTCGATAGAGGATTACGCGAAGTTTCTTCAACTGTTCTTGAACAAGGGAGAATACAACGGCGTTCGGCTGTTGAGCCGCAAAACGGTGGAACTCATGCTTACCAATCAGATTCAACCGCCGTTGACCAATCAGTTTGGACTTGGTTTTGCGTTGGAGACCGAAGCAAATGATTACCAGTCCATTTTCTCAATCGGTACGTTTTCGTGGGGAGGCGCTTTCGCCACCAACTATTGGGCAGACCCCAAAGAGAAATTGATTGGCATCATCTATACAAATATGTACGGGGGCCCCAACTACAGCCGCACGGAAAAATTCAAGGTCCTTGCATACCAGGCCATTGTTGATTAACGCTCCCGCATAGCCGGATACCCAGACCTTGCCAATCACCGGTTCCAGTCCTTTTTGCAAGCATAAAAATTGGTTGCCTCCGCATGCCGGGTGTACCTTTGTAGTACCGTGGGTCACCATCATTCACACCAGCCAAGCCCGCTTTCCAGGGTCAACACAGCATTCGCTGTAGGCATCTGGCTGAACCTGCTGTTTGTCATCATCGAGGTCGCATTCGGATTATCGATACATTCCATGTCCCTGCTATCCGATGCGGTGCACAACTTCGCGGATGTTGGAACGCTGGTCTTGTCGCTCGTTGCATTCCGTCTGTTGAAAGTAAAGGCCACGGATCAATACACGTACGGGTACCGAAAAACCTCCATCCTGGTTGCGCTTTTCAATTCGGTCATATTGCTTGTTTCAATCGGAGGAATCGGCATCGAAGCAATTCACAAGTCATTGAATCCGGAGCCCCTGCCAGGTGCCACCATCGCGCTGGTCGCCGGAATTGGAATGATCATCAATACGTTCACCGCCCTCCTATTCATGAAAGAGAAGGAGCGGGACATCAACATCCGGAGCGCTTACGTGCATTTGATGAGTGATGCGCTGGTATCGGCCGGCATTGTCGTTGGCGGTGTCCTGATCTACTTCACGAATTGGTTCTGGATCGACAGCGTGCTGAGCCTCCTCATTGCCGGGATCATTCTATACAGCACGTGGAAACTTCTTAGAGAAAGTCTCCGGCTCTGCCTCGACGGCGTTCCAGCGGAGATTTCCCTCCAGGAGATAAAGGACCTTGTCCTGCGGATCGATGGCGTATGCGATCTTCATCACGTTCATGTGTGGGCACTAAGCTCCACAGAGAACGCCATGACCGCACACCTTGTTTTGAAAAATGAAGTGACCTCCGCGCAGATACAGGATATCAAGAACAATGTGAAGCATGAATTGGAACATCGTTCCATCCACCATGTCACGCTGGAAACCGAATCGGAAAGTGAATCGTGTGTGGAACTTCGGTGTGAGTGAGACCCCTGAAACTTATTTCTGTCTAAATATCCGAGCCCTTCAATTTCCGGTAGGCAAAGAAATTGAACAAGAAGGTCCATGCCAGTGCAATCGCCACGGAACTGAACGACACATAGTCACGAATCTCCTGAAACGCATAGCGTGCAAAAGGCATTGGGACCAGGTTCATAATCGATTCCAACGGAAAATAGGGAATGATCCCCGGTAACAAGTCATCCAGGTTTTCCTTGATGATCAGTTCGATGAGGTATGCATTGAGGAGCAGGATGATGGTGAGGCCAGAGCGCTGTATAAAGATTCCAAGCATCAGTGCAAAAGACAGAAAGGCGAACACCTCCAGAAAATAGGCAGCAAAAAATCCGATTCCTGTAAATCCGTACGACATATCAAATCCCGGTGAATAAATCATCCCGGTGACAATGGCAATGAGAAAGACCAGCACGGTACTCAACGCGCTCAATACCAGGTTCGTCATAACTTTCGACAACAGGAACTGTTCACGGCTCAGCCCATCGATGATATTCTGCCGGATGGTTCGGTAGGTATATTCGTTGGTGATCGAGATCACGGTCATGATGCCGATACCCATTTTCAACAAACCGCCACCCCAGGCCAGGTTCTGCCAGATGTCGGGGAAATGGTATAGTGGAATCCGGTTGATGTTTATATTTTGTCCAAAGCCCTCGATAGTCCTCGCAAGCCATTTCAGGAATTCCATGCCGCTGGCTGCCCCGGTTATCAGCGTAAAGAAGTAAAGCCCGCAGATGATCCAGAAGGTGCGGTAATCCAGCAGTTTTTTCAGATCAATTTTTAACAAGTGCAGCATGATCCGCTTCGGCTAAAATTTCCAAAAATTGTTTTTCGAGACTCTTCTTCTGCGTAGCCAGGTGGGAGGCTACGACCCCCTTTTCAAACAGGTAACGATTCAATTCCAGGCTGTGAAAACCCTCCCGCATTTTTACCACGAATCGTCCGTTCTCGCGGGTAACACCGCTTCCTCCCTCGAAGGCCTCCAGGATGGCAGCCAAATCATCATGAAAGGCGGTCACTTCCACCGTCTCCACACCGCGCCCTACTTCATCCACCGCTCCGCTGTAAACCATGTTGCCACGGCGAAGAATGGCAAAGTGCGAGCAAACCTTCTGCACTTCATCCAGCAAGTGGCTGGCGAGGATGATCGTCTTGCCGTCGGTAGCAATTCGCCGAATAATTTCCCGGATTTCCGCAATGCCCATCGGGTCCAACCCGTTGGTCGGCTCGTCAAGAATCAATACGATGGGGTCATTGAGAAGCGCGGAGGCGATGGCAAGCCGCTGCTTCATCCCCAACGAGTACGTCCTGTACTTATCATCCTTGCGGGATGATAGCTCCACCAGTTCCAACACTTTCGGTATGTTGGCCGTCGGCGCTTCCTTTATCAGCGCCATCAACTCCAGGTTCTTCTGGCCGCTGAGGTAGGGGTAAAAAATAGGGTGCTCCAGCACGGCGCCTATTTTCTTCCTCAACAGGTGGGTAGGTTGCTGACCAAACCAGTAAAAGTTACCCGATGTTGGGTTGACAACGCCCATGAGCATGCCCAGCGTCGTTGTTTTTCCGCTGCCGTTGGGCCCCAGCATTCCGAAAACCTGCCCGCGGTTTACTTCAAGCTCCAGCTTGTTGACCGCGCACAGCTTTCCGAAATGTTTTGTCAGCTGATGAATGGATAAGACGGCTTCCACGGATCTATTGGTTCTTTTGTTTTCTCTTCTTCCTTGCCTCCCGGGTCGAATCACTCTCCTGGTTAGTGAAATTTTTGATCCGCTTGCCAATGTCCGTACTGCCGTCGATAGCAGAGAACAATGCGCCGGCCTTTCGCACATCAATCGTCCCGATGATATCCAGCACAAAAAGGCTGGATGAGTCGTTTACCAACACTACCGTTCCGGGTGAAGATCCTTTGAAATCCTTTAGAAAGATGTCAAAGTTCTTTCCCTCAAAGCGGCTGTTAACAATGGGTTCGTAGGATTCCTGCTGGTAATCCCCCGCCAGCTTTTTGTAGTCTTCGACCCCGAACTTCTCATCGCTTTTGTTCACCATGATAAACCTCAGTTTCTCAACGTTCTTGATCAGCTCATCAAACTCCGGATCCTCCTTTTGATTCAGCATCCGCAAGGTGTTCTTATAGAAATACAAGGACAGCTTCTTATCAAACCTGGTCAGCAGGGTCTGGGTGGTCTTGCTTTGGGCACGCACGGGCCATGCAAGGACCAGCAAAAGAAGAATCGTAGTAATTTGTTTCATGGGGGTCTTTCCGATCGTGCGTTACGTACTCACCCAAACGGCACTACCTATGCGCGGGTTGTAGGAAATCAGAACAAAGTTGGTCAATCGCGGCCGCCTTTTTCCTTCTTCTCGCCCTTCTCCATCTTGTGGAGTTGCTCGAGGCCGTTGATGTTCATCTTACTTCCGATGCGGCTCACTTTCTTCAAATCAATCTCACCGAAAAGGCTGAGCATTTTGAAATCATCATTCCCTGCGGCTATCATGACCAGTTCACTGATCTTGCCGGGGCTCGATTCACGAATAAGAAACTTCATATCCTGATCCTTATCACGGACGAACATGAGTTCTTCAAAATCCTTTGGGATAATGGACAGCGCCTCTTTGTACAACTCCCGTGAGTCACGGGCTTCATTTTTGGCTAGCACCCGCAGGCCTTTGATCTTGCTGATAGCTTCCAGGATCTCCTGATCTTCGGGTTTATCCACTTCCATGTTGGTGAACAAGCCAAACATCTTGCTGCTCACCGTTACCTGAGTGAACGCAGCGTTGTCCTGGTATTTGTTGAAGAATTTGGTAATGGCATCTCCCTGTGCCTGCGCCGACACCGCCACAACCAACATCACCGCGCTCATCATTAACTTTTTCATAACCATTTAGAATTAGTGTTTATTTCTTTTTTATAGTAGACGATTTCGTCAGATACTTATTTTCTCCTCTTCCGGTTTTGCCTGTATTTTCTTTTCTGCCTCATTAATCATTTGAATCTTGCTGGCCTCTACGCGGGCCTTACCAAAACTGTTTGAAATAAGTTCAAGCGCCCTTTTAGTTTCCTCGAAAGCCATCTTCGGATCTGAATACGTATCCCGCAGTTCCTTCGGGTACGATTTGCGTATCTCCTGCCTGATAAGGAAGGTCGAGGCCACCACCACCGCAATTCCGGCAGCTATCCGCGCCATATTTCCGAAACTCATCATGCTTCTTATTTTTCCACTACGACGCTCGCGCAGCTTCTTTGTTACAAGCCCTTCAAAGTTTCCGCCCACACCCCTGACCTTCTCCGCCGCAAATAGCCGAAACAGGTCTGCGGCAGCGTTCATATTCGCGGGAATGCTTCCTTCCTGGAAAAAATCCCGCAGCTGCTGCTCCTCCTCCAACGATGTTTCGCATTGCCAGTATTTCTCCAGCAAACGTCCGGCCTCATGTAAGTCCATACGCCTCAATCTTTACAAGTTTCTCCCGCACATCATTCCGTGCACGGAATAAATTTACCTTTACCTGACTCATGTCTATCTCAAGGATCTCACAAATTTCATTGTAGCTATACCCTTCAATATCCCGCAAGTGCATCACCTCGCGCTGCTTCTCGGGCAGTTCCTCCATCAGTTCTCCAATCCGCTTCATCCGCTCATTCATTTCCGTTGAATCCGCGGGTGACATGGTGCGGGCAGAAACCTGCATTCCGTTGTCTAACGGATCGGTGGGCCTGCGTTGCTGCTGCCGCAGCCGGTCCAGTGACAAATTCCGGGTTACCCGCATGCACCACGCCTCCATATTCTCGATGTTGCCCAAATCCTCCCTCCCGTTCCAAACCTTGACAAAAACATCCTGAACCACATCCTGGGCAGCGCCACTATCCTTCAAAAGCCGGAACGCAAAGCGGTAAAGCTTGTTCTTTACAGGATACACCATACTTTGAAACGCTTCCAAGGTCATCGATTACAGAGGGGAGACGCTGTGAGGTCTGATTTGTTACAAAAGCAAAAGTAGGTTTTCCAGTCGAAAACGCCGTGCCTGGACGGAAATACCCGGACGGCAGGATTTGCTGTAAATTGCAGGATGGAAGAGGCTCAGGAAAAAATAATTATTTACCGGGCTTACGACACGGTCATGGAGGCCAACCTTGCCAAGACAAAACTTGACGCCTATGGAGTCCCCTGCTTCCTGACCGAGGAAAATTTCACCAGCCTATACCCGCTCAGAAACGATATCTTCCCGGGCGTCAGGCTTCATATTTTCGAGAGCGATCAACAGCGCGTAAAGGAAGTCCTTACTGAAGAATCTTCCTAGCGTCAGAAAAATTCCTACTTCCAATATCCAAACCCGTAGGAGGCGTACAATGCTTTCGAGTCGTACATGTTTCCGTTCTTGATGGTCGTCGTCACCTTTCGGATGTCAGAAATATTCTTGACCGGATCTCCTTCGATTAAAACCAGGTTGGCCTTCTTCCCCACTTCAATGGATCCCAATTCTTTTTCCAGGCCAGCCACGCGGGCCGATGTGAGCGTTGCCCGTTGCAGCACTTCCTTGTTTGGTACGCCGGCTTTGGAATACAATTCCAGCTCACGATGGAGGGCAAATCCCGGGAAATCATCAGTCCCCGGCACGAACGTAATCCCGTTGGTATGCAGCAGCTTGAGCATGGCAAGCATGTTGGCATACGATTGCTTGTAGTCCGCCTCATGCCCTCGCATCGTCGGCAGTCCGCCACGGTACAACCCGCGCTTGAACTCCGCCGGAAAAACTCCCAGAATGGGCTCGTATCCAGCAGCCAATTTTCCCGGCTCATTGGTAAACATATCCTCAAAGATGGCCGCGGTCGGGTCAACGACGATCTTTTTGTCTTTAAGCAGTTTCACAAACCGCTTGACCGCAGCGCTGTTCAGATCTACATTTTTTGAACGCTCTGCCACCCGGATGAAGCGCAACATCGATCGTGTATCCAGCGAATCGCCCAGGAAGTTGAGCATGATCATGTTCAGGTGAATGATCTGATCGTATCCATCGTTGACGGCCCGCTCGGCAGTCATGAACGAAGGGACGTGGCCGCACACTTTCAATCCGCGCCGATGCGCCTCGGCTGCCAGCGGCTTCACCCAGTCAACCGGAATGGAACTGTACAATTTGATTTGCTGGTAGCCTTTATCGGCATAGTAATTGACAGCCTGCATCCCTTCATCGAGCGTTTTGACAATCTTCCCCGTAGGGCCGGCATAGGGACCGGCAAAGTCAATGAACCCGGACATGATCGAAATGTCTGGTCCCATCAGAATATCATTGTCCACTTTTTTCTTGATTTCTGGAAGGTCGAGGGAATTGCCCAGATCCTTGATGTTAGTCACACCCGCAGCCAGGTGATAAAGACCCTGCGAAGTGGAATAGTGCGAATGGTTGTCCCACAAACCGGGCAGCACCATTTTACCCCCGCCCTGAATTACCTGGTAGCCTGTCGGGACCTTGATACTTTTTGACTTGCCGACTTGCAGGATTCTGCCTTTATCAAAAATGACCGTTTGCTCCGGTACCACTTTTCCGGTTTTGGAGTCAAAGAGATTGACGTTGACAATGGCCACCGGGGACGCGGGCCGTTGGGTAAGGTTATCTTCCTGTAAAGCAAAGTATTCCTCCTCTATCTTATCCTGTAGCCGTTTGAGCTCCGGGATCAGAAACTCATACCCTTGCTTGATGGTGGACATCCAGCCGCTGATGTTGGCAAAGAATGCTTTCTTAGGCGTGACCCAGACATAATTGGGCGGACCGCCTGAACCTGTAAAGGAGTACAATTCCAGTTCTTCCGGAAACGTATTCACCACCGCTGTATGGCTCTTCACATGAACGGCCTTCATCCTTCCTGCCGGAAGCACGTCGATCTCATGAATGTGTGCGTGCTGCTTCAGCATCAACCTTAAGGCCCATTCGATTTCACCGGGAGCACCTTCCATCGGCGCATACAACATGGGCGCGGAGACCTTCCGGCTGTCGTCTTCGATCTTATTTTTCCAGCGCGCAACGCCGTCTTTGAGGCTGTAATCCTCCTGGACCTCTCCTTTAAAGTAATCCACGCCTTTCACGGTTCGCGAAATCACCTGATCATTTTCCAAAACCAGGTCAACCTGAAGTTTTGGGCCGCGACCACGATCATTAAATTCAAAGCGGTAGGAAACCCGACCTGGTCCATCAGACCACTGGAGCTGCTTGCCCGTTATTTTTTCAGCCGTGACGACAACGTAGCGGGTGGTGTCCGCAGCAAACAGCACGGACGACGAAAACACGAGAAGCGCAATCATGTATTTCATATAGTTGATATTTTACTTTTTCAAGACCGTAAATTCCACGCGCCGGTTGTTGGCCATGCCCTCGGGGGTATCGTTGGTTTCGATCGGTTTCGACTCACCGTATCCTTTCGCTGTCAACCTGGATACCGAAACCCCCTGCTGCACCAAATAGTCCACTACCGCCTGCGACCGACCCTGCGAAAGGTTGAGGTTGTATTCATCCGTACCCTTGCTGTCGGTGTGGCCGCCAATTTCGACTTCCACCGAGGCGTTCTGGTCGAGGAAATCCACTACCTTATTCAGTTCGGCGAATGATTCCGCCTTCAGGGACGTCTTGTTAAAATCAAAATAGATATCCTTCAACCTCACGGTGAGGCCCACTTCAATGGGATCCAGGTACATGTCCTTTGTAATCGGTGACATTTCCTCCGAGGAGAATCCAATGCTATCGGTGGAGGAAAGATATCCGCTCGCCGAAGCAACCAGCATATACCAACCAGTCTTCCCAACTTCCACCTGATATTTTCCCGCTTCCGCGGAAACGGAATAACTGCCCTTCTTTTCAGGCTTTAGCGTGAAGTCCACCGTGGCTCCGATGGGCTCGTTGGTCTTTCGGTTGTATACCTTACCGTTGATCATCAACTTCTTTTCCACAGGCGTCAGGAAAACGTCCGCCACAAGTGTGGTGTCATTGCCCAGGGGAGGAACGGTCATCGACAGTTCCCGGGGATGATACCCGGAAGCGCTGACCTGCAGCTGGTAACGGTCCGTTTCAGGAATAAGCGTTTCATAGTTTCCTGTTTCCGGAGTTTTGATGTTCACCGGTTTTGCATCTGCGACGGTGACTTTCACTGCAGCCACCACGGGTTGCCTGGTCTTGTCATCAAACACGGTGCCGGCGACCGTCAGCTTGATGGGCCGGGGCACCAGAATAAAAATATCCAGGTTGCCACCGTCAATCCGGCTGTTGGCCCGCGCCGTAAAGACGTTACCATTGGCATCCATGGAAAAGTAATCATCCGCAGCGGCCGTGTTCAGGGGCCTGCCGATATTGACCACCTTTGACCAGTTGTTCCAGGTGTTGTCAAGCCGCGCTGTTCTATAAATGTCTGCACCGCCCTGCCTGCCCTCATCCAACCTGTCACTGGCAAAATAGAGACTCTTGTCGTCCGGGGCGATGAAGGGCGCAAACTCATCTGTTGAATTACTGAACTTTAATTTCACGGGCCGTGACCAGGCTCCGCCTTGTTCGTGAGTGACGTAAAGATCACTCTTCACAGCATTTTTCTGCTCTGAGAAATACAGAATCATGTGCTTCATGTCAGACGACATGGTCGCGCCGTAGAAACGGCCTACCGCCATCGATTCAAAATCTTTTACCTTCAGATCATTCCAGGCGCCACCGGCACGCACGATAGAGAATCCAACTTCATCCTTGGAGCGACCTCCACGCACCAGCAACGATCCGTCCGGCAGCACCTGGAAAACCTGGTTTGCCCGGCTTTGATTGAAAGGCGAGCTCAAATGTTCCGGTGCTGACCACACCCCCGTCTCGTCCACTTTACTCATCCAGATATCCTGTGAGCCGCCCGTTCCGTAGGTATTGGACGGATGATTGGCAACGAAGAAATACAGTTTTTTGCCGTCGGGTGATATGATCGGCGCGGCATCGTGATACGATGAATTCACCTCTTTGATTTTAATCAATTCATAGCGGGGCGTAAAGGTTTGTGAAAAACCCGCGGACAAAATGACGCTGAAAAGAATCAGGAAAAGAAATCGCATGCTTTTTACGTTTTGACAGTAAAGTTAACAGATTCATGGGCCGAATCCTTCAAAAAACAAGGATCCGTACGAAATCGCCTGCCTGTCAACCGGTCCCGGTTCCTACATCATGGATGCGCCCGGCATCGAAAAGAATCCACGCTTACTCATGGCAATGGCAATCAGAATAATAACCAGGGCCAACGCATTGAAGACGAACATCCGTTTATGCTTTGACGAATCATCCGCCATTTTTTTTGAAGTGATTCTGGCCATCGTAATGAGCACCACCGCAAGTGACATCATCACGCTGTGCTCGGTAGTCCAATACCGCAGGGTGGCATCTTTCATGGTCGCCCCGCTGAAGATGACGAACGGGCTTACAAAATACAGAATCAGCCCGATCAACAGCTGGGTATGTGTGACCGAAAACAGAGAAAGACCAAGGAGGTTGTCGGCTTTTCCAAACGGACTCTTGTTTGTCATGCCGAGAAATGCCCGCACAATAACCAATGCAAGCAACAGCAGGAGCAGGTAGCGCAGAAACGAGTGTGTATGGAGCAGGCCGGTGTACATAGAATCAGGATTTATCTCAAAAATAGTCAAATAAGACGACGGCCACTTGCCCCGGAACAAAAATCGCTTGGTGAATATAGCAGGCGATGCTTACCTTACTCCAAATTGAATCGTATGAAACCACTGATCCTGCTAGCCTCCTGCGTCCTACTTACCGTCCTCTCAATCGCCCAGGATAACCAGGGCTACCAACGGCCTCCGGAGGAGATTGCCAAGTTGGTGGAGGCTCCCCTTACTCCCGCCGTAGCATTTTCTCCAGACAAGGTGTGGATGGCACTGCTGGACCGCTCCGATTTCCCCAGCATCGAGGAATTGTCGAGGCCTGAATTACGGATTGCAGGTCTTCGCATCAACCCCGAGAATTTCGGACCCAGCCGATCCAACTTTTTTGTAGGGTTGAAATTCAAAAACATGAAAGACCTGAAGGACTACGCCGTCAGCGGACTTCCATCGCCGGTACAGCTGAGCAACCTGAGCTTCTCTCCCGATAGCCGGAAAGCCACATTCCTCCAGACGTACCCCGACCGAATTGAACTCTGGCTTGTAGACATGACGACCTTCACAGCCAGAAAACTTTCAGGAAAGAAAATAAATGCAACCTATGGGAATCCCGTCAGCTGGATGGCGAATTCCATGCAGGTGATTTTTCTGGCTGTCGCCAATGAAGGTAAATCCGCCCCCACGCCGACCCGCGTGCCCACAGGTCCGGTCATCGAAGAAAACCTGGGAAAGAAAGCGCCGTCACGCACGTACCAGGATTTACTGAAGAATCCCTATGATGAGGCACTGTTTGATTTTTATTGTACCTCCCGGGTCCATGTTATCGACCTGGATGGAAACGAAAAGGCATGGGCTGAGCCCGGCATTATTGCTTCCAGCAGTCCCTCTCCGGATGGCACACTGATGCTGACGCGGGCTGTTCACCGACCTTATTCATACCTGGTGCCCGCCTACCTGTTCCCACAGCGGGTAGACGTACGTGACTTAAATGGAAAACTAATACGCACGATCACGGAGATACCCCTGGGTGACAATATTCCAGTAGGCTTCAGTTCGGCAATGTCGGGGCCAAGAAATCACGGGTGGCGCGCCGACCAACCTGCAACCTTGTATTGGGTCGAAGCTCAGGATGGCGGGGATCCGAAGGCCAAGGCAGCAGTGCGCGACAAGGTCATGACCTGGAGCGCTCCCTTCTCAGGAGAACCCCAACCGCTGATCAGTCTGCCGCTGCGGTACGCCGGCATCACCTGGGGAAATGACAAGACAGCCTGGGTCAATGAATCCTGGTGGTCCGATAGAAAAACGCGAACGTACCAGGTTGATCCTTCTAATCCTTCCAAATTGAAAACCGTTTTTGATCGTTCACTCGAAGATGTCTATCGGGATCCGGGAGATGTAGTGATGACTACCAACCAATTTGGCCGCCCGGTCATGCAAATCCTTGGTGACAACACGGTATTCCTCTCCGGAGACGGCGCCTCCCCTGCAGGTGACCGTCCCTTCCTCGATAAGCTGGATCTTGCTACCGGAAAAACGACGCGTCTCTGGCAAAGCGAAGCACCCTATTATGAATACGTCGTGGGCATTACAGATCCAAAAAAGGTAACGTTTATCACGTCGCGTGAGTCCACGTCCGACAACCAGAATTATTTTTCCAGGGCAGCAGGCTCAAAAACCACAGCACAGATAACGTTCTTTCCACACCCCTACCCGCAGATCAAGGATGTAAAGAAGCAAGTGCTGAAGTATAAGCGACCCGACGGCGTGGAACTGACAGCCGACCTCTACCTTCCGCCCGGCTACACCAAAGAGCAGGGCCCTTTGCCAACATTTTTGTGGGCCTACCCCGAAGAGTTCAAATCCCGCGAGAATGCAGGCCAGGTGAAGGGCTCTCCTTACACGTTCACGCGGATAAGTTCCGGAAGTCCCATTTATTGGGTTGTTCGCGGGTTTGCCATTTTGAACGATGCTTCTATTCCCATTGTCGGTGAGGGCGACAAGGAACCCAACGACACCTACGTAGAGCAGCTGGTTTCCAGCGCCAAGGCTGCCATTGATTATGGTGCTTCCCTGGGTTACGTCGATCCCAAGCGTGTGGGTGTTGGAGGGCACAGCTATGGTGCATTTATGACGGCCAACCTGCTGGCCCATTCAGATCTTTTCAAAGCAGGCATTGCGCGAAGCGGCGCCTACAACCGCACCCTCACGCCATTTGGATTTCAGAGTGAACAGCGCACGTATTGGGAAGCCCCCGAGGTCTACGCAACCATGTCTCCGTTCTCCTATGCCGACAAGATTAAGACACCCATTCTTCTTGTTCATGGGGAAGCAGACAACAACTCAGGAACATTCCCCATTCAAACGGAACGATTTTACAACGCCATCAAAGGGCACGGGGGCACGGCCCGATATGTTCTCTTGCCGAATGAAAGCCATGGTTATCGAGCAAAAGAGTCTATCCTGCACATGCTTTGGGAAATGGACAACATGCTCGAGACATATGTTAAAGGGAAGGGACCTATGAAAGCTAAAATCGAATCGAAGTAACGCCACCCGTCACCCCGTATGATGCGCCAGTTCCTGTTGATTTCCCTGCTTTCAATTTCCGCGGTGTTTTGCCGGGGACAGGTGCCGGACACGGTTCATGTTGGAGCGTATGTTATCAGTATACACGATATCAATTTCCACGAAAAAGAATACACAGCCCGCTTCTGGCTTTGGTTCCTGTATGACAACCCCGAATTCGACTTCACCACACAGCTGGATATTCCCAACGCGAAGACAATAGATGCTCCGGAGTCTATCGTGGATACGGTACAGGGGAAGACCTGGGTCATGCTCAAAATGAAGTGCATCATGAAAGAGAACTGGTCGGTTCAGGATTTTCCCTTTGACAAACAGCACCTCAAAATGGAGATTGAGAACAGCATCCTCGATCACAAGACGTTGATTTTCAAACCGGACACCATCGGAAGCATGTACGATGAAAAGGAAGCCATAGACGGTTGGACCATCCGGGACTTCAGAGTGGGTGTGCGCAAGAATAAATATAAAACGGGATTTGGAGACCCGCGCCCCGGGCATGACCAGCAGACGTTCTCTCAGTTCAACATCGAAATGGACATCGAACGCAATGCCTGGGGACTGTTTATGAAGATCTTTCTGGGGATGTATATCGCTTTCCTTATTTCAATCATCAGCTTTACTCCGCATCCTTCCGAGATGGAGCCGCGCTTCGGGTTGCCGGTCGGTGGTCTTTTTGCCGCCGTCGGTAACAAGTACATCATCGATTCCATCCTCCCGGAATCTTCGCTCTTTACCCTGGTGGATACGCTCCACGCGCTGACGTTCATTGCGATCTTCGGCACGTTGCTGGTGTCGGCCATTGCGCTCAAGCAATTTGACAACGGGAAGAAGGCGCTGGCCGAGGCTACCAACCGAAGGGGGGCCCGTATTGTAGTCTTTTTGTATGTGGCCCTCAACATCCTGTTTATAACGCTGGCCTTAATCTAGGAGTAAGTTATTGCGGATTGATGGAGTCGATGAGAATCGTCACCGGGCCGTCATTAACAAGGCTAACCTGCATGTCGGCTCCAAAAATTCCTGTCTGAACAGGTTTGCCCAACTGAGTGCCAAGTGAGGCCACAAAATATTCATACAATGGAACGGCCACTTCGGGCCTCGCTGCTTTGATGTATGATGGACGGTTGCCTTTGCGCGTACTTGCATGCAGCGTAAACTGACTGACCGCAATAATTTCACCTCCGTCATCCTTTACACTTACATTCATCACACCGGCAGCGTCGTTGAAAATCCGAAGGTTTACGATTTTGGCCGACAGCCATTCCGCATCTTTCTGTTGGTCAGCTTCCTCAACGCCTACCAGCACCAACAACCCCTTTCCGATTTCCGCGCGTGTTTCACCTCCAATGTGGACAGCCGCCTTGGATACCCGTTGAACAACTGCAATCATGGTCAGTAACCTTGAAGTTCGCCCGAAACGTGTACGTGATTTCCCGGTGTCCTGCTCACCGCCACGGCCACCATCGCCCGCGCCACGCGCGTTGACACAATGGCCTTGTACTTTTTCGGAATCAAAAAATCAAGGCGCGTCATGATCCACTTCCCGGCAGACTCTCCCGCGCGTTGTTCCGTTCGGGGTCCCAACAACATGGAGGGCTGGAAAATATGCAAGGAGTCAAATCCCAGTGCCCGCAACGTCTCCTCTACTTCTCCCTTTACACGGTTATAGAAGATGGATGAACGGGGGTCGCTCCCCAGGGCGGTGACGATCAGGTATTGGCTCGCCCCCTGCCGTTGCGCTATCCGGGCAAGCGTTATGGGGTAATCGAAGTCGACCTTGCGGAATGCCCCTTTGGTGCCCGCCTGACGGATGGTTGTTCCCAGGCAGCAATAAACATCATCGCCCCTCAACCCTTCCGTGTGGGCTTCCAGGTTGTCAAAGTCCACGACCAGGTTTTGAAGCTTCTGATGGTGTATGGAAAGGGGCTTACGCGAAAGGGCCACTACTTTTTCATAGGCATCGTTTTGCAAAAGCAACTCCAGGACATGCGAGCCCACCAGCCCGGTCGCTCCCGCAATGATTGCGACAGCCATCAAAACGTCTGTTGAATTTCCTTCTTAAGTTCCAGAAGTGCGTGCCCAATCGGCTCCACCGTCTTATCCATTGTTAGTTCAAAGATCTTGCGCGACAAGTCAAGGCTCGAGGCTTCGGGACCCAGCCCCGACGACGCCTCATTGATGAGGATGGTAAGGTCTTCCTTGGCATTCCGTACCATGTTCCAGACTTCCTCGCTCATGTATATCTGCTGCGATACGTTGTGGTTATACTCGTTGCGAACTTCATCCAGGAGCAGTTTATGAAACTCCCGTGCCGAATAGCCCGGATTGCTAAGCCTCAAAAGCAAATTAGGCGGCGACATGCGCTCCAAAAAGAGGCATACCCGCTCATAGGCCTGCAGTCGGTTCGGCAAAATAGTCTCGATGCTGCGTCCCCGCACCTCCAGGCGCTTCAATTCAATTTCCTTGTTGATGTTGGACCGCACCATCAGGTAGACTGCATAGAGTACTACTGAGGCAGGAAGGAGGATTTTTCCGAATTCTATCAAGGCATCCATGGTGTTATTGTATTAAAAGCTGTCTAAAAATAGATAATTTTGATCAGCCGTGATCATCAGGCTGTAAACGCTAAACCACACCCTTAATTTCTGTGTCAAGCCCGATACCTGTAACACTAAGTCTTAAAGCTGCTGAGGAAGTGAGAAAGATCATGCAGTCCAAGAATATCCCGGCTGCCTATGCGCTGCGGGCTGCGCTCGAT
>JAWXBL010000015.1:0-78021 GCA_034440075.1 Cytophagales bacterium
ATTCAACATTGTTCGTTGTTTTTAAACCAACACCTGCTTCTGTTAAGTTTGAACTACCAGAAATGTAATAGTCTTTTTGCGGGTCTTTGTCGTTGTGTTTGTATAGGTATGCTTTTGCATGGCAAAAATTAGGTTCCAGTGTCTTGGCTACAACTTTGTCAAGTTCTAAAAATGCAACAGCCTCTTGTGCAACTTTGCTAAGTTTCAAAGATGCATCAATATTAATGTCTTCGTTTAACAAGTCAAGTGCTCTGTCCTTGTCAATGTCAAAGTTTACAATGTCGCCAAGTATGAATTTATATTCGTCAATTTTGTCTTTGGTAGCTTTTGATAAATAAGCTAATGCTCCAACTGTAAAGTAACCAGTAACGATAGATAGTTTACCCGTCTGTGTATATTTTGAAATCCATTCGTGGACTTTTAGGTTCTCATTTTCATTGTCTAAAATCATACGGCTAAATTATTCATTCTTATTGATATTTGTTGTGTGTTGGTAAAAAGTGGCTCTTTTGGTTTTGCCGAAGGGTCGGCTTTGTGTGTCGGGGCAAAGCCAAATGTGCCACTTGTGCGGCTGGCTAAAATTGTTTTTAAAAAATGCGGGTCGGCAAAAAAAATAAAACACGAAGCGTTGGGCTGTCGTGTCGGGAAAAAGTCCGCTGTTAAGTTTATATGTCGTCCTAAAGTTTCGATAATTGTCTGTCAGTTTAATGGTTGTTGTGTCGGTCTTTACGCTTGCCTATAACTTCCGTATTTCTGCCATAAATGTACTTAAAACATCCAAAAAGTGCTGGCTTTATGCCATGCATGGCCGTTATTTCCCTTTTACTACCCTCAACTATAAGCTGTCGAAAGGACTCTGAATCTTTTGGATGCTGCGGGTACTCACATGGGTATAAAGCTCTGTAGTGCGGCTACTGTTATGCCCCAATATTTCCTGAATGTGCCGCAGATCGGTGCCACTCTCCAGCAGGTGGGTGGCATAACTGTGGCGTAGCCAGTGCAGGCTTACAGGTTTTTTAATAGTAGTCTTGGCCAAAGCATGCTTCAGCACATTGCTGAGACTACGTTCGTCATAGGGGCCTTTGGCCTGGCCTTCAAAAAGCCAGCTCGTTGGCTTATAAACTTGATAATATTCGCGCAACAACAAGAGCAGCCGTTGTGGTAAAGGCACAATCCTGTCTTTCTTGCCTTTGGCTTGCCTGATGAGTACAATGCCACGTTTCGAATTAATGTCTGTTGGCTTCAGATTCAGCAATTCACTCCGTCTCAATCCACAACTATAAATCACCGCCAGCATGGCTTTATGCTTCAAGTTGGTGGGGGCTTCCAAAATCAATTTCACTTCTTCCTTGCTCAGCACATTGGGCAATCGTGTTTCTCTTTGCGGACGCTCAATCTTTTCAATTACCAGTTGCCTGTTCTGCACGGTGGCAAAGTATAGTTTAATAGCATTAACAATTTGATTTTGATAGGATGCCGATAATTTCTTTTTAAGAATATACTCATTGTTAAAAATTATCACATCGCGATTGCTTAAATCAACAAGAGGTTTATCGCCAAAAAATATAAGAAAAGATTTTAGGGCTTCCGTATAAGTTTTAAGCGTGTTATGGCTATACCGCTTTGCCATAAGCCATTCCCTGAATAGTTGCACATGATCGGCTGCTGCTGCTGTGAGCTGCCTCGCCTTGTCGGGTTCAAGTTTGAAACGCGTGCGGTTTTCTTCGGTATCGGGCAAGTGCCAGACTTTCATTTGGTTGCTCCACCGGGCATCTGCAAGTTTTCTAATACGCGCAATCCACTCTTTATTTTTTTCAAAATAAACAGCTATCCGCTTATCGCCTTTGTGCACTACAGGTTTCGCTTTCCAGGTCATGACTAAATTAAAAATAGCAAAATATTCTATGCCTCGTGTATAAATTTACCTCTTTCGGAGACAATTATAAACGCTGTTTAAAAGGAAAGTCACGAACAATACCGCGATAAATCTCTCGCCCTTGGTGTTCCCAGAGTCATTAAAGCGAAGTGCGAAAGTAAAATGTTAAGAAAGAAGTGTCGACGAGTCGAGTTTGGGTCACCAACAAAACGCACAATCCTTGTCACATTATGAGGGATAGTTTAAAGTGGGAAGGGCTACGGGAACATTCCCCTGGCGGTGATCCGGGTATCACCGGCCTTAATTGTTAAAATCATTGTTTGGCAAACCTGTTGAATAGCATACTTTTATCCTGATGGAAAAAGTAAGGCAGGGCAACATCTTGAAAGCAGCCGCACGGCTGGGGGTTTGCATAACCCTTGTTGCTGGAATCTGCCGTTGCTCCGACCCACCGGCGATCGATCATCCCAATGTGCTCTTCATTTCCCTGGATGACATGAATGACTGGGTTCAACCCCTGGGAGGAAATACCCAGGCCCGCACGCCGCATTTGCAGGCCTTTGCCAACGAGGCCGTAAACTTTACAAAAAACTATTGCGCCAGTCCAGGGTGCAACCCCTCCCGTGCGGCACTGTTGACCGGCATTCATACGTACCGTTCCGGGATGTATTCCAACTACCAGGATTGGCGTTTGGTGCCGGCGATGACTCAATCGCTCACACTGGGACAGCATTTTAGAAAAAGCGGATATTATACGGCTGGTGCCGGCAAGATTTTCCATTATGAACAGGTGGATACGCTGGGTTGGGATGCGTATTATCCATCGAAGACCAACCCCATGCCCGCTGACAACTTTCCTGCAAAAGTTCCGGCGAATATGCCGCCTTTCCAATACATGTATAACATGTTTGACTGGAGCGGGTTGCCAATAGCCGATGAAGAAACTGGCGATTACAAGAGCGTCAAATACATTTCCGATCAGTTGATGAGGAAGCATGAAAAACCCTTTTTTCTTGCTTGCGGAATTTACCGCCCTCACCTTCCATGGTATGTGCCTCAGAAATATTTTGATCGCTTCCCGCTCGACAGCATTCAACTCCCTGTCATCCTGGAGAATGACACGAGCGACCTGGGTGAAGTAGCCAAAAAGGAGTTGATCATTCGGGGCGGAAACTACCATAAGCATGTGGTGCAGGCAGGACTTTGGAAAAATGCCGTTCAGGGATATCTGGCCTCATCTGCTTTTGCAGATGCCATGGTAGGCAAGCTCTTGCAGGCACTGAGCGAAAGTCCGTATGCCGATAATACGATTGTTGTCATTTGGTCGGATCATGGGTGGCAGTTGGGCGAAAAAATGCATTGGCGCAAGTTTGCGCTCTGGGAAAATGTTAACCGCAGCATCCTCATGATCAAAGTCCCCAAAGGGACATCCGCCCTCCGGGATGGCTCCGGCGCAGGCAATACGACAAGCCTCAGTTCCCTCATGGATATCTATCCTACACTCGTGGAGCTTTGCGGCTTATCTCCCCGTCAGGACCTGGACGGCAAGAGCCTGGTTCCCATCCTAAAAGATCCCCGGACAAAGGATGACCGCGCCATCATCACCACATATGATTTCGGAAACTATTCCGTCAGGCACGGAAAGTGGCACTATATCCAATACATCGATGACAGCGAGGAACTATACGACCTTGAGAAGGATCCCGAGGAATGGTACAATTTGTCCTCTTCCCCGGACATGGCTGAAATGAAAACCACGCTCCGTAGATTCATTCCAAAGGATCCCGTTCCATTACCAGAAGTTTCCCTGCTGAAGCTCCAGGAACACCACGTCCCTCCGATCAAATCCAGGGAGCACTACTTCAGCAAGGAGCGCAGGGATTGGATGAGGCGCTTTGAGAATGTTCCGTAGGCCATCCGAACCAGATGTCATCACCCATAACCAACTCCAGTCAGCCTGATACTATTATTATCGGCGGTGGCTTTGCCGGACTTTCCGCGGCGCGTTTGCTGCATGCCTTGTCCAGACCAACGGGATCCATCCATGGGGCGGGAACCGAGGCATCAACCGTTTGGTATGGCTATATTGAGGGTGCCGTTCGCTCCGGAGAGCGTGCTGCCGTTGAGATTCTAAACACCTAGCTTTACAATAATGAGAAAAGTATTCCTGGTCTTGCTTGCCGCCGTGATTACCTGGGTGATCTGGATCCATATGGACCACACAAAACCCTGGACGAGCAGTGACCTGGCGCTCGATATCATTCAGGCCGTGGGACCTGATTCCTCCTGCGGCAAGAATGTGGTGGGAATCCAGCCTTACATGGTCCCATCCGACTACCTGAGCGAGACCCATTTCTACGAGAAGATGAACGGCTATTTTGCAGCTGCTTCAAAGGCCGGTTATTTCAAGACCAACACCGTGGTGCTGCTTCCGGAATACATTGGGACCTGGCTGGTCATCGACGGAGAAAAGGCAGTTGTCGCAGATGCGGAAACCATGGATAACGCCATGGCTTTGATGATCCTCAGCAATCCGGTGATCTTTGCACAGGCCCTCTTGAATGATGCCGGAGAGAGCGATCCAGTTGCCGCCTCGCTCTTCCGAATGAAGGGTTCACGAATGGCAGCGACCTACACCTCCGTCTTCCGGAAATTGGCGAAGCAGTATGGGGTGACCATCAGCGCCGGATCCATCGTATTGCCGGGCCCTAGGGTTGAGGATGGCACCATCGTGACGGATTCCTCGCTCCCGCTTTCCAACACGGCATTCGTCTTCCATCCGGACGGGCACGTTGATCCCCAGATTGTCAAAAAAGTCTTTCCAATCAGCGCGGAGCTCCCGTTCACGCTGGCTGCTTCGGTGGAAGAAATTCCTGTCTTTGAGCTTCCCATGGGAAGAATGGTTGTCCTGGTATGTGCCGATTCCTGGTACCCGGCGAGCTACGAGCGAATCAGTGCGTTGGGGGCAGATGTCATTCTCGTAAGTTCCTTTTGTACGGGGCAAGACACAATGCAGCAACCGTGGATGGGATATGATGGATCGGAGACGCCTCCTGATGTTAATCCTGAGGATGCATACCGGCTCACGGAGCGAGAGGCCTGGGAAGCATATGCACTGCCCGCCCGGATCAAGAAAACCCAGGCATCGGTTGGAGTCAACGTGTTCCTTCGCGGGAAGTTGTGGGATCTTGGTACTGATGGTCAGCCTTTTCTCATCACATCAAAACAGCGCGTTGATGCCGCGAAGTCAGACCGCGGAGGAATATGGAATCTCTGCTTTTAGAGTATGTGCGACAGTTTCATTACGCGCCAACACATACCCGGGATGGTAATCTTCTGCTTGTCAAAAATTCAGATCGTGACTCGATGAGGCGTGGATGGAATAGGCCGCTGGTTGATGGTTCCTGGGATTCTGAAAACAGGTCAAGTCCCGGACTGAGCAGTCCGGGACCCGGTTGAAAGAGCTCTTGCGTCTTGAAATCTCAATCTAGTAATAGTTTGCTGCGAAATGGTTATCGCTTCTTCCATTCTTCGATGCTCTTCTCATTCATCCGCACGAACTCATCTTTTCCCTGTTTCGCAGCGAGGTCTCTGGAGAGTTTTGCATGCCGGATTGCTTCCTGGTAATTCTTTAACTGCGCCTCAACGAGTGCCCAGACACGGTGTATGTAATACGTGTCTCCTGCCAGGGCATTTGCCTCCGCGAGGTAGGCGCGCGCACGATCAGGTAGAATCTCTTCTTCCAGCAGGTACCGGGCCGCTTCATAGAAAGTGTCAGCGGTTGGGTTTTTCTTTATTTGTGTACCAATCTCATCCAACATCTTTGCACGCGTATTAAACACAACTTGGAATCCAATTCGCGTTCGTTCCCATGCCAGGACCATCACGGCGCTGTTATGAGTTACTTCGTCAAACGCTATGGTAAACGTCTCCGTAAACCGGCCAGATGGTTCGGGCCTGGCCACAAAACGCAACGCGTCTTCATCCTGCTTGTAGTTGAACCGACCGTCTCC
This sequence comes from Cytophagales bacterium, assembly GCA_034440075.1. Lineage (GTDB taxonomy): Bacteria > Bacteroidota > Bacteroidia > Cytophagales > Cyclobacteriaceae > ELB16-189. The sequence goes on from JAWXBL010000015.1 coordinate 5,890, forward strand.
CCAGTGGGAAGTATTCCGGTGGATGATGATGATCCACTCGTCTGCGTGCGGGATGGCATATAACGCATACACCCCGGGCTCCAGGCGATGGCCTCCCAGCGTTACTGAGTCGCTAAAATGTACTTTGGTAGATTCGTTGGCTCCTACGCGCCAAATTCTTCCATACGGGATCAGGTCACCCATGATCGTCCTCCCACGGGCTGACGGCCGTGCGTACTCAACCTTCACCTGACTCCTCCCAATCGTCTGAATCAGCGTGGCGGGAGGACTGCTCCTCGGATGATCAATTTGCGCCTGCACCGAGACCAGCGAGCATGCAGCGAACAAGATGCACGCTACCCTGGTTCTTAGTCCATATACTGCTAATGCGTCCATGATGCGTTATACGAAGTTACGTCAGATGCGCGGAATCAAAAACTTAAACGCCGTGCAGATTTCGAGTGGCTGCCGACCCCTCAGACCGGCGATGACAGAATTTCCCGGATCTGCTCCATGTCGAGCGGCTTGGAAATGAATTCCTTTACTTCCGGGTAGGTTTTGGAAAGCGCGATGTCGCGTGGATCGATCGAAGAAGTGACCAGGTATATAGCCACTTCCTTGCAAAGGGAGCCGCGTATCTTCCGGAACCCCTCCAGAAACATCCATCCATCGGTCACAGGCATATTGAGATCGAGAAGAACAATATCAGGAAGCGCTTCAATCCCGTTGCAATTGCGCTCAATGAATGCGAGGGCTTCATCACCGGAATTGAATTGGCTTACCGTGCCCGCCAACTTGGAGAGTTCGATTATCTTCTTTGTGGTGAACTGATAAACCGGGTCATCATCTATGATCGCAACGGATGTGCGAGGAGTTGGCATTACCGGGTCTTGTTAAAATTGACGGTAAATGTTGTTCCAACACCTTCCTGGCTGGACACGGAAATTTCACCACCCATTGACTCAATCTGGTTTCTGATCATAAACAGCCCAATTCCACGGCTATCCGGGTGTCGGTGGAAGGTTTTTTTCATTTTGAAAATCTGGTGTCCATATCGCTCAAGGTTAATACCGAGGCCGTTGTCAGAGACGCGCAGAATTATACACCCGCCCTCGAGCGATGTCTTGAAGTCGATGAATGATTTCTTCCGGGGGTCGTGATACTTGAGCGCGTTGCTCAACAAATTCAGAATAACGCTTTCCAGGTAGACGTTGCTGTAAACAAGGAAAGGAGCCTGGCTGAAGTCGTGAGTTACGGCTGCACTGGATTCGAGAATCTTGGCGTGAAACAATTTTTTCACCCGCTCAAAGACGTGCGAAAATGATAACTGCTGTCGGATGATGTTCTCGTTGTGTTTGATATTGAGAACTTCATTGAGCTCCTGCATGGTTGTCAACAGCGATTTGCTTGTTTGTTGAAGGAGATTCAATATTTCGGCCTTCTCCTCGTCATTGGATGCTTCATTGTGTAATTGGAGCAGGGTGCTGATATTGCCGGCCGGTGACCGGAGGTTGTGTGATACGATCTGCGTAAACTCCTCCAACTGCTCGTTCTTGCGAATCAGGTCACGGGTTGTGGCCATCAGCGAGGTCTTTTCCTGGAGCAGTTGTTGTTCGGCTTCTTTCCGGCTGGTAATGTCGCGGAATTCTGATACACGAATTGTTCCGCCTTTATATGGAATATTTTTCCCCTGTACCTCAAGGAAGCAACGCGAACCGTCTTTTCGGATCCCCTCTACATCATAGGGCTGATCCGATCCGGATTCAATATGCGCTATGACCTCTTCGGTGTACTCTGGCGCGATCAGCGTTCCGATGCCGTTCATGCCGATAAGTTCTTCGCGGGAATAGCCTGAGATGTCGGAAAGTCCCTGGTTTGCATCGATGATGGTTCCATTGTCATGAATGCAAATGCCTCCAAACGATGCTTCCTGTAATCGTTTGAACCGGGCTTCACTTTCCTGAAGCGATTGTTCATAATGAAATTGATCGGTAAAATCACGGAAGCTCCATACGCGTCCAACCACTTTTTCTCCAATTTTTTGCGGCTTGGAATATCTGTGGAAAACGCGGCCGTCCTTGAACCTGATCAGATCTTCAGACTTTTCAAGGGGGCTGGCATACAGGTACTTCACTTTGGATAGAAATGCTTCCGGGTCTTCCACTTGATCAACCACGTGCGCCAGGAGACTGCTGTCATCCTTTTCCAAAGACATTTCAGCGGGAATTTTCCATAGCTTGAGAAATTTCTTGTTGAATGCCGAAACCTTTCCATCGGTATCCACCACCAGAATACCATCCGCCGTCGACTCGATGGTTGCTGTAAGGAGCGACAACGATTCCTCCAACTTGTTTTGGGTCCTCACGGACTCCGAAACATCCCGGAAAATAGACATGATGTATTTCTGCCCGCGGACGTCAATTACACCCGAAACGATCATTACCGGAAACAGCGTCCCGTCCTTTCGCCGATGAGTTGATTCGGAAGGAGTCCGATCACCTTTCAGGAGGTTCTCCAGTCGGGCCGGAAGACGTTCAATGTACTCCGGACTCTTTACGTCATGAATACACAGTTTGCCAAAGGCTTCGAGATCGTATCCGTGCATTTCCGCAGCAGCCTGGTTGGCGGAGACAATCCGGCTCGGCAATTCCGTGTTAGTAATGATGATCGCGTCCGGGGTGTTATCAAAGAGTGTCTTGTAGGCAAGCTCTATTTCGCGCTTTTCGGTATCACGGTTGGTACTTTCGGTCACATCCATCATCATGCCCAACATGCGGTAGGCCTTCCCAAAAGCGTCTGAAAGAAACAGGCCCCTGTCATGCATATTCTTGTAAGAACCGTCCTTGTGCCTGAACCGGTAGAACACATCGTATCCCAACATGGCCTTCTCTGCTTCCTCCAGCTTCCGGATGCTGGCATCCCGGTCTTCGGCGTGAATCAGCTCGACCCACCTTTCAATGCCACCCATTTCGGATAGTTGATATCCAAGAACTTGCTGTGTATTTCCAGACCATTGAATTTGTCCGGACGGGATATCATAGTCATAAATAATCTGCCCCGAGGCCCTTACAACCAACTCGTGCTTTGTTTTCCATTCGGTTTTCTCAGCCTCCGCTTCCCGCTTTTCAATCGATCCTGCCAGCGCTGTACTAAATGACCGCAGTACCGAAAGTTCCGCATCGGACCACACACGCTCGTGTGTACACTGATCAAAGCCGAGGAACCCCCAAAAGATTCCCCGGACTTGTACCGGGAAGAGGAGCACGGATTTTATTTCCTGGCTCTCCAGGAGCACTTTGAACCGCTCATCACTAATTTCGGAAACAACTTCCCTGAGTGGTTCACCCTTGCTTAAGGTAAGGTAGAACGGTTCGAAATCCGCAAGTCTCAGCTTCTGCAGGTCCGGATTGTTGATCTGGGGCTCTGACGTTCCTGAGTTCCACTCCACGATCTGACTGATTGTTTCGGCCTTCCCAAACGGGCCATCCAGCCTGAATAGATACATCCGATCCACCTGGAGGTGCAATCCGATTTCACGAAAAGAAGACAATACTGCTTTGAACCAATCCGGGTTGAGGAATAATTCACGGGTGGCCTCCGTAAGAATGGCCAGCAGCCGCTCACGCATCAACAATATCTGCTCCGCATTTTCCTTAACACCAACCTGCATATCTTCCCTGCTTCCTTCTTGCCTTATTGAACTCATTTCCTCGTTTCTCCAACCCGGTATGTTGTTGCTTCATACAACTTTCAAGGAGGAAAGGTATGATGCTCCGGGGATGCAAAATGTGTAATTTTTCCATAAAACTTACGTGCAAACGGCGCATCATTTCACTCCCGTCGGATTAACTCCTGATCCAGGCTTTGAAGGCTGTCAAACAGCAATTCTGGAACATCTTCGGCTTCATTCTTATAGAGAATCATCCCCAGGGTCATCACTACACCTGTCAGAAGGATCGCATACAACAGGATGCCGCTGCTGAAGGTTTCCTGCACATACACCTCCGGGATCGCAAAAAACAACAACACAGTAATGAGGCCACGCGGGGCAATAAACCACTTTGGATTCAATTGTTTGACAAAAAAGCGAAGACTCATAACGCGGACTACATACAGTGCGGCGATGAGGCTCACGCTGATGAAAGCAGTCTGTATGTTTAACAGGGAGCCTAGATCGAGGGTCATTCCAAAGACCACAAAGAAGAACGTGCGCACTACAAATGCCGACTCGAGGGTCACGAGGTGGAAATCCTTGTTGATCTTGTTGAGGATATCTACGTCCACCAGTTTCTTTAGTCGGCCAGAAAAGAACAAGGCATAGTTGCCCAGCATCAGCCCGAAAACCAATATGACAATCAACGATGACAAATGGAATATCTTGCCTACGGCGTATAGAGAAATCAATACCGAAATCAGCAGGAAAAGGTGAGCGCTTTGTTGCACCTTCTGAAAGATTAGGACGAGAAGATAACTCAGGATCACTGACAACGCCACGGTGATGGCTATATTAAAACCTACTTCCCGAACGATGGACAGCGTGGTAGCATTCTCGTTGGTCCCGATGGTAAAATAGAAAAGCATTATGCCCAAAATATCTGAAAAAGTACTTTCATAGATCATGAACTCCTTCTTCGCAGGCTGGAGGCGGGATATACTGGGAATGATGATCGCACTACTCATAATGGAAAGCGGGATGGCATAGATGAGGGAGATATAAAAAGTATATCCCAGGAAATAGCTAATAAGATAAGCCAGGATCAGGGAGGAGCCGACGAGCGCGATAAATGCCACACAAAACGCCCGCAGGATCAGGGGCCGCTTTTCTGCCGTCAGTTTCAAGTCCAGGGCAGCTTCCAGTACAATCATGATCAATCCTATAATTCCCAGGAGTTGGAGAATTTGAAAAATGCGGGAAGTGAGAGCAATGTTAAATTCCTGCATGACAAACTGAAGAAGGACCCCAAAGATGATGAGCAGTAAGACGCTTGGAATTTTTGTTAACTTAGAAATGTGTCCGAGCGAATAGGAAATGATAATGACCCCGCAAATAAGAATAATGTCATAGTAAATATTATGTGTAATCATGCAACTTAGATTCTATTTGTATCTTACGTTTTGAGCCAGGATGGTCGCCAAGCAGTTGTTCGGTCTGCAAACGTAGGTGACTTCCGGCGCCGGAGCAACAAACCATCGAATGGCAAAAGTTAACAAATTTGGGACTTTCGGAGGGGTTTTCACCCCCTCTATTCTTACCATTCTTGGGGTCATCATGTTCTTGCGACTTCCGATGATTGTCGGCGAGGCTGGCCTGTGGGCTACCCTGGGGATTATCATTGTGGCGCACATCATTTCCATTACTACCGGCTTGAGCGTCTCCTCGATCGCAACCGACAAGAAAGTAGAAGCCGGCGGTACATATTATATGATTTCCCGAAGCCTTGGATTGCCCATCGGTGGAACCCTGGGTCTTGCCCTCTTTGTGGGCCTTTCTTTCAGCGTGAGCCTCTACCTGATTGGGTTTGCAGAAAGCTTTTTAGGATTCTGGGGTTATGAGATTTCCATTACTTCCATTCGCATAGCGGGTACTGCAGTGTTGGTCGTTGTAACTATCATCACATTCATCAGTACCTCCCTCGCCATAAAAACCCAGTATTTTATCATGGCGGCAATCGGATTGTCGCTCGTTTCAATCTTTGCAGGAAGCCATGACCTGGCGCCGGTAGTTGCACCAACCATCGAGGCGGCATCTACGGCGCTGCCGTTCATGGTTCTCTTTGGAATTTTTTTCCCTGCCGTTACCGGCTTTGAGGCAGGTGTTTCCATGTCCGGGGATCTCAAGGACCCCAAGCAGTCCATCCCGCAGGGCACTATCATGGCTATCCTGGTAGGCCTGATAGTATACATTGCGCTTGTCTTTTTCTTTGCATCAACTGTCGACCGGCATCTCCTTGCCTCTGATCCCCAGGTACTGCTAAAGATATCCCTGGTACCTGAATTAGTCATTGCTGGGATTTGGGGCGCCACCTTATCTTCGGCTCTCGGCAGCATCCTCGGCGCCCCCCGCATTCTTCAAGCGACGGCTGTGGATAAGATCTCGCCTCGGTTTTTTGCCCGTGGAGTTGGTGCCTCCAATGAGCCGCGAAATGCACTCCTGCTTACCTTTGTCATTGCTGAAGCCGGTATTCTTATCGGCGAACTTGACGTAATCGCCCGCATTGTTTCTATTTTCTTCATTACTACCTATGGGTTTCTTAACCTGAGTTGTGCGTTTGAGGCCTGGACCAGTGCCGATTTCCGCCCCAACTTCAAAACCCCCGTCTGGGTAAGCTTCCTCGGCGCTGCCGCATGTTTCATCGTAATGATTCAACTCGATTTCGTGGCGATGATCGGGGCCACCCTTATCCTCGGTGCGCTTTTTCTATTCCTGAAGCGGAAAGAGCTCACGCTCGAAACGGGAGATACCTGGGGCAGCGTGTGGTCGTCTCTTGCAAAATCCTCGCTGCAGCGGCTGTTCTCTTCTCCGGAGCACAACAGAAATTGGCGGCCAAACATCCTGATGTTCAACGGAGCAGACCAGTCGCGTCCGTTTATGATGAAGCTCGGTGGTGCCATCTCCGGGAAGCTCGGGATGCTTTCCTCTTTTGAGCTGGTCCAATCCGACGCGCCCCTGTTGATCAAGCCTCAAAGCAACGTCGCGGAGAAAACCCAGGGAGATAAAGCGTTTCACTACACATACGCATGCACCAACGCGTACGCGGGGATCGATGAAATTGCCCGCGTCTACGGCTTTGCCGGCGTTGAGCCAAATACTGTTTTGATGGGATGGTCAAAGAAACCGGAAAACAGGGAAAAATTTATTACGCTCCTCGGTAACCTTCAGCGCTATAACCTAAACTCTGTTTTCCTCTATCACCAGGTGGCAGGCAAAAAGGTGGTTGCTCCCACCGTTGATATTTGGTAGAGCGGCTGGGGACGTAACCTGGCCTTTGCATTGAACCTCGTGCGGCATCTTACAAGCTCGGATCATTGGCGCCGTTCAAATGTAAGGCTCTGTCTCATTCTCAACACAGAAGAAGATGGTGACCGTGTCACCCACTATATTAGGAGTGTCCTCCAGAAATATCGTATGGATGTTTCGATACGGATCATTGACAATCACATCGCCAACAGATCAAGGGTTGAAATCATAAGTACCGAATCAGCTGATAAGGACCTCACCATTATTGGCATCCCCGACAGCCACTACGATGACCTGAAAACTACCTATGCAAACGGGTGCGACATTTGCGACCATCTTCAATCAGTCCTCTTTCTCAATGCATCAGCTCTCTTCGAGGAACATGAAGTCATCATCCAACAGGAAGGTAAGGTGGCGGCGAATAAGAATGAGTGGCTCCTCCCCGACCTCGACGAATCGCCAAATCCAGAGGTTCACGATGATCTGAAAAAAATTGATACGCACGGTCAGGAACTGGTTGAAGCGCTGCATAAGAAGGTCTTTGCCTGTGCTTTTGAGCCCGAATCCATTCTGTACGGTCAGCTACAGGTGTTGGCAGGTACTGCCTCTTCCACGCTCACCAAATCCATTCAGCACACCGAACCCTATCAGAAACTGGCCGTACTTGTCAGGGCAAAAAAATACTTTAACGCGCAGGTAGCAAAACTTATTGATTCCACGTTGGGAAGTCCGATCCGCGCGCAGCAAGAACTGCTGCAAACGGGAATTCACTGGTATCTGGAGCAATTGGAGAAAGATCATGATCGTTTTCCCAAGTTAAAAACCATTCGGTACCCCCGGGAGGCCTTCACCCGTCGGAAGGAGGATGTCCCTTCCCTCCGCTGGTACAAATTCAGGCAGCGGGTCCTCCACCCTTTTTCACGCAAGACCATCGCCATCACGGTACACTATCGAAGGGGTGCTGCATATTTCTTCCGCGACAGCCGCTACCACTTTCTGGCCTTGCTGCTTGCGGATCTCGAAAAGAATGCTGCGTCGTCGATGGACAATTTGAGACAATATGTCTCCTGGGTTGACGATTCCTTCCAGACCATCATAAACGCAAGCGATCCGGTAAAGCAGGACGAGGCCACCAAAAACTTTGCCGCTCAGCTTATGGAAAAATCAGAGGCGCTGGGGTCGGTTACCCGTCAACTGAAATCATTGTACAAAGGTCGGCTGCAAGTGGAGTACAGGAAGAATGTGAATTTTTTCCTGCATCAGCTTGAACGCATTCAATTTGATCGCATCATTAACAGGAAGACGCGCGCAGCAAGTTTCTATACAGCCAAAAAAGCAACCATCGCCCGATTTTCAGACTCCTGGTCGGAACGAGCAGACCTTTACCTCAACACTGTAAAGACCAGTGCCATTCTGCTCGACTACTTTGCTACCGTTGAAACGGGAACCCAGAATTACAGAAACCGAATCCGCCAATTTTTCAACAAAGATCAGCAGCAGCCTGTTGCCCGACTGACGGCAGCCATGGCCCAGGTGGCGTCAGCCCCCCTCCAATCCAAGCAGCAAACGCTGCCGGAGTGGGAGTTCGACTACGGATTTGCTTCAAAAGTCCTTCGTGAGACTACCGAACAACTGCTGATGACCGCTGCCAAACTGCCAGAGGAAGTAACCGTTGCCGTGAAAATTGTTCCGGAATCCGAGGGACTTACTTTGCCACTGCGGGCGATGGTAAGCCACCTGATGGAGGCCACCCTGAGCGGACCAATCAACGACAAACTTGAAATCCTGTTGGAGAAAGTAAGAAGATCGAACTTGATAATCAGTGACAAGGCCAGCCTCGCCATGTTCACAATTTTCAACCTCAAAGAATCTGATGAAGGCGCTTTGCGCGACGAGGAAGTCAAGAAGGCGATTCGATCTATCCACCGGGAGATGGAAACGTTGGATGCGCTGTTTGAGGAGGTGCTCGATGATATTCAGGAGCAGTCGGCCGCCCTCAAGGAAGCGCTGAAGCTTTCCAGCCTGGCCGATATGGCAGGAGATTTTGCATCCCTGATCAGGCGCAGAAGAAAGAAACAATTGCAGTCCAGGGTAAGCGAAGCATTCTCCACGCTGGCAGACCAAATCAGGCATTTCTTTGTTTCGATCTTGTACTCGGAGGCAAAGGGAATCCTCCTGGCACGGCAACTCTCCGAGCAGGTACGCACCATTTCGGTAAATGAGCGGATCATACATGCGGTGGTCAGCACGACGCCGAATCCACGAATTATACTTGACCTTCCCCACTACTACGTTTCCCTCTTCAGCGGTCGCTCGAGCATAGGAGACAATTTCTGGGTGAGCCGGGTGGAAGAAGAAAAGCAGTTTGAATCGGCATTTCAGCGCTATCTGGTGAGCAGGCAAGGTGCAATCCTTGTATTAGGTGAGCGTAACTCCGGAAAAACTTCCTTGTGCAGGCATTTGGGTGAAAAGAAATCCGGGAACCATACCGTATACCATGTATTTCCTCCAGAAGATGGGTCTACAAGCCTGGAACAATTCGAAGCGTCGTTGGCAAAGGCCACCCGCTTTGAAGGAGACTCCGGCCAGACGATGAACCTCCTGCCGAGTGAAAGCATCATCATGATTCATGACGTCGAACTATGGTGGGAGCGTTCTGAAGAAACCGGGCTCACCGTCATTCGTCATTTGAAATCACTCATCGAAGAGCACGCATCAAAATGCCTCTTTATTCTGAACATGAACCCGTTTGCATATGCCGTGATTAACGTTGCTGAGTCGCTCGATTCCCACTGCGCTGGCGTCGTACGGTGTCTCCCCTTCAACTCGCTGGAACTGAAGCAGCTTATCATGTCACGTCACCAGTCAAGTGGGCTCGCCTTGCGCATCGACTCAAAACAATCAGAAACCATTGGCCAAATACGCCAGGCTCGCCTTTTCAATAAGCTCTTTGCATACTCGCAAGGCAACCCGGGAATCGCCATGAATGCATGGCTCACGGGTATCAAGGCCTTTTCAAACAAGACCGTTGCGTGGAGCGATCCCAGAATCCGGGATGAAGACGTCTTTGCTGAATTGCCCGAAAGGTGGTCACACCTCTGTCTCCAGTTGCTTCTTCACAAACGCATGAGCCTTGATAAGATCATGCGCTGTGTCCAACTGGAAGAAGATCAGATTATCAAAACACTGGACGTCATGAAGCGCCTTCAGTTGGTTGTCGTGCGCGGCCCATCCATATATTCTCTGAATCAAAACGTTTCATTCCTCCTGATCAATCATTTCCGGAAAAGAGAATGGATATGATGAACCTGATTTTCCTTCTGGGTACGACGGTGTTGACCGTCCTTCTTTTCAGGGTGCTCCGCCTGCTGGGAGGCCATACAAAATGGATTCGTTCCTATGCGCCGTATTGGAGTGCAGCGGAGCTGGTGGTGTGGGTGGCCCTTTTTTTCTGGCTGGTTCAGATTTTTTTCTCGAACAAGCCTTATTATCCATTCCTAATGGCATTCCTACTGTCGATGGTTGCAGTTTTACTGGTCTGGTTTTATGGGAAAGACCTTGTTGCCGGATTCATCTTCCGCATCCGGCATAGTCCGCAAAAAGGGCAGCGTATTCAAACCGAAACGGTGAAGGGTACCATCCGGGACATCGGTGTTTCCCAACTCACGGTTGAAATGTCCGACGGACGAAGGACGAGAATTCCCTTCTCCTCGATCGTTACCCAACCCCTTTCGCTTCAGTCGCATCATTCACTGGCTCCGGGCGAAACCGTGTTAAACGTACGCATGCCCGAATCCATGGATCCCGGACTTTTTGAACAACGCATCCGGGAGGCGCTGATTCTCTCTTCCTGGTGCGTTGCCTCCAAACCCATCCTCGTTCAGCCTGATCTGGCGGAGGAGGGTACGCTTCGGATTTCCTTTTTTATGCTTGATCCTGCTTATCTTTCGCTCGCCAAAGAACGTCTTGCCAAACTCACAGCGGTGACGCGAGTCCCCGGGCAGTAGCAAGGGCTCGTTCTTGATATGGATATTTCAGGACAATGAGTCAAATAGAAAACGAACCACGTAACCAAAAGTCGTTCAAGGAGCAGGCTCACCGAATCATCTTTGGTGTTGAAACTAACGCCGGCCGTGCCTTCGACATCATTCTGCTCGTCCTCATCCTGGCGAGCATCACCATACTTATGCTCGACAGCGTCCGGGAGTTCAACCGTGATTGGGGAGCTACCTTTATTGTGCTCGACTGGGTTATTACCATCCTCTTTACCGGGGAATACATTTTGAGGCTATGGACTTCCGAGAAAAAAAGAACGTACGTCCTCAGTTTTTACGGAATCATCGACCTGTTCTCCATCCTTCCTACGTACCTGAGCCTTGTCATCTCCGGGAGCCATGCCCTTGCCATTATTCGAGTCCTACGCCTGCTCCGGGTGTTCCGCGTATTGAAACTCGTTCAGTTCATGGGCGAAGCAAGCAAGCTCAGGGCCGCTTTGAAGCAGAGCTCAAGGAAAATTTTCGTTTTTCTTTTCTTTGTAGTTATTGTAAGTGTGTTTATTGGAACACTCATGTTTATTGTGGAAGGGCGGGAAAACGGGTTCACCAGTATTCCCAGAAGTATTTATTGGGCCATCGTCACGTTAACTACGGTTGGCTATGGCGACGTGGCACCGCAAACAACGCTCGGTCAGCTCCTGGCGATGGTGCTAATGATTACAGGGTATGGAGTCATTGCTGTGCCAACCGGTCTGGTTACCGCAGAGATCATACGGGGAAATGAAGAGGCCTCAGCTGCCCGGATGACGAGGCGCACATGCACCCATTGTGGGAACCACGTAAACGCGTTGCACGCCAAATACTGTGATCAATGTGGGAACGAGCTCCCGCTGTAATGCCACAAAGACAAAATCTACTGACCCCTATACATTAACAAGCCATCATGATTAAATTACTAATCACCCTTTGCGCAGTAGTTACGTTGTGTGCAGGGCAATCCAATCCCGTCAAGATCTATATTTCTGTAGACATGGAGGGAATTGGCGGTATTGGAACACCGCACATGGTGAATTCCTCCGGCAAAGATTATTCAACGGGAAGAAAATTGATGACGGACGAAGTCAATGCCGTAGTGGCCGCCATTTACCAGTCGGGGCCCGCGCTCGTCGTTGTGAACGACAGCCACGGGGACATGCAAAACCTGCTTCATACGGAATTGGATTCCCGGGTAGAGTACATTCAAAGCAACATCAAGCCATTGGGAATGGTACAGGGCCTCGATGCAAGTTTTAGCGGCATCATCTTTCTCGGTTACCATGCCCGGGCCGGAGCTGAAAATGGGTTTCTCGCGCACACGGGCTCCGGGGCTGTGAAAGGGTTGTGGATAAATGGCACCGAAGTGGGGGAAGGTGGACTCAACGCATTCTTTGCCGGCAGTCTGGGCGTACCGGTCATCCTGGCAAGCGGCGATAAAACCTTCGTCGATGAAATCAGGAATCTCACAGCGCCGCGAACCGTGGTGACCAAGGAAGCCATCGGGGCGAGTGCTGCCCGGCTCCTTCACCCGGAGGTTGTAAAAAAGGAGCTGCAGTTGCAAACCACCGCAGCGCTGAAGGAAATACGCAGTTTCCGTCCGCTGCTGGTGAAGCAGCCGGTGGTCTTTGACATGCGCCTCGAGTCGACCACGAGGGCGGATGTTGCCATGAGCATTCCCGGCATGCGCCGGGTTGACGGTTATACAATATCCTACACAGCGAAAGACATAACCGATGCGTATCGGTTGATCCGGGTGGTCTACAAATACTTGGCGTGGTAAATGGAACTATTGGATTTGACTCGTGCGAAATTTCTCCGGCGTCATCCCTACGTATTTCTTAAAGAACCGGCCGAAGTACGAGTTGTCCTGGAAATCCATTTGGAAGGCAATCTCCGCAACCGATAACGAGGTGTGGGCCAACAACCTTTTTGCCTCTAGCAGGATTCGCTGCCGAATAAGCTCACCTGCCGACTTACCGGACTTCTTCTTGCACAGCGTGTTCAGGTAGTTTGCCGTCATATTCATTTTTTCCGCATACTTTCTAGGCGTTTTCCACTTCAGGTAATTCTCTTCGATTAGTTCCTGGAACGCGAAAAGGAAATCATGGCCCGCGGGTTGGCGCTTTCCAAGTTTACCAAGACTGAGCCGTGTAGCCCGGACGAGCAGAGAGCTCAGGGAGTAAAACGTGGCGTCACGAGTGAACTCATCTGCCCTGGAAACCTCTTCTTCGATGTAAAGAAATTCTTCCGTCCACCGTGTAAGTTCTTTTGCGCTCAGGTCATAGTAGGATTCCTGGTTAGGCCGGAACAATGGCCATGCCGACATCATTTTCCGGCCTTTGGAAAGGGCCATGTATGTGTCTGTGAAAAGGACCACAAATCCTTTCACTTTCCGGAACTCGATCCATGCGTGCACCTGTCCGGGGCCAATCAGGAAAAGCCTGCCTGGCACCAAATCATGCTTTTGAAAATCAATAGCATGGCTCCCACCCCCGCCAGTCACCAGGATGAACGTGTAGAAATGATGGCGGTGCGATGCCCGCAGGTGTTCAATGTCTTTGGCAAAGTATTCGAACCTGAAAAAGTCGAAATCGGCGGATCCCGTGTTTGCTGATCGCAGTGTTTCGATGGTATAAACGGGTATTTCGGCCATGGATAAGCACCAAAATAGATAAAAAGTACCATATCACCCTTTGTTTCCACCATTAGAAAAGACCCAAAAGGGGTAAATTTGTATATATCCAAAAGGCCCTTACCACGGGTCTATTAAATAGTTACATAACGGCAAACCATATGAATACACATGAAATAAGAAATGTTCTGGTACCTATCGACTTTTCGGAGGTATCCCTGAACGCCCTGGAAACAGCTGTCGCGATCTGTAAGCGCCAACTGGCCAAACTCACTCTTATCCACGTGGTCGAGAACACATATGTCTTGTTCCCGCCAGAAGCTGGAGGCGCATCCGGGGTCATCCTCCCCGAACTCATCAAGAATGCGACCGAAAACCTCAATAACCTCGCAAAAAAACTGCGTACCAACCACGATATTGTTATCAACAACATTGTTCAATCGGGAAACCCAGCCGATGAAATCTGCCGGTGGGCACACCACAAGGATTGCGACCTAATTGTTATGGGCACCCATGGCACGTCCGGCTTGCGCGAATTCTTTCTGGGTTCTAATGCTTATCGCGTGGTAAAGAACACCCCCTGCCCGGTAATGACCATCCCGGGGTCCAACCGATGGCTGGATTTCAAGAAGATCCTGTTCCCGGTGCGCATGATTCCGCACGCCCTTGACAAGTACGATGTACTGCGACCGATAATCAGGAGGAACGGATCCTCCCTGTTGATCGCGGGTATCGTCAAAGACAAGGAAGCATCGGAATTTCTGGAAATGAAATCTCTGGTGGATTCGGCGCGGGAAAAATTCGCAGAAGACGACGTCATCTGCGGCAGCGAGGTTCACTATTGTAGTGACGTGGCAAAGCAGGTATTGGCGATTTCAGAAAAAGAAAAACCAGACCTTATCGTAATCACGGCAACCCTTGATTCATCCCTGCGCGATTTCTTTATGGGACCCTACACGCAGGGAATCGTAAACCACTCCCATTTCCCGGTGTTAAGTATTCGTCCCGAGATATCCGAGGTGTCGGTAATCCCACCGGCTGAGAAAGGTTCGCCAGAGAAGGCAGAGCCAGTAAAAAGTAAAGTAGATAGAGAAGTCACACACGCTTAAACCCTGAAATAGATATGAAAGTAGAAATAGCACATTTAACCATGAACGACTACCTGGATCTCAAAGAGACCATGTTGCAGTCGTATGCATCCTGGGGCGCTTACTGGCGCGACCACCAAATTGAACACTTGGTGGAAATTTTTCCAAGAGGCCAGCTGTGCATAAAAGTGGATGGAACGCTGGTGGGGGCTGCACTTTCCCTCATTGTAGACTACAAGACACTTGGAGACACCCACACCTTTAAGGACGCCACAGGAAATTATACGTTTGGGACCCACAACGATCACGGCGATACGCTATACGGTATCGAGATATTCATTCGTCCGGAGCACCGCGGACTGCGTCTCGGCAGGCGACTGTATGACGCCCGTAAGGAGTTGTGTGAGAAACTGAATCTCCAGGGCATTATTGCAGGTGCCCGCTTACCACGTTACGCAGAACAGGCCGAAACGATGACCCCGAAAGAATATATTGAAAAGGTCAAACACAAGGAGCTTTACGATCCGACCCTTACCTTCCAGTTGAGCAACGAATTCCACGTGCGCAAGGTTCTTAAGGGATATATGCCGGGCGATGCAGAGTCGATGGAATTTGCGGCTCTCATTGAATGGAATAACATTTACTACGAATCGAAGAGAAAACTCCTCAATGTCAAAAAGACCAACGTCCGATTGGGCCTGGTACAGTGGCAAATGAGGCCGTTCAAGGATTTTGCATCGCTGACCGAGCAGATCGAATTCTTCGTAGATGCGGCCTCGGGGTACAAGGCAGACTTCATTCTGTTTCCGGAATTCTTCCATGCGCCGCTTATGGCGGAGTATGACCACCTGACGGAGCCCGAAGCAATCCGCGGCCTGGCAAAATATACCGAGCTGATAAAGGAAAAATTTTCTGAGCTAGCCATCGCATATAATGCCAACATCATTACCGGAAGTCATCCGGCGCTCAAGGATGGTAAATTGTATAATGTCGGATATCTGTGCCATCGCAACGGAACCGTTGACGAGTACCAGAAAATTCATATTACTCCCAGCGAGCGCGAGGCATGGGGCTTGGTGGGCGGCGATTCGATACGCACGTATGACACCGACTGCGGCAAGATTGGAATTCTGATCTGTTACGACGTTGAATTCCCGGAACTTGGCCGGTTGCTGGCCGACGAAGGAATGGACATCCTGTTTGTTCCCTTCCTCACCGACACCCAGAATGCATATGCACGGGTTCGGCTTTGCGCCCAGGCCCGTGCCGTGGAGAATGAGTGCTTTGTGGCCATCGCTGGAAGCGTAGGCAACCTGCCTAAAGTGCATAACATGGATATCCAGTATGCTCAATCCGGTGTATATACTCCGTCTGACTTTGCCTTTCCGATCAACGGCGTGAAAGCAGAGGCTACACCGAATACGGAGATGACACTGGTGGTAGATGTCGATCTGGAATTGCTGAAAGATCTGAACAACAACGGATCCGTAACCAACCTCAAAGACCGGCGCAAGGACATGTACCGGCTGGAGGCCGTCAAGCCCATGAAACGAGGCCAGTCGATGACTAACATGGAGTTTGCCATTGCATAAACAGAAAATAAAAACAGAACGTCCTGAAAAATTCAGGGATGAACCAATAACTAAATAACAATCATCATGACAAATACATCAAAAATAGCCATCGGCTTCGCGGTTGGAACACTTCTGGGTGCCACCCTGGGGCTCTTATTTGCCCCGAAAAAAGGGTCGCAGACCAGAGCCATCATTGGCGATAAAGCCCGCGACGTGGCCGAAAAGGTAAACCGGAAGTACGCACAGGCACGAGACGTGCTCGGTGTAAACAAAATGCACCAGGATGAGGTGATGGTCTAGGACCACCTCAACCCGGGCAACCTGCCTCTTCTCCGGAAGGGGCTTTTTTTGGAGGAAACCCCATCCACTGCTATTGCCTTTTGCCGTCCCCCGCTTCCAGCGGTACAATTCCATGTATCGGAGGTAACGAAACTTTCTATATTGGAAACTTAACCTAACCCCAATTCCATGAAGCATTCAGTTTTTATGCTCCTCATCCTGCTGGTGATTTCGCCGGTTGCCGTTCAGGCACAAGCAGTGCCAACACCGAAGGAGCACTTTGGTTTTACCATCGGCGATGACTACCAGCTCGCAACTTTTGTGCAAACGGAAGCCTATTTCAAAAAGCTTGCTCAATCAGACCGGGTAAAACTCGTAACAATTGGCCAAACGGAAGAGGGAAGAAATCAGCAAATGCTTATTGTGACGTCTCCCGAAAATCACAAGAAACTTGACCGCTACAAAGAAATCTCCACCTCGCTCGCCCGGGCAGAAGGCATCACCGAAGCACAGGCACGTGGGCTTGCATCCGAGGGAAAAGCAGTGGTTTGGATTGACGGTGGCCTCCATGCGACCGAAACCGTTGGCATCCATCAACTTATTGAAACTGCCTACCAGTTGATCAGCCGCACCGATGCAGAGACGATGAACATCCTCGATAAGGTGATCATCCTCATGGTTCACGCCAATCCCGATGGACAGGAATTGGTTTCAACGTGGTACATGCGTGAACCCAAGCCGGAAAAAAGGAAACTGGACCATCTGCCCAAGTTGTACCAGAAGTACATCGGGCACGACAACAACCGTGACTTCTTCATGTTGAACATGAAGGAAACGCAGAATATGGGGCGCCAATTATTTATTGAATGGATACCCCAGGTAATGTACAACCACCACCAGGCAGGCCCGGCCGGTTCCGTCGTAGCAGGTCCTCCCTATCGCGATCCCTTCAATCAGGTTTTTGACCCCCTCATTATAACCGGCCTAGACGGGCTTGGGGCCTCTATGATCAACCGGCTGAACCTGGAGAAAAAGCCAGGGTATACGCGGCTGGACGGATCTGTCTTTTCAACCTGGTACAACGGGGGCCTGAGGACCACGACGTACTTCCACAACATGCTGGGCCTGCTCACCGAAATTATCGGAAATCCCACGCCCATGGAAGTACCGCTCATTCCCCAGCGGCTGCATCCTAATAACGATACACCCTACCCGGTGACTCCTCAAAAATGGTTTTATAGACAATCCATAGAGTACTCATTGTCACTGAATTATGCGGTGCTGGATTATGCGGCACGTCATGGCGATCAACTGCTTTACAATATTTACGCCATGGGTAAAAACTCCATCGAAAATGGAAACAAGGATTACTGGACGGCCTATCCGGCGCGCATTGAGGCAATAGCTACGGCTTTCAAGAACCGACCAAAGCGAGGCGAAGCAACAGCACCTGTCAACCCTTTTGAGGGGGCCGCTGTTCCTTCCCGGTACTACGACAGCCTCTTTAAAGTTCCTGCACAACGTGATGCACGGGCCTATGTCATTCCATCCAACCAACCTGACTTCCCAACGGCTACCAAGTATGTTAATGCATTGATCCGAACGGGGATTCAGGTCCACAAGGCAACGGCAGATTTTACAGTTGCCAACAAGAAATATCCTGCTGGATCCTATGTAATCAAAACCAGGCAGGCATTCCGCCCGCACGTAATTGATATGTTCGAGCCTCAGGACCACCCCAACGATTTCCAATACCCTGGCGGTCCCCCCGTTCGACCCTACGATGCGGCCGGCTGGACACTGGCCTTTCAAATGGGTGTCCAGTTCGACCGGTTCCTTGAGAATATTGACGGCCCTTTTGTGGCCATTCCTTACGGCGAACTTCAAAATCCAAAAGGGACGTTTGAGACAAGTTCCGTAGCAGGGTATGTCCTTAATGCCAAATCCAATCACTCTTTTACGGTCGTCAATGATCTGATTCGGGGAGGGTCCATCGTATACCGGTTGCCTCAGGGCACCCCCGGAAAGTCAGGTGCTCCTGCAGGAAGTTTTTATGTTCCAGCCAATGCCAAATCAAAAGCGGCATTGCAAAAAGCATCCACAGACCTCGGGATCACAGTCACCGGCCTTTCGAAAGGGCCGGCTGTGCTTTCAAAAGTTTCTGTTCCCCGTGTGGCCCTGTGGGATGCATACGGTGGATCTATGCCTTCAGGATGGATCCGATGGCTCATGGAGCAGTATCATTTCAAGGCAGATGCTATTTATTCAAAAGGCATCGACGAAGGGAACCTTCGTCAAAAGTACGATGTGATCGTTCTGGTAACAGGTGCAGTCCCTGCCCTCTCGCGTGAAGGGGAAACATCGCCATGGTCCTCTTTCAGAGGCCGAGACCCCAAACCCGAGGAAATTCCTGCGGAGTATCACTCCACGCTTGGTCGAATAACCCCAGAGAAGTCCGTGCCAGAGTTAAAGAAATTCATGGAGGCAGGCGGGGTTGTCGTCACCATCGGCAGCAGCACCAACCTGGCGTACCACTTGGGTCTGCCTGTGAAAAGTTTCATGACGGAAATCGGACCCAACGGGCAGGAGCGGAATCTTTCCAATGAAAAGTACTACGTGCCGGGAAGCATTTTGCGTGTGAAGACGGATTCGACGCAGCAAGCTACCTGGGGTATGCCGAACCTGACAGATGTCTATTTCGAAAACAGCCCGGTATTCAAAGTGGCCCCCGACGCCATCGCCCAGGGAAGGGTCAAGCCCCTGGCATGGTTCACGGATGAAAACCCACTCCGGAGCGGTTGGGCCTGGGGACAAAACTACCTCAAAGGTGGTGTTGCCGCTTTTGAAGCCCCTGTTGGGAAAGGCAAACTGCTCGCCTTTGGCCCGGAAATAACCTTTCGCGGTCAGTCACACGGCACCTTTAAAATGCTTTTCAACGAGTTGTTACAAACCGGAGATGTTCCAAAACTGAATATGGAGGTCAGGAAGTAAATGCATGGCAGAGGGCTCCAACATTTGCCGCCAAAGCTGTACATTGTGTATACCCTGTCATTTTCGGAGGGGCGTCTCCCGTTCCTCCTAAATCGTAGCGCATCATGGAAATACTAATACTCGTGATCTTCGTTGTCGGCTATACTGTTATTGCCATGGAGCATACTGTCCATATCAACAAAACAGCGACGGCATTAGTCACGGGAGTGCTTTGCTGGACAGTGTACACATTTCATCAAGGGGACACCCACCTTGTGACGCACCAGCTTCTCGAGCAATTGGGGGAAATATCAAGCATCCTCTTTTTTCTGATGGGCGCCATGACCATCGTCGAACTCATTGACGCCCATGACGGATTTGAAATTATCAACAAGGTTATTACCACGAACAGTCGGCGTAAGCTGCTTTGGATAATATGTGGACTCACATTCTTCCTTTCTGCTGTGCTCGATAACCTGACCACCACCATCGTCATGGTGACAATGGTAATCAAACTGGTTCGCAACAAGCAATACCGACTTCTTTTCGTCGGGATGATCATCATTGCTGCCAATGCCGGCGGGGCATGGTCGCCCATCGGAGACGTCACAACAACCATGCTCTGGATCGGTGGCCAGATATCAACGTCTGTGATTACCACACATCTTATATTCCCCAGCATGGTCAGCTTGTTGGTGCCGTTGGTGATCGCTTCATTCCTGATGAAAGGTGAGCTGCAATCCTCCGATGTAGCTGTTCTGGCTGATCCGAATGTACGTGCCACTGCCGGTGAGCAGCGGTTAATTCTTTTCAGCGGAATTGCCGTACTCCTATTTGTCCCTTTGTTCAAAACCGTGACACACTTGCCGCCATTCATGGGTATGCTGCTCGGCCTCGGAGTCTTGTGGATCATGACGGAAATTGTTCATCATGGCAAAGATGAAGTCCAGAAGAAAAAATTATCTGTTATCCGCGCTCTGGAGCACATGGATGTACCCAGCGTTCTCTTCTTCCTTGGCATACTGCTCGCTGTGAGCGTGCTACAAAATACAGGGCAGCTCGCTCAACTGGCCGGGCTCCTGGGCGAGACCTTTCAGAGTGAGCGCGTCATACTGACTATTATCGGCATAGCCTCCGCCGTTGTAGACAACGTGCCTATTGTTGCGGCCACGATGGCCATGTATCCATTGGAAGTCTACCCCATGGATCACTCCTTCTGGGTCCTACTCGCCTATTGCGCGGGTACAGGTGGGAGCCTCCTGATCATCGGCTCGGCTGCCGGCGTGGCAGCCATGGGTATTGAAAAAGTTTCATTTGGCTGGTACCTTAAATATATCGGATGGCTTGCTCTCCTGGGATACTTTGCAGGGATTGGGGCTTTCATTCTCCAGGAGATCTTAATTCAATAGTTAGAAATGAGAGGGTTGCACACCCGGCGTTTACCAACTGTAAACCGCTTTGGCACAAGGCTTCATGAGTGGTCCGTCGAAGTCCAACCATTATGCAAAGTGGTCTACCGTATCTAAATTTGCCGGATTTTAACATCGAATTGCATCCTTCTATGAGAGTTTTTTACCTTATTCTCGGCTTTTCGGCCGCCATCCATGGGGCTTTTGCCCAGTTCAATGAATCGATCCGTTCAGGAAGACCGGGTAATTCCATCGGGGCGTTTACCACGGGAACGGGGATATTTCAGGTGCAAAGCGGTTTTGATCATTTTGGCACTTCCATTTCGAGCAGTAATTACCAGAGTAGTGGCTACCTGAGCAACACTGTAATTCGGTTTGGACTGACTGAAACATTTGAAATCAGCTCTCTCGTCGAGTACAAAAGTGAATCAATTGAGCAAAATAATCTGAAAACAACCCAGCAGGGACTGAGTGCCCTGGACCTTGGTATGCGGTACCACATTTACACTGGAAAAGGACTCATTCCAAATGTTGGGTTTCAGATTCGTGCCAGGTTGCCCGTTCTCAGCAAGGCCTATGAAATCAAGGACGTGGCACCAAGATTCCTTCTGGTCACCAGCCAGAAACTATCTGAGACATTTACGCTCATTACAAACTGGGGCGCAGCATGGAATGGAAATGACAGTTCCCCTACCGGCACCTATTTCATCAATTTGTCTTTTCCGTTTTCTTCAACCTTTGGAGCCTATGTTGAAAACTACGGCACCCTGAAGCAAGGACTTTTTACAACCAGTTTTGACGGAGGGTTTGCTTATTTGTTAACACCCGATTTACAGCTTGACCTCTATGGTGGATTCGGCAACAACCATGGCGTCAGTGATTACTTTACCAGCATCGGCTTTTCCTGGAGAACCAAGCGAAAGTCGTAACGCCCGGCGGGAATCCGCACTTATCGACTAAATTTACTACTATGAATATCCGTCTTATCTTTTTCCTGCTTCTGGTGCTTCCGCTGGCATCCCCTGCTCAGGTAACCAAGGCTGACTCCACCGTTGATCAGGCCGCCCAGTTGGTGCAGATGATGGACAGCGTGCGCCGCTCTGATTCGGTGCGGCGTATGGAGCTCCACCAAGAGATTGACCGACTCAAAGGATCAGCTAACAATTCCCAGCGCGAGGCGCTCGTCCAGCAATTGCGAAGAGTGGAGCGTGAAGATTCTCTTCGGAACCAGCGGCGATTGCAGCAGCTTCAAGACTTGAAAGTTTCAGGGCAGGGATTTGCGGTTACACCGTTTAAGGATACGCTTTTTCTGGTCTATACACGGATTGGAAGTTTCAGTGCCAATGAAAGGGCGAAGGCAATCACCGCCAAGATCATTACCCTGTACAAGGATTACGATGTCGATCCGGACTCACTGGCCGTGAATGTGCTGGAAAGCTCAGCAGAGATAACCTATAAGGACATCACCCTGATGAGTGTCAATGAGCTGGAAGCCATGTGGTTCGAGAAAACGCCGGAAGAGGTGGCCAAGGGATATCGCGACATTATCAAGACGGCCATTGTCGAGGAACGTAGTTCAAACAGTATCCTGAACCTTATTCTCCGCATCGCCGCTATCATCGTCATTCTCGTCGGCATCTACGTAATTATTCTGTTCATCAACAAGCTTTTTAAGAACCTGAACGGCCGCGTGTCAAAATTAAAAGATACAGTGTTGAAGGGAATTCGGTTCAGGGGCTACCAGTTCCTGGACAGCGATCGGGAGTTGCAGGTGATTCTCTTCCTGATGAACATCTTCCGGCTTTTCATGATTGCCCTTGCGCTCTATATCGCGTTGCCCCTGCTGTTCAGCGTGTTTCCATGGACCCGCGGCATTGCAGACACGCTTATCGGATGGGTCACTTCACCCCTCAAGCGGGTGGTGGGGAGCTTTATCAAGTACCTCCCCAACCTGTTTACCATTCTGGTAATTGGAGCGGTCACTTACTATGTTGTACAATTCCTGAAGTTTGTCGCGGCGGAGATAGAGAGGGGTGCACTTTCACTCCCTGGATTTTACCCGGATTGGTCCAAGCCCACGCTGAACATTGTTAAGTTTCTCCTGTATGCCTTCAGCTTCATTATCATTTTCCCGTACCTGCCAGGTTCTGACTCTCCTATCTTCCAGGGAGTTTCTGTCTTTGTCGGCGTCCTGTTTTCCCTGGGTTCTTCGACAGCCATTTCCAACGCAATCGCCGGCCTTGTGATAACCTACATGCGGCCGTTCAAAATCGGTGACCGGATCAAGATCGGTGACCTCACGGGTGATGTCTTGGAGAAATCCCTTCTGGTTACCCGAATCCGAACCATTAAGAATGAAGAGATCACGATCCCCAATGCCACGATCCTGGGAGGACATACCACGAACTATACCACATCGGCGAAAGGCGTGGGTCTTATTCTTTATACGAGTGTTACGATCGGATACGATGTACCATGGAAACAAGTTCATGAATTACTCATCAGTGCCGCGCTTGTTACGAAGGGGATTCTCTCGGACACCCGCAAGCCCTTTGTATTACAAACTAGCCTGGATGACTTCTATGTTTCCTACCAGCTCAATGCGTACACGGAAGAGTCGCACCGCATGGCCGGCATCTACTCCGATCTCCACCAGAATATTCAGGATAAGTTCAACGAATCCGGTGTCGAAATTCTGTCACCGCATTACCGCGCTGCCCGCGATGGGAATATGACCACCGTACCGGCCAACTACCTGCCGCCTGGCTACCAGTCTCCAACCTTCAAGGTCACTGTTGAAAATCAGTCAACGGATAAGAAATCATGATGGAAAGCTTACTCAACAGTCTGGAAATCCCCTCCGTATGGCACAAGCCCGTGATTCTTTCTCTATGGATCGTCGTCCTGTGGATCATCGGCAGGCTCGTTAAAGGCCAGATCAACCGGGGCGACCTCGGCAACGATGTCCAATACAAAGCGAAAAAGGCTGTGACGTTCGGGACATACGTCCTTTTTATCATCATCCTTACCGTTACATACAGTTCAAGTCTAGGCGGGTTTACTGTTGCGCTGGGTGTGGCCGGGGCGGGAATCGCTTTCGCGCTCCAGGAAGTCATCGCCAGCTTTGCCGGCTGGCTTGCCCTGCTGTTTGGGAATTTCTACAAGCCGGGGGATCGTGTTCAGCTGGGTGGTATCAAAGGTGATGTCATTGACATCGGGATCCTGAGAACCACGCTCATGGAAATTGGCCAATGGGTAGATGGCGACCTGTATAATGGCCGCATTGTACGCATCGCAAACAGTTTTGTTTTTAAGGAACCCGTGTTTAACTATTCGAGCGATTTCCCATTCCTGTGGGACGAAATAAAAATCCCTGTCCGTTACGGCAGCGATCACGAAAAGGCCAGGGCCATCCTGAACAAAGTTGTGAATGAGGTCACAAGCGATTTCACCGAAGAAGCAACTCTTACCTGGGCCAAAATGAATAAATTGTATCGGGTTGAGAATGCAAAAACAGAACCCATGGTCACACTGGTTGCAAACGACAATTGGATGGAGTTTACGATCCGTTACGTTGTAGACTATAAACGCAGAAGAATCATCAAAGATCAGTTGTTCACATCCATCCTGAAGGAAGTCAATAATACACAAGGAACGGTCCAGCTTGCTTCAGCAACCTTTGAACTGACCTCCATGCCTCCTATTTCCATCAATTTAAAGAAAGATGAATAATGGATGAGTTCCTTGGATATTCCCTATTTAGCAGTGGCCGGTATGGACTGACCATTGGGACACTTACATCCATTCTGTTTCTTTGGATTGTAGTTCGTACATCCCTCTTTATTATCAAAAAACTTCTATACAAGTTCTTTTCACGGCGTGGTGTAGACAAGAGCAGGCAGGAGGCTATTTACCTACTGATCAAGTACTTCCTGTGGACCGTGACGATTGTCGCCACCATGGAAATGGTAGGTATACAGGTAACATTCCTGATCGCCGGTTCGGCGGCCCTGCTTGTCGGACTCGGACTTGGTCTGCAGCAAATATTCCAGGATCTCGTGTCGGGGATCTTTATCCTGATCGAAGGAACCATCAAGGTGAATGACGTCATTGAAATGGATGGCATGGTTGGGAAGATTATGTCGGTAAACCTGCGAACCTCCAAGGTTTTTACCCGGGACGGAATCATGATTATCGTTCCTAATCACAAGTTCATTATCGAAAAAATTACGAACTGGAGCCATCACTCTGAAAGCACCCGCTTCAAAGTGGAAGTGGGCGTTGCCTACGGTAGCGACGTATACAAAGTGAAAGATATTCTTCTGCAATGTGCCAAGGGGCACCCCGAAGTAATCCGGGCGGCGCAGTCCGACCTCCATAACCCGTTGGTGCGATTCGTCGATTTTGGCGATAGCTCGCTGAAGTTTGAATTGTTCTTCTGGACGACCAACATCTTTTATGTGGAGAACATAAAAAGCGATCTTCGATTTAGTATTGACAAGATGTTCAGGGAGCAACACATTACTATTCCGTTCCCGCAACGCGATTTACATATCAAGCAGGGTAATATTTTCCCAAAATGAGAATCCGGGTCCTTGTTGTCTTCGTGCTGACATCCGGGTATTTCCACACTGCAATTGCCCAGACATACCGCCAAGTTTCGTATACCACACAATCCGGATTGCCTTCCGATCACATCGCAGACGTAGTCCAGGCAGGCGATGGAATAATCTGGATCGCAACCACGCGGGGCCTTGCCTCTTTCGACGGCTTGGAATTCTCGATAGTCAAAGACTCCACGGATCAATTTCCTGGTTCACCCAATACACGTCTGAAGAAACTGTCTGAGAACTGCATCCTCGTTGCCGGCCTGAACAGCCAATCTCAGTTTGTTGTCAAGTACCGCCTTGATTCCGTCTGGCATAACCTCGCCGTGGAGGATACAGCCACCCATGCCCCTACCCGATTCTGGGACGCAACCATGGAGGGAAATGAACTCGCCTTCTCATACGTGGTCTATCACACGCTCCGGACCTATAATCCTGGTTCGGACAGTTGGACGTCCTCTCGCCTTCCGGATTTCATGCAGAAGCGGATCATCAAGTTGATCAGGCACGGAAAAAGAATGTTCATCATCACCCGCGATGGGATCTTTGAGGACCAAGGAGGTAAATGGCGCGAAGTTGGTCCGTACATGGCGGGTTCCCAAACCTTGCATCCTGTAGATATGCTCTTTGACGAGGGGGCCGACGGCAAGGTATGGCTGCTCGGGGAAGACTGGTTGGGGTATGTTAAGCACGATGAGTTCACCAACATTCCTCTCGGCACCAAAACAATAAATCCTTTTTTCCGGCAACTCCAGAAAAATAGCAATGGCTTTCTTTTTATTAGAGGGAGCCGATCCTTTTACTCCTACCACATTGTTTCAGGCATCTGGAGTCCTTTCTCTATTTTAGGCGATGATATAAGACCTGCAAACTCCAGGATACTTATTGACAAAGAAAATGGGATGTGGATTACAAGTTATCGGGGCCTCCATCATGTCCCGAGCTTTCAGTTTAAAACGTTCAGCAAATCTCCAGGTTTTCTGGGGACGGATGTTTCTCTCGTAAAGGAACTTTCAGCGAGTATTTATCTTCTTGGATTTGAGCACGGCTATTCCATCCTTCGAAATGATTCTGTGATCTTTCACCAGGTTCTTTCGGCCCCGGGGCGAACATCTACTCGTCCCATAAGCGGAGCTACGGATGGCAACGGGAAGCACTACATCGCTGCGCAGGACATGGGTGTCGGTGAAGTCCACCCCGATTACTCCGTGACATGGTTTGATTCCAACAATGCACAAATTGTTTGTGTGAATTACCTGAAAGACACCTTGTGGGCTATGGATCGGTTCGGTACGCTCTACTACTTAAAGGAGCACAAACTTGTCTCCAAAGCGTTTGTCGATGCCTACCCACGTTCCATTTCCAAGGAACAGAATGGAAGCCTTCTGATCGGAACCCGAAATGGCCTTAAATCAATAGTTGGCAGTAAGGTATTTCATCTGCCGATTCCCCTCGACTTTTCTTTAAAGGAAGTCTACTGTACGTTTATCTATAACGGGCAACTCCTTGTAGGAACAGAGGGCGGCCTTGCAACCATCAGAAATGGAATCATAGAACGATCTGTTGCTCCAGGACTGCGAATGGAAAGGCCGGTTTATGCCGCGGTACTATCGCCAGATGGAATATGGCTCGGCACCGACAACGGAATTTACCTTCTTCTCGATTCGGTGGCAAGACACTTTGACGAGCAGGATGGATTGCTTGGATGGGAAGTCAACCGGGGGGCATTCATCAAGGACAGGTCCGACCGGCTGGTGATCGGAACAAGCAAAGGGGTCAGCTTTCATGATCCATTGCATCCGGAAACATCTGAACTTCAGTTTAGACCAGCCATCAAGTCCATTAGGCAAGGATACAATATGCTTCCCCTTTCACAGGCCATTAATCTTTCCACGCGTGAAAGTCAGTTGACCATCGGCATGCAAGTCCTGAGTTTCAGCAGCAACCCCATAGAGCTGCGATACCGAATGGTAGGCTATCAGGATACCTGGCAGTCACATTCAATCTCTCCGCAGCGTGAGGTGACCTATCGTCGGCTTCCACCCGGCCAATATACGTTTGAATTTCAGGCGCGCCTTGGCAATTCAGGGTGGAGTGAGACAGTAACTTCCCCCGTGATCCAAGTCAGCGCCCCCTTCTACCAGACCATCCCTTTCTTGCTTTTTCTGCTTGCCATTGCAGGAGTCGTTGGGTTTGGCGTCCAATGGTTGGTCAGTAACCGTAAACTTAGTCGCAAGCTTCAGGCAGAAATCAAAACGCGGGTTTCAGAACTTCAGTGGAGCGAGGCCAAACTGGGACTGGCATTGGAAAACTCAAGATTGGGCGTTTGGGTCTACGACATGCAGAATGACCGGATGGAATACAGCAACGAGATGTACAACATCCTTGACATGCTGCCCAATACTGAACCCTTAAAGCGAGCCACGTACCTGGACAACGTACACCCCGACGACAAGCCACGCGCTATCCAGGAAATCAATAAAGCGGTAAACAACCATACGACGTATGAAGTCGAAGCGCGCATATTGTTAAGGGATAACTCCTGGCGCTGGTTGAATATCAAAGGAAAGGCAAGGTATAATGAGAAGGGTGAGCCTACCTTTCTCAGCGGGACCATGGCCGACATTGACCGAAGCAAACGGCAGGAAATCGACAGAGAAGGGATCATTTCCGAACTGGAAAAGACCAACAGTGAACTTGACCGGTTTATCTACAGTGTCTCCCACGACTTGAGCGCACCTATCAAGTCCATCCAGGGATTGATCAACCTTGCCCGGATGGAGCCCATCACAGAGACCCATTCCCATTACCTCTCATTGATTCAACGGAGCCTAAAGAGACAGGACGAATTCATTCGCGAAATCGTTGAGTATGGGCGCAATGCGCGGATGCCCATCACCATTGAGAAGCTGGATGTTTTGGAACTAATCAATGGTATTGTCGAGGATCTCAAGTATTCAGAGACTTTTGAAGGAACAGAAGTGGACGTGGAAATAAACCCGGATTTGAGATATTTGGAGTGTGATAAAGTACGTTTGAAAATCATACTTAATAACTTACTTTCGAATGCTGTCAAGTTTAAGACCAAATACAAAGAAAAACACAACGTGCGTGTGACCCTGACCAGGAATGGCGCCCAGTTCAGGCTCTCCATTGAGGATACCGGCATCGGCATAGAGGAAAAACACCTCAAGAATCTTTTCTCGATGTTCTTCCGGGCCACCGACCAGCATCCGGGATCCGGCATAGGTCTGTATATCGCCCACGAAGCAGCTAAAAAGATGGGCTGTACGATTGAAGTCAGTTCTATCGTTGGAAAGGGAAGTTCGTTTACACTTTGTTCTGACAATCACGCGGTGTCCTCCTAGGCCACTTAAAGAAACGCAGGCATGCAATCAAAAAAACTCAATGAACTTCATGCCACCGCCATCTGCGGCAACGACATCACATCCTCGTGTTTGTATGTGTCGGCGTTGACTATCGTCTATGCCGGACAATATGCATGGATTGCGCTCCTCATCGTGTCCGCCGTACTTTTTCTTTTCAAGCGCATTTATGGCGAAGTCGTTGGGGCCTTGCCTCTGAACGGCGGCGCTTATAACGTCCTCTTAAACACCACCAGCAAGAGCAATGCATCCGTCGCTGCCTGCCTCACCATTCTTTCCTACATGGCCACCGCTGTGATCTCAGCCTCCGAGGCAATGAATTACCTGCACACGCTCACCCCTTCCCTGCCGGTGCTTGCTGCCACCGCGGTCCTCCTGACATTTTTTCTCCTGCTCACCATTTTGGGAATCAGTGAATCTGCCATAGTGGCAACGGTCATATTCATTTTTCACCTGAGTTCCATGGCTCTCCTTCTAGGTAGCGGTGTGTGGTTTGTGTTTGCCAACGGGCTTTCCATTGCCATCAATAATTTCAACCTCCCATTGGAAGGATCGATCAGTTCAGCAATATTCTTTGGGTTCAGTGCAGCGATGCTGGGTATTTCCGGGTTTGAAAGCTCAGCAAATTATGTGGAGGAACAACAGCCGGGAGTTTTCAGGAAGACGTTGAGGAACATGTGGGTGGCTGTGACTGTAATCAATCCCCTGATGGCCCTCGTGGCCATTGTTGTACTTTCCAAGGCAGATGTGATTCATCACCAGGAAGCCCTCTTGTCCCACATCGGAGATAATACCGGCGGACCCTGGCTAAGTACGCTTGTTTCGGTAGATGCTGTGTTAGTGCTCAGCGGTGCTGTGCTTACATCCTTTGTGGGTGTAGGAGGATTGATCAAACGGATGGCCCTGGACCGCATCCTCCCGCAGTTCACGCTTCGGGAAAACAGCCGGGGTAGTGCCTACCGCATTCTCATTATCTTCTTCATCCTTTGCCTTTCTGTCCTTTTTGTCACTGGCGGGGAGTTGGGTCCGCTTGCCGGCGTTTATACCATTAGTTTTCTAGCCGTCATGACTTACTTCGGCGTGGGTAATTTTCTATTGAAGATGAAGCGCTCAGGGCTTCCCCGGCCCGTCTATGCATCCCCATTTGCCGTGGCCATTGCGATTCTTGCCGTGGTGACCGCACTATACGGAAACATCAAATTGCATCCCGAATACCTCGTGGTTTTTCTGCAATACTTTGTACCCGCGTTGATCATCATTCTGCTGATGCTCAACCGTAAGGAACTGTTGAAAATGAGTCTGGTTGTCATGGACAGCTTTTTTGACACTATTTCAGTAGTTGTTCGGAATAGCCGTATCAAAGTGACTGCCGTGATGAATCGACTAAGCAGCCAGCAGTTTGTGTATTTTTCCAAGGCCGACTCTATCGCGTCGTTGAATAAGGTGATGATTTATGTTCAGGAAAATGAAGCCACCAATAAGATAAAGATCGTTACGATTCTGCGCGCTGACCAAAAAATATCCCCTTCCTTCCTGCGGGACCTGGAAGTGCTCGACAGGGCCTACCCGGAGATCAGCATTGAATTTGTTCAGCTGGAAGGTGTATTCAACCCGGAGTTGATTAAGCGATTAAGTGCGGAGTGGAAAATACCTATCAACTTCATGTTCATCGCTTCGCCCGGAAACAAGTTTCCTTACAAGGTCGCTGAACTTGGTGGTGTGAGGTTGATCATTTAAGCGCAAACCAGTCCAACCTACGGAATATCCGTTTTCTTCTTTTCTGCCCAATAAAAGAAGATGGGGAATATCAACAGGGTAAAGACTGTTGCCGTGACCAGCCCGCCGATAATGACAACTGCGAGCGGTTTTTGAGATTCGGATCCGATGCCGGTCGATATGGCCGCGGGAAACAGACCCAACGCTGCCATCAGCGCTGTCATAACTACCGAGCGGGTTCTGGCCTGTACCGCGCCGTATACCGCGTCCGTGAGTGAATCAAAATGCTTGAGGTTGTTGTGAAAGTGCGTGAGCAAAATGACTCCGTTTTGTATACATATGCCGAACAGCGCAATAAACCCGACACCGGCGGAAATGCCGAAGTTGATGCCGGTTACATGGAGTGCCACGATGCCTCCAATCAATGCAAACGGAACGTTGGCCAACACCAGTGCGGCATCACGCACATTTTCAAACATCATGAACAGCAGCAGGAATATCAGGATCAGGCAGGCCGGAACAACTTGTGTGAGGCGTTTGGTGGCCCGTACCTGGTTTTCAAACTCCCCGGTCCATCCGATGGTATAGCCCTTTGGAAGAACGACAGCGGCGTTCACTCGCTCCTGGGCCTCTTTGATTGTGCTCCCCAGATCGCGTTCACGCACTGAAAATTTTACACCAATAAACCGCTTCGTGTTGTCGCGGTAAATAAAAGCGGGCCCCGTAACTGTTCGGAGGGTGGCGATCTCCTTCAGGGGAATCTTTTCACCGCGGAGCGTTGGAACCATGAGGAGCATAATGTCTTCTTCATCCTTCCTGTATTCATACAAGTAACGGATGCGGATGTCGAATTTCCTGTCTTCCTCATATTTAATAGTGGCTGTCTTTCCGCCAATCGCCATCTCAATGATACTTTGTGCATCTGATTTCAGGACTCCGTAGATCGCCATTTTCTCCTCATCGAGAGACACACTGATTTCAGGCTGGCCGATATTCCGTAATACGCCGACGTCCTTGATCCCGCGGACGTCATGTATTTGCCCCATCACTTGCTCAGCAAGATCGTTCAGCACGTCCAGATCGTTACCATAGATCTTCACCGCGTTGGAAGCATTGATACCCGCTACCGATTCGGCCACGTTGTCAATGATCGGTTGCGAATAATTATAGATTATACCTTGATATTTCTTCAGCTTTACATCCATCTCCTCCACCAGGTCATCCATGCTCAGCTTTCTGTCCCATTCCTCTTTGGGTTTCAGATTGACCTGCATTTGAACATAGTAGAAGCCGCTCGGATCCGTGCCATCGTTGCTCCGTCCAGTTTGGGAAAGCACTCCATTCACCTCGGGGAAAGATCCCAGTTCCTTACGCAGCGAAGATACCATGTTGACCGTTTCAGGAAGGGACGTGCTCATGGGAAGCTTGGCCTCTACCCAAAGGGCGCCTTCGTTCAATTGAGGAAGGAATTCGGTTCCTAGAAATTTTGTTGAAAACAAGGACAACGCAAGAATGATGAGTGATGCTGCGAGGCTCAACTTGCGGTTTGCGAAGGTCCACGCGAATCCCCGCCGCACCAATGAATTGAAAAACTCTGAAACCCAGTTATGCTTTTCGCGAACGTTTCGCTTGAGCAACATGGAAGCCAAAACGGGAACCAGCGTCAAGGTAAAAAGCAGCGCACCGAGAAGCGCGAAACCCAACGTATAGGCTAGCGGGGAGAACATTTTTCCTTCCACTTTCTGAAAAGCAAAAATCGGAAGAAGGGCAGAAATGATAATCAGTTTCGAGAAGAACACTGCCTTTCCCATTTCGGCACCCGTCTTCTTGATAAGACCTAGTTTGGAGAGCCGGTTGAATTTCTCCATACCGAATGTCATCGCCCTGCTGTCCAGGGCAATAAACAAACCTTCCACCATGACAACCGCCCCGTCAATGATAATTCCAAAATCCACAGCGCCCAGGGAAAGTAGGTTCGCACTCATGCCTTTGATGCTCAGACACAGGAACGCGAACAGCAATGCCAGGGGGATGATCAGGGAAACAATGAGCGTAGTCCGCCAGTCAGCCATAAAGAGAAAGACAATGACGGTCACCAGGATGATACCCTCCACCAGGTTGTGAGTAACCGTGCGGGTACAATAGGCCATCAGGTTGTCCCGATCGTAAAACACTTCCATTTTCACTCCTGTGGGCAGCCCGGACTCATTGAGCTCAGCTATTTTTGCCTTAACCCGTCCGAGAACTTCATGCGGGTTCTCTCCTTTGCGCATGACCACAATTCCTTCTACCACATCGTCTGACTCATTCAATCCTACCTGTCCTACCCGCGGAGCATTGGATTCACTAACTATTGCGATGTTCTTTACCAACACCGGGTTGCCATTGAAATTGTCAACAATAGTATTCTCAATATCGCTGATAGAGTTCAGAAGGCCGATGCCCCTGACCACATACGCTTGGCCGTTTTTCTCGATGACATCACCGCCCACGTTGAGATTCGCATTGGCAACAGCACTGAATACTTCCAGCGGCGTAATGTCGTACTTCTGCAGGCGCACAGGATCCACAGAGATCTCATAGATTTTTTCCTGACCGCCAAAGGCCACCAAATCGGCCACACCCGGAATGGCCCTGATTTGCCGGTCGATTACCCAATTCTGAATCGTCAGAAGTTCACGTGTGGAATGACGCTCACTCTTGAGCACGTACCGGTATATTTCACCGGTGGGTCCGTACGGGGGTTGAATATCTGCGTCAACCCCTTCCGGAAGCGCAATGCCGCGCAACTGATTGTTCACCTGCTGCCTGGCGAAGAAATCTTCTACGTCGTCGTCAAAAATGATCTTGATGACGGATAGACCAAACATCGTAATGCTTCGAACGTTGGTTTTCCGCTGCACCGAATTCATGGCAATCTCAATCGGAGTAGTCACGAAGCGCTCCACTTCTTCCGCGCTCCTCCCCTTCCATTCGGTTACAATAATGATTTGGGTGTTCGTGACGTCGGGAAATGCCTCCAGCGGGATATTTATATAACTCAAGACACCCGAAACAACCAGGAGTCCCACCCAGATGAATGTGAAAAGCTTATGCTTAAGAGAAAATGAAATTATGCCCTCAATGATTTTTCCCATGCCGGATTTCCTTTGTACTAGTCGTTAAGTGCATCAAAGATCAGCAGTCCGTTCTTGGAGATCACGCGCTCGCCAGGCGCAAGGCCTGACGTGACATAGGTGATTCCCCCCAGCTCCCGATAGACCTCGATTTGGCGCGCTTCAATTTCCGATCGGCTCTTGAAGACCATGACCCAATACTTGCTTTTCTCGAAGATAACAGCCGATGAGGGGATGGAAGTCATTTGCCTGTTTTCTGAAAAATGGATGACCACGGTGGCATTCATTTCCGGCTTGAGCAACAACCCCGGGTTAGGAATTTTGATGAGAACCTTCATCGCTTTTGTAGAAGGGTCAATCGCATTAAAAATGCGGTCAATCTTTCCTTTGAATATTTTATCCGGGTAACTGATCGTTTGCACGTCTGCTTCGTAGCCAAGCGAAACTTTTGAAATATTCGATTCATTGACGTTGGCTAGCACCCAGATTTCATCAATCTGTGCAATAGAGAACACCATATCTCCCTTATCGCTGCGCAATTGTTCATTCTGGTTGATGTCTTTCGACACAATAAAGCCGCTAATCGGAGCAATGATGTTGTAGCTGGATTCGTTACCGAGCTTATAGATGGAGTATACTTCGTTGATGCGCTTAAGTTCCGCGTTGGCTTTGGCGAGCTCCCGTTCAGATGCAATCACATCCCTTTCTGAATTCAGCTTTCCCTCAAACAGTTCCTTGGCTACCTGAACATTCTTTTCGGCAAGTGCGACATCGGCAAGCGCATCAAACCGCTGCCGCTGGAAGTCAGCCACCTCACTGCTCTGAACCGTTGCCAGCACTGTTCCCTGCTTCACCAGGTCGCCCAGTTCCACGTTGATACGGGTCACATTGCCGCCTGCGATGGGATACACATGAGCCAATTTGTTGTTATCGGCTGCTATTTTACCAAAAAGCCTGAGTTCATCTTTAACATCCCTCACCTGAACCTCAGAAAATTCACATCGGGCCATCATTTCATCCGTCAATTGAAAAGGTGCGGCCTGCTCAGTCACCGGCGGCTTGCAGCCTGCGACGATAAGAAAGAATAGGAGTGTGATTATTCTCATAGTTAGTACACGTGTGACGCCGTTACATAATTGATTTGCTCTGCTAGGAGGGCCAGTTGCGCCTTGATTCGCTGGAAGTCGGACAACGATTCGTTATACGCTTCGAAGAAGTCGACAAACTCCAGCAGGGAAATATTCCGCTTGACGAAATTGTCATTGACGCCGTTAAAAACATCATCAAAGTCTTTCGTATAAAGCTGGCTCGCTTTGGCGTATTCGGTAATTCCGTTCCCCAGATTGTGCCAGGCGCTCTCCACTTCGGCCTGCACTTCCGATTGTTTTTGATTGAACAGAGCTTCCGAACTCAGCTGCACATACGATGCCGCCTTGATATTTCCACGATTTCGGTTGAAGAGCGGCAGGGGAACAGCCAGGCCCACATTGACCTGGTTTTGAAAGGCTCCACCCCGCTGGTCATACCCTGCATTCAATAACACATCCGGGATGGCCAGTTGCTTCTGCAACTGCACGTTGGTTTTGGAAAGAGCTACTTGCTTTTCAGCGATCTGCAGATCCGGCCGATTGCTCATCGCAATCTCCAGGAGTCCTGCCAATTCCCTGGGCCGTTGGAATTCATCAAAAATGATGTCGTCAATCTGCGGCACGGGATAAGCCGGCATATGCATCAACAATTGGAGTTTTTTGATCTCCTCCCATTGAAGTGCGACCAATTCAAGCCGGTTGTTGCTGATCCGTAAGTAGACTGTCTTGAGACGGATTACATCTTTTACCGGAATGTTACCCTTGGCCGCCTGCTGCTCGTACGCCTGCATGATCACACCCAGAAGTCCCAATTGCCTATCATAGCTAGCCAGGATGAGGCGGTATTTATTCAGCTGGTAGAAACTGGAATGAAGTTGAAGTTTAAGATTTCGAAGGACGTCGGCCAATTCGCTTTCGGCGATTGACTTGGTTTGCCTGGCCATCGAAATGGTGCTCTTTCGCTTTCCTCCTAATAGAAGTATTTGTTCAATATCAAATTCCTTTTGGCCCTGCTGCCCGATATTGAAAAAGCGATCATTCTCCGGATCAATCGCGTTTACGCTCGCCCCGATAACCGGGTTGGGATAGGCTTTCGCCTGAATCACCAAAGCGTCCTGAATACTTACATTATATAATTGCGATAACAACAACAGATTCCGCTGCAGGAAGATACTGTCGGCCTGGTTCAGCGACAACCGCAGCGTATCGTACGCGAAGCCCGGGCTGGCGCAGCATGAAAGAAAAGTCACTAACAGGATATTTCGCCTGAAGAAAGTTCGAACCATAGGTTTATAACGATTACGTGGCCCTAAAAATAGTGAAGACCAGCAAAGAATTTCGGCAAAAATAGCGTTCCTCACGATGCAAATACTAAAAGAGGCCAATCATTTGTTTTGATTGGCCTCTGCACGGAAAAGACGTGCTTTAGTGCGTTACCTAAGCCTTACCTGTGTGCTGCCAACGTACTGATTGTCTGATAATAGCTCCACGCGATAGGTACCCGGCTTCAGTTTCCTGGCAGGCTTATAAGTCATCTCCATCTTTGATGGCTTGGCAGTGTGAGGTGCGGAAGAACCGTTGGAAGCCGAGACCGTATAATTTTCGGCATTTACGACTACACGGCTGGCAATGGTTCCGTCTTTCTCGGTAAGCGCATTCCCGGAAGGATCAATTACACGGTAGCTGATATTTTTCAAACCCGACGGAACGATGAAGTTGGCAATCAATTTCCTGGTTCTGCTCGCTTTCACGGTCAATATCCCTTTCGTTCCACGAACGGCATCAAACTGGGTGTAGTCAACAGATGCCAGCATTGCTTTTTGCAACTCGTCTGTGAGCATCTTGTTCTTTTCCTCAAGACTGGCCACAGACATTGACAGCTTCTTGTTTTCCAACTGCATGGCTTTGTAGGAAGCAGTCGTTGCCTCCAGCTCCTTCTCCAGTTCTTTCTTTAGCGCCTGCACTTCCTTGCTTTGTTTCCGAATCTGATTCAGGGACTGATTCTCCTTTTTTATTCTGTTGAACTCATTTTCCCGGACATCCAGCCTGGCCGACGTTTGCTTCAGTACCTTGTCCAATTCCTGATTCTTTCCAGTCAGGGAACTGAGCTGTGCACGGAATTTGGAAATGTCTTTCTCCAAAAGAAGTTTTTCAGAAAGCAGCGACTCGGTCTTTAGCTTTTCGCTGTTCATGCTTTCCTCAAGCGTGGAATTGGTTCGCATTTGATAGCTCAGCCAAAGGACACAGACTAATAGCAGGGCGGTCATGGTGGCCGCGATGGCTTTGGGATTTTTCATCGTTTCTTGGTTGTATTTTGATCCGAAGAAACGGTGCTCACATGAACCTCAGATGAAAGGCAGATTAAATTGCCCTTAAACTTTTACAAGTGCCCTTTTCTGGTATGTGGGATGGCCACGGTGAAGCGCGTTAACTTTCCGGGCTCCGACGACACCCGGATGGTCCCTTTATGAACCCCGATAATCCGTTTGACAAGCGATAGACCAATTCCATAGCCCCTGCGGTGCCTGGTATTCCGCCCCCGGAAGAAAGGCTCGTAGATGTTGGGCAGGTCAGCTGGATCGATGCCTATCCCCTCATTCTCAAAGCTCATGACAACCGAACCTCCAGCCGACTTTACCTTCACGCTTACTGAGTCCTTCGAAGAATACTTAATGCCGTTGTCCAACTGGTTGAGGAGGGCAATTTTGAGTAATTGCTCATCCCCACTGACAGTCAGCTGGTCTTCATCAAGGGTGGGGTCCATATCAATCTCCACCTTGCCCGAGGGGTTATTTCTTTCCACCTCTTCCTTGGCTTGCCAGAGGAGCTCGTCTACCCGAACTGACCCAAGGGAGTGTTCCGGTGCTTCTCCGCTAGTCTGGGCGAGCAAAAGGAGCTGGTTGGAAAGAAGGCTCAACCCCCTGACCTCTTCCAGAACTGACTGCAGAACGGCCTGGTATTTTTCGCTGGACCTGGCCTGGATAAGCGTAACCTCAATTTCTCCCGTGATGGAAGTCAACGGCGTACGCAGTTCATGGGAGGCGTTGGCGATAAACTGCTTTTGTGCATGAAACGCCATTTCAAGCCTGTCGAGCATATGGTTGATCGTCTGAACCAATTGCCCAATCTCATCCGTTGTGTTTCTCGTCGACAACCGTCTGCTGAGTTCGGTTGCAGTGATAGTTTCCGTTTGCTTGACCAGCGTAGAAATCGGGTGGAGTGCCTTCCCGGCATATAACCAACCGGACACCGGGACGACAACCATGCTGATAGCAAGTACCAACAGGAGGATATTCCGGAGATTCCGGAGCTTGCTCAACCCGTAGATATCGGTAGCCGCTGCAATGACTGCAAACCGATCGTACTGCTCCACAAACATAAATCCAAGCACCTCATATTCTCCCTGCCGAAATTCTATTTCTGTGTTCAGTCGGATTTCAGAGAGGATCGTCGAATCAATTTGAATAATATCGGTAACGTCAGAACTATAAAGCTCTTCATTCCTGTAGTTAAAGATGATGATCTGCTCCCTGGGAAGATTGGTCGGGTTGTCGCGCTCAATTCGCCGAAGGAGTTCGGCATCCACTTCCTCTACCTCAATCAATAGCTTCGCGGTATTAACTGCCTTGCTTTTCAGCCTTCGGTAGAAGTCATCGTGCCGGTAATCCGCCGAGAAGAAATAGATTGACACGGATGCGCCGGTCAGCAGGATTATCACGATGGCGGAAAACATGAGCGTTAGCCTTGCACGGATGTTCATGGCTCCGTATTCATGATGTACCCGAGGCCAATCCGAGTATGAAGGAGTTTGGGTTCATACTTCTTGTCGATCTTCTTGCGCAGGATGTTGATATAGACTTCCACCACGTTGGTACCTGTATCAAAGGTCACATCCCAAATTTTCTCTGCCAACTCTACTTTGGATACTACCCGGCCCTGATGGCGAATAAAGTATTCAAGCAGCTGGAATTCTTTGGCCGTCAACGGAATCTTGTCCCCGTTTCGGATCGCCAACTTCTGGTTCAGGTCCAGCACCAGGTTCGAGATGCCGATCGTATTGCGTGACGCAACCGGCTCCTTTTCTGTGCGACGGATAAGCGCCCGGACACGGGCCAGCAACTCCTTGAACTCAAAGGGCTTTACCAGATAGTCGTCAGCGCCCGACTCCAACCCGGAGACCTTGTCCTCGGTTGTCCCCAGGGCCGTTAGCATGAGGATAGGAATTGAAGGCTTCGACGTTCGAATACGTTTGCATAATTCCAACCCGTTTACAACCGGTATGATGATATCCAGAATGATCAGTGAATAGGGACGCGTGAGGCTGAGCTTTTCACCCATTTGACCGTCAAAGGCCACGTCTACTTCATAGCCATGCTCCTGGAGGCCGTCTTTTATGAAGTTGGCCACTTTGGGTTCGTCTTCAACTACCAGAATCTTCATGCGCTTGCGGAGTCTTTCTGCAAAGTAAGCAGATTACCTGCTCGTAGTACAAATCAACCCCATTTAGGGCAGCACCTGGAAAAGGTAAATCGTAAGTAATCCCCACAGATTGCTCGTCACCATACTCAGAATGGCAAGCAGAATGGCATGAGGCATCAACTGTTTGCTGTATGCGGCTGCCACAGCCGGCGCTGTCGAAATCCCGCCAACGTTTGCCATGCTCGCGATAGGCACCCAGGCCATGTGCAGCCCGAGGGCTTTTGCAATTATCACCATAAAGACAAAGTGACCCAGTATCCAAAGGATGCATAATCCAACAAATATCAACGGCAATGACAAATTGTTGAAATCAAGACGCAGCCCCAGGATGCTCATGATCGCGATGATCAGCAGGCCTCCGGCTTTCAGAACTACCGTATGGCTCCACTTCGGAACAACGTTTCCAAAGACAAGACCTAGGACCGACAACGCCAGGACCCTGTACAAAAAGTCTTCGATGAACACGACGACAACGGTGGTACCCACCAGAATAATCAATGTCGTCAGCCAAACCGAATGCGCGGCCGTCTCTGTTTCCAGCTTCGGTGGAGTTGGAACCGCCCGGGGTACACGTATTCCAAATCGGCTGCTTATCCAGTCGCTCCGCTTGATGATCTGGAACATCAAGATAGTCCACGCATTCACCAGGATGTTGTCGAGGACAAGCACTGATAGAAAAAGGGATTCCGGGCATCGTGCAAGCTCTTTAAGTACCAATTGGCTCGTGCTACCTCCGATCCAGCTGCCAGCCATAGGAATGAGTCCACGCCAGTACTCCTTTTCTATAAAAATTTCTCTGCTCGCCGGGATAAAGGGTTCGCTCAGGAGAACCAGCAGCGGTGCCAGTGTGGCAATGGCGAGGGATCCTGAAAAGAAAAGCACCAGGGGCTTAACCCCCACCTCCCGTAGTTTCTGAAGGGACAGTGAACTCATCACGGTGAGTATGGTCACGGGGATAATCCAGTTGCGGGAGAGATCGTGCAGGCTCACCCGGGAAAGATCTACCGAAAAGGCATGCGTGAAGACTGCCGGAATCACATAGGCAAAGAGAATTGCCGGGAACCAGTCCAGCACCCGTTGAATCCACCGTGTCTGCTGCCGGCCCAGCCATCGCACCGCCAGAATCGTGAGGACGACCACGACGACAGCAACGGCCTCGACAGAAACAGCAGCCAGTGCTACCGGATCGATGCCCACTTCGTTTTCATTTCCCCCAGGCGGCTGTCAAGGCGTGACACGCCATCGATCACCGTTGACACCGGTCGCGCATCTGCACTTTGAAGAAGTGTCAACATAAAAAGATACTTGTGCTGCAGACTTACCAGGGATTCAGCATCGGGAGCAGCCTCGTGCATACTTCCATACAGTACGTCACCCTCTCCCGGGTCGCCGCTGCCACGGAACTTTTGCACTAACTCACGTTGTCCTTTTTTCCATTTCCTTTTAGGATCCGCGAGCATGGCATCGACCTCATTACGGATTGACTGAATTTCATGATACCGGGTGTAGCAATTTGTGGATAGATCGGTCTGCACTTTCAGGTCGGCATCACGGATCACCACATTTGGATCCATGCGTACCCGGATCTTTTGCTCTGAACGGCTGCCGTCGGCTGTCAGCCGTACCGTGTAGGTGCCAGGGTGAACAAAAGGTCCGGACGGACCACTCGGTGTGTTGCGGTGGACTGCGGCGATGCTGTATCCACGGTCAGCACCGGCAGGCTGCCGGTATCTCAAATTCCAAACGGCGCGATGATGACCACGTGATATTTGGATACGCTGCACAGGACGGATCCAGTAGGTGGGATGCGGAAGTCCGGTTGAATCAAGTTTTTCGGGCTGATCCTTGGAGGAATACGAATGGACCATTTTTCCTTGTGCATCCAGAATTTCAATCATTACCTCGGCGACTGGTTTCGGCAGCCAGTAATCCAGGATGGCTCCATCCGGAGGATTTTCCCCGGCTGGTTCTTCCGGGGGAAGCGGCGTGTCATGAAACATATTGGACCGCATACGGGTGGCCAGGACTGGCTCAAACAAGTATGGCTGTTCCGATTTCGTTGCAACCGCGAGGTTTCTAAGAGGAGTCACATCGTCGAGGATCCAGATCGACCGGCCGTGAGTTCCAATAACGAGATCATTCTCATGAACGACCAGGTCACGGATGGAAGTAGCGGGCATATTCATCCGCAAAGACTGCCAGCGGTCGCCATCGTCGATTGAAAAGTAAACTTCGCGCTCACTTCCTGCATAAAGCAATCCAGGTTTCTTTACATCTTCGCGAACCACGTTCACAGGACCCGAAGGATTCATTCCCGCGACCACTTCCTTCCACGTCACTCCATAGTCATGCGTTCGGTAAATATGCGGTTTCAAGTCGTTCTTCCTCAAGGCATTAATAGAAACATATGCGGTGCTTCCATCGAAATGTCCTGCATCGATTTGAGAAACTTTATCCCACGAGGCCAGCCCAGGCGGCGTCACATCCTTCCAAGTTTTTCCCCCGTCACGCGTAACATGCACCAGCCCGTCATCCGTTCCAGCCCAGATTACGGCCTTGTCAAGGGGCGACGCTGCCACGGCGTAAATGACGGCGCGCGGCGGCATGGTGTTCATGCTTTCCGTTTTAAAATCGCCGACGCTGGCAGGAACTTCCGGCTGCTTGCGCGTAAGGTCCGGGCTGATGATCTCCCACTGATCTCCGCCGGTCGTGGTGCTCCACAGCACGTTTGTTGCAAAAATCAGTTGATTGGGATCGGCAGGATGAAACAGCAACGGCAGCGTGCGCAACATCCTGTATTTTCCCGATCGCAGGGCCTCCGGGGCAACACTTTGCAACTGGCCGGTCTTTTTGTTG
This sequence comes from Cytophagales bacterium, assembly GCA_034440075.1. Taxonomy (GTDB): domain Bacteria; phylum Bacteroidota; class Bacteroidia; order Cytophagales; family Cyclobacteriaceae; genus ELB16-189. The sequence continues at coordinate 48,058 of JAWXBL010000015.1, forward strand.
AAGCGTGTGACTCTGCCCCCATAGATAATATCCGGGTTCTTCGGATCAGGAGCCACGTAGGCATACTCATCGGCACCCACACCCATCCAGTCACGAAAAGAGATCTGCCCGCCCGGCCCGCGGCTCGCGGTTCCGATGGCCCCGCTCTCCTGCTGCCCGCCATACACCCAATATGGAAACTGGTTGTCGGTGGAGACATGATACAATTGTGCCGTTGGCTGGTTATACCACGAACTCCATGTCCTTCCCCCATTGACGGTTACCACCGCTCCCTGATCGGCAGCGAAGATCATGGTATTCGGATTCAATGGATTTATCCAGATGCGATGATAGTCGTCGCCGCCAGGAGCCCCTTTAAGAGAACTCCAGGTGCGCCCTCCATCCTTTGATGTGTAGGAGGCTACGTTGGCAACGAACAGGATGTCCGGGTTCAACGGATGAATCCGAATTTCGGCAAAATCACTTCCCCGTCCCCACAGCCTCCGGTCAGCCGTCACCAGGCGCCAAGTTTCACCGCCATCATCGCTGGTGTAAATTCCTCCGTTCTCGCGGGCATCCACCGTGGCAAACAATTTCTTGGAGTTGCTCCGGGAGATGTCTACACCGATGCGGCCCAGTCCCTGCGCGGCTCCCGGCAGTCCTTTTTCCAACTTTCGCCAGGTGTTCCCGCCGTCTGTTGATTTAAATAGTCCGTTGTTGGTACCTGAGAAGGAAGAGTTTTCCCAGGGGCCCTCCTGGTGTTCCCACAGGTCGGCATACACGATCTCTGGATTGGATGGATCCAGTTCCACCTGCATGGCTCCCGTGTGGGTATTGATGTACAAGACCTTCTCCCAGGTCTTTCCGCCGTCCCTGGTCCGGAAGACACCGCGCATTTCATTGGCGCCGTAGGGATGTCCGAGAGCCGCCACAAAGACAATTTCAGGATTGGATGGGTGAATGACTACGCGGGCGACCTGCTGCACATCGCTGAGCCCAATGTGTTGCCATGATTTTCCGCCGTCGGTCGACTTGAACATTCCATCACCCGTGGAAAGGTCGGGGCGGTGCAGTCCCTCCCCTGTTCCGACATAAAGAATGTTTGGGTGAGAGGGTGAGACGGCGACATCGCCTATAGACCCGGTGGAAGCTCCGTCGAATATTGGTATCCATGTCCTGCCATAATCGTCGGTCTTCCACACACCGCCATTATTGACGCCCATGTAGAATACGTTGGGCTGTGAGGGAATACCTACCGCACCTACCGTACGGCCGGCGCGGAACGGTCCGATCATCCTGTATTTCAGGTCCTGGTAATCTGCCGGTGACGGAGCCTGGCCGAAAACGAGTACCTGGATGAAGCAGCAAAGAATAAGCAGAGAAGAAAAACGCATGGCGGTTGGATTAGTGGAAGTATGGATTTCTTTGAATTTTCAATCAAACCAAAATACTGTTCTCCGGCTGGAGCGGTGCCGGAACATCCGGCATGGCAAACATTTCCCGCAGGTCTATTTCGATGGTGCGGCTGATGGCCGTGATGGGAACATCGTTCGCGCTCCCTTCAAAGGGACTCTCAGTAGACTCCCCGACTTTCTCCATCGTGGTAAACACCCAGGCAGAGAGCGCGCTGAATGGAATCGTCAGCCATACCAGATTCGCCCCCAGTTTGTCAAACTCCTGCAACATACCCAGCGGAATGAGTACAACGAAGATGCGTGTAAAGTACAAGTTGACAGTCGCATATTGGCGGGGGTACGGGAAATTTTTGATTCGTTCTGATACACCCTGCTGGTTGTAGAATTCCATGAGTAGCTTTTGCAGCTCCATGTGGCGGAAGTCTTCAATGAGTCCGCGGTCCAGCAGCGAGCGAAGGGCGGCGGACTGCAGCGAGACAATCTGGGTCGCTCTATTCGACAGTGGCATGATGCTTTTCAGTTCGGCGGCTGAAAGATACCGACTCAGTTCTGCAGGCAGATCCCCTTTCTGCTCCGACACGCTAAACCACTTGTCCTTGTACTCTTTGTTGTGAGCCATGTATACCGATTCCCAGGCCCGGGGCTCACGAAGTTGATAGCGCAAAGCAGTGAGCCAGGCCAGATGACGAAGAATGAACGACTCCCTGAGTGTTTTTAACTCCTGTTCTCCGGCTGGAACGGCCGCATGTTTGTTAGTGATAAAATCCTTGACCAGAATCCCCCAGCTGCGGCTGTAATTGACGATGGCGCCCCACGCCTTCCGGGCTTCCCACACCCTGTCGTACGATGCGTTGTTCTTGAATCCGACGACGAAGGCTACGGCAGTACCCAGCATGGCGATCGGCAGCCACGGTATCGATATCCATTTCCATCCCAGCAAGGCATAAAGGCATGTTGGAATGGCTGCAATCACCAGGAGAAAATAAATGTCCCGGCGCGTCCACAAAAGAACTTCTTTAAACGAATAATTTCTTCCGGTGTGCATAGGCTAACGGTTAGGCTCAAAAACTACTGAATCACAGCAACACGTCAAAGTATCCTCCGGATTCTAGTCGTTGCGAAGCCGGATGAACTCCATTTTCTTCCACAACTGGTCAAATTCCTTCATGAAGGACCGGATAACCCCCGGCTCGTGCGTAAGCAGGATGTTTTCATGGTTGTATTTAGCGGCGCTCCGCGTCCAGTTGTAGCTGCCGGTGATCAGGCCGGACTCATCGACGACCATAAATTTGTGATGCATGTGGTCGCGGGTCTTATCCATTTTTATAGGCACGCCGGCGCGTGCAATCCGCTCGATATCCGAACCCACATCTTCCGACTTATCGTCATCGGTAACTATATGAACCTTGATGCCGCGCTCATGCGCCTCGATGATCGAATCAGAGATCAGGTCGTCGCTGATCGTAAACACGCAAATATTGACTTGCTTGGCAGCCCCGCGAATCTGGTTCATGATCACATCCCTGCACGCATCCCCGGGGCTAAAATAGCCGGCCGATTTTCCATTCGTTGAGGGCGGAAGCAGGGCGTTGGTGGCGTGGCGTACCCATTCGAGAATGAGCGGATAGTTGGATTCATTGGCCTTCTTCCCGGCGATGTCAAACACCTTGCTTCTCAGGAAATTCAATTGATCTCTGTCCAGAAGCCGTTCGGTAACGAGCGCCTTCAGCCCCTTTTTCTCGGACTTCGAAAAAATCGCGTCGTCAATACTTTTCTCCAGGAGCTTTATCAAGTCATCCATAGCTTATCGGGTAGCCGGCTGCGTCCACGCCATTTCAAAATCACCCGCCTGAAAGGGGTTTGGTTTTGGCTTGTCTGAGGTAATCCGTGCGCGGACAAACGCATGCTTGTCAGTGATCGTGAACCGCCCTTCCGATCCCGATATTTTTTTCAATATTACTGCCGATGCGGCACCTTCCAGGGCACCTATGAATTCAATCGTGTAACCTACCCCCTTCTCGGACTTCACGGCAATGGACAACTCCTGATTTTTATACGACAGCTTTTCCAGGACGACCCCGGTTGAAGCGTAGAATCGTCCCGATTTCATGCCGGCAATCAGTGAGGTGGTCTCCAGAGAGGTTGCCTGCACCATCACCCATCCGCGGCCAGCGTTACTGTAGGCAGCGCCAAACTGGTGGTAGTTGTGGCTGTCGTCGGTGGCCAACCCGTACATCAGAGGTTGGTTCCTTTTCGCGTAGGCCACATTGATCCGGTCCCACATTTCCTCCATGCCGGGATGCAGCGAATCGCCATAGTTATGAACCAGTGGGTGGCCGTTGTAGACTTCGAAAAATCGTTCACCCTGAAGTGCGATCATATCCTCTACGGTAATGCTGTAGTAGAAATTCGGATGATTGATGTGCGGGAACATGGGGACACCCGTTTCCTGCTGCTGCATCAGCACAGCGTTGACAGCATTCTGCATGATCGCTGCCACGGTTTCCCCGGATTGGGCTCCAATTTGCTTTTGAATATTCGTGGCATTGACATGAATCTGTTTGTCACCAAGTCTGGAAGTAATCTCTTCCGCCTGAATAATGAGAAAACCAGCGTCCTCAAACTTCGGCTTGTATTCCGTGTAGGTTTTCAGTTTGACGGAAATACGGCCGCTGTCTTTCGCGTAAACCACCCAGTCAGCACCGAACTTGTCCAAATAGTTTTGAAAGCCATCCTCATACATCTTGCTCCTTGTGATCTTCTTCCACTTCTCCCCCTCTGCCAGCGTGTTGTGATCGGAAAGTCCAACGAAGTGGTATCCGTGACTTTTGTACCAATCCATGATCATCTCGGGGTATTCGTCGCCGTCACTCCAATACGAATGCGTGTGGAGGTTGCCTTTGTACCACTGGAGGCCGGCGTCCTGGGCGTTGGCCAACGGAGAAAATGCCAAGCAGACGAGAAAAATGAAGAACCTGATCATATTACCAAATATCAGGCAATCTGGTACAATTCCCAATTGGTTTTTCCCAAAGTCGGATGAGCTTGAAGGGATTGCTGCGCCTTACGCAACACATTTTTTCAGCGCCGTGAGAAACGTATCAATATCCTTCTCTGATACAAAAACATGGCACGAAATACGAATGGCATTGTGCTGCGGCAGGACTTTGATAATGATGTTCTGATCCTTCAGCAGCGAGTGGACCGTGCTGTTCTTTACGTTCGCCAGGGAAAAGCTTACCATGCCGGTAGCCAGCGATGGATTTTCTGGGCTAATAACTTCTATTCCCTTGACGCTTTTCAGTCCTGCCATACAGTGCGTACGCACTTTCAGGGAATGTTCCCGTATCCGATCCATGCCAATCGCCGAGAGCCAATCCAGTGCGGCGCCTAACCCAATAATCGTGGCCACATTGCGTGTGCCCGAGGACTTTGAATACCCTTCGTAACCCGAGGCAGTAAATACCGGCTGCGCGCTGGGCTGAAATCCTCTGCGGAGATAGAGAAAACCCGTTTCCTTCGGACCCAACAGCCACTTGTGGCCGCTGCAGGCATAGGCATCTACGCCCAATGCCTTCACATCCACTGGAACCTGCCCAGGAGCCTGGGCCCCATCCGCAACGAGGTATATGCCCCGGACCGAAGTAAGCCGTGAAATTTCCGCCAGGGGCATGAGAACACCCGTCACGGTGTTGACATGACTCACCATCACGAGCCTCGTTTTTGGCGTGATGGCTTTCTCTATAACACTGACAATTTCAGTAGCACGTTCCGGGGGAAGCGGCAATGCAACTTTTTTTAGAACCGCTCCTTTGGTTTTCTGCAAAAACTCAAGACCCACTTCGCCCCCGCCGTGCTCCAGGGTTGTAGTGATGATCTCGTCACCGGCATTGAGGGGCAGCGACTGGCTGATAAGGCCGAGGCCCTCGGTCGTATTGCGTGTCAGGATAATCTCTTCGAGGTCGGCGTGAATAAAATCGGCAACCTTCTGCCTCACGATGTCGATCTGGTCGCCAAGCTTTCCCCAGTTTTCAGAAGCCGGATCGCTTTCAAGCTTGTGCATGGCGCTCGTCACTGCATCCACCACCGCCCGGGGACTTGGTCCCAGGCTGCCTGTGTTAAGGTAAATCTTGCCTACAGGCACGAGCAGCTGGTTTCGGGTATCCTCAGCAAGAGAGGAAGTGCGACCTGCCACTAGAGGCTTCGTGAAAGATGGCAGGACAGAAACACCTGCCAGTATTCCTGCTCTTTGAATAAATATTCTCCGTGAAGGCATGTAAGGAAAGTATATCGATTAGTCCTACATCCGCTCTCCCAGCTTTACTCCTTTCAATTCCTCCTGCAACACAAACGGTTGGTTGCGCAACCTCTTACCAGTGGCTTTGTATAGCGCGTTGGCGATCGCAGCACCCGTCGGAGGGAGTGCAGGCTCCCCCAATCCGGTCGGATCGATCCCATTGTCGACAAAGTGAACATCAACGTCCGGCACTTCTTTCAACCGGATCAGCCGGAACGTGTTGAAATTCCGCTCCTCGGTAGCCCCGTCCTTGAAGGTCAGGTTGCTGAACATGGCATGTCCCATGCCGTCGACTACGCCGCCCCGAACCTGCTGTTCCGCACCACTTTGATTCACAACAATGCCGCAGTCCACGGCTACATGAATCTTTTGGATGATGGGTTTCCCCTGCTTCATCTCCACTTCTGCCACTTGCGCTACATACGAGCGATGGGAGAAGTACACGCTGAATCCCTGCGACAGTCCTTTCTTCTTTCCCCACCCTGATTTCTCCGCGGCGAGTTGAATGACGCCGATCATCCGGTCGATATCATACCTGATGGCACCCACGGGTGATGTCTTCGCACGATTCAACAGGTTCAACCGGAACTGTATCGGATCCTGTTTCACAGCAAGCGCCACTTCGTCGAGAAAGGATTGTTCTGCAAAGGCAAGAAAATTTGTGATCGGCGCACGCCAGGCGCCCGTGGTGATAGGTGACTTATGTTCCACGGATTCAATCAACAGGTTTTCGACCGCACCGGAAGGAAAATTATCTTCCCGTGTGCTATTGTTGGCGTTGATGCCGACACCCCGAAGGCGGTAGCCGGTCATGTTGCCCTGCGCGTCGAGCGAGGCTTCAAAGCGGTACCGTACCGCCGGCCGGTAGCTGCCGCCGCCCATGTCGTCCTCGCGTGTCCAGATTACTTTGACCGGGGCTTTGATGATGCTAGAAAGCTCGACGGCCTCAAGCACATAATCCGCCTTTAGCCGGCGGCCAAAACCGCCGCCAAGTCTTGTCAATTCGAGTGTAATCTTATCCGGTGAAATGCCCAACAATTTTGCCGTTTCGGTTCGCGCCAGCTCCGGTGTTTGTGTTGGCCCTACCAACTCCACGCCATCTTCCCGTACGTGGGCGAAGAAGTTCATCGGCTCCAACGGATTGTGTGGAAGGAACGGGCACTGATATTCGCTCCGAACGATTTGGGATGCGGCTTGGAAGGCTGCATCCACATCACCGTCCTTTCGGCGCGAAGTGGCGTCAGGGCTGTCCAGCAGTTCTTTAAGAATTCGGTCGTGATCGGCGGTGCTTTCTATCGCACCCTCCTTTTCGTATTCGATCTTCAGCAGCTTGCGCGCTTTGTTCACTGCCCATGTCGACTTCCCAACAACGGCCACATTGTTCTTGAACGTAACAACATCCACGATGCCGGGCTGTGCCTTGGCCGCGGAAGTATCAACCGATTTTAGTTTCATCCCGAATGAAACGGGCCGCTGGATCATGGCAAAGAGCATCCCTTCCCGGTAGAAGTCGATCCCGAAAAGGGGCTTGCCGGTAATGATGTCCGCGTTGTCTACATTTCTCACGGCGGTGCCGATGAGTTTGAAGTCTTTTCTGTCTTTCAGGCGCACGTCCGATGGAATGGCGATGGATGCCGCTTCGGTGGCAAGGTCCCCATAGCCAATCGTCCGGCCGGTTTCCTTGTGCATGACCATCCCTTTGTTTGTCGTCAGCGACGCAGAAGGCACACTCCAGCGCTTTGCGGCTGCCTCGACCAGCATGTGTCTGGCTGTAGCACCGGCTTTCCGCAACCGCTCCCAGGAGTGCGGAATAGCCCCGCTGCCTCCCGTGAGCTGCCGCTCGTATTTTTTGTCCAACACGGCCTGGAGGACCTTTACCCTAGTCCAATCGGCATCCAATTCCTCCGCCACAATCATCGGGAAGGACGTTTTGATGTTCTGGCCTACCTCCGGATTTGGAGAGAAAATGGTGATGACGCCCTCCGGCGAAATGGACAAGTAGCTGTTGAAGCTAATGTCACCGCTGAGCACTTTCTCCGGAGAAAGTGCATTAAATCCCCCTGCATCCGCATCGGCCCAATTAAAGCCAAGGAACAATCCACCAGCAGTAACACCACTGATTTTTAAGAAATTACGCCTTGTTGATGAAGTGATTATTGACATGCTTATTTCATTTTATTGGAGGCCAGAACTACCGCTTCCCGAATCCGGTGATACGTACCGCATCGGCATAGATTGGGATGCATCGCATCATCAATCTGCGCGACCGTTGGTTTTGGGGTCTTGGCCAGCAGGGCCGCAGCGGTCATGATTTGACCCGCCTGACAGTATCCGCATTGCGGCACATCTACCTCGTGCCAGGCTGCCTGAACCGGACTGTCGCCGTTCACCGATAGCCCTTCAATCGTCGTCACCTTGTTATTTCCTATGGCTGAAACAGGCAGCGAACAGGACCGCACAGCTACCCCATTCAGATGAACGGTGCATGCGCCACACTGCCCGATACCGCACCCGTATTTAGCACCCAGCAGGCCCAGGTTATCACGTAGTACCCACAGCAGCGAGGTGTCTGATTCCGCATCAGTCTGTACACTCTTGCCATTGATTTGAAGCTTGTATGTTGCCATAAATCTCGAAATTTATCGTGCAGGGTAAGATAGGAAAAAATGCAAACGTGTCCTACACCTAAGGTGTAGGACGGGTTGTTAACTTTGTGCACGATGCGTCTTTATCAATCATTCACGTTTTTCCTTCGGACTGTCCTGATCCTGCTGCTTCCGGTGTATGGATGCACGCCGGACGCAGACCAGGCTGACTTGATTCTCGTCAACGGACGGGTGTGGACCGCAGCCGGCGAAAACGCCTTTGCGGAGGCCGTGGCAATCCGTGGTGAACGCATTCTGAAGGTGGGATCTTCAGCGGAAATCCAGCGCCTCGCCGGAAAGGCAACGCGGACCATCGACCTGAATGGCAAGCTGGTCATCCCCGGATTCAACGATGCACATATCCACTTTCTCGGCGGGTCCATGGGCTTGTCTGAAGTAGATCTGACGGGTGTGCGTTCGCCACAGGAGGTAGTGAGCAGGGTCAATGGATACGCGGCAAAGAATCCGGAAAAGCAATGGATAACAGGACGTGGATGGCAATACACAATCTTCACTGACGGGCTGCCGAGCGTCAATCAGCTGGGCGGAATTATTTCCGACCGACCCGTCTACCTGCGCGCCTATGACGGCCACAGCGCATGGGCTAATCAGCGCGCCATGAAGTTGGCAGATATTAAGCCGTCGACGACCCTACAGAAAGGTTTCGGAAAGGTGGTTCGTGATGGCCGGGGAACCCCGACGGGTGCGTTACTCGAAGATGCGCAGTCGCTGGTAGCCAGCATCATTCCGGAGATGTCGCGCGAGGAGAAACTTGCGGCGCTCCGGCAAGGATTGAAACTCGCCGCTTCTTTTGGAATAACCAGCCTGCAGAATGCCAACGGGTCACCCGAAGAATTATCGCTGTATGAAACGTTGCTCGCAGCGAATGAACTTACAGCACGTTATGCGGCTTCCTTTTCAGCCAACGCCTCGACAACGCCGGAGCAAATAGAAGAGTATACAGCCATCAAAGACCGCATCGGTTCACACAACGCCATGCTTTCCGCCCATGCCATCAAGTTCATGCTTGACGGCGTCATTGAGGCACATACCGCTGCCATGATTGCTCCATACGATGATGTGAAAGACGGTGCCCGTGGCGACTTTGCCCTCCCCCTGGAAACCTACAAGGCGCTGGTAAAGGAATTTGACAAGCGCGGCTTCCGGATTTACACGCATGCCATCGGCGACCTCGCCATCCGGGAGGCGTTGAATGCGTACGAAGATGCGGGCCGGACAAACGGACTTGCCGATCGGAGGCATCGTGTCGAGCACATCGAATCCGTTTCGCCGGCAGACATTCCACGGTTTGGTCAGCTGGGTGTGCTGGCGTCCATGCAGCCCATTCATGCCAACCCGGAATCCATGGGCGTATGGTCAAAAGCCGTTGGTGCTGCGCGTCATCCCAATTCGTTTGCCTGGGCTGCGCTGCTTAATCAAAACGCGACCCTCGTATTTAGCAGCGACTGGCCGGCGTGCACGGACCACAATCCAATCACCGGACTTCACATTGCGGTCAATCGAAAGACCATTGGAGGCTTTCCTCCGGCGGGGTGGGAAGTTCAACAGCAGGTTTCTATCGGTCAGGCCTTGTTGGCATACACCCGGGCAGGCGCCTTTTCCTCATTTGAAGAAGGAAAGAAAGGGCAAATCCGGGATGGCTACCTCGCCGATTTGCTGATCCTGTCGGATGATTTCTTTGTGACGGATCCTATGAAAATTTTTGAGACGAAGGTGCTCGTGACCATATTCAATGGAAAGGTCATCTTTGAAAAAGAAAAACTCTGAGGATTTCTATCCCAGATAAGACTTCAGCGTCTTGCTTCTGGAATTATGACGGAGGCGGCGGGTGGCTTTCTCCTTGATCTGTCGTACCCGTTCGCGGGTGAGGTCGAACTTGTCGCCGATCTCTTCGAGCGTCATGGCCTGCTGGCCGTTCAGCCCGAAATAGAGCGCCATCACATCGGCCTCGCGCTGCGGCAAGGTAGACAAGGCCCGGCTCACCTCCCTGCGGAGGGAATCGGCCATGAGGGAAGCATCCGGGTTCTCGGCATGCTTATCTTCCAATACATCCAACAGGCTATTCTCCTCCCCCTGCACAAATGGTGCATCGACGGATACATGCCGACCGGAGAGGCGCATGTTGTTGGAGATTTCCTCGGTGGTAATATTCAATACTGCGGCCAACTCATCGGCGGAAGGCTCGCGCTGAAATTTCTGTTCTAATTCTGAAAATGTCTTGTTGATCTTGTTCAATGAGCCAACCCGGTTTAGCGGGAGGCGCACGATGCGCGACTGCTCAGCCAACGCCTGCATAATGGATTGACGGATCCACCAAACGGCATAGGAAATGAATTTGAATCCACGTGTCTCGTCAAACCGCGACGCTGCCTTGATGAGGCCAACGTTTCCTTCATTGATAAGGTCGCCCAGCGACATACCGTTGTTCTGGTACTGTTTTGCAACCGACACGACAAAGCGGAGGTTGGCCAAGGCAAGCTTCTCCAGGGCAACCGTGTCTCCGGCGCGAATCCGTTTGGCAAGTTCGACTTCCTTTTCTGCAGTGATCAAATCGACTTTCCCGATCTCGGTCAGGTACTTATCGAGTGACTCGCTTTCGCGATTGGTGATCTGCTTAACTATTTTTAGCTGCCTCATGATATACAATGATAGTAAAGTAAATCAATTTCCGGGTTTCTCGCTTTTATTCCCTCGCCCAATTCCTGAAAAATGGACGCAAATAAAAAGGCACTTATCATGATTGGATTATCCATGACAAGCGCCTTTCTACCTTGTGCAATTATATTTCAGTTGGCTATGGCTATTGAATAACCTCCACCCGCACTGCGTTCATGCCCTTCTTGCCTTGCTCTACTTCGAACTTTACTTTGTCATTCTCTCTGATTTCATCGATGAGTCCAGACTTGTGTACAAATAAATCTTCGGATGAGTCGGAAGGCTTAATGAAGCCAAATCCCTTCTCGCTGTTAAAAAACTTAACTGTTCCCTCTTTCATGGTAATAATTATTTATGGTTTAATTTTAGTTACTGATCCCAATGGGAAATTTTTCGGTGGCTCGGTTGAGAAGTTTCCGTATTCATCAACGTACACCAGCATATTTTCGAGGTCTCCCCCCTTTGAATTTTCTTTTCGTTCTTTTTTCTTTTCTGCCTTCTCTAATTTCTTTTTACGCTTAATGGCCTCCTTCTGTTTCTTGATAAATGCATTATTCGATTTTGCCATATAGTTCGGTTTTGACCATCACCACAGAAACAATTGTTTTCTCCTTTAGTTCCTCCAGCTACGCAGTTTGGGCTCTTATCCCGTAAAAAACCCCACAAAGATAGCTTTTTTGATTCCAGAAACCTAATGGCACCGTACGATTCCATGCACCTGAAGGCCACTTTGTCCGGAACCCTTTCAACAGCTGGAAAACGGGACACCAAATCCGGGGTTTCAAATTAGTTGATAGACTCGGCCTTCTCCAGTTTTTTAATTAGCCCCTCAATCGTTGTCCGTGACGCCGGCACCGTTTCTGCCTTGAGGGCCTCCTGGGCAAACTTTAACGCTTTTTTGGAATCACCTATGGCGGAATAGCCGCGGGCCATTCCTACCATCGCCCCGGAAACCATAGGGAATCTCTTGTAGGCGATATCAAAAACTGCTAAGGCCTCCTTTTCGCGCTTTTGGCCAATGAGCTGCCTGCCATAACCCACAATTTGTCCGGAACTTGCATCAGGAAGGTTAATGGCTTCCTTCATCACCACATCCGCATCCGCCTTCTTGTCCATGCCCTGCAGCACGTTGGCCCGCGCATTCAGAAGCTGAAAATTCTTGATATTCCGGTCGGCATACGACTGCGCCCAGCCAAGGGCCTCCTCCAGGTTAATCTTGTTAGTCGCGCAGAAGTTAATGGCCGATACGCCGTTGAGCCAGTTGAACCCCTTTGGGCCAACCATTTCTTCTCTTAACTTCCTCACATACAATTCATTGCCATTTGGCACCGTAATCTTGAATGGAACTGAAAGCTTTTCCCACTTCATCCGGGCTATAGCGCTATTCTGAAGCCGATCTGTGAACTCATAGGTGAGGAACTCATTGTGCTCACAGGGCGCGGCTTTTACACTCACCCGAAGCACATCTTCGCCGGGGTTATAGAAGTAGCTCCCCCATGAAGTAGAATTTGAAGAGAAAATTACTACCCATTCTTCCTGTCCCGGAATGAAATGAAGACCGTACGTCCCCCCCTTGAGGGGTTTTCCTTCCACTTCCACATCGCTTGAAAACGAAATGGTCGTATTTTCATTAGCGCCGCCCCGCCACGGAGATGGATTTTTCTCGGTGCTCCGGAAGGCATTGAGATTTGCCAAGCCATAAGGGACCAACTTTCCCCAGATTTCACGACCAGCAACATCGGGACTGTTGTATATAATGGTGACTTTCACCAGGCCCATATTTTGAGAAACTTCACCGCGCTGGTTTTGGCCGCCCGGGGGCAGGGTCATCTGAGACCAGGACACGATGCTGACAGCCATTCCGGCCAGCAGCAAAACAGTTTGTAGATTCCTTTTCATAGTAAGTGGTATTTGATTCGTATTTGAGCGTGTGAAACTAACTATTTCAATACGGATTCGGAAGTTTCAGGTATACCGTGAGCGGCCATTGCCAGGCCATCAACCGCCCCAAACTTCCTTCAGGAGGCGAGCGGAGTTGCCGCCTATGATCTTTTCCACCCGGGCTTCCGTGTGCCCCTTCTTTAGAAGCCGGTCCGCGATGAGTTCCAGCCGGTTGGGCGCATTGAGTTCCGGCACAAACATGAAGACATCCGGGTCTTCGCCCGGAGCGGCGATCCCCAGCTTCTGGCGGCCGGCCACGAACTCCCGGTGGGACTGCTTGTAATCCTCTGTTACCGTGTGCGGGGTAATCGACAAGTCACTGCCGATGCCTACATGATCCTCTCCGCAAACCCGGACGGCATGTTCAATATGTTTGATAACGTCCTGGTCATTCGTTTGCTTGCCCATGGTGAGGAACGGCATCATATATATACCGATCACTCCCCCCTTGTCGGCCATCATGCGTAATTCTTCATCGCGCTTGTTGCGGGGGCGCTGCGCTACCGATGTACATCCGGAGTGTGTGATCGCCACAGGATACGCAGACGCTTTTATTCCGTCGGCGGTGGTCTGCTGGCCGCAATGGGACAGGTCGATGAGGATCCGTTTGTCGTTGAGTTCCGCCACCAGGTTGCGCCCCAGTTGACTGAGGCCGCCGTTGGCAGACTCAAGGCAGCCGTCGCCAATAAGGTTCCGTGTGTTGTAGGTGAGCTGAATAATCCGGACGCCAAAGCTGCTGAATAGCTGGACGCGGGTCAGGTCCGTTCCGAGCACGGAGGCATCCTGGAAGCCGTACATGAGACCCAGTTTCTTCTTTTCCTTGGCTATATATAGGTCCGACGCACTGCGGATCTTCATCAGCGAATCCGGATTAGCGGCAAGCTCCCGCTCCCACATGGCAATCCGGCCAAAGTTCTCTTCCACGGTGCCCCCGCCTCCAACCGTCAGGTTCACAGCGGTAATTCCGGAGGCCACAGCATTCTTCACCATATCCTGGGAAAGGGTAGTGAACCGCTCGGCGGTGTTGAACGGCCCCGGACTGGCGAGGAAATCAATGACAATGGCCCTGGAATAACCCGGCCAACTGCTGGCGCCAGGATGTGAGTTGTTGGCCAAAATATGTTGCAAAGGAAAGAACGGCGCTATTGCAGCTCCCGACAGGAGTCGGTTGAAATTTCTACGGCTTAAGGAAGTCATGGCTGCGGACCGTGGGACTACACGTTTTATTTGCGGTAGTTTTTGAGATGCGGGAGCACCTTCTCTATGGGCTTGGCCTTCAATTTGTTGATGTCCGTAGGGGTGCGACATACCACCGCAGACTGATCAAAGACGACAATGGGGTATTTCACAAGGTGCGCGTCATGGACAAGAATTTCCAGCCAGCCATCCATGGTATACTCGTTATTGGTAATCTTTTTGACGTATTCAGGATCGGTCTGGTCCATGAGGTCTTTGGGATGAACACCTAGCATCGTCACAATTTCACGCCAATAGGTCGGCGACAACTTCTCTTGCTTCACATTCACCTCGTTGATGTGGCTGCATAGATCAAGCGCCAGGGCTTTCGTCTGTCGGCCCACATTCGACTGCGGGTCGTAGATCAGGAAGAGTTCATTTTTGTGAAATTGCATGGCCCTCAATTTAGTTTAACAAGGTGAATTTAGGGAAATATTCAATCCATACCAATCGATATATCAGGTTGAGCCCAGGAACTCGCGGATGAGATCGATCATTCCCTGCGGATTCATACCGAGCCACAGCGTGACCACTGCCAGCAAGAGGAGTGTTGCGAGGTTAACCCAGTACAATTTGGGATGCAGCACCGGCCTTCCCTCCTCCGGCCGTTCAAACATCACGGCAATGATCTTGATATAGTAGTAAAGACCGATCACGCTGTTCACCGCAAGCATCACCACCAGCAGCCAGCGGTGCGTGCTCACTCCGGCCGCGATGATGTAGAACTTTCCAATGAATCCGGCTGTCAACGGGATGCCAGCCAGCGACAGCAACATCGCCGTAAATGTCGACGCGATCCAGGGACGGCTCCACAGCAGCCCTTTATAATCTTCCAGTCGCTCGGCATCACGTTCCTCGTCAGAAAGCACAGCTACGATGCCGAACGCCCCGAGGCTGGTTGCAAAATAGGCTACCAGGTAAAAGCAAACTGCCTCAGCGCCCAACTCCCCTCCTGCCAGGAAGGCCACCAGGATATATCCCATGTGTGCAATGGATGAGTAGGCCAGAATGCGCTTGACATTGTTCTGGCGCAGGGCCAGGAAATTCCCCACGAACATCGAAGCGATGGCCAAGACGGTGAACGTAGTGACCAGCACCGTGTATTGATGGCCCTGGATAATCATGAAAAAGCGTACCAGGAGTACGATCACTCCTCCTTTCGACACCGTGGCGATGAACGCAGTCACCGGGGCCGGAGCTCCTTCATACACATCGGGCGTCCACAGGTGAAACGGAACAATCCCCAGCTTGAACCCCACGCCTACGATGATTAACCCAAATCCAGTTACCAGAATCAGGGGTAACTCATCCAATGAAAACATGTACACGGCAATCCCTTCAAAATCCATCGTCCCCGCTTCCGCATAAACCAACGCCATCCCAAAAAGCAGGAAGGCCGATGAAAAAGCAGCAAGGATGAGGTATTTGATTCCCGCCTCGTCAGAACGCTCACGCTTCCGCAAATAAGCAATCATGCCGTACAAGGAGATGCTAAGAATTTCCAGTCCCAGGAAAAGAGAGACAAAGTGTTTGCTGATCACCAACATGGAGGCGCCCAGCGTGGCTAGAATCAGCAAGATGTAGTATTCCTCTTTCCGCTCTTCGCGCTGCTCAAAGTAGGGATAGGAAATCATGACCACCGCCAGGGTACTGATGATGATGAGGCCTGTATTAAAGAGTCCGAATCCGTCGATGATAAAGAGCGGCTCCAGCGTGATGGTGCGGTTCACCGCGTAGGTGATCAAAAAGTAAAACACTCCCAGCAAGCTGGAGGCCGTGACGAGGTAGGTGAATTTGTGATTTCGTTTGATCGTGATCGAAATCAACGCTAGCACCGAGGCGCAGCCGAGGAGAATGCCCGGAAGCAGGTTGATGATCTCCACGTTATTCATGGGCACCTCCTTCTTTTAGCTGCTTCTCCGTTGACGCTGGCTGCTCCTGGCTGAAACCACTGAAGAGCTTGGCAATGGAACTCTCGGCAGTGCTGAACACGGGATGAGGATAGACCCCGAGCAAAATAATCACAACCGCCAGCGGTACCATCATAATCTTTTCACGCAGTGAGAAGTCTTCAAACGGGGCCTCCCCTGATTTCATTCCCAGGAACACGCGCTGCATGATGCGCAGTGAATACGCCGTGGCTGCTACCAGTCCGAGGGTGGCCAGCACCGTCAGTAATCGGTCGGCTTGCCAGGCGCCCAACAGCGTGAGGAATTCTGCAACGAAGTTCCCCAGACCCGGCAGCCCGAGCGACGCGAGAACAAAGATCAACGTGATCGTCCCCATAAACGGAGCTTTGATCCAGAACCCGCCCATGCTGGTAATCTCGCGCGTGTGGATCCGTTCGTAAATGGAGCCGGCCAGAATAAAGAGCGCTCCCGTGCTTATCCCGTGTGTAATCATCTGCATCACCACTCCCTGCATGGCCAGTTCGTTGAAGGCAAACACGCCCACCATGACAAATCCCATGTGGCTGACGCTGGTGTAGGCGACAAGTCGTTTCAGATCGGTCTGACCAAAAGCCAGGATGGCCCCGTAGATAATACCCACTACTCCCAGCGCCATTCCCCACGTCCCGAATTCATGCGCAGCGTGTGGAAACAGCGGCAGCACAAACCGGATCAATCCGTAAGCACCGGTTTTAAGAAGCAATCCGGCAAGGATGAGGCTTCCCGCGGTCGGTGCCTGGGAATGGGCATCGGGCAACCAGGTATGAAAAGGAACGATCGGTAGCTTCACAACAAAGGCCGCGAGAAATCCTAGCATCAGCCATCGCTCCATGCCCGGCGACAGCTGTGTCTCCAGCAATTGAAAATATCCAAACGTATAATTTCCGGTCTGATCACCGTGTACGAAATACAATCCGGCAATAGCCAGGAGCATGAGCAACCCGCTCGCCTGTGTAAAAATGAAAAACTTGTACGCTGCATACTGCCTGTTCTCGTGTCCCCAGATGCCGATGAGGAAGTACATGGGGATAAGCATCACCTCCCAGAAGAAGTAGAAGAGGAACAAGTCGGTGGTAAGGAAGACCCCGGTAATTCCTGCTATGACCCACAGCAGGTTGAAGTAATAGAAACCTACCCGGTAGGTGATTTCTTTCCAGGATGTGATCACGGCCAGGAAGCCCAGGAAGAATGTGAGCATCAGCATGAGGAGGCTCAGGCCGTCGAGGGCCAGCGAGAAGTTGATTCCGAAGGCAGGGATCCACTGATAGTCCAATTTGATGATCCAGCTGTCTTCAGCCGGGTGCACGACGCAGTTTTCCATCCACACTGCGATCACAAGCACGAGGTTGAGCCCCATGCTGCCCAACGCAATCCACTTGGGGGCCGCGGCACTCCACCGGCTTACCACCCAGGCGAGGATTCCCCCGGCCATCAGGATCACTATGAAGTTTATCAGGACCACGGTGTCTTCTGTATCGAATTTTTGTGTTTCATTTTTATCCGGTCAGTATAGTTAGTGTGAGAATGAACAAGGCGCCGATGACAATGCCCAGCACATACCACCGCAGCCTTCCGTTTTGCGTTGCTGAAAGCAGGGCGTGAAACCACTCCGCCATCAACACCATGCCGTCGTAGAGGCGGTCGATCACATCACGCTTGTTGACAGTTGCCAAATAAACAAAGGGCCGGACGAACACGGTGTTGTACAGTGTATCAAAACCCCAACCGCCAAGCCAGAAAGCGTGCAGCGCTTGTCCCCTGTTTTTCATTTCATCGGCAAGCGCCGGCTTCTTCACATAGAACACGTAGGAAACGTAAACGCCGAGCAAGGCCACCACGGCAGCAATCAACTGAATGATCCACTCGCTTGCTTCGGCGCCTTCGCGCAACACCGTGGTTGGCACCACTGGATCTAGGAAGTCTGAGAAAATAGTGATATGACCAAACGTGTGCGGGAGTTCAATAAAGCCCCCTGCCAGCGAAAGGATGGCGAGCACCACCAACGGAATGGTGATCCCTTTTCCCGGTACGTGGGCGACGTGCGTTTTCTCATCTCCGAAGAAAGTTACAAAGACCATGCGCCCCGTGTAGATGGAGGTGATAAAGGCCCCTAGCAGCGCAGCCATGAAAAACCACATGCTCCCTCCTTCACCCGCCCAGGCCAGCCAGAGAATCTGGTCTTTGCTGTAGAAGCCGGCGGTGATCAGCGGGAACGCCGCCAGAGACGCCGAGCCAATCAGGAACGTCCAGTAGATAACAGGAAGTTTTTTTCGAAGGCCGCCCATCTTGAACATATCATGTTCGTGATGCAGCGCCATGATCACTGCGCCCGCTGCAAGGAAAAGGAGCGCTTTGAAAAACGCGTGGATCATAAAATGGAATATAGAGGCTGACCACGCCCCTACGCCCAGTGCCAGGAACATGTACCCGATCTGACTGATGGTGGAGTAGGCAAGCACGCGCTTGAGGTCCCATTGGGTGAGGGCGCTGAATCCGGCGAGCAGCAGCGTAACGGCGCCGATGACCCCGACAGTGAATTGTGCCAGCGGCGCCAATTCAAATACCACATGCATGCGCGTAATAAGATACACCCCTGCAGTCACCATGGTGGCGGCATGGATGAGTGCACTCACCGGCGACGGTCCGGCCATCGCATCGGGAAGCCAGGTCTGCAACGGCAGCTGTGCCGATTTGCCCGCCGCTCCGCCGAGCAACAGGAGCGCGATGATTACCGCCGTGGTTGATCCCACCGCCCAGGTGGCAAGCGCAGCTGTGCCTATCTCCTGAATGTTGAGCGTGTTGAATTCCTGAAATAACCAGAACAACCCGATGGCCAGTGCCGTGTCTCCGACGCGGGTGATGATGAACGCCTTGCGTGCCGCGTAGCCGTTCTTCTCTTCGGTGTACCAGAAGCCGATTAATAAATAACTGCAGAGTCCCACGCCTTCCCATCCGAGATAAAGAAGAACAAGATTGTTGGCCAGCACCAGGATGAGCATGGAAGAAACAAATAAATTGAGGTAGGCGAAAAAGCGTGCGTAGCCATTATCGTCAGCCATAAACTCACCAGAATACACGTGTATGAGGAATCCGACAAACGTGATTACAAAAAGGAAAACCAGTGACAGCGCATCGAGGTGAAATGCAAACGCCGTGGAAAGTCCGGCCACGTCCAACCACCGCCAAGCCTCATACTGATACGATGCCAGTCCGCTGGAAAGGAAGTCTATTCCTACGATCCCCGTGATCACCGCCGCGATGCCAACGGAACCCGCACCGACCAGGGGTACTGCTGATTTCGGTAAACGAGATCCGAACACGATCAGCACAAACGCGCCTGTGAATGGTAAAGCCGGTATCAACCAGAGCAGCTCCATTAGATAACCGGTATGGTATTTATCAGATACATCGTTATCCTTTCATTTTATTGGCCGCATCACTATCCAGCGTCTTCAATTGATGGTAGATCTGCAGGATCAGGGCCAGGCCCACCGATACTTCCGCTGCCGCCATCGTCAGAATAAAAATGAACATCACCTGCCCGTCGGCCTGGGCCCACTTGGCACCGGCCACGATAAAGGCCAGTCCGGCTGCGTTCAGCATAATCTCTACGGAGATCAGCATGAAGATGATGTTGCGCCGGATCAGCACGCTGACAAGTCCCAGCATGAATAAAATGCCGGCCAACAACAGTCCATGTTCTACAGGTATCGTGCTCATTCTTCTACGTTTTCAAGAAATCGGTGCACTACTTTCTTCTTCTGCCTGCCCAAATGATAGGCACCGACAATCCCTGCCATGAGCAGTAACCCGCTCAGCTCCACGCCGATGATGTAGGGACCGTACAACGAGAGCCCCACCGCCCGTGCATCCACGTCGGTGTAAATCACGCTTCCGGTGTTCATGGTAATCATGATGTAGACCAGTTCCGCAAAGAGAATGGCAGCCAGGATTCCGGGGCCTACCCATACCCCAGGTGTTAGCCATTCCCGCTCCTGGTCCACGGCCTCTTCTTTCAGGTTCAGCATCATGATGACGAAAATGAGGAGCACCACGATAGCTCCGGCGTACACAATCACTTCCAGCACCGCGGCAAAAGGGGCACCCAGGGTAAAGAACACAACGGACAACGCCAGGAAAGAAACCACCAGGTACAACAGCGCATGAATCATGTTGTACCGGGTGATCACCAGCATGGTGGAGAGGATGGCTATGGCGCCCGCTATGTAAAATGCCAACTCCATGATCAGGGCAGCAAACTTTTTACATCCACCGGTGGCTCTTCGTTTTGCGCCTCCCCTTTTCCTTTGCCGCCGATCGCCAGGCCGGCCACCTTGTAGTAATTGTAGCCCTCGTATTTTCCCTGGCCGTCGATGAGGAGGTCTTTCTTTTCATAGACCAGGTTCTGGCGGTCGTACTCTCCCATTTCAAAGTCAGGAATCAATTGGATGGCGTAGGTGGGGCACGCTTCCTCGCAGTAGCCGCAGAAGATGCAGCGCGAGAAATTGATGCGGAAGAACTCCGGATACCGGCGCCCATTTTCATCTTCCGTAGCCTGCAGGGAAATGCAGTCCACCGGACAGGCTGCCGCGCAGAGGTAGCAGCCCACGCAGCGCTCGCCCATATCGGGGTCGCGGGTGAGGACGATACGCCCCCGCCACCGGGCCGGGAGTTTGTTCTTCTGCTCCGGATACTGAACGGTCTCCCGCTTGTGGAACATATGCAGGAAGACAAGCCACATGCTTCGGATGATGCTAAACATTTTGTTGCGTTAAGTCCATCAATTCACTTTTCTTTTCACTTACTGTTCCATGTATAATAATATTCCCGCCGTTAACACCACGTTTATCAGCGTGATCGGAAGAATAATTTTCCATCCAAACTCCATCAGCTGATCGTAGCGCGGGCGCGGCAGCGAGGCTCGGAGAAGAATAAACAAGGCGATGAAGGCGAACGTCTTCATCACAAACCAGGCAATGGGCGGCAGGAAGTCCGGACCCAGCCATCCCCCAAAAAACATGCACACCACCATGGCCGAGATCAGCGTGATGCCCAGGTATTCGCCCACGAAAAAGAGCCCGAATTTCATCCCGGAGTATTCGGAGTGAAAGCCGGCGATAATTTCGCTCTCCGCTTCGGGGATGTCGAAAGGCAGCCGGTGTGTTTCTGCGATGCCTGCGATAAAAAAGGTGACGAAGCCCAGGAACTGGGGAATGACAAACCACATCCCGCGCTGCGCTTCGATGATGTCGGTAAGCCGGAACGACCCGGTGATGAGCACCACCCCCATCAGCGACAGCCCCATGAATACTTCATAGGAAATCATTTGCGCCGCACCCCGCATGGCGCCGAGCAACGCATACTTGTTGTTGGAAGCCCAGCCCCCGAGAATGATGCTGTAGGCGCCCATGGAAGACATCGCCAGAAAGAACAAGAGGCCTATGTTCAAATCGACAACAATGAATCCCGGTGAGAACGGCACGATGACAAAACTCATCAGCACCGTGACGGCCACAATCGCCGGAGCCAGGACAAACACCGCCTTGTCGGCAAAGGGAGGAATCCAGTCTTCCTTGAACATCAGCTTGATGGTATCCGCCAGCACGATCAGTACTCCAAAAGGCCCTGCGCGGTTTGGGCCGTAGCGATCCTGCCACAGCGCCAGCAGCCGGCGCTCAAGCCAGATCAAACCGGGAGCCACGGTAAGCAGGCCCGCAAGCACAGCGCCGATGATGATCCACGGATTGATTGGGCTATCCATGTGGTTGTTGCTTCATTCTTTCACGTTACTTATTATTCCCCATGCTTCTTCCCCGGCCACCGACGTCATACCCGCAGGCAATCCCATCACTCCTTTCGGAAACGAAGGGTTCAACCGAACCGGGAGTCTTGCCTCACTTCCATTCCACGATACGGAAACCAATTGCCCTTCGGTGAGACCGACGGCATCGGCTGTGTTTACCATGACATACGGCATTTGTATGCGCTGAGCTACCGACGCTGAGCGGGCACTCAATTCCTCCGATCCAAAAATGTGATGCAGCCTGGCGATCCGGAGACGCCCCGCTTCTGGTTTGAATTTTTCGGGAATGTCTTTGAAGTAATGCGGTGCACCGTGTTGACCCAAGGCAACAATAAGTTTCAATCCAGGGTCGCCACCGCGAAGGGCTGCGCCGACTTCTTCCTGGTATTTGTTCACCGACTGCACCGAGTTCCATCCCGGCGACCAGTAGAATGGAATCATCGACGACGGAGGCTGACCCCGGAAGCCTTCCATGGTATACGACATCGATGAGTCCGGATCTTCCGGCGGCTTCGGCTCACTCACGGCGATGTCGGCCGTCATGGCGGTACGTCCGCTGTAGCGGTGCGGAGCACGCGGGATGCGCTGGCCTTCTACCCGGTAGTCGGACGACGGTGTCACCATCGCGGCACCATGGAGCAGCGGCTCTGAAGATACCATCGCGTGCGTGACGGACTCAAAATTCTTCCATTCAGCCATGCGCCCCTTTCCTGCCTCCGCGCCAACTACTGCCAGCCATCGCCAGCTTTCCTGAATGTCGCTCTTCGTTTCATACACCTGAAAGAACCGCTGTGCACGACCTTCGTTGTTTACCAGGATGCCGTCTGATTCTGCAAAAGCGCCGGCCGGAATGACCAGGTGCGCTTTCTGCACCGTGGTAGTGTTTGCATGATCCAGGACTACTACCTGATTGCATTGCTTCATAAAGGCGTCGACCGCCGCTGTAGAATCGTGCCGGTAGAGATCGTTCTCAAGAACAACGAGGGTATCCACGGACCCGGCATTGAAAGCATCTTTCAAACTCTTACCTCCCATCATGGCCAGCCCGAGCGAGTTGCATTCGGCCTGCGTAATGACAATCCCTGCATCCTTGTTTTTCTTGTGCAAGGCAAGCAGCACATTGGAAGAGGCATGTATCGCATGAGCCTGTCCCGAAGACGTGCCCGTTATAATCACCGGCTTTTTAGCTCCGGCTAGTGCTGTCGCTATTTGCTGTGCCAGGCTGCTGTCTTCCGCAGAAAGCCCTTGGACGGGAGGCGCTTCCGGATCAAGCACATGGGCCACCGCATACCCGAGGCGGGCGACGTCATCCGGAGATCCGGTGAATACTCCGGTCGCCACATCGGCCAGTTTAGTGGGCAGCACATCGGCGATGAAAAGCGGACCCTTCTCTTCCTGAACCAATTCCCGGACAGCGGCATCGTGCCAGCCGGGAATTTTTGCCTGGTCTGCAGCCTCCTTCGGCTTGTTGCGCACCGCCTGCCGCACGGCCAACGCCATCATGGGCGCCGTGTTGGTAAGATCATCTCCCAGGATGAAGATGGCATCGGCCGATTCAACGGACTTCATGGAAACGATGCGCTGGGGATTCTTTTGAAGTATTTCCAGCGCCAGGTGAGCGAGGGCATGCTCCCCCTCCGACACGCCGTGATAGAAATTGTCTTTGCCCACAAGCTCTTTCAGCGCATAGTTCGATTGCAGCGACGCCCGCGGCGAGCCGATCCCCACCACCCGCGGCTGCCGTACAGCATCGACAACAGCGGCCCGCATTTTTTCTCCATCCACGACCTGCCCTTGTATCATTGGATTCCGGATGCGGTCCTTCGCGTTCAGGAACTCGTAGCCGAAGCGGCCGCGGTCGCAAAGGAAATATCCGTTAATATCACCATGATACCGGTTGCCAATCATACGCACGCTGCCGTAGCGCTCTCCGGCAATGGTGTTGCATCCGAGACTACAGTGATGGCATATTGATGGTGCCATCGTCAGGTCCCATTTGCGGGTGTAATGGTCTTTGAGGGTCTTGTCGGTGAACACACCGGTAGGACAAACTTCAGAGAGGTTGCCGCTGAACTCGTTCTCCAATACGCCGTCTTCATGACGGCCGAAGTAAACCTGGTTGCGCGACGCAAAGGCATCGAGATCGCGGCCTCCGGCGTAGTCTTTGTAAAAACGTACACACCGGTAGCACTGAATACAGCGGTTCATCTCGTGGTTGATGAACGGGCCGAGGTCTTGATTCTTGTAGGTTCTCTTTTTGTAGTTGAATTTCCGGTAGGCGTGACCTGTCATCACCGTCATGTCCTGCAGGTGGCACGATCCGCCTTCGTCGCATACGGCGCAGTCGTGCGGATGGTTGGTCATGAGCCAACCGATAACCTGTTCGCGGAAGTCGCGTGCTTCGGGGTCGGCAACAGAGATACGCTGGTTGGCAGTCACCGGCTCCATGCACGACATGATGAGCTTTCCTTTCGTGTCGTTCTCATCTTTAAAGATCTTCACCGCACACTGGCGACATGCTCCCACCGAACCCATAGCAGGGTGCCAGCAGAAATATGGCAGGTCAAAGCCCAGCGTGAGGCAGGCCTCCAGCAGGTTCTTTCCCTGGCTTACTTCGTACGGGGTGTTATCGATGTAGAGGATGGGCATGTGTGGTAATGTGCTAGGGTGTAAAAGTGTATAAGTGTATAAGTGTATAAGTGTTAAAGGGTATAAGTGCTCATGTGTTAATGTGTTGAGGTGCTGACGTGTTGAGTGTGCCAGGGGCAGTGCTTTTCGTTTATGTGTCTTTCAAAGTCTTCACGGAAGTATTTTAAGGCGCTTTGCAGGGGTTCCATGGCTCCGGGGGCGAAGGCGCAGAAGGTGTTGCCGGGTCCGAGCGCCCGGACATGCATTTCGAGCAGGTTCATGTCCTCCATGCGCCCTTCCCCTTTATCAATAGATCCAAGGATTTTCTCCACCCAGGGGATGCCTTCTCGGCAAGGGGTGCAAAAACCGCAGGATTCCTGGGCAAAGAAGTGCTCCAGGTTCTTCACAAAGCCCACCGGACACGTTTTGTCGTCCAGAACCACCACAGTGCCTGTTCCCAGGCGGCTGCCGGCTGCAGCCACGGAGGTATAGTCCATTTTCACGTCCAGGTGCTCTTCCACCAGAAAGTCGGTGGAAGCCCCTCCTGGCAAAGCGCCTCTGAATTTCAGCCCTTCCTGCATCCCGCCGCCGTATTCCTCGATAAGCTCCCGCAAGGTCACCCCCATCGGCAACTCCCACGCGCCGGGCGTTTTCACCTTCCCGCTTACGCCGTACAATTTTGTTCCCGCGTCACCCGTGCGGCTTAACTTTTTGAACCACTCCGCGCCGTGATTGACGATGGGTGGAAGGCAACAAAGTGTTTCTACATTATTGACGATAGTAGGTTTACCAAACAGTCCGCTGATCTGCGGAAAGGGCGGCTTGGCCCTAGGCGTGGCGCGCTTTCCTTCCAGCGAATTGAGCAACGCTGTTTCTTCTCCACACATGTACCGTCCCACGCCCGTGTGCAGATGCATGTCGAGGTGAAAGCCGGAGCCAAGAATATCTTTTCCCAGGTAGCCAGCGTCGTACGCTTCCTGGATGGCACGGGTGATGGCGCGCGCTGCGGTCTTATATGCCCACCGCAGAAACACAAATGACTCCGTCGCCTGGATGGCAAACGAGGCGATGATCATCCCTTCGATCATCTGATGCGGCGTACACTCTAGCAAGATCCGGTCTTTGAACGTGCCGGGCTCCATCTCGTCGGCGTTGGAGATCAGGTACTTTGTCCCGATCACATTCATGGGAACAAAACTCCACTTCAGGCCGGTGCTGAACCCCGCGCCGCCGCGACCGCGCAACCCGGAGTCGGTGACCAGCGTCTGCACTTCTTTCGGCGTCGTGCCCTTCAGTATTTTCCGCAACGCCTGGTAGCCGCCGGCCTGCTCATACTCCTTCAGGGTCAGGGGCTCCCGATCTTTCCGAATGTGTTCTGTTAGCGGCTTTTCCAAGCGTTTATAGTTTACTTAAGTTCATTATTCATAGTTACGCAGTATTTCAGGCAGCTGCTGGACGGTGATGTTGCGGTACAAATCGCCGTCAATCATGAGGGCGGGTGCACAATCGCAGGTGCCGAGGCACGGATTGGGCAGCATGGTGAATTTTCCATCGGCCGTTGTACCGCCGTACTCAATGCCCAGTTCCTGCGTCAACTGCTCCTTGATTTTTTCATAACCCATCACCCAGCAGCTGATGCTGTCGCAAACGAGGATGATGTGGCGGCCGACGGGCTTGCGAAAAATAAGGTTGTAAAAGGTCGCTACAGAATCCAACTCTTCCGCGGTCATCTTCATGTAGTCGGCTACCTCCTTCAGGCTTTCATCCGAGATCCACCGCCGCTTTTCCTGAACGACTTTCAACGCCTCGACGCACGCTGCCTTGCGGTAAGGCACGAGGCTTACTGCTTTTTCGATTTCATTTTTTTCTTCGGTCGTCAGCATGTCAACTCATCGGTCAATGTCTGCCAATACATAATCCATAGCGCCGAGGATACTCAGCAAATCGGCCACGGTATACCCGCGGCTGATGTAGGGTATCATCTGCATGTGTGCAAACGACGGCGCGCGCACCCGCATCCGGTAGGGCGATGTGTTGCCGTCGCTGATTGCATAATATCCGTTGGCCCCTTTCGTCGCCTCGATGCAGCTCATTGCTTCCCCCGGAGGAATCACCGGCCCCCAGCTTACGCCGAGGAAGTGCGTGATGAGCGTCTCGATATCCTGCATAGTGTGCTTCTTGATGGGAGGTGTCGTCAGCGGATGATCTGATTTGTACGAGCCAGCTGGCATGTTCTTGTAGCACTGTTCGATGATGCGCAGGCTCTGCCGCATCTCCGCCACTCGCACGACGGCGCGGTCATAACAATCGCCGTTTTTCCCGACAGGGACGTCAAAATCAAACATTTCATACCCGGAATAGGGTTGCTTCTTACGGAAATCCCAGTCGGAGCCTGTGGCCCGCAGGTTGGCGCCGGTGGCACCCCATTCAATAGCCTCCTGCTGTGTGAAAATGCCGATGCCCACCGTCCGCGCCTTGAACAGCGAATTGCTCATGACCATTTTGTCGTATTCCCTGAGCTTGGCAGGGAAATAGTCCAGGAAGTTTTTCACCAGCACCTCCCAGCCGATGGGCAGGTCTTGTGCCACGCCGCCGATGCGGAACCAGTTTGGGTGCATGCGGCCGCCGCACACCGCTTCCACGATGTCGAAGATCTTTTCACGGTCGGTGAACATGTAAAAAACCGGCGACAGCTGCCCCACATCCTGGGAGAACGTTCCATACCATACCAAATGACTCGCAATGCGGAAGAACTCGCACATCATCACGCGTATCACCTTGGCCCTTTCGGGAATCTCGATGCCTGCCAGTTTCTCTACTGACAGCAGATAGGCCAGGTTGTTGTTTACCCCGCCGAGGTAGTCTATCCGGTCGGTGTAAGGGATGTAGGTATGCCACGTCTGCCGCTCCGCCATCTTCTCGGCACCGCGGTGGTGAAAGCCGATGTCGGGGACGGCGTCGACGATGTCTTCGCCGTCGAGCTGCAGAATGATACGCAGCACGCCGTGGGTGCCCGGATGCTGCGGTCCGATGTTGAGGAACATGAAATCCGATTCCTCGCTTTGTGTTTCCATCCCCCACTCTTCCGGCTTGAACTGCAGGGCGTCCTGTTCGCGGTCCTGCTTTTCATCGAAGAGTTCGAATGGTCCCATTTCCGTGGCGCGGGCGGGATGATCTTTTCTCAGTGGGTGGCCGCTCCAGGTGAGGGGCATGAGGATGCGGCGGAGGTTGGGATGGCCGTCGAAGCGGATGCCGAACATGTCCCACACCTCGCGCTCGTACCAGTTGGCATTGTCCCACACCGACGTGATGGTAGGAATGGAAGGGTCGGCGCCGGAGAGGGCCACTTTCAGCCGCAGGAAACTGTTGCGACCGAACGACAGCAGGTGGTATACGACGGTGAACGTATCGGAAGGATATCCGGGTTCTTTCTTGCGGGTGCGCTCGTCGATGGCGGAGAGGTCGAAAAGAAACAGGTAGGGCTGTGGGATCGCCTGCTTGAGATACTGGAGCACCGCGACAATTTTTCCCGGCGGAACCCAAAGTGTGACGACCCCGTCTTTGGTTTCTTGCCGTGTGAAATTGTCCTCACCAAACTTCAACTGCAAGAGTTCTGTTGGTCCGAGGTCCATGCGTCCGTATTAACTGTCTTTCGAAATCTATTCGTACTCCCTATCTCATGCTTCTCTTTTTCAAGGGTTAAAATCCATCTCTCCTTTTCAAATACCGTCCGGGGACGGGAACTGTGTCATCTTTTTGCGTTGCTCTTCTTTGCGCGCTTTCACCGAGATTTTCTCGGGGCGGATCACCCCCTGGTCGCCGATCATCCAGCTGAGCGGGCGCTTTTCCTGCCCCACCCGCTCGGCGAGCAGCGTGAGGCCTTCCATAAAGGCATCGGGCCGCGGCGGGCAGCCAGGCACGTATACGTCGACGGGGAGGAACTTGTCTACTCCCTGCACGACGCTGTAGATATCATACATCCCGCCCGAATTGGCGCAGGAGCCCATGGAGATGACCCACCGCGGCTCCATCATCTGCTCGTGGAGGCGCTTGATAATGGGCGCCATCTTGATGAATACCGTTCCGGCGATGATCATCACATCTGCTTCGCGTGGGGTGCCGCGTATTACTTCCGCTCCAAATCGTGCGACGTCATATTTGGGGGTCATGCTGGTGGCCATTTCGACAAAGCAGCACGAGAGGCCAAAATGAAAGGGCCACATTGAATTCTTGCGGCCCCACCCTAGCAGATCCTGAACCGTGCTCAGGACAAGGCTTTGACGTACGGTTTCTTCCATCGATCCGGTTCCCTGGATGTTGCCGGCAGGCTCCTGCGGATTTGTCAGCCACCACTTCATAGGACGGGGGTTTCTTTGTTGCGCTTCTTGTAGGCCTTCAGGATCTTCTTTCCGTCCGGGCCGAAGTCGAGGGCGCCGTTCTTCCACTCATAGATGAGGACGATGACGAGCAGCGCGATAAAGACGAGGACGCCGGCATAGCCGAGCCACCCCAGTTCGCGGAAGGCAATAGCCCAGGCGAAGATGAAAATGGTTTCTACGTCAAAGATGACGAAGAGCATGGCGATCATATAAAATTGGGACGAAAACCGGAGGCGGGCGGATCCGTGGCTCAGGATGCCACCTTCATAAGGGGTGCCGGTGGCGCGGTCGTTGTGATGCTGGCCGAGGACATAGGAGATTCCCAATATGGCGCCGATCAGACTGAGGACGATCGCTCCATACACCAAGAGGGGCCAAAGGATTATGTTTTCATCCGGGCTTTCCATCATTGATTACCTCTAAAAATTATTTTGTACTTCCTACAAACAACTTCATAGATGATGGGGATGAAGATATGCGTTTTGATCAATAATCAAAAGATGCTTGCGTCATTTTCCGCGGGCGGAAGAAGCGGTACGGGTAACCTGCTGAAGGTCATGGAGGTGGGAGAAACTGGTAGCTGGGGTTAGGAGACTAGTAGCTGGCGGGCCGGTTTTACATTTTACTTTCCCAAGGTCGTTTAAACGCAATGGGCCCAAAGCCTTCGCAAAGGACGCAAAGAGGGCATCTTGGAAGCTGGTTGTAGGCTTCGCAAAAGTTAAGGGATAGTCTGCTCCGGGCGAGGGGGCGGCCCACCGCCAACGAAGGGAGGGACGCTCCGCCTAATCTTCTTCCTGTCTCTTGAATCCAATCTTCCGCAAGGGTTCTGTATCCGGGTTCAACAACTCCTTCAAATAGGTGAATACTACCTTGAAGTTCTCATCATGTTCACCAATTTTTTTCTTCCAGCTTCTCCAGCTTTATCAAAATATCTTTATGATCCATCACCATCATTTTGAGTTTGGAGTAAATCCTCATGATTTGGATATTAACCTGGATGGCCCGTTCACTATTCA